>JBBJOW010000014.1:0-71565 GCA_037724045.1 Solirubrobacteraceae bacterium
GCACGATCTTGTTGTTGACCTTCGCGCCGACGCAGCGGTGCCCGACGTCGGTGTGCACCTCGTAGGCGAAGTCCAGCGGCGTGGCGCCGTGGGCGAGGCGCTTGACCTCTCCCTTGGGCGTGAAGACGTAGACCTCCTCGTCGATCAGCTCGTCCTTGAGCGTCGCGGCGAAGTCCTCGGCGTCGAGGTCACCCTCCTCGTCGAGCAGCGCCTTGAGCCACTTGAGCTTGACGTCGGCGAAGTCGGCGTTCGCCGCGCCGCCCTCCTTGTAGGTCCAGTGGGCCGCGACCCCGTACTCGGCCCGCTCGTGCATGTCGGCGGTCCGGATCTGGATCTCCAGCGGCCGTCCCTCGGGCCCGATCACCGTGGTGTGCAGCGCCTGGTACATGTTGAACTTGGGCATGGCGATCATGTCCTTGAACCGGCCGGGCAGCGGCTTCCACAGGGAGTGGATGACGCCGACCGCCCCGTAGCAGTCCTTGACGGAGTCCACGATCACCCGCATGGCCGTGAGGTCGTAGATCTCGTTGAACTCGCGGCCCTTCTTGCTCATCTTCGTGTGGATGGAGTAGAAGTGCTTCGCCCGCCCCGAGATGTCGGCGCGGATGCCCAGCGCCTCGAGCTCCTGCTCGAGGTAGCCGCCCGCCTTGGCGACGTACCGCTCGCGCTCGTCACGCTGCTGGTTGACCAGCGACTTGACCTCCTGGTACTTGCGCGGGTGCAGTGTTGCGAAGGCGAGATCCTCGAGCTCCCACTTGATGGCGTGGATGCCGAGCCGGTGCGCGATCGGCGCGTAGATCTCGAGCGTCTCGCGCGCCTTCTCGATCTGCTTCTGCTTTGGCATCGACGCCAGCGTGCGCATGTTGTGCAGCCGGTCGGCCAGCTTGATCAGGATGACCCGGATGTCCGTGGCCATCGCCACGAGCATCTTGCGGTAGTTCTCGGCCTGCGCCTCGTCGCGCGACTGGAACACCACGCCGGTCAGCTTCGTCACGCCGTTGACCAGGCCGCACACCTCGTCGCCGAACGCCTCGTTGACCTCCTGCAGCGACGCGGTGGTGTCCTCGACGGTGTCGTGCAGCAGGGCAGCGCACAGCGTCGCCTCGTCCAGGCGCATGCCCGCGCAGATCTTGGCGACGCCGACCGGGTGGGTGATGAACTCCTCGCCGGACTTGCGGCGCTGGTCGGCGTGGTGCTCACAGGCGAAGACGAACGCCTGCACGAGGCGGGCGCGCTCGATCGGCGCGGCCGTCTCGTCGGCATGCTCGGAGACGACGGCGAACAGGTCGGCGAGCAGCTCGCGCTCGAGCGGCGTGAGGTCCGCCGGCGCCTCGGGCAGCGGGATGGCGTGCTCCTCGGTCTCCGTGCCGACGCTGCGGCGCTCGACGAAGTTCGCCAGCGCGTCCTCGTCGGGCTCGATCACGCCGCCTTCTGTTGCGACGCGCTCGTCAGACACGCGTGCCCCGCTTCCAGCCGGCGTGCGTATTCGAGGTACGCGGAGGAGCGCTCGGGTGCGACCTTGACCCCGGGGTTGGAGCGCAGGCTGAAGGACGTGGCATCGAAGGAGAGGAGATCGAGCTCGCGCAGGACCCGGACGAGGCGGCCGGCGAGCGCGGGTGTGCGTGGCTGCGTGCCGTCGCCGCGCAGGAGCGCTTCGGCGCGCTCGCCGGCGAGGGCTTCACGACGGAGACCTCGGTACAGCGCCCGCATCGGGTCGAGGAGGGTGTATTCCCACTCATGGATCGCCTGGGCAAAGCGTAGCTCGCCGTCGCCCCAGGCCAGGTGGGTGAACCCGTTACCGCCCAGTTGATCAACTGCGGCATCGAAGGAGGGTGGGTCGAGCGCCACGACGTGCTCGTACGCGGGTGCGAGGTCGGGGGCGGCGGCCCAGGTGGTGAGGTCGAAGCCGCCGACGCGCAGGTTCGCGGCGCGATGCGCCGCATGGGCGCACACGACCAGCACCGACTCGCCGGTGGCCACCAGGTCCGCGATCGTCCCCGCGATCCCCCGTCCACGCACATCGCGCACGAACCGTGTGCGATCACTTCCGGTTTCCGGAAGTGATCGCACGCGGTTCGCCGGAAGCGCCGCGCGCAGCTCGGCCAGAACACCCGCAGCGAACGATTCCGGCTCCCCCACCCTTTCAATGCCTGCTGTACACAAGCGTGTGCGCCGCAGCACCACTCTGGGCTCAACGCTGCCGTTGAAGGCATTCACCTCCAGCCGCACGCAGGCGTCGACCGGCTCCGACGGGAGCGCGAGACCCTCCCCGAAGCGCACGCCGCGCGAGCGCGCGCCGCCGGCCGTGAGCCGGAAGCCGACGTGGCGCCCGCTGTCGCCCAGCTCGCGCGGGTCGGAGAGCTCCGCGCCCGGGACGAGCAGGGTCACCGCCGGGTTGGCCGCGCCGAACGGCTCGAGCTGGCGCAGCTCCTCGGCCAGCCCCAGACCGAGCGCGTCCCCGGGCACCACCGCGTCCAGGCGCTCCACCGGCACCAGGTCCTCGGGGCGCAGGACGTCGGCCGCGTGCGCGCAGAACGTGGACCGGAACGCGTCCACGCTGCCGCGCTCGATCGTCAGCCCGGCCGCCGCCCGGTGGCCGCCGTGGCGCAGCAGGTGCCGCTTGCCGGCCTCGAAGCCGGCGAGCAGGTCGAAGGCCGGAACCGAGCGGCCCGAGCCGGTCCCCTCGCCGCCGTCGAGGGCGATGAGGACAGTCGGGCGGCAACGGCGCTCGGCGATCCGCGCGGCGACGATCCCGATCACCCCCGGGTGCCAGTCCTCACCGGCCAGCACGTACGCCGGCTGGTCAGGGCCGGCCTCGCGCACCTGTGCTTCGGCTGCGAACCGGATCTGCGTCTCCAGGTGGCGGCGGTGGGCGTTGAGACCGTCGAGCTCCTCGGCGACCTGCCGCGCCCGGTCCTCGTCCTGGGTGAGCAGCAGCTCGAGCCCGGCGTCGGCGCGCGCGACCCGGCCGGCGGCGTTGATGCGCGGCGCGAGGCGGAAGCCGATCGCGGTCGCGTCGAGCCCGCTCGGGTCGACGCGGGCGACGGCCATGAGCGCGCGCAGCCCCGGTTTGCGCGTGGTGCGCAGGGCGCGCAGGCCCGCGCGCACGAGGGCGCGGTTCTCGTCGTGCAGTGGCACCACGTCCGCCACCGTGGCCAGCGCCACCAGGTCGAGGTCCTCGTCGGCCAGCGCGGGGTCCAGGCCGGCCTGCTCGAGCAGCGCGCCGGCGAGCTTGTAGGCGACGCCGGCGGCGCAAAGGTCCCCGCACGGGTTGCCGCCGTTCAGGCGCGGGTGCACGATCGGCGCGTCCGGGAGCGCGCCGTCCGCGCGCGGCGTGTGGTGGTCGGTGACGACGACCTCGATCCCGGCCGCCCGGGCGGCGGCGATCTCGTCGACGGCGGTGATCGCGCAGTCGGCGGTCAGTAGGAGCTGCGTGCCGCGCGCGGCCAGCCGGGCGACGGTCGCGGCCGCCAGCCCGTATCCGTCCTGGAGCCGGCTCGGAAGGTAGGAGTCGACCCGCGCCCCGAGCGTGCGCAGTACGCGCACGAGGATCGCGGTCGACGCGACGCCGTCAACGTCGTAGTCGCCATGGACGGTGATCCGCGAACCCCCCGCGATGTGGCGCGCCACCACCGCCGCCCCGTCGGCGAGCCCACCGAAGGCCGCCAGCGGGTGGCGCACGTCGGCGGCCATGAACGTCCGCGCGGCGACCGGATCGCCAAGGCCGCGACGCACGAGAACCTGGGCCACAGGGTGCGAGACGCCCAGCTCCTGAGCCAGCCGCGCCGCGGCGGCGAAGTCATACGGGGCGATCTCGAAGCGGGCGGATTCAGCGACGGCCACCGCGCGAACCTACGCGCGAAGACGGACGGAAAACGCGCCGGCTCAGCCAGGCTCAGCTCAACGGCGCGGGGCCACGCCGCCGCGGGCCTTGTCGTCGAGGTGCTCCTGGCGGACGCCGATGAAGTAGACGGCGGCGATGCCCAGCAGCGCGCCGGGAACGGAGATGAGCACGTCGCCGACGTTCAGGGCGCTGTTGCCGGGAACGGACAGGCCGCTGAGCAGCCACCCGGACAGGAAAGCCCCGACGCAGGCGCCGACGAAGGCGCCGACTATCCCTGCCCAGAAGCGGTCGGGCAAGAAGACGGTGAAGTGCCAGATGGCCAGCCCGACCATCACCCACACGAGACCGGCCACTAGATGATCGATTCCAAATTCGGGTGGCGCGTGCTCGCGCGCCAGGCGGCGCCGGATCGCCACCCGAATCCTCGTGAATACGTCCGTATTCCCTTCGGATCCGGTCGGCGCCCGGCATCCACCTGACGCGCAAGCACGACCACGGAGTATTCGCAATCAACCATCTAGCGCGGCCTCCCGTGGCGGGTGTTGCGCGGCTTGCGGTCCTTGTCCTCGCCGTTCTCGCCGTCCTGGGCGCGAGCGCGGCGGCCACCGGCCGGCCGCGAGGTCCGTGGCGGCGCGACCGTGGGCTTGGACTCGACGCCGAGGTTGGCGACAAGATCGTCGAACTCCTCCTGGCTGACGCCCTCCTCCGGCGACGAGGCGACGGAGCGGCGACCGCGCTTGGACGGCGCGATGTCGATCGGCTCGCCCGCGGACGCGACCGCGTAGGCGGGGATGTGCCCGTGCTCGGCGAGGATGCGCGCGGTGCGGGCCTTGTAGATCGGCTCGCGCTCCTTCCACAGCGACACGACCGGGCCGGCGATGAACACGGACGAATAGGTGCCCGAGAGCGTCCCGATGAGCAGTGCGAAGGCGAAGTCCTTGAGCGTCTCGCCACCGAACAGCAGCAGGCCGAAGACCGGTAGCGCGGTGCAGAACGACGTCGCCAGTGAGCGCACGATGACCTCTGACATGGAGCGGTTGACGATCTGCGAGAAGGTCGCGGACGGCATGCGCGGGATGTTCTCCCGGATCCGGTCGAACACGATGATGGTGTCGTAGAGCGAGAAGCCGAGGATGGTCAACAGCGCCGCGACCGTCGACGCCGTCACCTCCTGGCCGACGAGGGCGTAGACGCCCGCCGTGATGAGGATGTCGTGCATGAGCGCGATCAGCACCGGCACGGCGAACTTCCACTGGAAGCGCAGCGCGATGTAGACCGCGATCACGACCAGCGAGGCGATGATCGCGACAAGCGCCGAGTTGGCGATCGACTGTCCGAAGGTCGGGCCGATCGAGTTCGACGAAGAGGACTCGAGGCCGTATGCCTCGTCGAGCGCGTTCTCGACCTCGTCGACCTGCGGCGGCTCGAGTTGGGCCGTCGAGATCTGCACGACGTTGTCGCCGAGATCCTCCGCCGTGAGCGTCTGGACCTCGGAGCCCTCGAACCCGGCTTCCGAGATGGTGTCGCGCACCTGCTCGACCGCGACGGGCTGCTCGAGCGACGCCTGGATGCGGGTGCCGGCCTCGAAGTCGATGCCCAGCTCGAGGCCCTTGCCGGCGATGCCGATGGCGCCGATGAGCAGGATCACGCCCGACGCCGAGAAGAAGTACTTGGACTTGCCCATGAAGTCGATCCGCGTCCCGCCGCGCTCGCCCCCCGCGCCGAGCGAGGACTTGGACTTGAGGAGGTTCGTCCCGCGCAGCGAGAGCAGGATCGCCTGCGTCGCGAGCACCGCGGTGAACAGCGAGACGACGGTTCCCAGGCCGAGCACGAGCGCGAAGCCCTTGACGCCGGCCGTCGCGAGGATGAAGAGGATGAAGGCGACGAGGAACGTGACGACGTTGGCGTCGAGGATCGTCCCGATGCCCTTCTTGTAGCCCTCGGCGATCGCGGCGCCGGTCGATCTGCCGCGTCTGATCTCCTCCTTGACGCGTTCGAAGATGACGATGTTCGCGTCCGCGGCGACGCCGAGCGTGAGGATCAGGCCGGCGATCCCCGGCAGCGTCAGGACGATCGGGACGAGCTTGACGAGCGCGTAGAAGTACAGCGCGTAGATCGCCAGCGCGGTGACCGCGACCAGGCCCAGCACGCGGTAGAAGACCAGCAGGAAGAGGGCGACGATGGCGAAGCCTGCGATGCCGGCCTTGAGACCCTGGTCGAGCGCCTGCTGGCCGAGCGAGGCGGACACCTGGGAGCGCGAGATCAGCTCGAGGCGGACCGGCAGCGCGCCGATCTTGAGGAAGTTCGCGAGCTCCTGGGCGGACTGGGTGGTGAAGGAGCCCGAGATCTGCGCGCCGGTCTCCCCGTCGATGCCCTCGGGATTCTCGGCGTAGTCGATGTAGGGGACCGAGACGAGCTCGTTGTCGAGCACGATCGCGAAGTGCATCGACTGGTCGATCGAGCTGCCGCCGAGCAGCGCGTTGTCCGATCCGCGCTGGGCGAGCTCGAGCGTGACCGCCTGGAAGTCCCGTTGCCCCTTGTCGCTGAAGTCCATCGTGACGATGGGCTCGTTGGTCGTCTGGTCGAAGCTCTGCTCGGGGTTCTCGATGTCCTCGCCGTTGAGCGCCGGCTCGTCCTGGACCAGCCACCAGAGGTCGGGCTCGATCGGCTCCGCGTCGCCGATCGCGGGCGGCGGCTCCTCACGGACGATGAGGATGCCGTCGGGCACGCGGATCGCCTCGGCGCCCTCGGGCTTCTCGCCACCGGGCTCCTGCGCCCACAGGTCCTCCTCATCGGTCTCCGGCAGCCCGCCGTTGAGCGGCTGGCCGGTCTTCGCGAAGCCGTAGTAGCGCGCGTCGGACGAGCGCGTCGTCCCGTCGCTCTCGTAGGGGTCGCACTTCGCAGCGGCCAGCACGGCGTTGCGCAGGCCTGAGATGGGCGACGTCGCATCCGAGGACGATGACGGCGTGTCCGGATTGGTCAGGCAATCCTCGTCGAGGAGGTTGAGCTCCCAGTCGTAGAAGTACATCTGCGCCGTCGACCCCACGCGGTCGGCGGCGTTCTCGGCGTTCTCGACCGCCGGCAGGTCGATCTGGATCTGGTCGGAGCCAGACTGGTTGATCGACGGCTCGGCGACGCCGAGGGAGTCCACGCGTTCGCGAATGATCTCGATGGACTGGTCGAGCGACTCCGGCGTGATCGTCTGCCCCTGCTTGGCGGGCGTCGCCTCGTAGACGAGCGACACGCCGCCCTGCAGGTCCAGGCCCAGCTTGGTCTCGCGCGCGACGAGCACGGCGACGGACCCGGCGAGCAAGCCGAGCACCAGCAGCAGGACGAAGAGGTTGCGACGGCGCTCGGTCATAGCTGGAGCTACCTGGCCTTCTGCGGCGTCAGAATGACGAGCAAACCACCATCGTCATCGTAGGCCGGGAAGAGGTCGGCCAGCGCGGCCGCCGGGATGTCGCCCTCCGCGTGCACCGAGACCGGCTTGGCCAGCTGCCGCACGCCCCACTCCAGGGCGGTGGAGACCGGATCGTCGCCACCGTCGAACTGCAGGCCGAGGACGTCGTTGAGCGGACGGCCGATCGTCTTCTCGTCCGAAAGCCCGGTCAGCTCTTTGGACCCGCGCCCGCACGCGATGATGCGGCCCTTCTGGTCGCAGGTGAAGAAGGCCGCGTTCGGCGCCGGGTAATAGTCGTCCAAGAGCTCGAACAGGAACGCGAAGCCGCAGTTCGAGCAGCCCTTGGGCATGTTGCGAAAACCGGCCGTGCGCTCGGATTCCGAGCTGCGCCGACCGCAATTGGGACAGATGAAGAGGTGCGCCATGGTGAGCGTCGGTCAATGTAGGGAGGCCGACTAAGCCCGAGCTTAGAGGCGCGTCCAGTAGCGACCGGCGCTCGCGGTGCGTGCTGCCCGTGCTCCCGTTCGCCTCGCGGTGCTGGCGCTCGCCTACGTCATCGCCGCGCTCGACCTCGACCCGGCGTGCGCGCCTACGCCTTCACCTTCGGCTGAGTCCGCTCAGAACAGCTGCTGGCTGGGGTCGGGGACCGGCAGGCCGATGTGGCGGAAGGCGTGCGGCGTGGCTGTGCGCCCGCGCGGGGTGCGCTGGATGAAGCCGCGCTGCAGCAGGTAGGGCTCGTAGACGTCCTCGATCGTGTCCGCCTCCTCCCCCACCGTGACGGCGAGCGTCGACAGGCCGACGGGCCCGCCGCCGAAGTGGCCGCAGATCGCCTGCAGCAGCGCGCGGTCCAGCCGGTCCAGGCCGGCGTCGTCGACACCGAGCATCACGAGCGCGGCGGCGGCCGTGCCGGCGTCGATGGCACCGGTGCCGCGGACCTGCGCGAAGTCGCGCACCCGCTTGAGCAGGCGGTTGGCCACGCGCGGGGTGCCGCGGGCGCGCTCGGCGATGGCGCGGGCGCCCGCCGCGTCGGTCTCCACCTCGAGCACGCGCGCGGAGCGGACGACGATGCGTGCCAGCTCCGCCGGGTCGTAGTGGTCGAGGCGGTGCTGGATCCCGAAGCGGTCGCGCAGCGGCGTGGTCAGCAGTCCTGACCGTGTCGTGGCGCCGACGAGGGTGAAGGGCGGCAGCGGCAGCGTCATCACCCGCGCGCCGGCGCCCGAGCCGACGGTGATCGGCAGCTGGCGGTCCTCCATGGCGGGATAGAAGATCTCCTCGACCGCACGCGGCAGGCGGTGGATCTCGTCGATGAAGAAGACCGAGCGCGGTTCCAGCGAGGTCAGGAACGCGGCCACGTCGCCCTTGCGCTCGAGCGCGGGCCCCGAGGTCTGGACGAAGGGGACGTCGAGCTCGGCGGCGACGATCTGCGCCAACGAGGTCTTCCCGAGGCCGGGCGGCCCGGCGAGCAGGACGTGGTCGAGCGCCTCGCCTCGCTCGGTGGCGGCGTGCAATGAGATCGAGAGCTCGTCGCGCAGCGCCTCCTGGCCGACGAACTCGTCCAGCCGGCGCGGGCGCAGGGTGATGTCGAGGTCCTCGACGCTCTCCGCCGCGTCGTGGACGAGCTCGACCCCGGGGGTGCGGATGCTCATCGGCGCGCCCCGCGCAGCGCGTGGGCTATGAGCTCCTCAGGCGCGCCGTCGGGCGCCGTCGCCAGCAGCTCCTCCGCCTCGGCGAAGCCGAAGCCCAGGCCCACCAGCGCCTCGCGCGCCTCGATCCGCGGATCGTCGTTGCGCGAGACGCGGATCTCGCCCACCGGCTCGGGCGGGGCCAGCTTCTCGCGCAGCTCGACCACGATCCGCTCCGCGGTCCGCTTGCCGATGCCGGGCACCGCCTGCAGGCGCGCGGTGTCCCCCGCGATGACCGCGCCGGCGAGCTCGCGCGGCGGGCCGCCCGAGAGCACGGCGAGGGCGACCTTCGGCCCGACCCCCTGGACGCCGATCAGCGCCAGGAAGAGGTCGCGCTCCGCCTCGGCCGCGAAGCCGTAGAGGTGCATGCCGTCGTCGCGCATGATCAGGTGGGTGTGCAACGTGACCGGCTGGCCGGCGGCGGGGACACGGCCCAGCGTCTCTGCGCTCACGCTGGCCCGGTAGCCGACGCCGCCGCACGACACGACCACGTGGTCGCCACGGCGGACCGCGACCTCTCCGGCGAGGAGGGCGATCATGCGAGCGCCGCCCCGACCGCGGCGCGCATCGGCGCCGCGTTGGCGTGGCAGATGGCAACCGCGAGCGCGTCCGCCGCGTGGTCGGGCGTCGGCGGCTCCTCGAGGGAGAGGATCGCCTGGACCATGCGCTGCACCTGGTCCTTGGCGGCGCGGCCCGAGCCGCAGACGGCGCCCTTGATCTGTTGCGGCGTGTAGCTCGCACAGTCCAGCCCGGCCTGGCCGGCGGCCAGCAGGACCACCCCACGGGCCTGCCCGACCGCGAACGCCGAACGCGCGTTGGTGCCGAAGTAGAGGTCCTCGACGGCGATCGCGTCAGGGCGGTGCTCGACCACCAGAGCCGACACCCGCTCGTGGATGATCGCCAGCCGCGCCGCGGGCGTCGCCCTGGGCGACGTCTCGATGACACCCCCGTCGAGCGCGACGAGCCGCCCGGCGAGCCGCGCGACCACGCCGTAGCCGGTGTTGGCGGTGCCGGGATCGATGCCGAGGATGACCACGTCCATCCCCACCATTCTGTTCGGAGGGTCGGACGCCTTCAGGCGGCGGCGATGCGGCGTCAGATGGAGGAGCCGGCGAAGAAGAAGAACCAGACGCCCATGGCCAGGCCGGCCGTCGTCACCGACCAGATCATCACGGCGTCGAGCACCTTCCAGCTGCCGGTTGTCGGTTTCGCGTCGCCGCGCATCGACTTCAGCCAGCCCGCGCGGTAGCGCTCCTGCAGCCCGCCCGTGCGGCGCTGGTAGTAGCGGTCCAGCATCCCGAGGCCCTTGCCGATGATCGTCATCCCGATCGGGAGGCCGAAGAGGATGAGCATGTAGGGGCCGAGCGTCGGCTGCGTCGAGCTGACCATCTTCGACACCGCGTACATGAGCCCGAGCGGCACGCCGAGCCACATGGCGATCGACCCGATCGCCATCAGCAGCACGACGAAGAACCGGAAGATCAGGCCGGCCGGGCGCGGATGCGCACCGGGGCTGCTACCCGAGGACGCGTTCGAGGACGTCTGCGTCGACATCGAAGTTGGCGTGGACGGTGTCGACGTCATCCTGGTCGTCCAGGGCGTCGATGAGCCTGAGCACCTTGGTGGCGGCGTCCTCGTCGAGGGGGACGCGGACCTGCGGCAGATGGGCGATCTCGGCCGTCTCGATCTCGATGCCGGCGCCGTCGAGCGCGGCGCGCACGTCCGACAGCGAGGACGGGTCGCAGAGGATCTCGTACAGGTCGTCGTCGAGGGCGATGTCCTCGGCCCCCGCGTCGATGGCGACCATCAGGTCGTCCTCGGAGTAGCGCTCGGCGTCGACGACCACGAGGCCCTTCTTGTCGAAGAGGTACGCGACGGTCCCCGGCTCGCCGAGGTTGCCGCCGTTGCGCGAGAGCACATGGCGGATCTCCGAGCCGGTGCGGTTGCGGTTGTCGGTGACGGCCTCGATCAGCAGTGCGACGCCGCCGGGCGCGTAGCCCTCGTAGACGACGTCCTCGAGCGCGGCCGCATCACCGCCCTCCCCCGTGCCCTTGGCGATGGCGCGCTCGATGTTGTCCTTGGGCATCGATGCGTCCTTGGCCTTCTGCACGGCGAGTCCCAATCGGGCGTTCGTGTCCGCGTCGCCCCCGCCCTCCTTGGCAGCGACGGTGATGGCCCGGGCGAGCTTGGTGAACAGCTTGCCCCGCCGGGAGTCCACCACGGCCTTCTTGTGCTTGATCCCTGCCCATTTGGAATGGCCGGACATACGCGGCAAAGTCTAATAGCCGCAGGCCCTACCAAGATGTGATTCAGCGGCGTAGCCGATGAATCAGTCTAATTCACCACAGCTTCCAGGGGGCGGTGTCGCCGGCCCAGAGGTCGTTGAGCCGGGTCGCGTCCTTGTAGGTGTCCATGCACGCCCAGAAGCCCGTGTGGCGGAAGGCGTGCAGCGCGCCGTCGTCGGCGAGGCCTTCCAGCGGCTCGCGCTCGAGGATCGACGACGCGGTGAGGTAGTCGAAGACGGCCGGTTCGAAGCAGAAGAAGCCGCCGTTGATCCAGTGCTCGGCGCGCGGCTTCTCCTGAAAGCCCGAGACGACGTCGCCCGCCTCGATCAGCGCGACACCGAACTGCAGCTCGGGCCGCACGACGGTCATCGTCGCCGCCTGTCCATGACCGTGGTGGTGCTCGAGCAGCTTGCCCAGGTCGATGTCGGCGACGCCGTCGGCGTAGGTGACCATGAACGCGCCCTTCCCGACCTCGTCGCGCAGACCGTGGATGCGCCCCCCGGTCTGCGTGTCGAGGCCGGTGTCCAGGCAGCGCACCCGCACGCCCTCAGGCCACGTCGTCTCGGCCGCCCAGGCGGTGAGCTGGTCGACCTTGTAGCCGCCGGCGAGCACGAAATCGCGCGCGCCCTGCACCACGTAGAGCTGGATCACGTGCCAGACGATCGGATACCCGCCGATCTCCACCAGCGGCTTGGGCAGATCGACGGTCTTCTCCTGCAGCCGCGTGCCGCGGCCACCGCACAAGATCACTACGGGAGGTAGCGGTGCCATTGGCCGTCAAGCTAGCCTTCGCGCCGCCGTGGCCGTCCCCTCCGAGATCTTCAAGGCCTACGACGTCCGCGGTCTCTACGGCGAGCAGATCGACGGTGACGTCGCCGAGGCGGTGGGCCGGGCCTTCGCCCGCGTGATCGGCGAGCTGTCGGGCAAGCCGGTCGGCGATCTGCGCCTGGGGCTCGGGCGTGACATGCGTCTGACCGCCCCCGAGCTCGCCGCCCGCTACCTCGCCGGCATGACCAGCGAAGGCGCCCACGTCCTGGATGCCGGAATGGTCGGCACGGAGATGCTCTACTTCCTCGTCGGATCGCGGGAGCTCGACGGCGGCCTGATGTGCACGGCCTCGCACAATCCCAAGGCGTACACGGGGGCCAAGATGGTCGAGAAGGGCGCGCTTGCGTTGTCCGGTGACCGCGGGCTGCAGGACATCTATCGCCTGCTCGCAGACGGGCTGCCGGAGCCGCCAGGCGGAGGCGGCACGGAAGCGATCGACATCGCCCCCGAGTTCCGCAAGGCCGCGCTCGCCCTGGTCGACGCCGGCTCCATCAAGCCGCTCAAGGTCGTCGTGGACGGCGGCAACGGGATGGCGGGGACGATGATCGGCCCGATCCTCGACACGCTGCCGCTGGAGCTCGAGACCTTCTACTGGGAGCCCGACGGCGAGCTCCCCGACCACGAGCCCAACCCGCTGCTGCCCGAGAACCGCGAGTTCATCATGGCCAAGGTGACCGAGACCGGGGCCGATCTCGGCATCGCCTGGGACGGGGACGCCGACCGCTGCTTCTTCATCGACGACAGGGGCCGCTTCGTCGACGGCGACTTCCTCACCGCCCTGCTCGCCCGGTCGATCCTCGAGAAGAAGCCGGGCGCCGACATCCTCTACGACGTCCGCGCCTCGCGCGCGGTCGCGGACACGGTTGCCGCGGCCGGCGGCACCGCGCACATCAACCGGGTCGGCCACGCGTTCTTCAAGACCCGCATGCGCGACGAGGGCGCCGTCTTCGGCGGCGAGGTCTCCGGCCACTACTACTTCGCCGACTTCTACAACGCGGACTCCGGGACGCTGCCGGCGCTGCTGATCCTCGAGCTGCTCTCCCAAGGCGGCACCACGCTGTCCGAGCTGCTCGCGGAGTACCACGCGAAGTACTTCATCTCCGGCGAGATCAACTCCGAGGTGGCCGACGTCGCCGGTAAGCTCGCCGAGCTCGAGGAGCGCTACGGCCCCGGTGGCGACGTGACCAAGCTCGACGGCCTGTCCGTCGACTACGAGGACTGGCACTTCAACGTGCGGCCGTCCAACACCGAGCCGCTGTTGCGCCTGAACCTGGAGAGCCTCGTGTCCGCCGACGACATGGCCGCCAAGCGCGACGAGGTGCTCGGGATCATCACCGCGTGAAGGAGGGCGTCCACGCCCTGGCGATCCCGACGCCGTGGACCGTCGGCCGCGTCAACTGCTATCTGATCGACGACGACCCGCTCACGCTGGTCGACACCGGGCCCAACTCGGGCAAGGCGCTCGACGCGCTCGAGACCGCCCTCGCCGAGCACGACCGGCGGATCGAGGACCTCGAGCGGATCGTCATCACCCATCAGCACCCCGACCACGAGGGGCTGATCGAGATCCTCGCGCGCCGGTCGGGCGCCGAGGTGTGCGCGCTCGACCGCCTGGTGCCGTGGCTGGCCGGCTGGCGCGACGAGCAGAAGGCAGACGACGCCTTCGCCGCCGCGTTGATGACCCGTCACGGCGTGCCCGAGGACGTGGTCTCCGTGCTGGAGGCGCTCTCGCAGAACTTCCGCGCGTGGGGCTCGTCGGCGCCGGTCGACCGCACGCTGACCGACGGCGGCGAGCTGGGCTTCGCGGGCCGCACCCTGCGCGTCCACCACCGGCCCGGCCACTCGCCGACGGACACGATCTTCCACGACGCCGAGCGCGGCGTGGTCATCGGCGGCGACCATCTGATCGGCCACATCTCCTCCAACCCGCTGGCGTCCAAGGACGACGACAGCCCGCTGCTGAGCTACATGCGCTCCCTGCGCGCGACGCAGGCGATGGACGGCGTCGAGGTCGTCCTGCCAGGCCACGGCGACCCGGTCACCGACGTCGCGGCGCTGGTCGACGCGCGCTTCGCCATGCACGAGCACCGCGCGAGGAAGATCTCGAGGACGCTGGCCGACTCGCCGCTCACCGCCCACGAGATGGCCGCCAGCCTGTGGGGCCCCGCTGCCCTCACCCAGGCGTTCCTCACCCTCAGCGAGGTGCTCGGCCACCTCGACCTGCTCGTCGAGCGCGGCGAGGTGGTCCTGCACGAGGACGGCGACTACAGCCGCTTCAGCAGTTCCACGTAGGCCTCCGCGCAGGTGCGACTCGAGAAGGCTTCCGCGCGCCGCCGGCAGTTTCCGGCGGTCACTGGGTCCTGCGCGAGCTCGAGCGTCTCGAGCATCACCCCGGCGAGCTCGTCCTCGTCGTCGAACAGCCGGCCCACGGCGTCGGAGCCGACGATGTCGGGCACGCCCCCCTCGCGGCGGCCGAAGACCGGCGTCCCGCAGGCCAGGGACTCCACCAGCACGAGCCCGAAGGCCTCCTGGCGCGACGCGAGCCCCGTCACCCACGCGTCACGGTAGAGGTCGCGCAGCTCCTCTGAGGCGAGGTCGGCGAACTCGACTCCGGGTGCGGCCAGCCGGCGCTGCACCGCGGGGTCGCGTGGCTTCATCAGCCGCAGCCGCGCGGTCGGGCGCTCGCGGCGCACGTGCGCGAACGCGGTCACGATCGCCTCCACGCGCTTGCGTCCCTCCCCCGGGTCGGCCGCGCAGGCGATCGTCGGCTCGGCCGCGCGCGCGGCCGGCTGCGGCGTGAAGTGGTCCAGGTCGACCCCGGGCGCGATGACGTGCGCCTCCACCCCGAGCCAGCGCCAGATGGCGTCGCGCGCCGCCGTCGACAGGGCGACGACCGCGTCGGCGCGCGCGGTCACGGTCTCGAGCAGCGCCAGCCGTCCGCGGCGGCTCGCGAGCACATGGCGTTCGGGGATGCCCATGTAGGCGTAGACGGCCGGCCGGCCGGTCCGCGCGCCCCACGCGACGGCGGCGAGCGCGTCGGTCAGGTAGGCGGCGACCGCGGCGTCGTCGTTGCCGCGCAGCAGCTCGGCCAGCGTGAGGGGGACGTGCGAGAGCGCCTCTTGGACGCCATGGCGCTCCAGCAGGCCGGCGGGGGGCCGGCGCGTGCGCACGACCGCGAAGCCGTCCCCGATGGTTCGTGTCGTCGTACTCGGGTGGCTCGTGAGCAGCCGCGGGGCGTGGCCGAGCGCCGTCAGGTCCACCGCCAGGTCGTGCAGCAGGCGCTCAGAGCCGCGGCGGACCTCGGGCCAGAACCACGGGTTCAGCAGGGCGACGCGCATCCGGTCGGGCACCGGCCGCGGCGCGCGCGCATGCGGCGGAAGGCGCAGACTGCGGCGCGACGGGCGGGCGGCGTGGACGATCGCCTCCGGAGCGCTCACGGCCTCGGCGCCGGCAACCCCATTCAGCGGCCAGAGCACGTTCGCGTCAAGCGACCCCGCCACGGGACTCGCGTCGAGCGGATCGGGCACGGTCCTCCCGCGCACGGGGCGCCCAGGGGCCCGCGCGGCGGCGGCGACGAGCTCCTCGAGCCAGCGCGGCTCGGGCCGGCAGCCGTCGTCGATGACAGCGGCGGGTCGCGCGGCGGTGTCGCCCAGGACGACGGCGGCAGGTGCCAGCGTCTGCGCTGCGAGCGCGTCGAGCAGCCAGCGCCGGCGCAGCCCGTCGCGCCGCGACCGCACCACCACCGTGACTAGTGGTTCCGGCCGCAAGCTCGGCACGAAATCGGCGGACGTCTCGCCGCCCGTGGCGGCGTCCTCGGTCGGGGCAAGGGCTCCGCCATTGCACCCTCCCTGCGTCCTGGCCACGAACAACGATCCGTGCGCCCATTTCGCACCGACCTCACGGCCGGAACCACCAGCGGCGGGGCGTCGTCGGACACGGCTGGGATCATATGCGCGGTGCGGGTCCTCACCGTCGGCAGCTTCTATCCTCCCCACGACCTCGGCGGCGGCTACGAGCTCGTATGGCGGTCCGCCGTGGATGCTCTGCGCGACCGCGGTCACGTCGTCCGGGTGCTCGCGTCCGAGCACCGGTCCGCCGGGGGCGGCGCGGACGGCCGCGACGTTCACCGCGAGCTGCGGTCCTACTGGGCCGATCACGCGTTCCCGCATCGATCCGTGGCCGAGGCCCTCGCCATGGAGCGCCACAACCTCGCAACCCTGCGCAGGCACCTCGCGGCGTTCGGGCCCGACGTGATCGCCTGGTGGTCGATGGGCGGCCTCAGCCTCTCCCTGCTCGCGGCCGGGCGCGCCGCCCGCGTCCCCGCGGTCGCCTTCGTCCACGATGACTGGCTCGACTACGGACAGCGCGCCGACGGCTGGCAGCGGCGCTTCGCCGGCCTCCCCACGCTGGCGCGCGTGGCCGAGCGCCTCACCGGCGTGCCGACCCGGCTTGCCTTCGCAGAGCTCGCGCACTACGCGTTCGTGAGCGCGACGACGCGCGACCGCGCGTGGCTGCGGGGAGTGCCGACGCCGGCGCGCTCGGTGCTCCCGTCGGGGATCGACGCGCGCGACCCCGCGGGCGAGCGGGCGTGGGACTGGGCGCTGCTGTACGTGGGACGCATCGACCGCCGCAAGGGCATCGAGACGGCCGTCGACGCGCTCTCTCGACTACCCCCGGAGGCGACGCTGACCGTCGCCGGGGGCGGCAGCGAGGCCGATACGGCCGGCGTCCTTGCCCGTGCCCGTGCGTGCGGCGTGTCCGAGCGCGTCCGCCTGCTCGGGCAGGTCGACCGCGCCGAGCTGCCTGCGCTGTATGCGGCGGCCGACGCCGTGCTCTTCCCGGTCGAGTGGCAGGAGCCCTGGGGGCTCGTGCCCCTGGAGGCCATGGCCAGCGGGCGCCCGGTGGTGGCGACGGGCCGCGGCGGGTCTTCGGAGTACCTCGAGGACGGCCGCAACGCGCTGCTGTTCGAGGCCGGCGACGCCGCCGCCCTAGCCGACCGAGTCGCGCTTCTCGCCGCCGACCCGCAGCTGCGCGAGACGCTGCGCGCGCACGGCCTCGAGACCGCCGCGGCGCACACGGAGGCGGCGTTCAACGCGGGCGTCGAGGCCGCGCTGGTCGCCGCGGCGCTCACAGAGCGCCCGGGCCCGGCCCCGCGGGCGCCGTCGGTCGCGGTGGTCGACCACGCCAACTGGCGCTCGGCCGACGCGGAGGTTCTCCTCTTCCTCCGCGCCGGGATGACAGCGTCGGCCGCCCTCGTCGCGGCCCACGCCGAGGCGCACAGGCTGCGGCCCGGCGAGGAGCACGCCGTCCAGGGCTCCGTCGTCGCACCCCGCGACTCGTTCGCACGCTGGCTCGCCGGACGCGGCCACCCGCCGCTGGGCCCGCCTGCCGCCGGCGAGATCGGCCCGGCGCGGCTGGACACTCGAAATGCGTCCTTCAAGCGCAGCCTGCTCGAGCGCACGGAGGGTCCCGGCACCGGGTGCCTGGCCGACCTGGAACTCGCCTACCGCCTGAGCGACGCCGGCCTGCGCCTGCACTTCGCCCCCGGCGCCCGGGCGCACGCCACGCGGGGCCCGAGCCTGCAGGACGTCCGGGCTCGTATGCCCGCTGCCGCGCGGGCCGAGCGTGCCCTCGTGGCGCGCCATCGCCACCTCGAGCCGGCGCTTCACGCCCGCCTCGCCCACGCCGCCGAGCGCGGCCCCGCCCGCGGGCGCCTCGGGCGGCCGCTCGTCGCCTACGTGCCCGAGCGGACCCCACTGCTGGGCCGGCCCGTGTGGGACAACGCCTCGCACTACTACGAGCAGCAACTCGCCCCGGCCTACCTGGCGGGCTGGGATTAGGGTCTGTGAGCGGATGTCCGCAGACCTCGCCGAACGCATCAACGCCCAACGCTGGTACCACACGATCGACCTCGGCGACGGCCTCGTCACCGACGGCTGGTTCGACCTGCGGCCCAACGTCGCCCACTACGGACTCCCGGAGCGCATGGACGGCATGCGCGTCCTCGACGTGGGCACCTGGGACGGCTTCTGGGCCTTCGAGCTGGAGCGTCGCGGGGCGACGGTGGTCGCGCTCGACGTCGATAGCGATGAGGAGTACGACGTCCCCCCGCGCCGGCGGCCGGCCGTCGCGGAGGCCGTCGATCGCGGCGCGGGCTTCCGGCTCGCGCACGAGCGCCTCGGGTCCTCCGTCGAACGCGTGTCCTGCAACGTCTACGACGCGCGGCCGCAGGACCTGGGGACGTTCGACCTCGTCTTCTGCGGTGTCGTGCTCATCCACCTGCGCGACCAGCTGCTCGCCCTGGAGCGCCTCGCCGCGCTCTGCCGCGGCCGCCTGATCCTGGCCGAGGAGTACGACCCGCTGCTGAGCCTGCTTCCGTTCGCCGCGTCGCGCTATCACGCCGACCGCGACAAGGCCGTCGTGTTCTGGCTGCCCGCCCGGCGGACGTGGCGGCGGATGGCGTGGACGGCGGGCTTCGACGACGTCGTCGAGCACGGCCGCTTCCGCTTGCGCCTCGAGCGCGACGGCCGCAGCGCCACCATCCCCCACGTGGTCATCCACGCGCGCGGCACCGCCGGGCGATGAGCGTCTCCGCCGCCGCGCCCGCCGACCTACGCAGGCGGGCTGCGCGCGGCGTCATGATCAACGCCGGCTTCGCGATCGGCCTGCAGGGCCTCGGGCTGGTCAAGGCCTTCGTCGTGGCCGCCTTCTTATCCCGCTCGGAGTACGGGATCTGGGGCATCCTCGTCATCACGCTCGGCACGCTGGGGTGGCTCAAGCAGATCGGCGTCAGCGAGAAGTTCGTCCAGCAGGACGACCCTGACGAGGAGCGCGCCCTGCAGCGCGCGTTCACGCTCGACCTGGTCTCCAACCTCGCGCTGCTCGGGCTCGCGCTGGTGATGCTGCCGCTCTTCGCGGTCATCTACGGGCAGTGGGACATCGTGGCGCCCGGCCTGGTGCTGCTGCTGGCCATCCCGCTGCAGTCCCTGCGCGCACCGACGTGGGTCTTCTACCGCCAGCTGCGCTACGGGCGCCAGCGGCTGCTGGACTCGGTCGACCCGCTGGTCTCCTTCACGGTGACGATCGCGCTCGCCATCGCCGGCCTGGGCTACTGGTCGCTGGTCGTCGGGTTCGTGGCGGGCATCGCCGCCGCCGCGCTGGCGTCCGTGCTCGCCTCGCCGTATCGCCTGCGGCTGCGCTGGGACCGCGCCACCATGCGTGAGTACGTCGCCTTCTCCTGGCCGCTGCTGGTCGCCTACGGGAGCCTGCTGATCATCCCCCAGGTCTCGATGATCGCCGGGGAGGCGACGCTCGGCCTCGCCGGGGCCGGCGCGATCGCCCTCGCCTCGACGATCTCGTCCTACACCGACCGCGTCGACCAGATCGTTACGACGACGCTGTATCCGGCGCTGTGCCGCGTGCAGGACCAGACGGCGCTGCTCTATGAGGCGTTCGTGAAGTCCAATCGCCTGACCCTGATGTGGGGCATCCCGTTCGGGGCGGGCATCGCCGTCTTCGCCGGCGACCTCGTCCACTTCGGCCTGGGGGACAAGTGGGCGCCCGCCACCGATCTGATCCGCGCCTTCGGCATCATCGCGGCGTGCAACCACGTCGCCTTCAATTGGTCCGCGTTCTTCCGCGCCCGCGGCGACACACGCCCGCTCGCGAAGGTCGCGCCGCTGATCGTGGTCGCGTTTCTGGTCCTCGCCCTGCCGCTGCTGCTCGCCTTCGGACTCCCGGGCTTCGCCGCCGGGATGGCCGCGATGACCCTTGTCTCCCTGCTCCTGCGCACCCACTACGTCAAGCGACTGTTCCCGCAGTTCCGCATCCTGCGCTACGCCGCGCGTGCCGTCGCGCCGACGCTGCCCGCGCTGGCCGTCGTCATGGCCCTGCGGGCGGTCATCGACGAGCGCACGCTCGCCCTCGCGCTCGCCGAGCTCAGCCTCTACCTCGGGCTGACGGCCGTGGCGACCTGGCTGCTCGAGGCAGCCCTGCTGCGCGAAGCGGTGGGGTACCTGCGCCGCCGTTCCGGCTAGGTTCCGCGGCCATGGCGCCGACCGACCTCGCCCGCCGCGTCGCGGAACTCGAGTGGTACCACACGATGGAGCTGGCCCCTGGCGTCGTGACCCCCGGCTGGCAGGACACGCGCACGGTCGCGGACGCCGTGCGCCTCCCGCCCCGGCTCGCGGGGAGGCGCTGCCTCGACGTCGGCACGTTCGACGGGTTCTGGGCGTTCGAGATGGAGCGGCGCGGGGCGGCCGAGGTCGTCGCGATCGACATCCTGGACCCCCGGGAATGGGACTGGCCGTACGCCAGCACGCCCGCGGCCAAGGCGGAGATCGGGCTGCGCAAGGCCTCAGGGCGAGGCTTCGAGATCGCCCGCGATGCGCTCGGCTCGCGCGTCGAGCGCCTGGACTGCAGCGTCTACGACCTCGACCCGGCGGTCCACGGGCGCTTCGACGTCGTCTACCTGGGCAGCCTGCTCGTCCACCTGCGCGAGCCGGTCCGTGCCCTCGAGCGGGTACGCGCGGTCTGCGGCGGGGATCTGATCGTGGTGGACGGGATCGACCTGCTGCTGTCGCTCGCGTTGCCCTCCCGGCCGGTCGCCACCCTCGACGGCGGCGGACGGCCGTGGTGGTGGCTCGCCAACCAGGCCGGCCTCGCGCGCATGGTCGAGGTGGCCGGCTTCGACCTGACCGCCGGGCCCGAGCGCCTGTTCATCCCGCCCGGTCCGGGCCAGCCGCTGGCTCCCATGCGGCCTCGCTATCTGCGCAGCCGGCACGGCCGGCAGGCGCTCGTCGTCGCGCGCTTCGGAGACCCTCACGCCATGATCGTGGCCCGGCCGCGCTAGGTCGTCCGCGGCTGCGGGCCGAAGTACTCGACCTCCCGCGCGGGCGCTCCCGCCGCGAGCGTGAAGGCGGCGATCGGCCGGCTGACGACGCTGTTGGCTCCGATGAACGCCCGCTCGCCGATGTCGGCGATGATCGTGCACTTGGTGGTGACGGTCGCGTCGTCGGCGATCCGCAGCGGCCGGTAGTCGTAGCCCTGGTCGAGCATCGGCGTGTCCAGCGCGCGGAAGCGGTGGTTGCCGTCCACGACAAGCGTCGCCTGGCCGAACATGCAGCGATCGCCGATGGAGATGCTGGTCCCGCACTGCATGATCACGTCGTAGGTGCACACGGACCCGGCGCCGATCTCGATCCGCGCGTCCGGGCCCGCCAGCTCGGCGCGGAAGTTGCGCCGGAACTCGACGTCGGGCCCGACGGCGAAGGTGCCGCCCCAGGGCGCGTGAAGGCTGAAGCCCGGGCCGAGGTGGGTGCGCGGCCCGAACGAGATGGTCGCCTGCGGGTTGCGCAGGACGACCCAGCGCTTGCGCAGGCGCGACATCAGGCGCGGGCCGTGCAGGTAGCCGAGCCGCACGATCCTGCGCTGGAGCCAGTCGGCGGGCACGACCGTCAGCGCCCCGGCTCCGCCTCGCGCCACGCCTGCAGGAACGACGGGGCGAGCTGCTGGGAGAACCACCGGTCGGCGCTGAAGTGCACGCGGGCGCCGAGCCACGGCACGCCGAGCGGCACCAGCCTGGCGAGCTGCGCACCCCGCGCGCCCGCCCGCGGGGCGGCCTCGGCCTGCTCGAAACGCTTGAGGAAGCACGCCTCGGCGTGCGGGTGCTTGGCCACGAACTGGCGCTCGGCGCCCGCCACGATCCGCATCCGGTCCTGCCAGGCCTCCAGGGTCGGCGGGTGCAGGTGCTCGACCTCGGCCTCGGGCGTGTAGACGAGCTGGAAGCCCAGCGAGGCGAGCCGCAGCCCGAGGTCGAGGTCCTCGTAGCCCCACTGGAAGGTCTCGTCGTAGCCGCCGACGCGCTCGAGGAGCTCGCGCTTGACCGACGCGTTGCACGCGTAGAAGTGCCACCACGCCGCCTGGTCGCCGCGGATGGAGCGGAAGTCGAACTGCATGCCTGCGTACAGCCAGTCCATGAAGGCGGTGCGCGGCAGCTCGTCGGCCCAGCGCACGTGGCCGAGCGCGCCGATCTTAGGCTCGGGGCGGGCGGTGTGGTGGGCGAGGTGGCGCTCGACGAGGTCGGGCGCGGGCAGCATGTCGTCGCCCAGGAAGAGGACGACGCTCTCGCTCGCCTCCCGCCAGCCGCGGTTGCGCGACGCCGACACGCCGACCGTCTCCCCCTGCACCACGCGGGTCGCGAACGGGCGGCCGGCGGCGGCGCGCTCGACGCCGGCGAGATCGGCCTGGGCCGCGTTGACCGCGACGACGACCTCGAAGGCGTCGGGCCCGGTGGTCTGCTCTCCGAGGAGGTCGAGGACGCGCGTGAGAACCGCTTCGCGCTCGAACGTGGAGATGACGACGCTGAGCCGGCGCATCGCCGCCGAGGCTAGCCTCCGGCCGTCTCCATCCTGCTCGAACACGACCCTGACGCCGAGCTCGCCGAGCTGCAGCGCTACCTCGGCAGCGCCTACGACGCGCAGCACCTGCGCGGGCACACGCAGGCCGTGCTCGACGAGTTCGCGGCTGCGCCCGACGAGGAGACGCACTACCGGACCTCGCAGGCGTACCTCTACGACCTGACGGTGTTCGCGATGAGCCCGACCAAGCTGCCCTACCTGGGCGACCTGACCGAGGTCGTGCCGCCGCCGGCGCGGATCCTCGACTATGGGTGCGGCATCGGCAGCGACGGGCTGATGCTCATGCAGGCCGGCTACGAGGTCGCCTTCGCGGACTTCGACAACCCGAGCGTCGCCTACCTGCGCTGGCGGCTCGAGCAGCGCGGCCTCGAAGCGAAGGTGTACGACCTCGACCGCGACCGCCCGCGCGGCTACGACGCCGCCTACTCGTTCGACGTCATCGAGCACGCTGAGGACCCGTGGTGCTTTCTCTCCGATCTCGGGGACACTGCGGACCTGGTCTGCGTGAACTTCCTCGACGAGCCCGAGGAGCGCCTCGCGCTGCATCGGCGCCTGCCGGTCCCCGAGCTGCTGCGCTTCGTACGCCTGACCGGACTGGTCCGGGAGCGCGTCTACCACGGGCACTCGCACCTCGTGCTCTACCGCCCGTGACGCCGCCGGTCACCGTCGCCGTGGTGAGCGCGAGCGCGCGCGAGCACCTGCGGCGCTGCCTGGCCTCGCTGCGCGCCGACCACGAGGCAGGTCGCGCCGACGTCTGGGTCGTCGACAACGCTTCCACCGACGGCGCGCCCGATCTCGTCCGTGAGGAGTTCGGATGGGCGAACCTGATCGCCTCGGCGGAGAACCTCGGCTTCGGCCGCGCGGTGAACCTCGTCGCGGCGAGGACCGCATCGCCGTGGCTGGCCACCGCCAACGACGACGTGGCGGTCGAGCCCGATGCCATCGCCAGGCTCCTGGCCGCCGGCGCGGCCGCGGCCTCGGTCGGCACGGTCGCGCCGCGCCTGCTGCTCCCGGACGGGTCGACCCAGCACAGCGCGTTCGCCTTCCCCTCTCCCGCCGTGGCCGTGGCGACGGAGCTCGGCGCCGTCCGCTTCGCCCCACGGCTGGCGGAGCGGCTCTGCCTGCTGGGAGCGTGGGACCCGGACCGGCCGCGACGGGTGCCGTGGGCGATCGCCGCGTTCTCCCTGGTCCGCCGCGCCGCCTTCGACGCCGTCGGCGGCTTCGACGCGCGCCAGTGGATGTACGCCGAGGACCTCAGCCTCGGCTGGCGGCTGGACCGTGCCGGCTGGCCGACGCGCTACGAGCCCGCCGCGCGGGTGCAACACCACGGCGGCGCCTCCACCCAGCAGGCGTTCGGCGACGAGCGCGTGCGACGCCAGATGACCGCGACCTACGCGTGGATGACCGAGGCCCGCGGCGTGCCCCTCACGCGCGCGACAGCCGGGATCGGGTGGACGGCCAACGCGGCCCGGGCATCGCTGTGGGGGCTCACGCCGCAGCGCTATGGCCCGCGGCGCGACCGCGCGCGCTTCTGGCGCGACGTGCACCGCCTCGGCCTGCGCTGATCAGCCGATGTCGGCGAGGTGGGCGACGTTGGCGACGTCGCCGGGCTCGTCGGACGGCGCGGCCGCGAACCACGCCTCGAGGATCTCGTCGAGCACCGCGGGCGCGGTCGTGCGCAGCGACAGCGCGAGCACGTTGGCGTCGTTCCAGCGCCGCGCGCCCGCCGCCGTGGCGGCGTCCGCGCACAGCGCGGCCCGCACGCCCGGCACCTTGTTGGCCGCGATCGACGCGCCGGTGCCCGTCCAGCAGCAGACGACGGCCTGATCGGCGCGGCCGGCGGCCACGTCGCGCGCGGCGGCCTCGCTGGCCCACGCCCAGTCGTCGCGCTCGGCGTCCGCGAGGGCGCCGTGGAGTGCCGCCACGGTGTGCCCGTGCGCCCGCAGACGCTCGGCGACGGAGGCCGCGACCCCGGTCAGCTCGTCCGCGGCAATGGAGACGCGCATCATCGCGCGACGCTACCGGGCCTGACGGCTTCGATCATCACCGTGCCACCACGGCGCGCGAGCACCTCCGCGACAGTCGCAAAAACCGCCAGCGGCGAGACCGCGGCCCCCGCGGCCAGCGCTGCCGCACGCTGCGCAGGCGTCAGCGGCCGCTGGCGGGCAGCGGGCTGACGAATGGCGTCGTAGAGGTCGAGGTGACCGGGCAGCGCGCCGACGAGGCCGTGCAGCCAGCCGAACAGCACCTGTCCACCGCACAGGTGCGACGTGCGCGTCACCCGCAAGCCCAGCTCGGACAGTCGCTTCGCCAGCGACGCCGCCTCGAAGTGGAACAGGTGCCGCGGCACGTCGAGGGCAAGCCAACGTGCACCGAAGGCGCGCGCCTGCAGCGAGGCCGCGTTGGGGACGGCGACGACGAGCAGCCCGCCCGGCAGCAGCAGGCCCGCGGCGTGCGCGAGCGCCTCCGCGGCGTCGGGCAGATGCTCGAGCGAGTGCCACAGCACGACCGCGGCCCGGGGCTCGTGCACGTCGGTGACCGCGCCGGCGATCACGTTGGCCACGTCGCCGGGCTCGCGCTCCAGGCCGACCGCCTCCCGGCCGCGGGCGCGCAGCGCGGCGACGAGCGTGCCGTCCCCCGCTCCGACGTCGAGCACCGGGCCCGGCGGCGCCTGCGCGTCGATGCGGACCGCCAGCTGCGCGCGGGCGCGCCGCAGGATGCGGTCGCCGGGCCCGCTGAAGCGCCCGGCGGCGGGCCGGTACCAATCCGCGTACGCGCGGTCGAGGGCCGCTGCGTCCGGCCACGGGTCCGTCGTCGCAACCCCGCAGGCGCCACAGCGCACGCGGCCGGGCAAGCGCTGCGCGCCGGCGTCCAGCGGCGCGCCGCACCAGCGGCATGACGACGGGCCCGGCACCGGCGCGAGTCTACGAACGGCCCGGCGGCCTCGTACATTCACGCCGCGTGACGGCCGCGCTCTCGTTCCTCGCGCTGCTGGTGGCAGTGGGCGCGCTCGCGGATGCCGCCTGGCGCTCCGCCGCCGCGCTCGGCGCCGACGGCGGCCTGCGGGTCGTCGCGGCGGCTCCGCTGGCCGCGGCCGCCGCCGCCGCGACCGTCCTGGTCCTCGGGCGCGTCGGGCTCTCGGGATCCCAGCCGCTGCTCGTCGCCACGGCGCTCGCGCTGATGGTGCTCGCCCGCGTCCGCCTGCCGGATCCGCGGGCGGCGTTCGGGTTGCCCTTCACGCGGCGCGAGCGGCTGGCGCTCGGCGCGGCCGCGGGCCTCGCCGTCGCCTGGACGACGTGGGTGGTGCGCTACCCGGGCCTGGGCCTCGACGCGCTCACCTACCACCTGTCGACCAGCGTCGCGTGGGTGCAGCAGGGCGACGCCGGCGCCGTGCGCCAGGCGACCTACGTGTTCCCGGTCGGCAACTACCCGCTCCTCGACGAGCTGCTGGTCAGCTGGCTGCTGGCCGTGGGCCGGTCCTTCGCCGTCGCCAACCTGTGGGCGCCGGCCATGACCGTGCTGACGGTGGTGGCCGGCGTCACCGGCCTGCGGCGCGCGGGCGTCGGCCTGCTTCCGGCGGCGCTCGGGTGCGCGGCCGTCCTGTCGACCCCGGTCTGGGCGCGGCTGTGGATCGGCCCGCACACCGACCCGGGCGCGCTGGCCTGGCTGGCCTGCGCCGCAGCCCTGGCCGTCGCCGCACGGCAGCGGCCCGGGCTGCTCGCGCCCGCGATCATCGCCGCCGGCCTGGCGATCGGGACCAAGACGACGACCGTGGTCGTGCTCGCCGCTCTCGTCGTGTTCGTCGTCCGCCCACCGCTGCCCCGCCGCTCGGTGCTCGTGGTGGCCACGGGCGTCGCGGCCGTGCTCGGCGGGCTCTGGTACGTGCGCAACCTCATCCAGCACGGCTCGCCGCTGTGGCCCTTCCTGGCCACGCCGTGGGGCGACCCGGTGCCGGCCATCTTCCGGGTCATCGACGAGACGTTCGCGGGGACGCTGCGAACGTCGCTGGAGGGCGACCGTCCCGAGGCCTACGTGCGCGCCCTGGGCCTCGCCCCGATCCTGCTCATCGCGGCGCCGCTGGCCGCGGCCGCCGTGCGCACCCGCCGCGTGCTGCTGACGGCGGGCGTGGCCGCGGTCGCGACGCTGGCGTGGACGCGGGCGCCGTTCACCGGGCGCTCGCCGAATCCGCTCGTCGACTTCTCCCTCGGCACCACCCGCTACCTGGTGCCGGCCCTCGCAACCACCACGGTCGCCCTGTGCCTGGCGTGGGCCGACGGCGGGCCGCGGGTGCGCCGCGCCATCAGCGGCGTGCTCGGCACGGTCACCGTCGTGTCGCTGTTGTACGCGCTCGACCTTGGCTACCCGAACATCCCCGCGCTGCGCACGCTCGTTTTCGGCGCGCTGGTGGGGATGGCGGCCGCCTACTTCACGCCGCGCTACGCGCCTGCCGTCGGCGCCCTGATGCTGGCGGTGATCGTCGTCGCGGGCAGCGACGGCTTCGCGGAGCGCCACGCGCGTAACCCCGACATCGCGAGCTCGCCCTTCATCGGCTGGCTGGAGGCCCAGCCCGCGTTCACCGCGTCGGAGGCGAACGTGTACGCCGCGCCCCAGATCTTCAGCGTGCTCGCCGGCGACCGGCTCCAGCGCGAGCTGAGCCTGATCGACCTCGACACCAGCTGCGCGACCATTCGCAACCTGCGCGGCTGGCTCGTGCTCGGCACGGTGCCGCGCACTGCCTTCCTCGCGAGCGTCCCGGCCATCGCCTGCATGAACGGGATCGAGCCCGTCTACGCGGACGACCGCTACCGCGTCTACGACCGCCGGCAGACGGCGACGAGATCGAGTGCTGCGTCCAGGCCGTCCTCGACGAGCGAGAAGTCGTCCGCGTCGATCGCCGCCGCGGCCCGGTCCGGGTCGCGCCGGGCGCGGTTGAGCAGCGTGTCGTAGAGCGCCTGGCGCGCCCGCCGCGGCACCAGCCGCCGCGCCCGCAGCGGGTCGCGGGCGAGCAGCCGGTCCAGCCGGGCGTGCTCGCCGGTCACCAGCGCCCGGTAGCGCTCCGAGCCGGCCAGGCCGAGCACGCGCACTTCCTCGAAGCGCGTGCGACACAACCGTGCGAGCTCCTCCGCGTCGTACTCGCGGTGGTGGAAGGGGTCGATGATCTCGTCGGGGCGCCCGAAGGTGAGCCGGTTCGGCGTCACGAACACCGCGGTGCCGCCGGGGACGAGCACGCGGATCACCTCATCAAGCACGCGTTCGGGGTCGGGCACGTGCTCGAGCGACTGGATCGAGACCACGGAGGCGAACCGGCCGGCGGCCAGCGGCAGCGCGCGCATGTCGGCAGCGTGCGTCTCCCGCGCCTGCCCGGCCAGCACGTCCGGGTCGAGGTCCACACCGACCGTCTCGCGGGGCGCCAGCTCGCCGAAGGAGTGCCCCACCCCGCAGCCGAGATCGAGCACCGGCGAGGCGTCGGGCAGCAGCGTCGCCGCGGCGCGATAGGCGGCCACGTGCCGGCGGAAGGTGGGGTTGAAGCCACCGTCCGCGCTCGAGACCCGCTCGCCCGTGACCCGGCTCACGGTCGGTACTTGCGCGAGGGCCACACGCCGCGGCGGTGCAGGACGAGCCGCAGCGCGGCGAGCAGGGTCTTCAGGCCGTAGACGACGCCCTGGCGGAAGGACACGCTGGAGGCGTCGTCGGCGTAGATCGTCGTGCAGGGCACCTCCTCGATGCGCATCCCGAAGTGCACGGCCTGGAAGAGCACCTCGGAGTCGAAGGTGAAGTCGAGCTGGTTGCGCAGCCACGGGATCTCCAGCAGCAGGTCTCGGGAATATGCCCTGTACCCGGTGTGCATCTCGGTGAAGTGGGTGCGCAGAATCGCGTTCTCGATGATCGTCAGCCCGCGGTTGGCGACGTACTTCCAGCGCGGCATGCCGCCCGCCAGCGGCCCGCCGCGGGTCAAGAAGCGCGAGCCGAGGACCATGTCGGCGCGGCCCTCGAGGATCGGCGTGACCATCTTCGGAATCAGGTTGGGCTCGTACTGGCCGTCGGGGTGCAGCATCACCACGACGTCGGCCTCGTGCTGGAGCGCCTGGAGGTAGCACGTCTTCTGGTTGCCGCCGTAGCCGACGTTGTGCGGGTGCCAGACGAGGTGCAGCGGCAGCGTTCGCGCCAGCGCCACCGTGTCGTCGGTGGACTTGTCGTCGACGAGGATGATCTCGTCGACCCAGTCGCGCGGGATCGCCGACACGGTGCGCTCCAGCGTGCGCGCCGCGTTGCGTGCCGGCATCACCACGATGATCTTGGCCTCTGGCCTTGGGCGCCCCATCGGCGGCGAGCCTAGGCTGCCACCCGGAATGACGTACGAAGTCTTTCATCTCGACGCCGCGGTGCGCGAGGCACCGATGATCGTCGACCCCTACCGTCGCAACCGCTCGACCGGGAGCTTCATCCTCATCGACGAGTCGACCAACAACACCGTCGCGGCCGGCATGGTCCTCGACAGAGAGATTTAGTGGCCCCGTCCGCAAGCCCCCCACGTAATCCGCGAGCGTCTCGCCGCACGTGGCCATGTCCTCGCTCGGGGCAATGGCTCCGCCATGGCGCCCTCCCTGCGTCCTCGCCACGAACGCCGATCCACGCGCCGATTCCGCGCGGAACTCACGGACGGAACCACCTATGAGCGTCCCGCGCGAGAAATCCGAGAACGTCGTCTGGGAAGGGGACGCGCTCGACCGGGGCCGCCGCGAGGAGCTGCTGGGCAAGCGCGGCGCCACCATCTGGTTCACCGGCCTGCCCGGCTCCGGCAAGTCCACGGTGGCCGCGAACCTCGTCGCCGCGCTCGCCGAACGCGGGGTCATCGCCTACCGGCTCGACGGCGACAACCTGCGCCACGGGCTCTGCGGCGACCTCAGCTTCGCCCCTGGCGACCGCGACGAGAACGTCCGCCGCACCGCGGAGGTCGCGCGGCTGATGGCCGACGCGGGCGTCGTCACCGTCGTCTCCCTGGTGTCCCCCTACCGCGCCGGCCGCGACAAGGTGCGCGCGCTGCACGCCGAGATCGGCCTGTGCTTTTTGGAGGTGTGGGTCTCGACGCCGCTCGAGGTCTGCGAGGCGCGCGACCCGAAGGGCCTCTACGCGCGAGCGCGTCGCGGCGAGATCCCGAACATGACCGGTGTCGACGACCCCTACGAGGCGCCCGAGAACCCGGAGATCGAGATCAAGCCCGACACCCCCGCGGACGGCGCGGTCGAGCAGGTGCTCGCCCAGCTCGCCGCCCGCGGCATCGCGATCTAGTGGTGCGTCTCGTAATTCCGCGCCGGAAATGCCGGGATGTCGGCGCCGGCTGGCAAGGACGCAGGGAGGGTGCAATGGCGGAGCCCTTGCCCCGAGCGAGGACACAGCCAGGCGGTGAACGGCGCCCGGCATTTCGGGTGTGGGGTTACGAGATGGGCCACTAGATGACCTTCCTGCTCCTGCTTGCGTTCCCGGCTGTCAGCGCGTCAAGCGGGAGATGGCGGCCCGCCAGCGGGCCCGCGGCGGCGCGGGCGGAGGCGCGTGGGCGGCGACGAACCCGCTCAGGTCGCCGTCGAGCTCCTCGGCGGTGAAGAGGATGCGCTCCCGCGCGGCGAAGGTGTCCTCCCACCACAGCGACTGGATCCGGTCGACGTCGGAGAGGCTCTCGCGGAAGCCCGCCGGGAAGCGGTTGGGCTGAGCGTGGACCGCGTGGCTCTTGAACAGGAAGTCGATCCGCGCGGCGGCCTGGTCGACGTCGATGAGCCAATGGTGGTGGCTCCACCCCGTCCACGCGCCCTGCAGCGCCCACGTCTGCTCCTCCAGGCGCGACGGGACCTCGATGTAGCCGGCGCGGGCCACGCGCGCGAGCTCGGCGCACACCCAGACCGGGTCGCGCACGTCCTCGAGCGTGTGCGAGCAGATCGCGAAGTCGAACTGGTCGTCGGCGAACGGCCAGGGCTCGCGGTCGCAGATGTCGCGCTGCACCCAGCGCGCCTCGGTGAAGCGCTCTGCTTCCCGATCGCCCTCGTAGCCCCAGGTCCCGCGGGTCGCGTAGGAGCCGAGATCGAGCATCCAGTCCGCGCGCGGGAACGGCACCGCCCAGCCGCCGACGTCGAGGACGAGCGCGTCGTCGGGCAGCGTCGCGAGGATGCGCTGGCGGGCGGCGACGTGCATCTACAGGACGACCGTACCCCAGCGCGCCGAGCCCGCCAGGCGTGCCCCGGCGCCGATCACGTCACCCGCGGCGTGCACCCCTGCGACGCGGGCGGAGCGCCAGGCGCGAGCGTCCTTCGCAACCTCCAGCGCGTAGGGCGCGGCCAGCGTGAGGGGCCCGGCGGAGCGGCGCGCGTTCGCCGCGAGCGCGCCGGCCAGCGCCAGGTCGCACAGCGCGGCCCGGCGGCCGAGAAACACCCGGCGGTAGAGCGCCGCCTCGCGCAACTCGGGCACGTGGCGGACGAGCTGCGCGAACAGGGCGTCACGGCGGCGCTCGGCGAGGTGCTGGGCGACGGTGCCCGGCAGGACCGCGTGGCGGACGACGGCCTGCGGGCAGAACGCAGCGCGCGCACCGCCCCGGCGCAGGCGCCACGCCAGCAGCGTGTCCTCGCCGAACGGTCGCGGCGCGTCCAGCCAGTCCTCGAAGCCGCCGACCGCGTCGAAGCCCGCACGGGTCACGAACAGGTTCGCCGTCTGATACAGCCCGTTGTCGCCGCTCACCCACAGCGAGCGGTCGAACGGGCCGACCGTCTCACCGGGCGGCGGGCTCACCGCGCCCTGGACCAGGTCGGCGCCGGCGAGCGCCGCCACGCCCGACGCGAGCCAGCCGGGGTCGGGCACGCAGTCCGCGTCGGTGAAGGCGACGAGCGGCGCAGCGGTGGCCGCCACGCCCGCGTTGCGCGCGACGCCGGGACCGCCCGGCGCGTCGCGCCGGACGATCCGGGGGCGCAGCGGGTGCGCGGCAGCGAGCGCGCCGGTTCCGTCGCTCGACGCGTTGTCGACGACGACGAACTCCGCCTCGGGTGCCCCGCGCTGGGCGGCGAGCCCGTCGAGCGCGGCGCCCAGCGTGGCCTGCGCGTTGCGCGCCGGGACGACGACGGCCACCGCGGCCGCCATCAGGCCAGCAGCGCGGCCGCGGCGTCCCGGCCGATGCGCACCGCGTAGTTGGTCCCGCGGTCCTCGGGATAGACCTGCGTCGTGTTGGCGAGGATCAGATTGGCGACGCCGGTCCGCAGGGGCGGGATGCGGTCGCCGTAGCCGAGGGTGACGATCGGCTGGGCCGCCGGCTCGCGGAAGATCCACGCTTCGCGGATCCAGCCGCGCTCGAAGGCCGGGTTGATCGCGCGCAGCCCCGGCTCGTAGCGGTCGAGCACCGCGTCGATGTCGAGTGACAGCAGCTCGTGGTCCTGGGGCAGGTAGTTGGCCACGTAGGCGAAGCGCCGGCCGTCGTAGCGCTCGGGTTCGACGAAGTTGGTGTGCTCGATCAGCCCCAGGAAGGGCAGTCCGGGGTCCGCGACGTTGGTCCAGTAGAACGGCGACAGCTGCCGGTCGAGCTCGAGCAGGACGCACAGCGCCGCGTGGTACTCGACGCCGCGCAGCCTGGCCGTGTAGGCGTCGTCGAGCAGATGGCCGGCGAGCGACAGGAAGATGTCGTTGGGCACCGTCGCCACCACGGCGTCGTAGCGTTCGACCCCGTCGGGCGTGAACGCGGCCGGGTCGTGCCCTGTGCGAAACGAGCCGGCGCCACCGGCGGTGACGGCGAAGCCCTCCGAATCGCGCTCCAAGCCGGCCGCAGGCCGGTCTTCCAGGACCCGTCCGCCGGCCGCCTCCACCCTGGCCCGGAGGGCCTTGAGCAGATCCTCGAACGACCCCCTCGGATACCCGAGCTTCTCCCCTTTGGCCTCCTCGCCCTCGAGTTGGCGCCGCAGGGTGAACTTCGACCACAGCCAGACCATGGAGATCTCGTCGGCGCGGTCCCCGAACTTCGCCCGCAGCAGCGGACCCCACACCGTCTCCCACGCAGCTGCGCCCATCCACCGGCGGATCCAGTCGCGGGCGGTGACGCCCTCGAAGCGCCGCTGGTCGCGGCCGAGCTTCTGCACCCCGACGACAGCCGCCCCCATCCGCACGCGCGAGAGCGGAGAGAGCGGCTTGAAGCGCAGCAGGTCGAGAGGGCTGGTGAACGGCCACTGGCGTCCGCCGATGAAGAACGCCTGGGTCGAGTCGCGCCACTCGAGCTCGTCGGGCATGCCCAGCTCCGCGTAGAGCTCGGAGATGTGGCGGTCGGAGGTGAAGAGGTGGTGGTAGTAGCGCTCCAGGCGATGCCCGCCGCCGACGTCGATCGTCGCCGCCATGCCGCCCAGCCCGGGCCAGCGCTCGTAGACGTCGCAGACGTGCCCGGCTTCCCCCAGCCGCAGGGCGGCGGTCAGCCCGGCGACTCCGGCCCCGAGGACCGCGACCCTCATTCCGGCACGTCGATGTTCTTCGTGTCCCGCACGACGTACAGCGGTCGTCGCTTGACCTCGTCGTAGATGCGCCCGACGTACTCGCCGATCACCCCGAGCGTCATCAGCTGGATCCCGCCCAGGAGCAGGATGAGGACCAGCGTCGAGGAGATGCCGGGGACGAAGATGTCCGAGTAGCGGGCCACGATCGTCAGCGGGATGGCCAAAAAGGCGAACGCCGAGATCGCGAACCCGATGACGGTCGCCAGCTGCAGCGGGAAGTACGAGAAGCTCGAGATCGCGTCGAAGGAGAAGCGCAGCATCTTGCGCAGCGTGAACTTGGTCTCCCCGGAGGCGCGGGCAGCGCGCTCGTAGGTCACCGCGGTCTGCGTGAAGCCGATCCAGACCGTCATGCCGCGCAGGAAGCGCGCCCGCTCGGGCATCGCCAGCAGCGCGTCGAGCGCCCGGCGGTCCATGAGGCGGAAGTCGCCGGAGTCCACCGGCAGCTCGAGCTGGGCCAGACGCGCCATCAGCCGGTAGAAGACGTGCGCGGTGTAGAGCTTCATGCGCGTCTCCCCCTCCCGGCTCTCACGCACGGCGTACACGACGTCCGCGCCGTCGCGCCAGCGCTCGACCATCTCGACGATCAGCTCCGGCGGGTCCTGGAGGTCGGCGTCGATCATCGCCACGGCGTCACCGCGCGCGTGCTCGAGGCCCGCCGTGATGGCGGCCTGGTGGCCGAAGTTGCGCGAGAGGGTGATGACCTTGACCCGCTCGTCGTCAGCCGCGAGCTGGGCGAGGATCTCGGGCGTGGCGTCGCCGCTGCCGTCGTCGACGACTACGAGCTCCCAGCGATGCGCGGCGAGCGCGGCGGCCACCCGCTCGTAGAGGGCGCGCGCGCTGCCCTGTTCGTCGTGCATGGGCGTGACGACGCTGATCAGCCCCGGCGAGCGCACTCGTCCGCAGGATACGTGGCCCGGCGGTAACGTCCTTCCGTGAGTGGACGAACTCGAGCGTGAGCTGCAGTCGGTGGGACGGGAGCTCGCCGCAGCGCTTCCGTCGGCGGCCCGGCACCCGCTCAAGGCCGTCGACGACCGGGCCATGGAGCTCGCCTCGTCCGACCAGGAGCTCAAGGCGGCGCTGTTTCGCTTCGTCGACGTGGTGCCGGCGTGCCGCGGGATCGACGACCTGGCTCGCCATCTCTCGGGCTTCCTGCGCGAGGTTTCGGCACCCCCGCCGCCCATCGCGGTAGCGATGGGCCTCTCCAACTCGCGTGCCGGCCGGGCGGCCCTCGGCTCGGCCGCGGCGGCCGGCGTCAAGCACATGGCGCACCGCTTCATCGTGGGCGAGTCGCCCGCCGCGGCGATGGGCGATCTGCGCGGCCTGTGGAAGGACGGCGTCGCCGCGACGGTCGACCTGCTCGGCGAGGCCACCGTCACCCAGGCCGAAGCCCAGCGCTACGCGGCCCGCTGCGCGGAGGCGCTCGACGCGCTGACGTCCTCGACGGCGGACTGGCCGGCCCGGGAGCACCTCGAGGCGGACGCGCTCGGGCCGCTGCCGCGCGCCAACCTCTCGGTGAAGGTGTCGGCGCTGACGCCGCTGCTGCGCCCGGACGCCCCCGAGCGCGGCCAGCGCGACGCGGCGGGCCGCCTGCGCGAGTTGCTGCGACTGTCGCGCGACCGCGGTGCGCACCTGCACATCGACATGGAGTCGCTGGATTCCCGCGACGCCGTCGTACAGCTGATCCTCGACCTGCTCGGCGAGGAGGAGTTCCGCGACGGCCCGTCGGCCGGGATCGTGCTGCAGGCCTACCTGCGCGACTCGCCCGACACCGTGCAGCTCGTGCTCGACTGGGCCCGGGCCACGCCGCGCACCCATCCGCTCACCATCCGCCTGGTCAAGGGCGCCTACTGGGACCACGAAGTGGTCCAGGCGAATCAATCGGGCTGGTCGGTGCCCGTCTTCGAGGTCAAGGCCGACTGCGACCGCAACTTCGAGGCGCTCACCCGTCAGCTGCTCGACTCCCGCGACGTCGTCCGGCTCGCGGTCGGCTCCCACAACCTGCGCTCCGTCGCCCACGCGATCGCGTACAACCGCATCGTCGGGGGAAACGACGTCGATCTCGAGCTGCAGGTCTTGCGCGGCCTCGGCGACCCCCTGCAGGCCGCGATGGCCAGCCGCGGCTTCCGGGTGCGCGCGTACTGCCCGGTCGGCGACCTCGTCGCCGGCATGGCCTACCTCGTGCGGCGCCTGCTGGAGAACACGAGCAACGACTCGTTCCTGCTCGCCCAGTCCCAGGGCACGTCGGTGGACGACCTCCTCAGAGCGCCCGGGAGCGAAGCGGTGGCGCCGCGAAGCGCGACCTGATGAAGCCCTTCACCAACGAGCCGGTGCTCGAGCTGCGCCGCGCCCCGATTCGAGCGTCGCTGGCGGACGCCCTGGCGAGCGTGGACGCCGAACTGCCGCTGCGTGTCGGCGGCGACGCCCTCGTCTCCGTCGACCCGTGCCAGTCCGACCGTGTCGTCGCCATCGCCGCGACGGCTTCGGAGGCGGACGTCGACGCGGCGCTGGCCATCGCCACGGCCGCGTCGGGGAGATGGGCCGCGACGCCTGCCGGTGAGCGCGCCGAGCGGCTCGTCGCGGCCGCCGCGGTCCTGCGGCGTGACCGGCTGCGCTGCGCGGCGCTGGCGCTGCGCGAGTGCGGCAAGCCCTGGCCCGAGGCCGACGCCGACGTCTGCGAGGCGATCGACTTCCTCGAGTTCTACGCCCGCGGCGCCCTCGAGCTCGACCGCTCGATCGAGCTCATGCAGGTGCCCGGGGAGCGCAACGAGCTGCGCTACGCCCCGCGGGGCGTGGTGGCGGTGATCGCGCCGTGGAACTTCCCGCTCGCTATCCCGCTGGGCATGGCCGCCGCCGGCCTGGCCACGGGCAACGCCGTCATCCTCAAGCCCGCCGAGCAGGCGCCGGGCTGCGCGCTGGTGCTCGCGGAGGCGCTGCGCGAGGCGGGCATCCCCGAGGGCGTCTTCCAGCTGCTCACCGGCGAGGGCGAGGTCGGCGCGCAGCTGGTCGCCGACCGGCGGGTGCACACCATCGCCTTCACCGGCTCCAACGCCGTCGGGCTCGAGATCGTCCGCTCCGCCGCCGAGGTGCGCGAGGGCCAGCACCACCTCAAGCGCGTGATCGCGGAGATGGGCGGCAAGAACTGCGTGCTCGTCGACGCCGACGCCGATCCGGACGAGGTCGTCCCCGCCCTGATCGCGAGCGCCTTCACCTACGCCGGCCAGAAGTGTTCCGCCGCCGCGCGCGTCCTCTGTCACGAGGCTATCCACGACGCGCTGGTGGAGCGCCTCGCCGGAGCGGTCGAGCTGCTCGAGGTCGCGCCCGCCGAGCGGCCGTCCGTCGACGTCCCGGCCGTCATCGAGCAGGAAGCCCTCGACCGGCATCGGCGCTTCGCCGAGCTGGCGGCCGGCCAGGGCCGGCGCTTTGTGAATCCCGAGGTGCCCGACGGCGGCTTCTACGCGCCCCCGACGCTCGTGTGCGACCTGCCCGAGGACTCCGAGGTGCTGTCGACGGAGGTCTTCGCGCCGCTGCTGGCCGTGGAGCGCGTGCAGTCGATGGACGCTGCCGTGGACCGACTCGAGGCGTCGCCCTACGCGCTCACCGCCGGGCTCTTCTGCCGCAACCCCGACACGGTCGCCGAGGTCATCCGCCGCTCGCCGGTGGGCAACCTCTACGTCAACCGCGCGATCACCGGCGCCATGGTCGCCCGCCAGCCCTTCGGCGGCAACAAGCTCTCAGGCACCGGGACCAAGGCCGGCGGGCCCGGCTACCTGCTGCAGTTCGTCGAGCCGCGCGTGGTGACCGAGAACACCATGCGCCACGGGTTGGTCGTGTGACGTCGTCCGGAGGACTGCGCTTGCGCCGTCCGTAGGACGAAACCTACCTCCGGCGCAGCATGCGCCGCTTGGCCGGGCGCCGGAAGCTCTCCTGGCTGAACGCGGCGTTGACCCCCACCAGCGCAGTCTCGGATACGAGCGTGACGAGGCCGAGCGCGTTGAGGCGGCGCTTGAGGCTGGCCTGACGGTCGGTCGCCGCGGGCGCCGGCGAGTCGCCGTCGATCAGCGGGACGGCGCCGTCGGGCGCGCTGCGCGCAAAGCGCACGCCTTCGATCGCGGTGGCGATGCCGCTGACGGCCACCGCGCCGAGCAGGACGTCGCGGGCGAGGGCGAGCCGGCGCTCGGCCGGTGTGAGCCAGCGGTCGTCGACCTCGTTGGCGCGCGCGCCCAGCCAGCCGGCGGACACCGCGAGCAGCGAGATCGAGTTGACGGTCCCGTAGGAGCGCCACGCGGCGTTGATGACCTTGCCGCGCTCGGCGGGGTCGGCGATCTCGGTCACCGCCGGGTGCATCAGGCCGGCCGTATCAGGGGGTTGACCCGGCGCGAAGCCCGGGTGTAAGGGGGCGAAGCCCCCTTGCGTGGGCGGCGCGGCCGAGCTGGCTGACGGGAAGCGACGGGCGGGGCAGCGAAGGCATCTCTATCTCCTACCCACGGACCGCCGCCGCAAATGCGGCGTGCGTGGCGCTGTCGAACAGCCAGAAGCGGATCTCGTCCAGCGGCGCGTCGGCGACCGTGCGGATGGCGATCGGGGCGGCGAGCTCGACCGGGAACCCGTAGACGCCGGTCGAGACGGAGGGGAACGCGATCCGGCGCGCGCCCAGCTCGACGGCCACCTCGGCGGAGCGCCGGTAGGCCGAAGTCAGCAGCTCCTCCTCCCCGTGGTTGCCGCCGTGCCAGACGGGCCCGACCGTGTGGATCACCCACGTCGCCGCCAGCTTGTAGCCCTTCGTCGCCTTGGCGTCGCCGGTCTCGCAGCCACCCAGCGTGCGACATTCCCCCAGGAGCCCGGGACCGGCGGCGCGGTGGATCGCCCCGTCGACGCCGCCGCCGCCGAGCAGGCTCGGGTTCGCCGCGTTGACGATCGCATCGGCCTCGGCGTCCCGGGTGATGTCGCCCCGCTTCAGTGTGATGCGAGCAGCCATCGGTGCAGGCGATCCTCCCCGGCGAGCTCGGGGTGAAACGCGGTGGCGAGCAGATTGCCCTGGCGCACCGCGACGGGATGACCGTCGATCGCGGCGAGCACCTTGACGCCCTCGCCGTGCTCGGCCACCCACGGCGCGCGGATGAAGACCGCGTGCAGCGGGCCGATGCCGTCCAGCTCGACGTCGGCCTCGAAGGAGCGCACCTGGCGCCCGAACGCGTTGCGCTCGCAGCGCCAGTCGCCGAGTCCGAGGTGGTCGCGATCGAGCATGATCATCCCCGCGCACGTCCCGAGGACGCCGATACCGCTGCCGACAAGCTCGCGCAGCGGCTCGGCAAGCCCCTCGCGCTCGATGCCGAGCGTCATCGTGGTCGACTCGCCCCCCGGCATCACCAGCGCGTCGAGCCCGGCGAGGTGCGCAGGCGTGCGGACCTCGCGGACGTCCGCGCCGAGCCCGCGCAGGACCCGGCCGTGCGCGGCGAAGTCGCCCTGAAGGGCGAGGACTCCGACTACCAACCGCGGCCCGCGAGCAGCTGGGACTCCTCCAGCTTGCGGGTCTCCAGCGAGTCCATCGCCGCGCCGAGGCCTTCCGACGCCTTCGCGACGCGATCCGGGTCGGCGAAGTGGGTTGTCGCCTCGACGATCGCACGGGCGCGCCCGGCGGGATCAGAGGACTTGAAGATGCCCGAGCCGACAAAGTTGCCCTCGGCGCCGAGCTGCATCATCAGCGCGGCGTCGGCCGGGGTGGCGATGCCTCCCGCGCAGAACAGGACGACGGGCAGCTTGCCGTCGCGCGCGACCCGGCGGACGACGTCCAGCGGCGCCTGGTGCTCCTTGGCGGCGGTCGCGAGCTCCATGTCGTCCATGATCGTGAGCCTGCGGACCTCGCTCGAGATGCGGCGCATGTGGCGAACGGCCTCGACGATGTCGCCGGTGCCGGCCTCGCCCTTGGAGCGGATCATGGCGGCGCCCTCGCCGATGCGGCGCAGCGCCTCGCCCAGGTTGGTCGCGCCGCAGACGAACGGGACCTTGAACCCCCACTTGTCGATGTGGTTGGCCTCGTCGGCGGGAGTGAGAACTTCGGACTCGTCCACATAATCGACCTCGAGGGACTCGAGCACCTGCGCCTCGGCGAAGTGCCCGATGCGCGCCTTGGCCATCACCGGAATGGTCACGACCTCCTGGATGCCCCGGATCATCGCGGGGTCCGACATGCGCGCGACCCCGCCGTCGCGGCGGATGTCGGACGGCACGCGCTCGAGCGCCATGACCGCGACCGCGCCGGCGTCCTCGGCGATACGCGCCTGCTCGGCGTCGACGACGTCCATGATGACGCCGCCCTTGAGCATCTCGGCCAGCCCGGCCTTGACCCTGAAGGTGCTTTCGTCGCGCATGCCGACCAGTCTAAGTCCGCCTGGCGAAGCCAAAGCGGACGAATGGCCCTACTTCAATTTGAATGCCTTGATGCGATCGTCGTACTGCGCGGCGTCTCTTGCGTACACCCCGTACGCGAGTGCCTGCAGCAGCGACAGCAGGCCCGTATGGGAGCGCACGAACGCGGGCGAGTTCGACGAGTACCAGAGGGTGCGGTCCGCGAGCTTGGCGACGTCGGACAGCGACGCATCGGAGATGGCGAGCGTCGCGGCGTTGCGATGGCGCGCGATCTTCATCGCACGCACGACCAGCGGATGGGGACGGCCGGCGCTGAGGCCGATCACCATGGTGTGGTCGTCGATACGACCCAACCGGGACAGCGACTCCTGCGACGGCGACGCGGCGATCTCCGACCGCACGTCGAGCAGCATCAGCAGGTGACGCAGGTAGGAGGCGAAGAAGGCCATCTGATCGACGCCGGCGATGAGCACGCGCTCGGCGGTCGCGATCGCCTCGACGGCACCCTCGACCTCGGACCGGCTGATCGCCCGGGCCGTCTCCTCCACGTTGGCGAAGTCCGCGGCCACGACCGCTTCGAAGGGCCCTTGATCGATGCTGAAGAGCGGCTCGGCCTCCGGCTTGGCCTCGCGCCGGCGGTACTCCTCCCGCGCCGAGGCCTGCAGTTCGGGGAAGCCCTCGAAGCCCAGCGCCTGCGAGAAGCGCACCACCGTCGACGACGACGTCGACGCACGGCGGGCGAGCTCCTCCGCCGTGTGGAAGGCGACCTCGTCGAGGTGGTCGACCACGTACTGGGCCACGTCCTTCTGCGAGCGCGAGAACTCGTCGAAGCGCGAGGAGATGTACGCGGAGAGGGTTTGGTGCCCGGAGGCGGCGGGGGGCATCGGCGCGGTTTTCGGCATTGCCCGTCCGCAATTCGCTCCCGCGCCTGCCTATCCTCCCCGCCACGCGTGCAGCTTGTTCCGACCCGCCTCGACGGACTCCGTCTCTTCGCCCCCGCTGTGCACGGCGACTCACGCGGTTTCTTCGTGGAGACGTTCCGCGAGGAGTCATGGGACCTGGGCGCCACGTTCGCGCAGGACAACCATTCCCGCTCGCGCCGCGGGACCGTGCGCGGCATCCACTTCCAGACGACGCCGGGCCAGGGCAAGCTCGTGCGCTGCGCGCGCGGGACCGTGTGGGACGTGGTCGTCGACCTGCGCGCCGGCTCGGCGACCTACGGGCAGTGGGAGGCCGTCGAGCTCGACGACGTCAACCATCATCAGCTCTGGATCCCCGTCGGCTTCGGCCACGGGTTCTGCGTGCTCTCCGAGACCGCCGACTTCGTCTACAAGTGCACCAACTACTACGACCCCGCGACGGAGGCCGGCATCTCCTTCGAGGATCCCGACGTCGGCATCGAATGGCCGCTGCCCCGTGAGGAGCTGCTGTTCTCCGACCGCGACCGCGACGCCCCGCGGCTCGCGGACATCGACCCACCCTTCTAGATGGTCGGGCGCTACGCGCCGAGCCCGACGGGCGATCTGCACCTCGGCAACCTGCGCACCGCGGTGATCGCGCACCGGCGTGCGAGCCGCTTTCTCATGCGCGTGGAGGACCTCGACGTCGGGCGGGTGCGGCCGGGCGCCGCCGATCGCCAGCTCGCGGACCTGCGCGCGGTGGGCGTGCACTGGGAGGAGCCGGTCGTCTTCCAGTCCGAGCGCACGGCGCTCTACGAGGCGGCGCTGGGGCAGCTGGACACCTACGAGTGCTTCTGCACGCGGGCCGAGATCCGCGAGGCGCCGTCGGCCCCGCACGCGCCGCCGGGCTTCTATCCGGGCACCTGCCGCGACCTCTCGGCCGGTGAGCGCGCCGCGCGCACAGCCGTCCGCGCGCCCGCCGTCCGCGTCCGGGCCGGCGACGGCGCGGTCGACGACTTCGTCGTCCGTCGCAACGACGGCGCCTTCGCCTACCAGCTGGCTGTGGTCGTCGACGACGCCGAGCAGGGCATCGAGGAGGTGGTGCGCGGCGCCGACCTCGCCGACTCCGAGCCTCGTCAACGCTGGCTCTACCGCGCGCTCGGCCTGCGCGAGCCGGCCTTCGTGCACGTCGGCCTCGTCCTCGGGTCCGGCGGCGTCCGGCTCGCCAAGCGCCACGGCGCGATCACTCTGCGGGCGCTCGGCGCCGAGGCTGCCCGCTCCTGGATCGAGGCCTCGCTGGACCGGCCGCTCTCCGAGCCCGTCGTGTACGACCCGCCCTGATGTCACACTGACCCTCGGATGTTCACTCCCGTTCAGACGAGGCGCACGTTCGAGGAAGCGGTGGAGCAGATCGCCGAGAAGGTCAAGCTCGGCGAGCTCGCCGTCGGCGACCGGCTGCCCTCCGAGCGCGCCCTCGCGGAGCAGATGGAGATCTCGCGCCCGACGCTGCGGGAGGCGATCAAGGTGCTGCAGGACTCGGGCCTGCTCGACGTCAGGCGCGGAGCGGGCGGCGGCATGTTCGTCGCCACGGAGATCGTCCCGCCGGAACTTGTCGCGCGCCGGCGCGACATCCGCATCCACGAGGTGGCCCAGGTGCTCGAGGCGCGGCGCCTGCTCGAGCCGCGCGTCGCCCAGCTGGCGGCCATGCGCGCCGGCCCCGAGGACTTCGACGCGATGCAGCGCTCGATCGACAACCAGCGCGCCGTGGTCGGAGAGGGCTCGATCCTCAGTGCCGGCCGCGAGGACCGCTTTCTCGCGCTCGACGTGCGCTTCCACCTCGCACTCGCGCGGTCCACGGGCAACGGCGTGCTCGTCCACCTGGTCCGCACGGTCTACCGCGACCTCGAGATCGCCCGTGACATGGCCATGCACCGCGAGACGGTGCCGGACTGGTCGATCGACATCCACGAGCGCACGCTCGCCGCCGTGCGCTCCGGGGACCTCGACCAGGTGGAGGAGGTCATGGACGAGCACCTCAGCCAGCTCGAGCGCACGTGGGAGCAGGAGACGGGCACCGCGCTCATCCGCCCCACGCCTGACTTCCTCGTCCGGCGGGCGTCTTGAGGCGGACCGCACTCGCGCTGCTCGCCGCGGCGGCCGTCGCCGGCTGTGGCGATGACGACATCTCCGTCCCGTCGCCTCCGGAGCCCGACGTCGTCGAGGAACGCGTCGACGAGGCGCAGAGGGCGATCGACAAGCTCGACGAAACCGACCTGCCCGAGGACGCCAAGCGCGAGCTCGAGGAGGCCAAGCGGCTCCTCGACGAAGCGCAACCCTGATCCGCCCGGCGGGACAGGCGTTGAGGGGGACCCAGACCGAACACTCGTCTCTCTTTGGCAATCCCCGTTATCAGCGTCACCGGTGACGCCTTCTTCAGGCTTGCGAAAGCGGCGGCGAGCCTTGTCCGTTCCGTTCCGTTTCGCCGACGTCACCGCCGCCTGGCGACGACCAGGAGCATCCTTGCGCGCCGATCCGGCTCCGCGTATCGACAAGGAGGCGACCTACGTGGGCAATGGCTACGAGCGTGGTCCTTTCGTGGGGATGCGGCCGAGGTGTTGGCGTTCTTCTTCCTCGAGTGCGCGCACGCGTTGGAGCAGCTCGATCGTGTGCCGGTGGTCGATTTGTTCCTGTTCGTGGAGCGTGGTCCAGACCGCGCGGTGTAGGTAGCCGCCGTCAGCGGTTTCGGTCTCAAGTCGATATATGCGCCCCTTCGGGGCTAGGACGAGCGCGGTGTCGAGCGAGCCGTCTTCGCGCTCTTCCGTCGTCTCATCTATTACACAGCGAGCGATCGGTTGGCCAGACTCCACGAGCACGGCGCGCAGGACACCCCCATCATTTTGGCGCACTGCAAAAGTACGTCGGCGGATCTGACGCAGCTCGGGCGCCGCAAGCACGGTCGCGACGTACCCGTCGACCATCTCGATGAGGCCCGCCATGTCCAAGGACCGCTTGCCGACGGCGTCGAGGTCGCGCAGCGCAATTCGGCGCAACGTCCTTCGCAGTTGCGGATGCGCGCGGATCTGTTCCACCACGAGGGCGCTGGGCTTGACGCAAACGCCCCACAGCACCCGCTCGAGTGTGTTCAGGATGGCCTCGATGTCGTCAGCCGTCGCGGTCTTCCAATTTGCGGCCAGGGCCTGCAGGAGCGGCGGAAGCGCCAGCTCGACACCGGCCTTGGTCAGCGTCCCGGCGAGCGTGGCGAGGCTGGGTCCCGCATCCGGACGACGACCGGCGTGCTGCATTTCCTCTCCGAGTCGTGCGACTACCCGTTCGGCCTCTTCCCGCGTTAGGTATCGAGCGCGCAGAGGCTCAGAAACCATGTCGTAGCACGCGGGATCGCGTCCAAGCCTGGCTGCCTCCAGCATCCGCATCAGCTGCACCGATGCGTTCGAAAGGCGCTGCGGATCGCCGAGATCGTCCAACAGGGCCTCCAGCGCCGACCCGAACGCTCCTCGCGTCCCCGCCTCCGTCAACGGGATTCCCCAACGCGACTCGACATAGCCATCAATCTACGCTTCCGCTCCCGCTCCCGCTGCCGCTGCCGCTTCCCGCGACGAGCAGCAGCACCGCCAGCTCGTCCGGGGAACCAGAGGCCGCGTTTAGACGGGTCGTCGATTTTCGGCGCCCGTGGCCAGCGTCTCGATGTCCACGTCCTCGATCACCTCGGTTAGGCGAATGCAGCAGTCATGCGTCGACGAAGACGACGCCTGGGAACTCGAACAAGGTGGGCCTCGGCAGCCGCGAGATCCTCGTGCTCGTCTACACGGGCGACGAATTTCGCCTACTTGCGGCTGCTCGATTCGAGCATGCCGCAACGGTATCTTTGGCGGGGTGTTCGATCACGTCGGGATCGCCGTCGCGGACCTCGCCGCGTCTGAGCGCTTCTACCGCACCGTCCTCTCCGTGCTGGGCGCCGAGCCGACTCATGCGGACGCCGAGCTCGTCGAGTGGGAGGACTGGGACATCGGGCCGACGGACCGCGAGCACCCCGTGACCCGCGGCCTGCACGTCGGGTTCCGAGCGCCGTCCCGAGCGGCCGTGGACGCCTTCTGGCGGGCGGGGATCGACGCGGGCTACCGCGACGACGGCGCGCCCGGCCCGCGCACGGTCTACGGCCCGGACTACTACGGCGGCTTCCTGCTCGACCCGGACGGCAACAGCGCGGAGGCGGTGCACACCGAGCGCGAGGACCCCGTGCTCGCCGGCCGTATCGACCATCTCTGGATCCGCGTCCGCGACCCCGCCGCGTCCAGGCGCTTCTACACGACGATCGCCCCGCACGCCGAGCTGCGGATCGGCGTGGACGAGCAGGACCATGTCCAGCTGGTCGGCGAGAACTTCAGCTTCTCGCTGATCGACGACGAGCGGCCGCTCACCGAGCACGTCCACCTCGCGTTCCCGGCGCAAGACGATGCGACCGTGCGGGCGTTTCACGCCGCCGCGCTCGCCGCCGGCCACAAGGACCACGGCGGTCCCGGCGAGCGCGCCGTCTACCACCCGGGCTACTACGGCGCGTTCGTCCTGGACCCCGACGGGCACAACATCGAGGTCGTCAACCACAACCGCTGAGCCAAAGGCCGACGGCGCCGCGCTGGACAGTCCAGCTACGAGTGCCGCTGGTGAGAGCTTCGACGGCACGCTGACAGCCGATGCTGCTTTGAGGCTTGCGACATGATGTGTCTGCATGCGAGCCACCCTCAAGACTGTCGCATTACCAGCTGAACGCCCACCCCCTGATCCGTCCGGCTGGTATGCCAGCTTGCCAATCATGGTCAAGTGTGTTTACCTTTAGGTGATGGCGCTCGCCGCTCCTCCCCATGCTGCGCTGCGCGAGGTCGCCCTCGACGACAAGTACCTGCTTCCCGAGGGGCGCGTCTATCTCTCCGGCGTGCAGGCGCTCGTCCGGGTCGTGCTCGACCAGATGCGCGCCGACCGCGCGGCCGGCCTGCGCACCGGCACGATGGTCTCGGGCTACCAGGGCTCGCCGCTCGGTGGCTTCGACAAGGAGCTCCAGCGCGTCCGCGCGCTTCTCGACGAGCTGGAGATCCACCACCAGCCCGCGCTGAACGAGGAGCTCGGCGCCACCTCGGTGTGGGGCTCGCAGCTCGCTTCGCAGTTGCCGAAGGCGACCGTCGAGGGCGTGGTCGGCTGGTGGTACGGCAAGGCCCCCGGTGTCGACCGGGCCGCGGATGCGCTGCGCCACGGCAACTTCGTCGGCGCCGGCGCCAAGGGCGGCATGGTCGCGCTCGCCGGCGACGACCCCGCATCGAAGTCCTCCACACTGCCCAGCGCAAGCGAGGCAACGCTTGCCTCGATCGGCATGCCGGTCCTGTATCCGGGCTCCGTGCAGGAGACCCTCGATCTGGGGCGCCACGCCGTCGCCCTGTCCCGCGCCTCGGGGCTGTGGACGGCGCTCAAGGTCGTCACCTCGGTCGCCGACGCCGCCGGGACCGCCGACGTCGGCCTCGCCCGCGTCCGCCCTGTCATGCCGATGGTCGAGTTCGACGGGGGGCCGTACGTCCATCAGCCCGACGCGTCGCTGCTCGCGCCCGCCAGCGTCGAGATGGAGCGCACGCTGCACGGCCCGCGCCTCGAGCTCGCGCGCCAGTACGCCCGGCTCAACGGCCTCAACCGCGTCGTCGTCGATCCGCCGGGCGCGCGCCTGGGCGTCGTCGCCGCGGGCACGAGCTACCACGACCTGCGCGAGGCCCTGCGCACGCTGGGTGCGCAGGACGCCGTCCGCATCCTGCACGTGCAGATGCTGTGGCCACTCGACGAGCGCGCGGTGCGCGACTTCGCCCGCGGGCTCGACGAGGTCGTCGTCCTCGAGGAGAAGGGCCCGTTTATCGCCACCGCCGTGCGCGAGGCGCTCTACGACCTCGCCGACCGGCCACGCGTCACCGCGGGTTTCCATCCCGTGCTCGAGCCCGACCCGATCGCGCGCATCGTCGGCGAGCGGCTGCTAGCCCGCGGCGACGACCGGCCGCGGGCGCGCCTGGACTACCTCGACGCAATCACCGTCGAACCCGGTGCCGGCCCCATCCGCACACCGTTCTTCTGCTCGGGCTGCCCACACAACCGCTCCACCGACGCGCCCGACGACGCCAGCGTCGGCCTCGGCATCGGCTGCCACACGATGGTGCTGATCAACCAAGCCGGCAAGGGCAAGGTCACCGGGCTCACGCAGATGGGCGGCGAGGGCGCGCAGTGGATCGGCCAGTCGCCCTTCATGGACAAATCCCGCCCGCCCCACATCTTCCAGAACCTCGGCGACGGCACCTTCCACCACTCCGGCTCGCTGGCGATCCGCGCCGCTGTGGCCGCCGGCGTCAACATCACCTACAAGCTGCTCTACAACCGCACCGTCGCCATGACCGGCGGCCAGGACGTCGAGGGCGGGATGACCGTCGACGAGCTGGTGCGCTGGCTCGAGCTCGAGGGCGTCGCCCGCACCGTCGTCACCACCGAGGACACCGGACGCTCCGAGCTCATGCGCGCCCAGCGCGAGCTCGCGAAGGTCGAGGGCGTCACCGTCCTCATCCACGACCAGATGTGCGCGACCGAGAAGCGGCGGGCGGTCAAGCGCGGCAAGCTGTCCGCACCCACCACCCGGGTTGCGATCAACGAGCGCGTCTGCGAAGGCTGCGGCGACTGCGGCGCGAAATCCAAGTGCCTCTCCGTCCTTCCGGTGGAGACGGAGTTCGGCCGCAAGACGCAGATCCACCAGGCGTCGTGCAACTCCGACCTCTCGTGCCTGGAGGGCGACTGCCCCTCGTTTCTCGAGGTCACGCCCGGCACGCGCGCGCGGCCGGCGGTGCCACAGGTGCCGGTCACCCTTCCTGACCCGCACATCGCGCGCGGTGACCGCACGCTGCGGATGATCGGCATCGGCGGGACCGGCGTCGTCACCATGGCCCAGATCGTCGGCATGGCTGCGCTGATGGACGGCAAGCAGGTCCACGGGCTCGACCAGACCGGCCTCGCGCAGAAGGGCGGGCCGGTGGTGAGCGACCTGCGGATCCTCGAGCAGGGCGATGAGGGTTCCAACCGCGCAGTCGCCGGGGGCGTCGACACCTACCTCGGCTTCGACCTGCTCGGTGCGGCATCGCCCGCGAACCTCTTCGCCGCCGACCCGGAGCGGACCGTCGCCGTCGTATCGACGCACCGCACGCCGACCGGCGAGATGGTCGTCGATTCGACGGTGGAGTTCGCCGCCCTGTCGGACTCGGTCGACATCATCGATCGACACGTGCGCGAGGGCGTCTACCTCGACGCGCAGGCGCTGAGCGAGAAGCTCTTCGGCGACCACATGCCCGCCAACGCGCTGCTGCTCGGCGCCGCGTGGCAGCGGGGGCTCGTGCCGCTCTCGCTCGACGCGCTCGAGGGCGCCATCCGTCTCAACGGCGCCGCGGTCGACGCGACGCTCGCCGCCTTCGCGTGGGGCCGCGCGACCGTCGTCGCTCCCGACGCCGTGCGCGCGCTCGACGACGAGCCCAAGCCGCCGCCGGCGTCGGCGCAAGCCGTGCGCATCGTTGCAGCCGTCGGCGCGTCCGGCGAGCTGCGTGACCTGCTCGAGCGCCGCGTCGACGAGCTGATCGCCTACCAGAGCCGCTCCTACGCGCTCGACTACGCCGAGTTCGTCGCCCGCGTCCTCCGGCGCGAGCCGGTCGCCGGCCGCACCGACCTCGCCGAGTCCGTCGCCCGGCACCTGTTCAAGCTCATGGCCTACAAGGACGAGTATGAGGTCGCGCGCCTGCACCGCGACCCGGTCGAGCAGGCGCGCCTGGAAGCGGAGTTCGGCGCGGGCGCGAAGGTCCGCTACAAGCTGCACCCGCCGGCACTGCGCGCGATGGGCATGCAGCGCAAGATCACCGTGGGCCCTGCGTTCACCTCGCTGCGGCGGCTGCGCCGCCTGCGCGGGACCAAGCTGGATCCGTTCGGATACGCACGGGTGCGCCGCGTGGAGCGTGCGCTGCCCGCCGCCTACCGCGCGATCGTCGAACGCGCCCTGGAGCGCGCGGGCGCGGCGGACTACGCCCTGCTCGTCGAGCTCTGCGACCTGCCCGATCTGGTGCGCGGCTACGAGGACATCAAGCTCGCGAGCGTCGAGCGCTTCCACGTCCGTGCCGCCGAGCTGCTCGAGCGCATCGAGACCCCGCCGGCGCTCACGGTCATCAAGCGGTCCTACTGAGGCGAATGCGGGTGCTGTACCGGCGTTAGGTTGTCCAACATGAGCGTCACCGTGTGTCTCAGCCCGGGGACGATCGCGTATCCGCAGGGCGCAGGGCATCTCTGGGCCTATCTCAACTGGGGGTTGTCGCTGCGCGCCGTCGGCTGCCGGGTCCTGTGGCTCGAAGACGTCGGCGGGATGCTCGCGAGCGGGTCGGTCGGCGAGGCAACCGCGGCTGCGGACACCCTCGACGCCGCCCTCACGAGATTCGGGCTCCCGGGCGCGCTGTCGGTGACCGACTTCCGTGGCGACACCGTTCCCGCCGACCTCGGAGCCGGCCACCTGAGCCTCGGCGACGTCACCGAGGCCAGCGACCTCCTGCTCGACTTCACGTACCAGGCGCCGGCCTCGGTAGTGGGCCGCTTCAGACGATCGGCGCTCGTGGACCTCGATCCCGGACTGCTGCAGATCGGCATGGACCGGGGCGATCTGCGCGTCGCGCCGCACGACATGTACTTCACGATCGGCGAGACCGTCGGAACGCCGGCGGCGTGTTTCCCGGATGGTGGCGTCGCGTGGCAGTACTCCCCGCCGCCCGTCTACCTGCCGGCCTGGGAGGTCTCGCCCCTTCCGCAGGCCGGCCCGTTCACGACGGTGACCAACTGGTGGGGGGAGTGGATCCTCATCGGAGACGAGACGGTGGACAACGAGAAGCGCACCGCGTTCCTTCGCCTCCTCGACCTGCCTGCGAAGGTGTCTGCACTGCTCGAGATCGCGCTGACCCCCGACGAGTACACGCTCCGCACGGACGGGGCCCTGCTGCGCAAGCACGGCTGGACGGTGCGCGACGCCTGGGCGGCCTGCGGAACCCCTGAGGGGTACCGGGACTACATCCGTGGCTCGCGCGGAGAGCTCAGCGCCGCAAAGGCCTCCTGCGCACGGCTCGCGAACGCCTGGGTCAGCGACCGCACAGTCTGCTACCTGGCCAGCGGGCGCCCGGCGATCGTCGAGCACACGGGTCCGAGCCGGATCCTGCCCGAGGCGGACGGGCTGCTGCGTTTCCGCGACGTGGATGAGGCGGCGGCGGCGATCACCAGGGTCGAGGCGGACCCCGCCCACCACGCCCGGGCGGCCCGTGCCCTGGCCGAGGAGCACTTCGACGGCGAGCGCCTCGTCGCCACCGTGCTCGAGCGGGCGCTGCCGTGAGCCGCCTGGCCGTCCTCGGCTACCACAAGATCGGTCCCCCGGCACCCGGCGGTTGGGAGACCTGGTTCTACGTCTCAGCCCCGGTGTTCGCCGAGCAGCTCGCGACCGTGCGCGACTGCGGATGGGACTTCATCGGCGCCGACGCACTCCGAGCGAGCGTGCGGGGCGACGGTGCGTTGCCCGCCCGCGCTGCGCTGGTCACCTTCGACGACGGCTACCGCTCGGCGCTCGAGCACGCCCTGCCCGTCCTGCGCGAGCACGCCTGCCCGGCCGTGCTCTTCGTCCCCACCGCGTACGTCGCCGGGACGAACACGTTTGACCCGGACGAACCGGTGGAGCCCATCTGCGACTGGCCCGCGCTGAATGCGCTGGCGCAGGCCGGCGTCGCGGTGCAGTCCCACGGCGTCTCGCACCGGACGTTCTCGAGCCTGACGAGCGGGGAACGCCGGGAGGAGCTGGCACGGTCCAAGGCGGTGCTGGAGGAGCAGGTCCGCCGGCCGGTGGACCTCTTCGCCTTCCCCTACGGCGACGATGCCGACGGCAGCGGCGATGTCGGGGAGGCGTTGCGCGAGGCCGGCTACGCGGCGGCCTTCGGCTACGGCGGCGACCCGCAGCAGGTGCCGGTCGCGGACCGCTTCCGGATCCAGCGCGTGGCCATGGGTCCCGACACGGACCTGCGCTCCCTGCTGGGCGCACCCGCGTGAGCACTCGCCCGAAGCTCGTGCTGGCCGGGATCGTCGGGCGCTACCCCGTGGGCGGCGTGACGTGGTGCGCGCTGCAGTACATCGCCGGATTCCAGGCTCTCGGCTACGACGTGACCTACCTCGAGGACACCGGGGAGTGCAACTTCGACCCGTCCCTGAACGCCATATCCACGCAACCCGACTACGCGCTGGCCTACCTCCGCCGCGAGCTCGCACGGGTGGGGCTGCAGGACGACTGGTGCTACGTCGACTATGAGGGACAGCATCACGGCCTGTCGCGCGCGCGGCTGGCGCAGGTATGCCGCGACGCCGACCTGATGGTGAACCTGTCGGGCGGCTGCTGGTTCTCGCGGCCGGAGTACGACGGCCTGCCGCGCGTCTTCGTCGACACCGACCCGGGCTTCACCCAGCAGGCGGTGGCCGACGCGGGCGACGGCTGGTACCGCGAGTTCCTGGCGTCGCACCATGCGCTGTTCACCTTCGCGCTGGCCGTCGGACGCCCGGACTGCACCCTCGCGCCGACGCCCTTCACCTGGCACCCGACCGTCCAGCCGGTGCATCTGGACTTCTGGCCCGTCAGCCCGCCGCCGCCAGACGGGCCCTTCACCACCATCATGAGCTGGACGATCGACTCGTTCCCCGGCATGGGCAAGGGCAAGGGCGACGAGCTGCTGCGCCTCATCGATCTCCCGCAGCAGTCGGCCCAGCGCATTCTGCTCGCGCTGGCCGGTCAGCCTCCCACCGAACAGCTGGAGCGTCACGGGTGGGAGCTGACCGATGCCGTCCACGTCACCCGCGACACGGACGCCTACCGCTCCTTCGTGCAGGCATCCCGGGCCGAGCTGGGCTTCGCCAAGGCGATGTACGTCGAGACGAACAGCGGGTGGTTCAGCGACCGCACCCAGTGCTATCTCGCCAGCGGGCGGCCCGCGCTCGTGCGCGAGACCGGGTTCAGTCTCCTCCTGCCGACGGGCGACGGGCTGCTGGCCTTCGAGGACGCGGAGGGCATCCTCGCCGGCCTCGAGCAGATCGCAGGCGACCTCGAGCACCACGGGCGGGCGGCGCGCGCGCTCGCCGAGGCGCACTTCTCCGCCGACCTGGTGCTCGGTGGGTTGCTGGAGATCGCGGGGCGGGCCTCAGCCCGCGAGGTCCGCGAAGCCGACCAGCCGTAGCCCGAGGGCGGCGATGGCCGCTTGAATCCGCGGGTCGGTCAACGTGGCCAGCTCGGCCTCACGCTCGGCGAGGTAGACCGAGCGGAAGTCCGGCGTCACCCGGCCCGGGTGGCAGCCGATCTCCGTCGGGCCGGCCCCGGTCTCGTCGCGCAGGATGCCGAGCAGGGCGTCCACGCTCACGTGGGCGAGATCGGTCACCTCCCACTCCCACTGCGCGTAGAAGCCCCCGACGTAGGTCACGCGCCCGTCGCCGCGCAGCGGCACACCGAGCGGCGCAACCAGCGTCCGCACGAGCGGGGCAACCTCCGGGCGCTCGTGCACGTGGTGGTGAGAGTCGACGTGGGTGGGCGGCCGGCCGAGGAGATCGACGAACGCGGCGAGCTGGCGCTCGAGCTCGGCCCGGACCGCGGCCGCGTCGTCCAACTGCGCGCGCAGCACGGCGTCCTCCCCGTCGAGGTCGAGGTGCAGGCCGATCGACAGCCCGGGATGGGCGCGAGCGAGGTCGGCCGCCTCGGCGGCCGCGTGACCGGTGACCATGAGGCTCGTCGAGGTCACGACGCCATCAGTGTGGGCCTCCACGATGCCGGCGTTGATGCCGGTCGAGGCGCCGAAATCGTCGGCGTTGACCACGACCATCCGCCCGGTCATGCGCGGGCCGCCAGGCCGGAGAGCTCGAGCATCCGGCCCATGATCCGCTCGGCGTCGAAGTGCTCGCGCGCCAGCGCCGCCGCGGCACGGCGGTGGCGCTCCGGATCGGCGCGAATTGCACCGAGGGCAGCGACGGCCTCCTCGACGTCGTGCACCGCGAAGAGGCCCTCGCCCGTCGGCAGCGTGTCCTCGAAGCCCGTGGCCTGCACGACGACGGGGCGCGCGGCGGCCAGAAAGCACGCCGAGCGATCGCTGAACCAACCGCTGTGGGTGCTGACGTATCCGCCCTTGGCGCATGAGAACTCGCCGAGCGCTCCCGCGACGTACTCCCGGTAGGCGGCCGGGGTCGCCACGACGCTCGGCGATTCAAGCCACCATCCGCAGGCCTCGAGGCGCTCCTTGTCGGGGTCGCCCTCCTCGATCGCCAGCGCGAGCCCGAACGGCTCGCCGGCGCGGCGGGGCAAATCGATGAAGTGCTCCCACTCGTCGACCTTGGGTCCGAGCACGCGCCCCTCGAACTCGAGGTAGCCGTAGTCGCGCCAGGCGCCGATCGTGGTGAGCCGGTCGCGCGTGAGGGGCGCATCCTGGGGCCACCAGTCGAGCACCACGGGCGGCGCCAGGGGCAGCCAGTCGATGCCCGACGTCGGCAGTGCGCTGCGGGCCGTGCCGACGTTGAGTCCGACGGTGAAGTGGACGTCGTTGGCGCCGAAGATGTCGCGGGGGTCCTCGTCGACGGCCCAGAGGTGCGTGTAGCCCGGGTCCTGCTCGATCAGGATGCGCGGCCGAACCGCCGCGAGCCAGGGCCATGGCTCGCGCCGGTAGTGCGCGGCCAGCGACACGAGCCCGTCGGCGCGCCGGGCGAATGCGGCCACCTCGGCGGCGGGCAGCCCGGCCAGCCCATCGCCCGTCGCGGCGTCCAGCAGCGCGGCGCGGCGCGGATCCCACCAGCCCTGGACGAGGTCGTTGAACCCCGCCAGCGCCGCCGGCGTCGGCGGCTCGTCAAGGTACTCCAGGAAGAGCACGTCGTGGCCGAGGCGCCGGAGCCCCTCCAGCGCGTGCAGCACGCGGATCGCCTGCCCGCCGCGGCCGAAGACCGACGGCCCGACGAGGTCCTCCACGACCACCAGCCGCGCCATCAAGCGCCCGCCTCGTCGAGCAGGCGCGCGAGGACGTCCTCGGCGCGGAAGTGTGCCTCGGCGATCGCTCGCGCGGCCCGTGCGTGACGGGGCAGATCGCTCACCACCTCGCTGACGGCGGCGATCGCCTCCTCGGGCGTGCGGAAGCAGAGCAGCCCCTCGCCCGTCGGGAGCACGGCGTCGAAGCCCGTGTCTTGCACCACCGCGGGCCGGCCGGCGGCGAGGTAGGTCGCCGTGCGGTCGGAGAACCAGCCGCTGCGCAGGCGCACGTTCTGGTCCTTCGCCACGCTGAACTCGGCGTGTGATCCGCGGATGTAGCCCTGGTAGGCCATCGGGTCCCGCGACAGCGGCGCGGCCGCCACCACCCGCCACCCCGAGCGTCGCAGCGCCTCGATCGCCTCGGGATCGCTCAGGGCCAGGGCCAGCTCCAGGTCGGCGGGCGCGCGCCCCGGCGCGTCGCCGAGCTTGGCGATCTCCTCGCTCTTGCTCCACCCGTAGCGCTCACCGCGCCACGTGATGTCCTTCGCGGGCTGGTGGTAGGAGGCGATCGTCGTGAAGCGGACGGGGCCCTCGCGCGCAGGTGGCGGAGACTCCCACCAGTCCAGCACGACGGGCTGGCGCGTGGGGCGGTAGGCGAAGGGGCCGGTGGGGATGTCGCACCCGGGCCGGCCGATGCGCTCCCCGAAGGTGAAGTGGTGGGTATGGGCGCCGAGCAGGTCGAGGGTGAACTGCCGGCCCTGGTCCATCTCGAGCTGCGGCGTGACGGGGTCGGTCTCGAGGTAGATGCGCACCGGCACAGCGAGGTGCGCGTCGCGCAGGACGGTCGCCCCGCTGAGGTTCACCAGGACCTCAGCGCCGCGCAGGACCTCGCGCAGCCGCTCGGGCCCCATCCCTGAGACCTCCGCCGGCCGGGCGGCGTTGACCAACGCCCACCCCCGCGGTCCCACGCACGGCTCCAGCAGCGCGGCGAGCCGTCCCGCGGCGCCGCTCGCGTCGTCGGTCACGGTCTCCGCCTCGGAGTCGTAGGGCCAGGATCCGGTGTCCTCGACGTAGGCCACCTCATGGCCCAGGCGCCGGAAGCCCTCCAGGTAGTGCAGCACCTGCCAGGCCACGCCGGCGACGGGCAGCTGCGCCATCGCGCCGAGCAGGACGATGCGCCGCGACTCACCCATGGAGGGTTCCAGGAGCGAGGCGCCACGGCTCGTGGGCCAGGAACCGGAGGGCGAGATCGTCGGGGAGGCCGAGCAGCAGGTGGCCGTCGATGAGCTGGCTGCGATGCGCACGGATGGCGGCCAGCTTGCGCGCGAGCACCGGGGTGCCGTCGACGACCAGGGTGGGCGCCGGGCCTTCGGAGCCGAACGCCTCGGGCGGGATCCCCCACAGATCCGTGGGCAGCCCGCGCTCGCGCGCGGCGGCCACGAGCGCGGAGATGGTCTCAGGGGGCCAGGCCGCCTCCAGGACGATCCCGCCGCCCACGCGCCCGAGCGCCAGCGCAGCGATCCGCCCCGCGGCCACGTGGTCGGGGTGGTCGTAGAGGCCGTCCGCGCCGAAGGTGAGCACGACCGCCGGTGGGTCGGCGGCCAGCACCTCCGCCAGGCGATCGGCGATGGACTCCTCGTCGGCCCATTCGAGCTCGCCGTCGGGCTCGCCGAGGCAGGACGACCAGGCGAGGCCGAGGGCGGTCGCCGCGTCGCGCAGCTCACCCTCGCGGACGGCCCCCAGCGTGTCCTGCGTCGCCAGGGCGGGGTCACTGATCGGCCCGAGCTCGCCGCGGGTAAGCGCGACGGCGCCGGCGCGCACGCCGGCCGCGGCGGCCAGCGCGAGCGTCCCGCCGGCGACGAGGGACTCATCGTCGGGATGAGCCATGACTGCGACGATCGGACCCATCAGGCGGACCGCCCGGCGATGATCCGGCCGTAGAGCGCCTCGTAGTCGTCGACCATGCGCCGCACGTCGAAGTGCTTCTCGGCCCACCCGCGCACCGCCTGGCGGTCCAGCGCCGCCGCCGGAGCGACGAGCGCGGCCAAGCCCTCCCAGGACGGCGCGGTGAAGCCACTGACGCCTTCGGCGACGATCTCGGGCACCGCGCCCAGGGCGGTGGCCACGACCGGCGTCCCGCACGCCATGGCCTCGACCAGGACGAGGCCGAACGGCTCCGGATAGGTGTTGCAGAACACGAGCGCGGCCGCTCCCGCCAGCAGCCGGTTGCGTTCAATCGGCCCGACGCGGCCGACCCAGCGAACGCGGTCGCCGTCGACGACGGCGTCCAGGTCGAGGTCGTGCTCCTCGTCGCGCGGGCCCGCGAGGATCAGGGGCATCCCCGCCGTCTGGGCGATGCGGACGGCCTCCAGCGGCCCCTTGTCAGGGATCATCCGGCCCAGGAACAGCAGGTAGTCGCCGCCGCGCTCGGAGAACGGGAAGTCGTCCACGGCGATGCCGTGGCGCACGACGCTGACGTTCGGAGCGGCGCCCATGAGGCTGCGCTGATGCTCGGAGACCGCGGCGACGTGGACGTGGGGCTGCCGGCGGTAGGCGTCGAGGACTTCGGGGGCCGACACCACGTGCGGGGTCTCGAGCAGCGGCACGTCGACGACGCCGGCGAACGGCAGGGCGAAGTGGTAATCGTGGGCGTGCACGAGATCGTGGTCGGCGGCGTGCTCGAAGGGCAGGGCCGCGTGCAGGAACTCGGCGAACTGCCAGTCCCACAGGTCCGGGTCGACGTCGTACCCCACCGGCCGCCGGGAGCGCAGGCGGGCGGAGGTCACCGAGTCGCCGGTCGCGTACAGCGTGACGTCGTGCCCGCGCCGGACGAGCTCCTCGGTGAGCAGCGTCACGAGCTGTTCGACCGAATGGCCCGCGTCGGGCCGCACCGCCGTGGAGATCGGCGCGAGCTGCGCGATGCGCATGGGTTCGGTCACGGTGTCGGGTCGGCGGGGCCGTCGTGCTCGGCAAGGTCCATCTGGCGCCGGTAGAGCGCCTGGTAGAGGCCGTCGGTGGCGAGCAGCTCCTCGTGCGTGCCGGATTCCGCGACCCGGCCTTCGTCGAGCACGAGGATCTTCGTGGCGCGCCGGATCGTGGAAAGCCGGTGAGCGATGATGAAGGAGATGCGCCCAGCCATGAGCCGCTCAAGCGCTTCGAGCAGCTCGGCCTCCGTGCGGGCGTCGAGGGCAGAGGTCGGCTCGTCGAGGATCAGCACCGGGCTGTCCTTGAGGAACGCGCGGGCGATCGAGAGGCGCTGCTTCTCACCGCCCGAGAGCGTCGTCCCGCGCTCGCCGACGACGGACTCGTAGCCGTCGGGCTGGCCCAGGATGAACGGCTCGGCGCTGGCGGCCCGCGCGGCGGCCTGGATGTCTGACAGCGATGCGTCCGGCCGGCCGTAGGCGATGTTCTCCGCGATGGTCAGCGGGAAGATGAACGGATCCTGGAGCACCATGGCTATCTGCCGGCGCAGCGACTGGTGGCGCATGTCGCGCAGGTCCACACCGTCGATCGTGATGCGCCCCGTCCACGGGTCGAAGAACCGCACCAGCAAATTCATCAGCGTGGTCTTGCCGGCCCCGGTCGGACCGACGATCGCGATGACGTCGCCCGGCCGTGCCTCGAAGGAGACGTCCTGCAGCACAGGACGGTCGATGTCGTAGCCGAAGGACACGTCCTCGAACTCGATCGGCCCCGTCACCTTCGCGTCGCGCGCGTGCGGCCGGTCCTGAATGGCCGGCTCGGTCTCCAATATCTCGCTGACGCGGTCGGCTTCGGCCGCCGCGCCCTGGATGGTCTGCGTGGTGTGCGTGATCGAGTCGAGGGGGTCGTAGAGCGAGGTCAGATACGAGAGGAAGACGATGATGGTCCCCGCCGTGAGCTCGCCGCGCAGCGCGAGGTCGGCCCCCACGTAGATGACCGCGGCGGTGCCGATCGTCGTGATCAGCCCGGCGAAGAGCTCGAACCAGAGGCCGGCGACCGTCGCCCGGATGTAGGCCACGATCGTCCGGTCGGCGTAGGAGCGGTACCGGCGGACCTCGTGCTCCTCGCGGGTGAACGCCTGCACGGCGGGCACTGCTCCCAGCGACTGCTCCACGAGGGACATCATCGACCCTTCCAGGTCGAGCTGCTCGCGGGTGCGGTCCTTCATCGGGCGCCCGAGGATGCGGATGACCACGATGAAGAACGGCGTCACGCCAAGCGCCAGCAGGGTCAGCGTCGGCTCCAGGCTCCACATCACGACGAACACCGCGATGAGGGTGACGAGCGCCTGCACCGCCGGGACGATCGCGTCGGCCACGAGCGTGTTGATGCACCAGGAGTCGCCCGTGACCCGGGACATCAGGTCGCCGAGGGGACGGCGGGCGTGGAAGAGGACCGACAGCCGCTGCAGATGCGCGAACAGGTCGGCGGCCAGACCGAAGGTCATGCGCTGACCCAGCCGGAGGGCCGAGTACGTGTAGATCATGTGCGTCAGCGTCCCGAGCAGGAAGATCAGCATCGTGCCGAGGGCGACCCAGAGCAACAGGCCCCGTGGCGCGTCGACTCCCGGCAGGCCAGACAGGACGGACGGGAGCGGCTCGTCGCCGAGGACGTTGTCGATGACCAGCTTGAGCGGCCAGGGCCGCAGTAGCTCCAGGCCGATGTTGGCGAACATCGTCGTGAAGAGGACGAGCAGACCGCGCCATTCCGGCTTCGCGTAGCGGCGCAGCAGCCGTCCCTGGCGGCGGAACGAGCCGGTAGCGACCCCGTTGCTCACCCGTCCCATTGGCGGTCTGCGAGCGCCCGGGTCACCGTCGCCGTCGCCGACGCCCCCTCGGCCAGGGTGCGAGCGCCGAGCGCCGCGGCCAGGGCGGCCAGCGCCGCCGCCGCAACGAGGGCGCCGTCCAACGCGGCGGTGAGGCCGAGCGCCGCGAGGGCGGCGACCATCGCGAGAGCCGCCCGCGACCACACGGGTCGGCTCGACAGTCGGATGAACTGCTGGCCCTGCCCGTGCTCCTCCACCAGCATGACGAGCCGCACCCCTGCGAGCGTGCCGCCGGGGACCTCGAGGTCCCACGGGGTGAAATCCCCGCCGCGGCGCACAACGGCATCAGAGGCCACGATCGCCGCCTCCGCGTCGCGCACCCGCTCGACCGGATCCCGCCAGGTCTCACTCCACCACTGCAGCTCGCGGTTGACGGGCCACGCGCGCCGCGCCGTGCCCCGGCGGCGCCAGGGCGTGAGGCCGTGGCGCACCCTCCCCTCGAGGCGGACCAGCGGCTGGAGCACGTGCAGGAGGGCGACCAGCGCCCGGCGTGACAGTTGCTCGGCCGGGGAGAGCCCCGGCGTCGGCAACTGTCCGGCACCGGCGGCGCGGACCGCCCGCGCGGCGATCAACCCGACGGCCACCGCGAGCGGCGCCGCGAACGCGAGCAGCGGGGCCCAGGTGACGCCCAGCGCGACGAGCACCGCCACGAGGCCGATCGCCAGATAGACCTCGGGCATCAGCGATACGGCGTCGAACTCGCCGCGCGCCGGCTCGTAGAGCCGCTGGAACGGTGCGGTGCCCCAGACGCCGTGATACACGCGCCAGCGCATTGGTCCACGAGTCCGGCGCCCGTTCCCCTGACCGTAGAGCCGACCTCGCCAGGTCACGTGGCCGCCGTCGCTGTAGCGCTCGGGCCACTTCCGCTCGAGCATCGCCTCCGCGCGCCCGTAGTTGCGCTGCTGGCGAAGGTAGCCCCGGACGGAGCCGCGGCGGTGGTGGAACACGACGGCCGCCGGGCTGAAGCCAATGGTTCCGCCGGCGTCCTGCATCCGCCAGCAGACGTCGACGTCGTCACCCGCGACGCGAAAGTGCGCGTCGAAGCCGCCGATCGCCACGAGCGAGTCGCGGCGGAAGGCGCAGTTGCAACCCGGGATGTGCTCGGCCACGCGATCGTCGGTGAGCACGTGGGTGGGGTTGCCGGGGGCCATGGCCACCGCATCCGCGACGGCGCCGTCGCCGGGGACCGGCACGTTCGGCCCGCCCACCGCCACGATTGTCTCGTCCCTGAAGCCGAGGGCCAGGTAGGTCAGCCAATGCGGATCCGGGGCGGCGTCGTCGTCGAGGTAGGCGACGATGTCTCCCGATGCAGCCTGCAACCCCGTGTTGCGCGCCGACGAAAGCCCGCGGTTCGGTGTGGAGATCACTTGATGACCGCGGAGGGAGGCGATGTCCGCGCTGGCGTCGGTCGAGCCGTCGTCGATCACGATGACCTCGAACGCGGGGTAGTCCAGTCCACCGACGGCATCGAGCGTCTCCTCGAGTGTCGCGGCGCCGTTGTAGGTGCAGATCACCAGGGAGAACCGCGGCGCTGTCGCGTCCAGGCGCACGGGAGCGTCGGCGAACGCCTCGCGCACGGCGGCGAGCGCGGGCTTGGGCCGCCGTTCGCGATCGGTCAGCCCGAAGTGCCAGTCCTCGATGTCCTGACCGCCACGATGCCATTCGTCCGTCCACGCGAAGACGAAGGCGCCGGCGCAACCGCCGGCCAGCGCTCCCCGGAGCTGCCAGTCGAGGGCGCGGGCCTGCGCATCCTCACCGTGGGTCCCGCTGTCGAGCCCGACCTCCGTCAGCAGCAGCGGCCGGTCCTCAGCCACGTTCTGCAGGCGCGCGAGGTAGGCCTCGAAGGTCTCGGGTCGCTCGAGGAACACGTTGAAGCAGACGAGGTCGAACGGCCCGAGGTCCAGGTACTCCGTGGAGGGGTAACTGACGTAGGTGACCAGGGCGCCTGGGTCCTGGGACTTGACAGCGTCAGTCAGCCGCTCGAGGAAGGCCGTGACCTGCGGGGCCCCGTACCACCGCACGACGGGCGCCGGGATCTCGTTGCCGACGGCCCAACCGAGCAGTGCGGGGTGCCCCGCCCTCAGGGCCACCTCCCCTGCGACCCTTCGCACGATCTCCCGTGCCTGCTCGGCTTCTGCGAGGAACGCGATGTGCTGTTCCCACGCCAGGCCCGCCAGGACCAGGAGCCCATGGCGCTGGGCAGCGTCCAGCAGCCAGACGGGCGGCGGGGTGTACGTGCGCAGAGCGTTGAATCCACAGGCGGCGATCTGCGTGAAGTCACGCTCCACCGCTTCGGCGTCGTACGGCTCCCCGTCTGGCCCGGGCCGGAACGGCCCATAGGTCACGCCGCAGACGTAGAACTTCCTTCCGTCCCGGTACAGGAACTTCCCGCGGATCTCGGGGCGGAGGCCGTGTTCAACCGGCGGGGGAGATAGATCAGGCGACGCGATCACGGCCGTCAAGAGGTGCGGCATTGCCAGCGCAACGCTCAGGCCCGGCAGGAGTCGGGACCTACTTGGGACATCGATCGTAGGCGGGCACATTTTCGTGACTAGATCCCGACCCTGGTCGATACCAGGCGTCTATCCCGTAATGACTCGGCCGCTCCTTCTCATCCCGTTCGCCCTCGCCGGCCTCGCCGCCTGCGTGTGCGTTGTGCTCGCGAGCTTGGTCGCGCTGGTCGGCGCCTGCTGCGCCATGACGCTCGACGGCGTTCGCGCAGCGGCGCGACGGGAGGCCCGACGCCCGGGCCGCTCGCCGCGCCACGCCATGGTGGACCATCAATCGACGGCTTAGACCGGTAGAGACCCTCATGATCACTCACGCCTTCGAGCACTAGTCGGCTTCGGCCAGCGTCCGTCGCAGCGCCATGGTGCGCGCGGCGGCGTCCGTGAGGCGGTCCCTGAACTCGGGATCGCGGCGCGCTTCCGCGACGAGCGCGCGCACGGCCAGCAGGTGCGTGCCCGGTCCCGTGGTGAGCAGGGCGTCGATGCCCGCCCGCACCGACCGTACGGCGGCGGTCTCCATGCTCATCCGGCTGCGTACCGAGAAGGCCTCGAGCGAGTCCGTCATCGCCACGCCCCCGAACCCCATCTCGTCCTTGAGGAGCCCAGTGACGATCGCGTGCGACTGGCTCGCGATCGCGTTGGCGTCCAACGCGGGATAGACCGCGTGCGACAGCATCACCGCGGGCGCGCCGGCGTCGATCGCCGCCTGGAACGGGCGCAGCTCCGTGCGGCGGATGTCCTGCGCCGACCGGTCGATGGTCACCTGCACGTCGTCGGTGTTCCCGACCGCACCGCCGAGGCCGGGAAAGTGCTTCACGGTCGGCGCAACCCCGGTGCCGGCGTACGCGCCCACCGATGCCTCGACGAGCCGCGTCACTTCGCTGGTCGCGCCCGGGAACGCCCGCGCGTCCATGAGCGACCCCGGATCGGAGAGGTCGGCGATCGGGCCCAGGTTGACGTTGATCCCGTGGCTTCGTAGGGCGCGCGCCGCAGCCTGACCGGCATCGCGCGCGCCGTCCGGCGTTGCGACCAGGTACTGGTCGGGGGTCGGCGGCGCCCACTCGAGGATACGGATCGCGCCGCCCTCCTGGTCGGTGGCGATCAGCGCGTCCTCGTCGGCGCGTCGCAGTTCGCGCGTCAGCGCCTTCGTCGCCGGCGGGGACGTCGCGTTGTCGTCGAAAAGGATCACTCCCGCCGCACGGCCCTCGCGCAGCGCCTCCGTCACGTACGCGGGCGCCGGGTTGCCGGCGAAGCGCATGATCACCGCCTGGCCGGCGAGCTGGGTGAGCGGCAGACGGCTCACGGCCTCCACCTCGGGGGCGGAGGCCGTCGGGAATGCTGCGACGGATTGAGCAATGAGGGCGACCAGCCCTGTCGCGAAGAAGCTCGGCACGTGAGAGAGTCTGAACCCCATGGCCGACGTTCGCATCACCGAGTTCACCGACCCTGCGTGTCCGTGGGCCTTCAGCGCCGAACCCTTCCGGCGCCGGCTCGACTGGCTCTACGGCGATCGGCTCGAGTGGCAGCCGCGGATGGTCGTCCTCTCCGAAGACCCGTCCGAGCTCATTGACAAAGGTTTTGATCCGCCGGCGCTGAGCCGGGAATTCCGGAAGCTCGCCCATGACCACGGCATGCCGATCGATACGGCCGAACCCTCGCGGATGTCGGCCTCGGCGCCCGCCTGCCGGGCCGTGGTCGCCGCCCGGATGCACGTTCCCGAACACGCCGGCGGCCTGCTTCGCTGCCTGCGCGTGCACTACTTCAGCGGCGGACTGCTGGACGATCCGGCGATGATCGGCGCAGCCGCCGGTGACGCCGGCCTGGACCCGGACGCCCTGCGCGAATGGATGGCCGAAGACGCCGTCGAGACCGAACTGCGAGCGGACATGGCCGCAGCCCGCAAGCCCTCCCCCGCCGCCCACGTCCTCGACGCCCGGCTGGCCAACTGGTCGGGCGGCCGCCGCTACACGTGCCCCTCCTACGAGATCACCCGCCTGTCCGACGGCGTCACCATCTCCGTGCCCGGCTACCAGCCGTTCGCCGTCTACGACGTCGTGCTCGCGAACCTGGTTCCCGGCCTCGAGCGACGCGAGGCGGCCGACTCCGTCGAAACCGTCCTCGCCTGGGCTGGCACGCCGCTCGCCACCGCGGAGGTCGCAGAGGTGTGCGAGATCTCGCGCGGGGACGCCCGGGAGCAGCTCGGCCGGGTCGCGCACGAGCGCCACGTCGGCGCGGATGGCTTCTGGACGCTCGCCGCCTGACTGCACTTCGCCGACCTTCACGCCGCCACCGCCAGGCCCGGTGAGCCCCGCTTCGCAGTGGGAGCCATCTCGGGAACGAGCCGCCCGTCCGGTCTCCGGAAGGCGTGATCGCCACGCTCGACGGCCACGGTGAACCCGGCCTCGTGCACCAGCCGGTCGTGGAAGCGGCAGAGCAGGACGAGGTTGTCGCGATCAGTGCGGCCCCCGTGCGCCCAATGCTCGATGTGGTGCGCGTGCAGCCCGTGTCTTCGTGCGCAGCCGGGGAACCGGCAGCATCGGTCGCGCCGCTCGAGGCTCGTTCGCAGCGCCGGTGACACGACACGCCTACGACGGCCATGATCGGCGACGACCTCGCCGTCGCACGTGAGTCGCCGCGCAGTCTCCGATGGGATCGCCGGTCCGTCCTCGAGCGCGCAGACCTCCCCTCGCCGCGGCTGGTCACCGGTCGCCACGCAGGCGAGCGCCGCCGGGTCGACGTGCAGCACGACATGCGCCCGCGGCGCCCCACTCAGCATGATCTCCGTAAGCGCATCGACCCGGCGCGCGCCGAGCGGCGGCCGCCGACCCGGTGTCACATCGGGGTCAGCCGACGCGGGATGCAGGGCTTCCGCACCCGCTTCGAGCGCCTCGATCAACGCCGCCCCGTCGTCCGCGCTCACTCGCCCCTGGAATCGCAGCGAGCCATCGGCTTCCCACCACCACTCCAGGGATCTCCGCGCGTGCACCTCGTTCGCCACCGCCAGATCTGCCGACCGGGCAGTCCGTAGCGACCGCACCGTGCGCTCCAACTGGCCCGCCGTCGACCTCATCGCCAACGCAAGGAGTTCGCCCTCATCTTCAGCCTCGCTGGCCCTGGTCAGCGCGCGCACCTTCGAATACGAGAGGTCGCCGGACGCAAATGCCGCCCGCACCCGCGGAAGCTCCCCGAGACGGCGCGCCACGCGCACGTGGTCTCGCGCCGTCCGGCCGTCGAGTCCGCAACGCCAGGACAGCCACTCCGCCGTCCCCCGGAAGCCCCAGCGCGCAGCGCCTTCTCGCACATCGAACTCCGCTACAAGCGAGAGCCACCGTTCCAGGCCACGACTCAGATCTGCTGCGAGGGCGACCAAGTCCTCCTCGAGTCGTTCGAATCGGGCTCGCTGCGCTCCTGCATTACGAACGTATGTTCGCACACGGTCCGGACGGAACCCCACGAACGGTTCCGCGGAACCGCGCTCGGGGCCCCCGCGGTTCCGCGGAACCGCGGGCGAGCGCTCAGGACCCGTACGCTTCCCGCCGCCGGGCCGGTAGCTCAGCGGTTAGAGCAGCGGACTCATAATCCGTCGGTCGATGGTTCGAATCCATCCCGGCCCACCTTCTGTAGAGCCAAATACGGCGCGGAAATCGTAACTCGGTTCCCAACTCGGTTCCCAAATATGGCAAACTCCGTGCCGCATGGCCGCCCCCTCCGGACACCTCCAGGTGGTCGAGTCACCCCGCACGGGACAGCGGTGGGTGGCGCTCTGGCGAGACGCAGACGGGCGGCACAAGAAGCGCCTGGGCCCGGCCTGGGTGCGCGCTCACGGCAGCACCGAGAGGGGCGGCACCAAGTGGCGGGCGGCGGCAGGGCGCAAGCCGGATGGCTTCCTGTCGCCGAAAGACGCCGAGGAGGAGCTGCGCAAGATCCTTGCGAGCGCGCCACGCGGGAAGCTGCCGGCTTTGAAGCGGCACACGTTCGGCGAGGCTTGCGCCGAGTGGCTGCGCTACATCGAGTTCGACCGCGACCGCCGACCGTCGACGCTCAGCGACTACCGCAACACCGTCCGGCTCTACCTGCTTCCGCGGTTCGGCAAGGACACCGAGGTCCGCACGATCACGACCGACGACATCGACGTCTTCCGCGAGCACCTCCTCTTCGAGCGCCAGCTGTCGCGCCGCACCGCGCAGAAGATCCTCGTCCTGCTCCACGGGATCCTCAAGCGCGCCAAGCGCAAGAAGTGGATCGACGCCAACCCGGCCGAAGACGCCGAACGCATCACCCTCAAGCGCTCCGGCGACTTCAACGTCCTCTCCCCCAACCAAATCGAGAACGTCGTCCGCTGCGCCGCCGACGACCAGGACGCGGCGATCTTCACCACCGCCGCCTTCAGCGGCCTGCGCATGAGCGAGCTCCGCGCACTCCGCTGGAACGACCTCGACTTCGCCGGCGAGCGCATCATCGTCCGCAAGGGCGTCACCCGCTGGCAGGAAGGCCGACCCAAGTCCGGCCAGGTCCGAGCCGTCCCGATGAGCGAGCAGATCGCCCGCGCCCTCGACGGCCTCAGCCGCCGCGAGCGCTTCACCGGCCCGACCGACCTCGTGTTCTGCAACCAGGTCGGCGGCTTCGTCGACGACGGCAAGCTCCGCCTTCGCTTCTACGCCGCACTGCAGGCGGCGGGGCTGGGCTACATGCGCGAGAAGGACGACCCGGTCGTCTTCCACGACCTCCGCCACACCTTCGGCACGCTCGCCGTCCAGGCGTTCCCGCTTTCTGACGTGAAGGCCTTCATGGGCCACGAGTCCATCAGCACCACGATGATCTACGTCCACCACGTCCCCCAGACCGACGCCGCCGCGAAGCTCACCAAGCTGCTGAGCACCGGGGCGACGACAGGACTCCCCTCCCCCGCCGCCCAATGACCGAGTACGCCGTCATTTACGAACAGGCCGAAGACGGCAGCTGGAGTGTGCGCGCCGTCGACCTCCCCGTGTACTCCGTGGGCGTCATCCGAGAAGACGCGGCCGCCGCCATCCGGGAGGCGATCGCCTTCCACCTCGAGGACGGCGACTCGCAGGCGTCGCACAGCGAGGTCGGCACCGTCAGCCTGTAGCCCGGCCGCCACGCTGCGCGCCGAGCCACTCCTCGAGGTCTGACCGCAAGAACCGCCGGTGCCGGCCGATCTCGATCGCCGGCAGTGGGTTGTGCTTGCGCCGCGCGTACTCGTAGACCGACGACTTCGGCACGCCGAGCAACACCGCCACCTGCGTCGCCGTCATCAACGGCTCGTTGAGCGACACGTGCTCGCTCATAGGTCGTACCCCGTCGGGCGTTCGTCGCTCGGCCGCAACCGCTCGTCATGGTCCGGAGCGATGCCTGAGCGCAGCTCGGCGAAGGTCCGGACGTCCACACGCTCCCAGATGCTGCCGCCGAAGTGCTTGAGCAGCACGTTGACCAGCCACTCCTCGCGCGCCTTGTTCGGACAGGCGATCAGCAACAGGCAGACGTTGCGCTCCTCCCCTGCCGCCTTCACCTTCTCGGCAATGCGCTTCTGGTTGTAATGGCCAAGGTCGACCTCGACCCACACCAGATCTGCACCGTTACGGCCCTCGCGCGCCCGGAACACCGCATCGGGCCGCGACTGGGCGTCCTTCTCCTTCTTCTCGGGCTCGTACGGCTTCGGCGGCAGCAGGTGCTCGGGGATCGCGTTCGCCCCCAGCCAGTCGCACACCCGGTTCGTGACGATCTGATGCGGGATCGACGGCTCGTTGAGGTCGAGCCGCCAGTGCCGCGTCGCGAACCAACCGCTGGACTCCTCGGAGCGAATCTGTAACGCCGTCCGCCCGCGGGAGGTCAGGAAGTACACCGACTGGAGGCGCTCCGAATCCGCCAGCTGAACACTGCGCCGATCCAGGTACCCGCCGCTGACGAGCTCGCCGAGCCGGTTCAGCGCCCGCTTCCTCGACCGATTTGGAAAGCCGCGCTCGTGGAGCTCATCCAACGTCTCGACCCGTCGCGTCACCAGCATCTCCATCACCCGCACATCCCGCGCCTGAATGGCTACTTGCTTTCGCCGGCGCCGCGGCGCACCGTCGAAGCCGGCCTCTCGATCGTTCGGTTCCATACCTCTTACTTCGGTTGAGCTCACGGAAGTGTTGGGAAATCGTCCCGGTCGGAATCACGCCGGACTCCCGCGCTCGACCCGGGAACACGCACACGCGACGGACCGGTTGGCCCCGGGACCCCGGCCGGGAAGTGGTCCGGGCAGACCGTGACGAACGCCGGGAAGCGCAGCGGGCAGCGTCCCGCAAGGAACCCGCACAAAAGCCCTGGAAATAGAAGTGAGTTGGGCGAGGTGTCCTTGGCGGACACCTCGCCCAAGGGCTCGGTTTCGCTCGGGACTGACGTCCCGGCGAAAGAGCGACACGGTCCCGGTCCTACGGACCCACGCTCGACAAGTCGAGCCAAGCTGGCGCCAATCGCTCCGCCCCACCTCTCCGGTGACAGCGGGAGCCCGACGCTCCACAAACTGCGGGCCTGCCTCGAAGGACGCGCTCGGGGCCGTCGTTGCGTGCACGACTTTCGCTTCCAGAGGCGGAACTGGCAGCCAGCCACAGCGGTCGCCCGAGTGCTGCAAGCCTCTAAGCGGCAGCGGCTACCTGTCGTCCACCGCAGGCGCATCCGAGGCCACTCGGACGTGGCCCCAGTCGCCGTCCAGCTCGTAGACGCCGTCGTCGCGGACCACGAAGCTGTCGATGTTGCCCCGGTCCCTCTCGCCGCTCGCATCGGTGGCAGGCGGGCCTCCGCGGCTTAGCCATTCGAGCGAGCGCACCGCTGGGAACGTCAGCGCGACCCGGCGGTACGCGTATTGCTCGCCCGGCTTCGGCGGGTGCCAGCGAGGGTGCTGTTCCGTGAGTACGGCATCGAGATCAAAGCTCAGGCTCGTGGCGGACTCATGAACCCCGAGCACCCAGGAGTCCTCCAGATACAGGTGCTCTAAGCCCGGAAGCGTGTCGTAGGAGGCCACGGGCGGAGGCTATTCGGACTTGCGCTTTCGCTGAGGCTGTCGCGTAAGTCGCGCGCTCAGCCGCGTCGACGAAGTCCCGTTCGCTCCAAGGCGATCTGAGGGCTTCTGGACCCCGATCGCGACAAAGATGCTTCCGCGAAACGTGACCCCGGCGGCAGCGCCGGACTTATGCGACAGCCCTCTCTGCCAACGTTCGGTGAGACGCTCATGATCAGGGAACTACTGACCCTTGAGGGCGAGAACGGAGCATGTTGGGATGTCGCAGGACAACGGACACGATGGGGCTGGTGCCGCGGCCCGGTTCGCGCAGCGAGCCGTAGGCGAGCGAGGCGAATCGGGCCGCGCGCGCGGCGCGTCGGCGGGGTCGCCTGACCCGGAGCTGGTCGAGCGCGCGAAGCGTCGGCGGTTCAGCGCGGAGTACAAGCTCGCGGTCGTGCGCGAGGCTGACGGGTGCAGCGAGCCGGGCGAGATCGGTGCGTTGTTGCGTCGCGAGGGGTTGTATTCGTCGCATCTGACGCAGTGGCGCCAGGCGCGCGACGCTGGGGCGTTGGAGGCGCTGGCGCGGCCGCGGGGCCGCAAGCGCGCCGACCGGCGCGACGTTGAGATGGCGGCGTTGCGCCGCCGCGCGGAGCGTGCCGAGGCGGAGCTGGTCAAGGCGCGCCACGTGATCGAGGTGCAGGGAAACGTCTCAGCGCTTCTGGGCGAGCTGCTCGAGCCCAGCGGCGCGGACGGGAGCACCGAGCGATGATTGAGTCCACCGTCGAGGAGCTGACGCCGATCGTCGGCACCCGGCCGGCGTGCCGGGCACTCGGCGCGTCGCCCGCCACGATCTACCGGCGCCGCACCCCGCCGCCGCCGCGGCCGTCCAGGCGGCGGACGCCGCCCGCCAGGGCGCTCGGCGAGGCCGAGCGCGTCGCGGTGCTCGCCACGCTGACCAGCGAGCGTTTCGTCGACAGCTCGCCCGCGCAGGTGTGGGCGACGCTGCTCGACGAGGGCCGCTACCTGGCGTCGGAGCGAACCATGTACCGGATCCTCGCCGGCGAGCACGGCAGCGTCCGCGAGCGCCGGGCGCAGCTTGAGCATCCGCCCTATGAGGCGCCGGAGCTGCTCGCCGAAGCACCGAACGAGGTCTACAGCTGGGACATCACCAAGTTCAAGGGCCCCGCGAAGTGGACGTACTTCTACCTCTACGTGATCCTCGACGTCTTCAGCCGCTACGCGGTCGGCTGGACCGTTCAGCACCGCGAGTCGGGCCAGGTCGCCAAGGCGCTGATCGCGCAGGCCGTCGAGCAGCAGCAGATCCCGCGCGGCCAGTTGACCGTGCATGCCGACCGCGGCAGCTCGATGACGTCCAAGCCGGTCGCGTTCCTGCTCGCCGATCTCGGCATCACCAAGAGCCACAGCCGGCCCTACACCTCGACCGACAACCCCTACTCCGAAGCGCAGTTCAAGACGCTCAAATACCGGCCCGCGTTCCCGGCCCGCTTCGACTCGATCGAGCACGCCCGCGGCTTCTGCCGCGAGTTCTTCGACTACTACAACAACGTCCACCGCCATTCGGGGATCGGCCTGATGACCCCAGCGACCGTCCACCACGGACACGCCGCCACCGTCCACGCCGAGCGTCAGCGCGTCCTCAACTCCGCCTACGCCAACACGCCAGACCGGTTCGTCCGCCGCGCGCCCACGCCACCGCCAGTTCCGACTGCCGCGTGGATCAACAAGCCCACGCCGACCAAGGAGGCCGCTCACTAAATCTCGAAGCGAAGTGTCTCATCGGACTTGACAGGCTCCGGTTCGCGGACGACGACCTTCTGCCAATGCGGATCAACGTGGCTGTGGCACACGACGAAATCGTGCGCATAGACGGCCTGTATTAGCCTGAGGGTCGTCCGGCTCGCCCGCTGGCAGCCTCTGGTATCCAAGCCTCGACCGCTACGCCCGCCTGCGAGAAGGACTAGGCGACGGTGACGCGTCGGCGACTGTCGCGGTACGACCAGACAGCGGCGAACACCGCGACGACTGTGCAGGCCGCGTACTCCACCACCCCGACGCCGCCAACCATCGTTGCCAGCAGCACCAGGAAAAGCTGTACGACCAAACCGAACACGACGGCACGGAGGACGTGCGCGAACCTACGCATAGGAGGACGGTACAGCGGCTTTCGGCCTCCCGCAAGCGCGACCCCAGGAGCCCCCGGTATCCAAGCCTCCGATCTCGGGGGTGGGGTTGCAGATGCCGGTCGAATCTCGTCCCCTCGTGCCTGTGACGCCCTCCGCCGATACTCAATGGGTGCGCCTTCGCCGCATCGGCATCTTCGTCGGTACGACGCTCGTGTTGCTCTACCTCGTCATGAGTGGGGCATTCGACGACATCGAAGCAGCAACTTCATGGTCCGCTTCCGTGGCGTTCTACGGAGCGGTCTTCTTCATAGCGGGCGTGCTGTCCGGCGAGTGGAGGGCGTTAGCGTTGGTGCTCATCGGCTGGATCGTCGTCGCGCTCGCGCCGGACGCAACAGAGGAAGTACGCGCTTTGGCTTTTATCATTCTCGTGCCGATAGGAGCAGTGGGGCTGGCACTCGGAGTGGCGTGCCGCAAGATCATGGCTTAGGAGCCTCATCGCACCCCTAGCAGCACTGCGTCCGCAAGCACCCGGTGGTCTTGAGGAAACCCGCTACTTCCGTGCTGGCTCCTAAGAACCCCAGCCCGGTATCCGCCTACTCGCCGCCGCCGATCCAGGAGAGGTACAGCACGGCGAGGGCCGCCAACATCAGCAAGACTGCGGCGATAGCCACAGCCGCAAGCCGTGCTCGGCCACCAAGAGCCCAGAGCAGTACGAGCCCAGCCGCTACACAGCCGAGGCCGACCGAAGCGATAGTCATGTAACCGCATCGTGACAGCCTGTGATCGCAGCCCTCGCGGCCATAGCTATCCGGGGGCTCGATGCTGCTTTTGCCTCAATGCGGCATCCTCGGGCGGTACCTTCAGCTAGTGACTTTCACGCAAGTGGTCCGCTGGCTGGATGATCGGTTGAGTCGGCCCGTCAAGGTCACAGTTGCCGGTCCTCCGGAGTCACGTGGGAACTCAGGCGCGGTCCTTGAGGGTGCTCTCGCGCCGGGATACCGGGACCAGGCGATGATCGATCCGCGTGGCGGGACGCTTCGGCAGTGGTCGGTGGGACGGAGCGCGGGATTTCACTTGCTCGAAGGCGACTACCTCTCAGCCGAGCTAGAGGATGGCATTCTCTGGATCGAGACACGCGAGCTTCAGATCAACGTCGCCGAACTGTCCGACTGAGCGCCACGCGCGTGGCGCCTGAGAGCGACTTCCGCTTCTGCTCGATGCGGAAGCGACGCCTGAGAGCGACTTCCGCTTCTGCCTCAAAGCGGCAGCCGCGAAAGGAGCTGGCGCAGGACGGCTTCGTGTGCTGTCTCGTCGCCATGAACCTCGTCGGTCACCGCAACGATCTCTTTGTGAGGCAGCGTGAAGACGCACGCACTCCACCATCGTGAGTCGTGGGGAGGCTGCACGATGGTTCCATCAGGCAGCAAGGTGATCTCCGGTGAGTTGGGGCCGTGGCGGTGATCTTCCCGCACGACGAAGCCCCAGCCCTCTGTTTGGCAGCGAGCGTGTATGGCGGCCTCAACCGGATGCACGGCAGGAAAGTATCCCGCGCTACTGCTTCTGCCTCAGAGCAGCACTCGAAGGAAGCCCCCACGCCGGGCGAGGTTCAGGCCCTTTGAAGCTGCCTAGCTCGGCTCTGAGGAATAGTTGATCGCGTCGGCGGGCGGCCCCGCTCCGTACCCATGCGCAAGGTCGGCCCAAAGGTCGGCCATGGCCTCTGCGACCTCGGCCGCGTTGTCGGTGGCGTGACCCCGGTGGTTCGGTCCGGTGCTTGTGAGAGTTCTATGCGCCCGCGA
>JBBJOW010000015.1:0-9788 GCA_037724045.1 Solirubrobacteraceae bacterium
CACCAACCGCACTCAAGAACCCTTCACCATCCGGTTGCGGTGGATTCAGGCTAAGTCCGTCAGGTGAGTTGGAGGTTCACCGAGTAGGTCCACTCGACGTTCTCCATGGCGCTCGCGAACCGGCGCTCGCCGGTGGGCATCTCGAAGACGCTGTCGCTGCTCCCCACCTTCACGGTGGAGGTGCCACCGGGCTCGATGGTGAGGTCGGCCTCGACCGGGAGCATGTCGTTGCGGTTGTCGTGAAGCAGGTAGAACGCGCCGACCAGATGAAAGCCATAGGAGCCCACGACCTGTGTTGAGAGTTCCTTCAAGCCATCGAGGCTCGAATAGGTCGGGATGACTTCGGGGAGGTGTTGCCGCACGACCTGTTGGAGCATCAATCAGACCTCTCCGGCGGCCTCATCGCGGTCGTCGATCAGTGGGCTGTTCCAGGCCGCGATCCGGGCCTGCACAGCGGTGCGAAGGAGATGCGCGACGTTCACCAGCGGAACGGTATTCCCCTGGAGCTACCTGCGCGGTTCGGCGCTCACCTACCTCCTCGGCCTGCTTGCAAACGGGACTCCTAGCGGCCCTCCGGTTGTGCATCCCGCCCGCCGGGATCATCGTCATGCTCCTCGTCCGTAGGTCCGTCCAGGTTTCCACACCTGGTGACGGCATGCGAGGAGTGGCGTCATCATCGTCCTTGGTGATAGTTCAGCCTGATCCCGCCGACCGCGTGCCCGGTTCTCCGCCGCTCTACGCGCCGAGCCGTACTGAACTCCTTCGACTGGCACGGAACGCACCCCTGACCAATCCACAAGACCGGGCGCGCGACGAGCTTGTCGCCAAGCTGAGCGACGCTCAAGGGGACTTTGCCTCCCGGATCGACTGGCACGTTCCCGGACTCGTCTACGGCGTCGAAAGCGACACATGCATGACAGGTCGCGAGGTGGCGCCCGCGAACATCGCATACGACGAGTACGGCGCCGAGTTCATCTTCCGGCAGCCGCGAGACGAGTCCGAACTTGTCGCCGTCCTCGGGGCGGACTCCGTCGAGGTCTACGGGTGCTACCGCTTCGACGGCCTGGAGCAGTGGACAGAGCAACTGGTCCGCCACTGGATCACAAACGTTCCCGCTATCGAAGCCCGCCTTGACCTCGCAATGGAAAGCTCGGACATTCCCGAGATTGCCGCTGGCGCCAGGGCGTACCGGAGCTACTTGGCGAGCGACGAGTTCGCGCGCTACGTGGACGCCCTTCTCCACCACCTCGCGAGACGCCGTCTACCTCCTCGCGATGCGCACGACGCTGGTCCTTCGACCGGCACGCTTGATGCAAGACGTATCCGACGCTAACTACTTCCCCCGGAAAAACGGCTCCGCGGAGCCGGATGGCGGCGACTGAGGTCCGGCATTTGGCTCTCCTGCGTGAGGCGGTGTCGACCGTGGCGGTGCAGGTCGCGTCGGATCGGACTTTGTCCGGGGGAAGTAACTAGCGCGAACGGCAGCGCCTGCGAGCGCATGTGTTCACTCGAAGTTCATCCTGGCTGCCGAGGGCTCGGCAGCCAGGTGGCGGGTTTCGCTCTAGCCGGTGGTTCAGCGCTTCTCGAGCGTGAGCGCGCAGCCGTTGATGCAATAGCGCTGGCCGCCGGCGTCGCGCGGCCCGTCGCCGAAGACGTGGCCGAGATGCCCGCCGCAGCGTTTGCAGACGACCTCGGTGCGGCGGCTGAAGAGGGAGTTGTCGGCGCGGGTCTCGACTGCCGCGGCGACCGCGGGCTCGGTGAAGCTCGGCCAGCCGGTGCCGGAGTCGAACTTCGTCTGGGAGTCAAACAGCTCCGCGCCGCAGGCGGCGCAGCAGTACATGCCGTCGTCCTTGGCGTCCACGTACGGGCCGGTGAAGGCGCGTTCGGTGCCCTGCTCGCGGAGGATGTGGAACTGCTCCGGAGTCAGCTCGGCGCGCCACTGTTCGTCGGTCTTGTGGATTTCGCGAGGCGTGTTGTCTACGTGAGATCCCATGGATTACAGGATAGGTTCCCGGATATGACCGACGCCGAACTCGAAAAGCTTTCCGTAGACACCATTCGCACGCTGTCGATGGACGCGGTCGAAGCCGCGCAGTCTGGGCACCCGGGTGCGCCGATGGCGCTCGCGCCGGTCGCCTACTCGCTCTTCACGCAGGTCATGAACCATGACCCGGCCGAGCCGCAGTGGCTCAACCGCGACCGCTTCGTGCTCAGCGCCGGTCACGCGTCGATGCTCCTGTACTCCATCCTGCACCTGACCGGCTACGACCTGTCGATGGACGACCTCAAGGCGTTCCGCCAGCTGGAGTCAAAGACGCCCGGGCACCCCGAGGCTGGCCACACCGTCGGCGTTGAGACGACCACCGGGCCGCTGGGCCAGGGCATTTCCACCGCGATCGGCATGGCACTCGCCGAGCAGATGCTGCACGCGCGCTTCGGCGACGTCGTCGACCACTTCACGTACGTGATCGCCTCCGACGGCGACATGCAGGAGGGCATGCAGGCGGAGGCGGCGTCGCTCGCGGGCCACCTGAAGCTGCGCAAGCTGGTCGTCTTCTACGACGACAACCACATCTCGATCGAGGGCGATACGGCGATCTCGTTCTCAGAGGAAGTCGGCAAGCGCTACGAGGCCTACGGCTGGGAGGTCGTCCACCTCGGCGAGGGCATCGAAGTGGACAAGCTCACCGGTGCGTTCGAGGATGCGAAGACGACCGACAAGCCGACGCTGATCATCGGCCGAACGCACATCGGCTACGGCGCGCCGACGCTGCAGGACACCGGCAAGGCGCACGGCGCGCCGCTCGGTGAGGATGAGGTCAAGGGCGCCAAGGAGTTCTACGACTTCCCGTCGCAGGAGCCGTTCTTCGTGCCTGACGGCGTCTACGACCACTACAAGCAGGTCGTGGCGCAGCGCGCCAAGGCGCGGGCGGACTGGGACGAGAAGTTCGGCTCCGACGCGGGCCTCGAGGAACTCGAGCGCGCGCGCGGCAAGGAGCTGCCCGACGGCTGGGACTCAGACCCGCCGCTCAAGGAGGCCGACGAGAAGGGCATGGCGACGCGCAAGGCCTCCGAGGCGGCGATCCAGTGGGTTGCGGCCCAGGTGCCCGAGCTCGTCGGCGGCTCGGCCGATCTCGCCGGCTCGACCAACACGATCATCGACGGCGCCGACAGCGTCGCGGCCGGTGAGTACGGCGGTCGCAACCTGCACTTCGGCATCCGCGAGCACGCCATGGGCGCGATCGTCAACGGGCTCACTCTGAGCGGCTTCCGCGCCTACGGCGCGACCTTCCTCACCTTCAGCGACTACATGAAGGGCGCCATCCGCATGGCGGCGATCATGGAGTGCCCGTCGATCTACGTCTTCACCCACGACTCGATCGGGCTGGGGGAGGACGGGCCGACGCACCAGCCGATCGAGCACCTGGTGCACCTGCGCGCGGTGCCCAAGCTCAACGTGGTGCGCCCGGCGGATTACAACGAGACTGTTCTCGCCTGGCGCTTCGCGATGCGCACGACCAACCGGCCGACCGCCTTCTCGCTCTCGCGCCAGGGCGCCCGCACGCTGGACCCGGACGCGGTCCCCGATGACGCCATCGAGCGCGGCGCCTACGTTCTCCGGGACACGGACGGGACCCCCGACGTGATCCTGATCGGGACGGGCACGGAGGTCGGCCTCGCGCTCGACGCCGCGGACGCGCTGGACGGCGACCTGTCGGCGCGCGTGGTGTCCATGCCCTGCATGGACACCTTCGCCGAGCAGGACGAGGCCTACCGCGACTCCGTGCTGCCGCCCGACGTCAAGGCGCGCGTGGCGGTCGAGGCCGCGAGCCCGTTCAGCTGGTGGCGCTGGGTCGGCGACGGCGGGGAGATCGTCGCCATGAACGACTACGGCGCCTCTGGTCCGGCACCCGAGGTCTACGCGCACTACGGCATCACCGCGGAAGGCGTCGCCGACGCGGCGCGCCGGGTCGCGCGCCAGTGAGGGTCCACTCGAAGCTGACCCCGGAGTTCGAAGGGCTGGTCGCCTCCGCGGTCGAGCAGGCGCGCGCCGACCGCGTCTTCGACCGACTGTGGGAGCACGACGTCACGCTGTGGGCGCCCGAGGGGACGCCCGAGATCGCGAACCGGCTCGGCTGGCTGCGCGTCGCCGAGGCGACGCTGGGCGCCATCGACGAGATCGACGCCTTCGTGGAGGAGGTGCGCGGGGCCGGGATGACCGACGTCGTGCTGTTGGGCATGGGCGGCTCGAGCCTGGCGCCCGAGACCTATCGCCGCTCGTTCGGGAATCTGTCCCCGCCCGCCCTGCGCCTCCACGTCCTCGACTCCACCGAGCCGCTGCAGGTGGTCGCGGTCGAGCGGGATATCGAGCTCGACACGACGCTGTTCGTCGTGTCCTCGAAGTCCGGGGGGACGATCGAGCCCAACTCGCTCTTCAGGCACTTCTACGGCCTGCAGCCCGATGGCATGCACTTCGCCGCGATCACCGACCCCGGCACGCAGATGGGCCAGATCGCGAGCGAGCACGGCTTCCGCCGCACCTTCGTCAACGACCCTGACATCGGCGGCCGCTACTCCGCGCTGTCGTACTTCGGCATCGTCCTCGCCGCCCTCGCCGGCGTCGACGTTCGCTCCGAGCTCAACGCCGCGGTCGCCGCGCAGCGGGCCTCCGAGGACGAGTCGGGCCTCTATCTCGGTGCCGCCCTCGGCGCGCTGGCCAACGCCGGGCGCGACAAGCTCGCGTTCGTCATCGACCCGCCCTACCAGTCGCTCGGCCCGTGGGCGGAGCAGCTGATCGCCGAGTCCACCGGCAAACAGGGCCGCGGCGTGCTGCCGATCGCCGACGAGCCGCCCTCCCAGGGTGGTCCCGATCGCGTCTACCTGCACGTCCGTAACGGCGAGACCAAGAGCCCCGACGTCGGCGACGCGCCGCTGTTCACCGTTGACGTCACGTCGCTGAGCGGGCTCTTCTTCGACCTCGAGCTGGCCACCGCGGTCCTCGGCTGGGCGCTGGGCATCAACCCGTTCGACCAGCCCAACGTCCAGCAGGCCAAGGACAACACCAGCCGCGTGCTCGCCGAGGGGTCGCCCGACATCGAGGACGGCGATTTCGGCGAGCTGCTTGACGGTCTCGAGCCGCCGAGCTACGTCGCGATCATGGGCTACCTGGCCTACGACGACGCGGTCGACGAAGCCGTCGCCCGGCTGCGCGCGAAGTTGATCGAGCGCCACGGCGTCGCCACCACGTGGGGCTACGGCCCGCGCTGCCTGCATTCGACCGGGCAGTTCCACAAGGGCGGGCCGGCGACCGGCCGCTTCCTGCAACTCGTGCACGACGACGAGACCGACGCCGAGATCCCCGGGGAGGAGTACGGGTTTCGCACGCTTGTCGCCGCCCAGGCCGACGGCGACGTGCAGACGTTGCGCACCCACGGGCTTACGACGGTGCGGGTGCGGCTGGCGGCGGACGATCTCGCGGGCGGGATCGACGCGCTGACCGCGCGCGTGTGACCGCCGAGACGAGGTAGGTTCCCGACCTCGACCTTCGACAAGAGGATTCCAGCGTGCAGATCGGTTTCGTGGGCCTGGGCAAGATGGGCGGCAACATGGTCCACCGCATCAAGCGGGACTCGGATCACGACGTGGTCGCCTTCGACTTCTCAGACGTTGCGGTCGAGAAGGCGAAGGGCGTGGGAGCGGAAGGGGCGAGCTCCCTGGAGGACCTCGTGTCCAAGCTCGACGCGCCGCGCGTGGTCTGGGTGATGGTCCCGGCCGGCGACCCGACCACGGAGACGGTCCTCAAGCTCGGCGAGCTGCTCGAAGCCGGCGACACCGTCGTGGACGGCGGCAACTCGAAGTGGCGCGAGGACCAGGACCGGGCCGACGAGCTCGTCGCCAAGGAGATCAACTACGTCGACGTCGGCACCAGCGGCGGCGTCTGGGGCCTCGAGGTCGGCTACTGCATGATGGTCGGCGGCACCGACGACGGGGTCGAGCGCCTGAAGCCGATCCTCGACGTGCTCGCCCCGCCCGACGGGTGGCGTCACTTCGGCCCTCCCGGTGCGGGCCACTTCGTCAAGATGGTCCACAACGGCGTGGAGTACGGGATGATGCAGGCCTACGCCGAGGGCTTCGAGCTGATGCACAAGTCGTCGTTCCCGATCGAGCTGGGATCGGTCGCGCATCTCTGGAACCAGGGCTCGGTGGTGCGCTCCTGGCTGTGCGAGCTCGCCGAGGCCGCCTTCGAAGCCGAGGGCAACGACCTCGAGGGGATCCGCGGTCACGTCACGGATTCCGGGGAGGGCCGCTGGACGCTCGTCGACTCGCTCGACCTCGAGACGCCGATGCCCGTGCTCTCCGCGGCGATCGCCGCCCGCTTCTACTCGCGCGGCGAGGGTGACTACACGGCGCGCGTGCTGGCCGCCCTGCGCAACCAGTTCGGCGGGCACGACGTGCAGCGCGTCGGCGGCGCGGACGACTCGCGCAGCGCCGACGGCCGCAGCGAAACCTGATGAGCTCGGCCGCCGCTCGCCGGTCCTCGCCCACCGAGCCCCAGAGCGAGTCAAACCCGCTGGTCGAGGGCCTCGAGCGCGTCCCGGTGCCGCACACCGCGCTGGTGATCTTCGGGGCGACCGGCGATCTGTCGAAGCGCAAGCTGCTGCCCGCGCTGTACAACCTCGCCCACGAGGGCCAGCTGCCCGAGCGCTTCGCCCTCGTCGGCGTCAGCCGCGGGGAGTCCTCCGACGACGACTTCCGCACGGTCGCGCGCGACGCGATCACCGAGTACTCGCGCAACGAGCCCAACGCCGACGTGCTCGACGCGCTGCTGACGCGCATGCGCTACGTCGCCTTCTCCTTCGACGACGCCGAGGGCTACCCGCGCCTCGGCCAGGTCCTCGAGGAGATCGACGCGGAGGCCGGCCACCCGCTCAACCGCTGCTACTACCTGTCCACGGCGCCCGACTACTTCGGCATCATCCCGACCCAGCTCAAGGCGGCCGGGCTGCACCGCCACGAGGACGTCGACGTGCGCTGCGTCATCGAGAAGCCGTTCGGCACCGATCTGAAGTCCGCGCGCGAGCTGCAGCGCACCGTCTCCGAGGCGTTCCGCGAGGACCAGATCTACCGCATCGACCACTACCTGGGCAAGGAGACCGTCCAGAACATGCTGGCGTTCCGCTTCGCCAACTACATGTTCGAGCCGGTGTGGAACCGCAACTTCATCGACAGCGTCCAGATCACCGCGGCCGAGGACATCGGGATCGGCTCGCGCGCCGGCTACTACGACTCCTCGGGCGCCTTGCGCGACCTCGTCCAGAACCACATGATGCAGCTCTTGACGCTGCTGTGCATGGAGCCGCCGGTGTCCTTCGACGCCGACAAGGTGCGCGACGAGAAGGTCAAGGTGCTGCAGGCGATCAGGCCGATGACCGAGGCGCAGGTCGCCGAGAAGACCGTCCGTGCCCGCTACACCACCGGCACCGGCGCGGGCCAGGACGTCGTCGCCTATCTGGACGAGGACGGCGTTCCGCAGTCCTCCAACACCGAGACCTACGCCGCCCTGTGCCTCGAGGTGCAGAACTGGCGCTGGTCGGGGGTGCCGATCTGCCTGCGCACGGGCAAGCGCCTGGCGCGCAAGCTGACCGAGATCGCCGTCCAGCTCAAGGACGTCCCGCACATGGCCTTCGCAGAGAGCGGCTCGGAGGGCGTCGTCCCCAACCAGCTGATCATCACGCTGCAGCCCGACGAGGGCGTGTCGCTGAAGCTCGGGGCGAAGATCCCGGGAGCCAGGATGCGCATCCGCCCGGTGACCATGGAGTTCCACTACGGGACGTCGTTCCTGTCGCAGTCGCCCGAGGCCTACGAGCGGCTGATCGTCGACGCCATGCGAGGCGAGGCGACGCTCTTCACCCGCAACGACGAGGTCGACGCGCAGTGGTCGATCATCGATCCGGTCCTCGACTCGTGGGCGCAGAAGAGCCCGCGCATGGCGACCTACGAGGCGGGTTCCCAGGGCCCGCCCGAGGCCAACCGCCTGCTCAGCGGCCACCGGAAGTGGCGCCACCTGTGACCGGCGACGACGCGGTCTGGTCGGCGCAGGACACGACGCCCAGTGCGATCGAGGCGGCGCTGCGCAAGCTGCTCACGGAGCGCCATCGATCCTCCGGGCACGTCGCGCCCGCGCGGGTGCTCAACCTCGTCGTCGTCTGCGACCGCGAGTACCGCGGCGAGGTCGAGAACCGGCTCGTCAAGGTCGGCCGCTACCACCCATCGCGCACGATCGTCTGCGCCGTGGGCCCGCACCGCACCACGATCGACGCCTGGGCCTCGATGGCGACGGAGGACACCGGTGTGCTGTCGGTCGCGCGCGAGCGCGTCGAGCTCGAGGTCGGCGAGCGCCATCTGGCCAAGCTCGCGGGAATCGTGGGCCCGCTGGTGATCCCGGATCTCGCCACGCTGGTGTGGTCGCCGCACGGCCACGCCAACGCCGAGGACGCGCTGCGCGAGATGGCCCAGGTCGTGCTGGTGGACACGCTCTCCGACGACGTCGGCCCGGCCCTTGACCGCGTCAACGCGCTGCTCGAAGACCTCTACGTCGTCGACCTGTCGTGGCTGCGCTCGACGCCGTGGCGCGAACGCGTCGCCGCCGCCTTCGATCCGCCCGCGTTTCGCTCTGAGCTGCGCCAGATCAGCGCGGTCACCATCCGCCACCGCCAGGACTCCGTCGCCCCGGCCGCGCTGTTCGCCGGCTGGCTCGCCTCGCGCCTGCGCTGGAAGCCGGGCACGCTGATGCGCCGCGGCGACGATCTCGTATGCCGTGCGACCGGGCGCCGCGGGGACGTGCGCATCACGCTCGAGCCGGTCGATCAGGACAACGCACCCGGGCTCTCCGGGGTGACGATCGAGAGCGCCTCAGGGGCCTCGGTGTCGCTGGACCGCGCGCGCGGCGGGCTGCGCGAGGTGCGCCGCCTGAGCGACGGCAGCTGCCGCGCGTTCACCGTCATGGGCGCCTCGCGCGGGGAGGGCGGCATCCTCGGCGAGGGCGTGCGCCAGGCGCTGCTTCGCGATCGCACCTACAAGCCGGCGCTGGCCGCCGCGCGGGAGATGATCGCATCGTGAACGTCGAGGTCCTGGCCGACAAGGAGGCCGTCGCCCAACGCGCCGCGGAGCTGCTGGCGGCCGCGACGGGGCACGTCGCGCTCGCGGGCGGGTCGACGCCCAAGCGCACCTACGCGCTTGCCGCGGAGCGCCGCTCGGACTGGCGCGGCGTGACCCTGTGGCTCGGCGACGAGCGCCACCTGCCGCTCACCTACCCGGACTCCAACGCGTGCATGGTCCGCGAGGAGCTGCTCACGCGGCTGTCGCGCGAGAACGTGCCGAGGTTCGAGCTCGTCGACACAGGGTGCGACGTCGAAGGCGCCGCTGCCGACTACGGGCGCCGGCTGCGCGCGGCGCTGGGCGACGACGGGGGGCTCGACCTCGCGCTGATGGGCCTCGGCCCCGACGGACATACCGCGTCGCTCTTCCCGGGCAAGCCCGAAGTCGGCGAGGACCACCATTGGGCCGCCGCGGTGCCCGAGGCCGGCATGGAGCCCCACGTGCCGCGCGTCACGTTGACGCTCCCGGTCTTCAACCGCGCGAAGCTGGTCGTGTTCCTCGTCGCGGGTGAGGACAAGGCCGAGGCGATGGCGCGCGCGTTCGGCGATCCGCCCGACACCACGTCGCCGGCGGCGCTCGTCCGGCCCGCTCCCGGAACCCTGCTGGTGCTCGCCGACGAGGCCGCCGCC
>JBBJOW010000015.1:9888-70927 GCA_037724045.1 Solirubrobacteraceae bacterium
CTCGAGCGCGGGGAGCCGGGCGAGTCGCACGTCGTCCCGACGGACGTGGGCTCCTCGGAGGCACTGCTGGACCAGTTGGTGGCGGCGGTCGACGCCGTGCGCGGCCCCGATGCGCGCGCGGTGGGCATCGGCGTCCCCAGCGTCGTCGAGTTCGCGACGGGCCGCGTGCGCTACTCCGTCAACATCCCGCTGGCGGACCTGCCGCTGCGCGAGCTGCTCACCGACCGCATCGGCCTCCCGGTCTACGTGGACAACGACGCGTCCTGCGCCGCGCTGTCGGAGGCGTACATCGGCGAGAAGCTGGTCGCCTCGGAGCTCGTGATGTACACGGTCGGAACGGGCGTGGGCGGAGGGGTCGTGCTCGGCGGCCGCCTCTACCGCGGCCACACCGGCGCGGCACCCGAGATGGGGCACCAGATCATCGGCATGGACCTGTCGGACGCGGTGCCGGACGCGCGTGACAAGTTCCCGCAGGTCGGTTCGCTGGAGAGCCTCGCTGCGGGTCGCGTGCTCGACCGGCTCGCCAAGGAGGCGGGCTTCGAAAGCGGCAAGGCTGCGGTCGCAGCCGCTCAGGACGGCGACGCCGAGGGCGCGCGGCTGGTGCGCATCATCGGCGAGCGCCTCGGCATCGGGATCGCCAACGCGATCAACGTCTTCGATCCCGCCGAGGTCGTCATCGGCGGCGGGGTCAGCGCCGCCGGCGAGCTGCTGCTCGGGCCCGCGCGCGAGGTGGCGGCGCGCTTCACGCTCCACGGCGTGGGAACCGAGACGACGATCCGCCTCGCGCGGCGCGGCCCGGAGGCGGGCGTCGTCGGAGCGGGGCTGCTGGCCGTGCAGGAGCTCGAGCGCGAGGAGTGAGCGCCCTCCGCCTTCACGGCGGTGGTGGGGCGGTTGGCGAACTGCTCATCGACGGAGGCCGAGTGGTGGGCCGGGCCTCAGGGTCCGCGCGGTCGGTCGACCTCGAGGGCGCGTGCGTGCTGCCCGGGTTCAACGACGCGCACGTGCACTTCCCGACGTGGGCGGTGGCGCAGGAGCAGGTGCGGCTGGAGGGGGCGCGGACGATCTCAGAGGCGCTCGAGCGCGTCGCCGCCGCTGCGCGAGGCCTCCCGGCCGGTCGCTGGCTGCGCGGGTTCGGCTGGCGGGCGGGCGACTGGGACCCGCCCGTCGAGCCCGACCGCGGGATGCTGGATCGTGCCGCTCCCGGTGTGCCCATCGCCCTGATGGCGCGCGACTACCACTCCCTGTGGCTCTCCTCGGCCGCGCTGGCAGCGGCGGACGCGTCGCTTGCGGTGCCCGGCGGCGTGGTCGAGGTCGACGAGGAGGGCGCGCCGACCGGCGTCCTGCGCGAGACCGCCGCCTGGAGCTTCCGCGACCGCTGGGCGTCGCCGTCGCGCGACGAGTATCTCGACGCCATGCGCACCGGCCTGTCCGTGGCCGCCGCGCGCGGGGTGACCGCGATCCACGACAAGGACGGCTGGCTGGACTCCCCGTCGCTCTTCGCCGCACTGGGCGAGCTGCCGCTGCGCGTGTGGCAATCCGTGCCGCACGACCGCATGGGCGCGCAGCGCGGCGACTACGTCAAGGTGTTCATGGACGGGACCGTCGGGTCCGCCACCGCGCGGCTGGTCAGCGGGGGCGGCGTGCAGATCACGAGCCGGCCGGAGTTCGAGGAGATCATCGTCCGTGCCGCCGACCGCGGGCTGCCGGTGGCGGTCCACGCCATCGGCGACCTCGCCAACCGCGAGGCGCTGGACGCGTTCGCAGCGACGCGGTCGCACTGGGGGCCCAAGCGCCTGCGCCAGCGCATCGAGCACGCCCAGCTGCTCGCACCCGAGGACGTCGGCCGGTTCGCGGGGCTGGGCGTCACCGCGTCCGTGCAGTTCTCCCACGCGACCGCGGACCGTGACCTCGCCGACACCGAGTGGGCGGGCATGACCGATCGGGCCTACGCCTACCGGGCCCTGCTCGACGCTGGCGCCCGCCTCGTCAACGGCTCCGACGCGCCGGTCGAGGAGCTCGACCCGCTCGCGGGCATCGCCGCGGGAGTGCTGCGGACCCGGGACGAGCGGCCGGCCTGGCACCCCGAGCAGCGCGTCACGATCGGGGAGGCGGTCCACGCTTCGACGGTCGGGCCGGCCTGGCTCGCAGGCGACGAGGCGAAGCGCGGGCGGCTGGCGCCGGGGATGCTCGCCGACCTCGTCATCCTCGACCGCGACCCCTTCACCGTCGCCCCGGAAGAGCTCGGCTCCCTGCGCGTCCTGGCAACGATGAAGGGCGGGCAGTGGACCTACCGCCTCGACGGTGGCCGAGATGCGGCCCCGTACGATGCATGAATGGCTCATACGTCCCGGGAGGCGAACCTGCTCGGGGCGTGTGCGCTGGCGATCGCCGAGCGTCTGCCTCCGGACGCGAGTGACGCGGCGCTCGTCGCGCTGAGCACCTGGCTGGCCGGAACGACCGTCGACGGCCTGGCCCGCGTCCTTCGCCTCACCCACTCCGGCGCCGTCCGGCTCGCCGACCGGCTCGAGCGCGACGGCCTGCTCGAGCGGCGTCCGGGCTCGGACGGGCGCACCCGCGCGCTGCAGTTGACCAGCGACGGCCTCGCCGCGGCTGCCGGGCTGCAGTCACAGCGGTTCGCGACCCTCGAGGACGTCCTGGAACCGCTGAGCGCCGGCGATCGCACGGCGCTCACCTCGCTGCTCGAGCAGCTCCTTGCCGGCCTGACCACCGACCGGGCCTCCGCACGCCGCACCTGCCGCCTGTGCGCCCCTGACGTCTGCGGGCACCCCGCCCGCTGCCCGGTCACCCTCGCGGTCCACTGACCCCCGGGCCGAGGCGCTCGAGCGCGGCGGCGAGCGCCACGGGCCCCGAAAGCGTCAGCGCCGCCTCGACGGACGCGTGCGACTCGAACTCTGCGCGCGCCCGTTCGGCCCAGTCGGCCCCGAACGCCGCGACGACGGCCGGATGGCCCAGGACGCCGTCGCGCAGCCACTCGGCGTACCCGGGCCGGGCCGACAGCTGGCCTGCCCATCCTGAACGCACCGCGGGCCGTGGCCGAGCGCGGCGCCGGCGCGCCGCGAGCCGGCGCGCCGGGGCCGGCACGCCCCGGCGCTGCACCCGCGGCGCCGGCGCGACCGCCAACCCGCGCTCGCGCAGGAAGCCGCGGTGAAAGCCGTCGGAGAGCCGGGCCTGGCGCGGGAGCGAGGCCAGGCCGCGCAGGATCTCGGCGTCGGCGAAGGCCGCGATCGTGGACGGCGCCTCGCGGCTCACCATCCCGCGCCCCCAGCGCGCCAGCCGCTGCTCCGCGTAGAGGACGTCGAGCAGGCTCCAACCGCGCACGCCCGCCGCGGCGAGCGCTTCGAGCTGAGCGAGCACGTGCTCTCGCAGCGCTTGGTCCGCGGTGGGCGCGAGCAGCGCATCGCAGGCCTGCGCCGGCGACGGCTCGGCGTGGTTGCGGCCGACCCGCCGCCACCAGAACGCGCGGCCCACCTCACCGCCGCCGCCCGTTACGAAGGCCGAGAGCGGCTCCGGCCAGGTCGCTGCGCCGAACGCGTTGGCGTTGCCGAGGCCCTCGTTGAAGCGGACCTCGCGATCGATCAGCGCGAGCCCCTCATCCCACCCGAGCCAGTTCGGCTCCAGCGCCGCGTGCGGAAGGCCGAGGCGGGCCGCCAGCGCCGCGCCTCCCTCGCTGTCCGCCGCTTCCAGGGCCCAGGTGAAGGTGCGCACGGGAAGGCCGAGTTCCGCCGCCGCGGCGGCGACGACCTGGCTGTCGAGCCCCGCCGTCAGCCCCAGCCATGGCTCCGCCACACCCCGCAGGCGCTCCTCTAGCGAGCTCAACAGCGCCGCCGTGACGTGGGCGCCGGCCGCCCGGGACGCGACGGGCGCCCAGCGCTCAGCCGCCGGCCAGTAGTCCCAGACGGCGACGCCGTCCGCGCCGGCGTCGATGCACGTCGCCGGCCCCACCGGCGTCACGCCGGCGATCAGGGACCGGTCGCCGCCGACGTAGCCAAGGCGCTCGATCTCGGGCAGCGCCGCGGGGTCGATTCTGGCCCGTCCGCGGGCGAGGTAGGCGGCGGCGACGGCGTGCGTCGCGAAGACGCCGTCGGCGCGATAGAGGCTGGTCGGGCCGCACGGGCCCGTGACGAGGCGGACGCGCTCGCCCCGAGCGGCCGTCACCAGCCCCGTCCGCAGGCCGCGCAGCGCGGGTGCAGTGGCGTCGAGCAATCCGTCTGAGAGCTTGTCCGGGGGCGGCTCGAGCCACCAGGCGCTGGAGCGCTCGCGGACGGCCACCAGCTCGACGCCGGCCTCCCCGTACCAGCGCGCCAGAGCCTGCACCCGGTCCGCAGGCGGCTCGTGCCCTGCGAAGAACAGGCAGGTCGCGCCCATCCGCCGCAGCCTAAGCGTCGCGGACGTCCATCACGCCGGCGAGGCCCGACAGCTCGAGGGTACGGCGGGACGGGGACTCCGGTGGGGCGAGGAAGGCCGGGCGGCCCGGCAGCTCGAAGAGCATGCGCGCGCCGGTGGAATCCAGGTGCGTGACGCCGGAGAGGTCGACGGTGTCGACCTCGGCGCCGGCGAGCTGCTCGCGCACGGCCTCGGCGCAGGCGAGGTCGAGGTCACCGCTCAGTCGAGCCTCGCCGGAGTCGACGGCGACGGTGCACGCGCGAGAGGCGGGGATCTCGGTGGCTAGCGGGTCGTCGGTCTCGCAGGCGTAGCGCAGGCGGACGGTGGTGCCCGCCGGTGAGCGCTCGACGGCACAGTCGTCGACGAGCGCGCGCATGAGCCCGAAGCCGCGGCCGCGGTTGGGGCTCACGATCGGGTCCTTCCAGCGACCGTAGTCGCGCACGACGATTCCCACCGCGCCGCCGATGGGAGGGGCGAGTTCCACCTCGATGCGGTCGGTGCCCGAGTGCTCGACGGCGTTGGCGATCGCCTCGCCGCTGGCCAGGAGCAGGTCGGTGTCTGCGGGCCCATCCACGCCGACACGGGCGAGCCAGTCGCGGATGGCGTGACGGGCGATGGGGACCTGATCGGTGCCGGCGTCGAATACGAGCCGCTCGACGGCCGCGGCGCCCGTGAAGCGCAGCGCGACCAGTGCGACGTCGTCGGCGGGCGCGTCGCCGACGGATCCGACGGTGTCGTCGAGCAACTCGTCAAGTGGCGCACCGGCCGCGGCGGCCGCCGCCGCGCGCACCCGTTCGAGGATCTCGTCGAGATCCTGCCCGCGCCGCTCGGTCAGCCCGTCCGTGTAGAGCAGGAGCGTGTCACCGGGCCCCAGCTCGACGGTGGCCTCGGTGTACCCGGGGTCGGGCATGCAGCCGAGCGGGACGCTGCGGCCCTCCAGCAGGAACTCGCCCGTTCCAGCCGCACGCACGAGCAGCGGCCACGGGTGCCCAGCGCAGGCGAAGCGCAGCCGCCCCGTCGCCGGGTCGAGCTTGGCGACTACGGCGGTGGCTGCCATGGCCTCGGCCACCGTTTCCGCGAACCCCGACAGCCCTCGCAGGATCCCGGCGGGTTCCTCGCCGGCGAGCGCGAACGCCCGCAGGGCGCTGCGCAGCTGGCCCATCGCCGCCGCGGCGGTGGCGCCACGGCCGACCACGTCCCCGACGGCGACGAGCAGCGAGCCGTCGGCCAGGGACACCGCCTCGTAGAAGTCACCACCGGCTTCGAGACCCGCTGCCGGCAGGTAGCGCAGGTCGATCTCCGCGCCCGCCACCTCGGGCAGCGTCGCGGGCAGCAGGGAACGCTGCAGGGTGACGGAGACGCGCCGCTCGGCCTCGAACAGCCGCGCGCGCTCGAGCGCCTGGGCGGCCTGCGCCGCCAGCGCCGTGCCGAGCTCGAGATCCTCCTCGGTGAGCGCCCGTGCGCGCGTGCAGGACAGCAGCAGGCCGCCGACCGTGCGCCCTGGGGTCATCAGCGGGAAGACGGCGATCGAGTGCATGCCGCGCGCGTGCATGCCCGGCGACATCGCCGGATACGCCGCCGCGATCTCCTCGGGCGAGGCCAGCCACAGCCGCTTGCGCGAGCGCACGGTGTCGGTGACGGGCCGCGACTCGTCGAGGTCGGCGTGCGTTGAGCCGGCCATCTCCTCGTTGGAGAAACCGAGCCACCCGATCGCGTCGATCCCGGTGCCCTCGTCGTCGAGCAGCCACAACGTGCCGTGCTCGGCGCCGACCGCCACGACGACCTCCTCGAGCGTGGCGCGCGCGACGTCGGCGGCGGTCAGGGCCTCGGCCAGGGCGGCCGCGACCGCGTACTGGCGCCCGGTGCGCTCGCGCGCCACGCGCTCCGCCTCGAACAAGCGCGCATTGTCGATGGCCAGAGCGGCGCGCCGGGCGACCTCGGCGGCGAAGGCGCGGTCCTCGGCATCGGGCTCCGGCCGCGCGAAGGTCATCGAGAGCACGCCCAGGTCGCGGCCGCGGACGAGCAGCGGGACGGTCAGCGCCGGGTCCTGGAGGCCGCGGGACGCCACCCACTCGAGCCCGCCCTCCTCGGCGTGCAGTGTGATATCGGCGTACGTGCACACGGCCGGGACGAGTGCATCGACGAGGCCGCCCATGCGCGCACTGACCGACACGACCGCGTCGAGGATCACCCCCAGCTCGCTGAGGAGGCGAGCCCGCTCCTCAGCGCGCTTGCGCTCGGTGATGTCGACCACGAAGCTTCCCAGCCAGCTGATCTCCTCCGTCGCGCCCCGCACCGGGTAGTAGGAGACGAGCCAGGTGCGCTGCTCGTCGGGCCGGCCGGCGGTGGTGCCCGTGACCTCGAGGTCGACGACGGGCTCGCCCGTCGCCAGCACCCGGCGCAGAGGGTCGCCGCTACCGCTGTCGGGGACGCCGGGCACCACCTCGCTCAGGGTGCGGCCGATGTGCTCGGCCGCCGGCACGCCGTTGATGGCGGCCAGCGCGTCGTTGACGCGCACGTAGCGCAGCGACGTGTCGAAGAGCGCGAAGCCCTCGGGCGCGGTGGTGATGATCGCGTTCAGGACGGCGCGCGAATCGCGCTCGGCCGCGGCCTGCTCGGCGCGCAGCAGCGCGGAGACGGTCGCCCGCTCGAGCACGTCGAGGACGACCCGGTCCTCCGTCAGCACCGGCTGGTCGTCGGCCAGGCGCAGGGCGATCGACCCGAGCACGCGATCCGCGGCCACGAGCGGCAGCGCCACGAGCTGGCCCTCGCCCGCGAGACGGCGGAAGCCGGCTGCGCCCGGGTAGCGGGCGACGAGCGCCGCCGCGTCGAGCAGGATCTCGCTGCCCGTGCGCACCGCCTCGGCGGCCGGCGTGTCGCTGTCGACCGGGATGCGGCAGAAGTCCGCGGGCCCGAGCTCGGCGTGCCCGTCGTAGCCGGCCAGCTCGAGCTCGTCGCCGACGCGCAGGAACACCGCCGCGGCGACGGCGCCCACCGCGTCGCGGCCCTCCTCGGCGACCACCGCGGCCACCTCGCGCGGGGTGAGGGTGCTCGACAGCGCATCGGTGAGCTCCTGCAGACGCAGCAGCCGCGCCTCGGCCGCCTTGCGCCCCGTGATGTCCACGAGGACTCCGGTGAGCCGCACTTCGCCGGGGCGCTCGTCGTCGGGCTCGGTGAACTGGACGATGTTGCGCAGCCACAGGACCCGCCCGTCGGCCGCCCGCGCGCGGTACTCGAAGTCCGCGCCGCGCCGGCCCAGCACCGCGCCGACGATCTCCGTGTTGACGAGCGCGCGGTCTTCCGGCTCGACCATCTCGAACCAGAAGCGGCGGTCGGCGATCCAGCTGTCCGCCGGGTAGCCCAGCAGCGACTCCGTGGCCTCGCTGACGAACAGGAAGCTGGCCTCGCCCGGCACACGGCCCGGGATGGCCTCCCAGACGATCGCGCCGAGGCGGTCGATCAGCGTGCGGTAGCGGACTGCGGCGGCGAGGGCGCTCAAGAAGACCCGATCTACGACCGTATCGGCGCTGTGGCCGAGACCCGTGAATCGTATCCTCGCAGCGGTGACGGGGGCCAGCCTGAACGAGGTCGAGGGCTCCGCGTGGGACGATCTGCTCGATCGGCTGGGGGTCAGCGACCTGTACTACCGGCGCGGGTTCGTCGAGGCCTCGGCCGCCCTCGTTGCAAGCCGGCCGGTCCTGCTGCACCTCTCTGGCGCGGGCGGCGACGTGGTCTTCCCGTGCCTCGTGCGCGCCGACCCGGTGGACGTCGTCACCTCCTACGGCTACGGCGGACCGCTCCCGCTCGGGGCCGATCCTCCCGTGGCGGAGTTCGCCGATGCCTACGTGGCGTGGTGCGCGCGGCGCGGTGTCGTGTCGAGCTTCGTCGTCCACCATCCCCTCTTCGCCACCCAGCGCGTGCCGATGCGCGGATTTCGCGTGCAGCCGCTCGCCGGGACCGTCGCCTGGCCGCTTGACGAGCCCGACCTGCTGGGCGTCATGCACAAGCACCACCGGCGCCAGGTGCGCCGGGCCGAGGGCGCCGGGCTCGTGGCCACGGTGCGCGCGCCGCCAGAGGACCTCTCGGAGTTCGTCGCCCTCTACGACGACGCCATGGTGCGCCTCGGCGCGGCGGACTTCCACCGCTTCAACGACGACTACTGGCAGGCGTTGGCGGCGGCGGTGACGCTCGTCCAGGTCGTCGTGCGCGGCGGCGACGGGGAGGCGGTCGCCGCCGTGCTGGGCGCCGGCGAGCCGCCCTGGCTGCACTACCACCTGGGTGCCGCCGCGCAGGCGGGGCGCGGCACCGGCGCCAGCCATCTCGCGCTCTACACCCTGGCTCGCTGGGGCCGCGACCACGGCTACGCGCAGCTGCATCTCGGGGGCGGCGTCGGTGGGCGCGACGACGACCTGCTGGTCTACAAGCAGCGCTTCGCTCCCGGCGAGCCGCTTGCGTCGTGCATCGGCAAGGCGGTGCACGACCTGCCCGCCTACACCGCCCTCGCCGGTCCGCCGAGCGCCGATTACGAGGGCTTCTTCCCGGCGTACCGCCGGTCCTACTGAGGCTTCCTCACCGGATCTCTGAGCCGGCGCGCGAGCGCAGGGCCCAACTCGCGCCCCCGCTCCTGAAAGACGCGCAGCCGGACGAAGTTGACGTTGCGCATCAGCTCGTTGTGGCGCCGGTAGAGGTCGGCACGGCGACCGACGGGGGCGTCCGGAGGGCGCGTCGGCACCGGGTATCCGCGCCGTGAGAGCTCCGCGCCCGCGAGCGCCGCGAACACCCCTTGGTCGCGCGGTCCCATCTCGCGCCGCCAGCGCTCGACGGCCTTGGTGTTGACGCCGTCGAAGAGCGTGGGAAACCACGAGCGCTGGTCGGCGACGATCAGCGAGCGGTCGGCGTCCTGGAGGGCGAGCATGCGGTCCTCGTAGCGCAGGTCGAGGAAGGCGCAGACGTGCTGCGCGCCGGCGGCGGGATCGTGGGCGAGGTCCTCGTAGCGGACGGTCAGGACCTGACCGGGGTGGTCGCGCTCGGCGCGCTCCCCCGCCCGGATCCCGCGCGCCCACCACTGCGCGGCCGCCCACGCATTGTTGGGCCCGAAGGGCATGCGCCGCAGCGACAGCGCGACGTCGCGGCCGTCGCGCACGAGCACGACGAAGCGGGCGTCGGGCCAGATCGCCAGCAGATCGCCGACGTGGTTGACGTAGTGCGGCGTCTTGTCGCCCCAGTGCGGCTTGCCGTGCTTGCGGGCGTACGCCTCGAAGGGGGCGGCCAGCGCGAATCGCCGCGCCGCCGCGGTGTCGAGGCCGGCGGGGATGAGCGGCGACGGGCCCGACAGCTCCCACAGGGCCACCTTCGGGTGCGACCAGGCCGCGTCCGCGAGCGCCTGCGGATCGGCGCCGTCGAGCTCGAGGTCGGTGAGAAACATCGACTCGGGCGGGATGGCGGCGTCGGGCGACCGGTCGAGGATCAGCCGGAGCATGGTCGTGCCCGACCGGTCGTTGCCGACGATGAAGAACGGCGCCGTCATCGCGTCCCCTGCGCCTGCTCCCAGCCGTCGGGCGTGCCGTGGCGCAGGTGGTCGTAGAGCCCGCAGGCGATCGAGGCCGTCGTCAGCACGTAGTAGCGCGCGACCAGCAGCGGCCGCGCCCGGACGCGCCCTCCGGCGGCTGCGCCGGCCAGCAGCGCGAGCTGGGCCGCCAGCGCAGCCCGATAGACCCGCCTCGGACGGCGCACGAGTGCGAGCGACGTGAGCAGCGCGATCCCGTGCAGGAACGGCGAGGCGTAGCGCAGCAGGCGATGGGAGAGGATCATGAGGGCGTAGAGCGGTGGGTAGCCGCGCGGGCTGGCGATGCTCGAGATGCGCAGGATCCGCCACGCCCGGTTCATCATCCGGCGCTTGCGCTGCCACTCCCCCTCAATGGTCGGCACCATCGGCTCGTTGGCGCGCGCGTCCGGCACGAAGACCGCGCGCCGACCGCGCTTGACCAGCGCAAACGGCATGGCCAGGTCATGCCCCATCGGCTGCTCGAAGGCGATGTAGTCCCGTGCCCGCACCGCGTAGATGGCGCCGTTGCCTGCGGTGACGGAGGCCAGCGCCGACTCACGAGCGCGCTGCCAGAGCTCGTAGCGCCAATAGAGGCCCTCCTGATTGTCGCCACCCTCGTTGACGAAGGTCACGCGGCCGCAGGCGTAGGCGACGCGCTCGTCGTCCTCGAAGGCGCCGGCCAGGGCCCGCAGCGCGCCGGGCTCCCACATGGCGTTCGCGTCGGAGAAGGCGACGATCTCGCCGCGGGCGGCACTTACCGCGGCGTCCTGCGCGCGCATCTTGCCTGCGCGCGGAAGCTCGAGGACGACGTCGGCCCCTGCCGCCCGGGCGCGCTGCGCCGTCGCGTCGACGTCGCCGTCGACGGCGACGATCACCTCGAGCCGCTCCCGCGGCCAGTCGAGCGCCAGCGCGTTGCGCACCTTCGCGTCGATCACCGCCTCCTCGCGGTAGGCCGCCACGATCACAGTCACGAACGGCTCCTGGCCGGGCGCGACGGGCGCGGCGCCGGCCGGGGCGCGGCCGCGGGTGAGTGCGGCCAGCAGCGCCGCGTACCCCGCCTGGGTCCAGGCGAGCGCGAGCGCCGACAGCCAGAACAGCGCCGCCATCAACCGAAGACGAGATGGAGCATCTCGTCGCTGACGGTGAAACCCGCACGCTCGTACACGCGCCGGGTGTCCTCGTTGCCGGGCGTGAGGAAGGCGACCTCGACGCCGGAGGCGAACGCCAGGCGGGCGAGCTCGGACGTCACCGCCGTGCCGATGCCGCGCCGGCGAAACGCCTCGGCGACCCCGATGCCGACGAGCTCGACGACGCCTTCGAGCGCCTCCAGGCACATGCCGCCGCCCACGACCTCCTCCTCGGCGTAGGCGACCACCGCGATGCGGCGGGTGAACGTGGCGGCGGCGCCGTCGTTGCCCCCCGGTTCGTAGGGCTCGCCGAACGCCTCCGCGCGCGTGCGCATGAAGCCGGCGATCTGCTCGCGCTCGACGTCGGGCCCCAGTTGCTGCAGGAGCACGCCGTCTGCGATCGGCGCGTCGGCCCCATCGTCCTCGGCGGTGCGGGCCATGACCGGCGTGCGCAGCTGCTCGGTGAAGCCGAACTCCAGCAGCGCGGCCTCCGCGGCGGGGGCGGCGGCCGGCAGGAACTCCAGCCGCGGCGTCCGCGCCGCGCGGCCCATGACGGTCACGACCTCCGTGATGGACTCCGGGGTCGGCTCGGCGCCGTCGCGCGGGATCGCGTAGTTGAGGTAGGGGTGGTCGGAGACGGGGTCGATGAAGACGTCGAAAGGTCCCGTGGCGAGGAGATGGCGATCGGCGGCCGCCGCCGCGCGCAGGTATGCCTGGACGTCGGTCACGCCCGGCGGCGCTCCCAGGAGAACCCGCGGACCGCCAGGCCGGCCCCCAGGGCGCCCCACGCCGCGAGCGCCAGCAGCGCGCCCCCGTGCCCGCCGAGGCCGACGCCGTCGACCATGGCGCCCGAGAGCCCGTCCACCAGGTGCTTGAGCGGCAGCACCTCGGCGATCGCGGTCAGGAAGGCGGGGGCGTCCTCGGCGTCGTAGAAGACGCCGGAGATCATGATCATGGGCAGGAAGGCCGCATTGACGTAGGCGGGAGCGGATTCGACGTTCGGGATCGCGTGCGACAGCGCGACGCCGAGGGCCGCGAAGCACGCCGCGCCGGCGACGACGAAGACACCGAGCGCGAGATAGTCGCGCGGCCAGCCCGTGTCGAAGATGAGCCCGCCGGCCACGGTGATGATCGCGACCTGCAGCGCGGTGTTGGTGATCGCGTTGCCCGCGAGCGCGGCCAGATAGGCCGAGGAGGACATGGGCGTCCCGCGCATGCGCTTGAGGATCCCCATCTCACGCAGGAAGGTGAGGTTCATGGCGATTGCCGTGAACGTCGTCGACATCACGGCAAGACCGGCGATGCCGGGCACGATCACGCGCAGGTTGGCCTGGTCGTCGCCGAAGATCGCGCCGAACATGGCCAAAAAGAACAGCGGCAGCAGGAAGTTGAAGAAGGCGGCGCTCGGGTTGCGCCAGAACATGCGCCGCTCGAGCCGGTACTGGCGCCAGGCCAGCGTCGCCCAGCGCGGAGAGGGCGGCGCGGGCGTGTGCGCCACGGCGCCCGCGCGCCCGACGACGACCTGATCCGTCATTGGGTCTTGCTTCGCTCGCCACCGCTGAGCGCTTCGCGCTCGCTCCGCTCCGCGGTGAGCTCGAGGTAGACGTCCTCGAGGGAGGGCCGGGTGACCTCGAGCGCCTCGAGCGTCTCCCCGCGCGCGAGGGCGGCACCGGTGGCCTCGTGCAACAGCCGCGTCGGATCCTCGGTCTCGTGCTCGACGGGCCGGCCGTCCTGGACCCAGCGGACGCGATGGCGCACCCGTCCGCCGAGCTCCGCGGGCGGTCCCTCGGCGAGGATGGCGCCGTCCTTGATGATGGCCACGCGATCGGCGAGCACCTGCGCCTCGTCGAGGTAGTGCGTGGTGAGCAGCACCGTCTTGCCGAGGTCGCGCAGCGAGCGCACGGTCTCCCACGCCTTGCGCCGGGCGGCCGGGTCGAATCCCGTCGTCGGCTCGTCGAGGAAGATGAGCTCGGGGTCGCCGATGAGCGCGAGCGCGAAGTCCAGCCGCCGCTGCTGGCCCCCCGAGAGCGTCCGCGTGCGCTGCTCGCCCACCTCCGTCAGGCCGGCGACCGACATGGTCTCCTCGACGTCGCGCGGCGCGGGATAGAGGGAGGCCCAGTGGCTGACCGCCTCCCGGACCGTGAGGTAGCGGTAGATGCCGCAGCTCTGCAGGACGACACCGACGCGCTCGCGCAGCTCGACCGGACGCTCGGCCGGGTCCATGCCGAGGACGCGGACCTCGCCGCCGGTGCGCTCGCGGTATCCCTCGAGGATCTCCACCGTCGTCGTCTTGCCCGCGCCGTTGGGCCCGAGCAGCCCGAAGACCTCCCCGCGGCGGACGCTGAAGTCGATGCCGCGCACGGCCTCGTGGGAGCCGTAGGCCTTACGCAGGCCGTGCACCTCGATGGCGACGGTCATGATGGGGATTGAGGGTATGCGCTGCGCCTGCATCGACATCGGCTCCAACACGACGCGTCTGCTGGTCGCCGACGTCGTGCAGGCGAAGCCGGTGACGAGCCCGCTAGGGCGAGGCCAGGGAGTGCTGACCGAGGTCGCCGGCGAGAAGGCCTTCACCCGCCTGGGCAGCGCGCTGCGCCGCACGGGCGCCCTGCCCGCGGCCTCGCTGGCGACGCTGGCGGAGACGGTGGCCGTCCAGGGCGCCGTCGCCCGCTCGATGGGCGCGGAGCGGGTGCGGGTGGTCGCGACCGCGGCGATCCGGGCAGCGAGCAACGCGCCGGCGCTCGTGGACGCCGTCAAGGCGCGCTCCGGGCTCACGGTCGAGGAGCTCGACGGCCGCGAGGAGGCGCGGCTGGCCTTCGTGGGCGCGACACACGGGCGCGAGTGGCGAGGCGTGGTCGCGGTCGTCGACGTCGGCGGCGGCTCGACGGAGATCGCCATCGGGGAGCCCGGGGCCGGCGTCCGGTGGGCGGCGTCGGTTCCGGTCGGGTCGAGCTCGCTCACCGACGCAGGCCACGCGCTCGGTCACGGGGCGGCGCAGGCGTTCGCCGGCCTGCAGCCTCCACCCGTCCAGACCGCGCTCGCCGTCGGCGGCAGCGCCGCCTCCACGTCGCGGCTCGTCGGCGCGCGCATCGACGCCGCAAGCGCGCGCGCGGCGCTGCGCCTGCTCGAAGCGGGGGGCGTGCACGGCATCGAGCCCGAGCGCGTGCGCCTGCTGCCTGCCGGCCTGGCGATCCTGGTGGCCGTCTCGGAGCTGCTGGGGCTGCCGCTCACCGTCGGCAGAGGCGGGCTGCGCGAGGGGATCTGCCTGGAGCTGGCGGGATCGACGACCGATGGCTAATCTCGCGGCGGTGACCGACCTCGTGACCGGGCAGGAGGTCAAGCCGGAGCTCTTCGCCAACCGCGAGCTTTCGTGGCTGGACTTCAACGACCGCGTGCTCCAGCTTGCCGAGGACGAGTCCACGCCGCTGCTGGAGCGCCTGAAGTTCTGCGCGATCTGGTCGACGAACCTCGACGAGTTCTTCATGGTCCGCGTCGCGGGGCTGCACGAGATGGTCGACGCCGGGATCCATACGCCGGGCAAGGACGGCCTCACCCCGACGGAGACCCTGAACCGCATCCGTGTGGTCGCGGACGCCCAGCACCAGCGGGTGTCGAGGTGCCTGCAGGGGACGCTCATCCCGGCGCTGGCCGAGCACAACCTGCGCATCCTCGCGCTCGACGACGTCGACGCCGACGAGCGCGATGACCTCGAGCAGCGCTTCCTCAAGCAGATCTTCCCGGTCCTCACGCCGCTTGCGGTCGGTCTCGGACGCCCTTTCCCCTACATCTCGAACCTCTCGCTGTCGCTCGCCGTGCGGGTGCGCGACCCCGTCACCGGCCAGGAGCTCCTGGCGCGCGTGAAGGTGCCCACGGAGATGCTGCCGCGCTTCATGCCCGTCGACTCCGGCTGCGCGTTCGTACCCGTCGAGGAGGTCATCGCCGCGAACCTGGACGAGCTCTTCGAGGGCATGGAGATCCTCGAGCACACGCTCTTCCGCGTGACCCGCGACGCCGACTTCACCGTCGGCGGCGAGGCCGACGACCTCCTGGAGGCGATCGAGACCGAAGTCCGCCTCCGGCGCTTCGGCGAGGTCGTCCGGCTCGAGGTGCAGGCGGGCATCAGCGATGCGATCCGCACGCAGCTGGTCGAGGCGCTCGACGTCGACGAGGGCGACTGCTTGGAGGTCGAGGGGCTGATGGACACCGGCGACCTGTGGGACGTCTACGGCGTCAGCGGCTTCGCCGAGCTGCGCGACCCGCCGTGGTCGCCCGTCACCCAGCCGCGGCTGACGCCCGAGGAGGACAAGGAGCCCGACGTGATGTCGGCCATGCGCCGCGGCGACATCCTCGTCCACCACCCCTACGACTCCTTCGTCACCTCCGTCCAGCGCCTGATCGAGCAGGCCGCCGAGGACGATCAGGTCCTGGCGATCAAGCTGACCGTGTACCGGACCAGCGACGACACACCGCTGGTCCCGACACTCATCCGCGCCTCCGAGCGCGGCAAGCAGGCGGTCTGCCTGGTCGAGCTCAAGGCCCGCTTCGACGAGCAGGCCAACGTGCGGTGGGCGCGCAAGCTCGAGGAGTCCGGCGTCCACGTCGTCTACGGCCTGCCGACGCTCAAGACGCACGCGAAGTGCGCGCTGATCGTCCGCCGCGAGGGCGACGGTGTGCGCCACTACGTGCACGTCGGCACCGGCAACTACCACGCCAAGACCGCGCGCCTGTACACGGACTTCGGCCTGTTCACCTGCGATCCGGAGATCGGCGCCGACGTCGCGGACATGTTCAACGGGCTGACCGGCTTCGCGCGCCAGCGCAGCTACCGCAAAGTGCTCGTGGCTCCGGCCTTCCTGCGCGAGGGCATCCTCGAGCAGATCGCCTCCACGATCGAGGCGCACAAGGCCGGGGAGTCCGCCCGCATCGCCTTCAAGATGAACTCGCTGGTCGACCCCGCGTGCATCAAGGCGCTCTACGAGGCCTCCCAGGCGGGCGTCCGGGTGGACATCAACACGCGTGGCATCTGCTGCCTGCGGCCGGGCATCGAGGGGCAGTCGGAGAACATCCGCGTCGTCTCCGTCGTGGACCGCTTCCTGGAGCACTCGCGCATCTACGCGTTCCAGCGCGGGGAGGAGTGGTCGGTCTCGATCGGCTCCGCCGACCTCATGCCGCGCAACCTCAACACCCGCGTCGAGCTGGTGACCCCGGTCAAGGACGCCACGCTGCGCGAAGACATCCTCGACTCGCTCGAGCGCTGCATGGCCGACGACACGCACGCGTGGGAGCTCGGCCCGGACGGGAACTGGGAGCGCCTCGTGGCGCCCGAGGGCGAGCGCCGCAGCGTCCAGCGCGAGCTCATGGCCAGCCACGCCGAGCACGCGACGTAGGCGCCCGCTGATCGCCGCCTGACGGCACCCGTTGGACGCTCGCGTACTGGCGTACGCCACGCGTCAACGGGCACCGTCAGCCGGCGCCAGCGGGCGCCTACGCCGCGTGCTGAGAGGATTTACACCGATGAACCGCGAAGCGGGGCGTCATGCGCCGCCTTGCGGTCATCCTCGTCCTGCTGTCGTGCGCCTCGCCGGCGGTCTCCGAAGCCCGCTCGCGTGGGAGCGTCGCCGCGCTGCAGGTCGCGTTGCGCGCGACGGGGCACTATGGCGGTGACGTGGACGGCCTTCGTGGTACCGGAACCCGCCGGGCGATCCGGCGCTTCCAGGCCGCCCGCGGCCTCGGCGCCGACGGCGTCGCCGGCCCCGCGACCCGGCGGGCGCTGCGCAGGTCCCCGCCGCATTCGCCGCTCGAGTTCTACCGTCCGCTGTCGACGGCGATGGGCGACCCGTTCGGCCCGCGCGCCCACACCTGGCACCCCGGCCCCATCTGGCCTCGATCGACGTGCGCAAGGGCCAGTGCGTGACCGGCCACGACCGCATCGGCACGGTCGGCTCGACGGGCTTCTCGACCGGCCCGCACCGGCACTTCGAGGTCCGTGTGCGCGGCGCGGCGGTCAACCCCGCCCGGGCCTTTCTGTAGCGTCGCCGCTGCATGCGGCAGCCGATCTTCGCCGGCGTGGTCGCGGCCTTCGTCGGCTTCGCGAGCTCCTTCACGGTCGTGCTCGCCGGCCTGCGCGAGGTCGGCGCGACCCAGGCCCAGGCCGCGTCGGCGCTGTTCGCCGTGTGCGTGATCATGGGTGTCCTCGCGGCGGTGCTCAGCCACCGGCTGCGGATGCCGATCAGCATCGCGTGGTCGACCCCCGGTGCGGCGCTGCTCGTGGCGACCGGCCCGGTGGACGGCGGCTTCCCGGCCGCCGTCGGCGCGTTCATCGTCTGCGGCCTTCTGCTCGCGCTGGTCGGGACGTGGGGGACGCTCGGCCTTCTGATCGCGCGCATCCCGGTCCCCCTGGCCAGCGCGATGCTCGCCGCGGTCGTGTTCGAGCTGTGCCTGGCGCCGGTCCGTGCGGCGGTCGAGCTGCCCCTGCTCGCCGCGCCGGTGATCGTGACCTGGCTCGTGTTGAACCGGCTCGCAAAGCTGTGGGCCGTGCCCGCCGCGCTGGTGGTCGCGATCGCCGCCGTCCTGATCGACCGGCCGGTGCGCCTCGGCGGCGAGCTGCTCCCGCACCCGGTGCTGATCGCGCCCGAGTTCACCATCGGGGCGCTGGTGAGCATCGCACTGCCGCTCTTCGTGGTCACCATGGCCTCGCAGAACATCCCGGGCATGGGCGTGCTCGCGAGCTTCGGCTACCGGCCGCCGCTGCGCCCGCTGCTGGTCGGCACCGGGCTGGGCACCGCGGTCGGGGCGCCCTTCGGCGCGCACGCGGTCAACCTCGCCGCGATCACCGCGGCGCTGATGGCGGGCCCGGACGCCCATCCCGACCCCAGGCAGCGATGGATCGCACCGGTGGCCTCCGGCGTCGCCTACCTCGTGCTGGCCCTCGCCGCCGGCGTGGCCACCGCGTTCGTGACCGCGGCGCCCGAGGTCATCGTGGAGGCGGTCGCGGGCCTCGCGCTGCTCGGCGTCCTCGGCGCGGCGCTGCACGGGGCGGTCGGTGACGCGCGCCACCGTGAGGCGGCGGTGATCACCCTCGTCGTGGGCGCTTCCGGCATCACCGCGGCCGGCATCGGCGCCCCGTTCTGGGGCCTCGTCGCCGGCCTGGCCTACTCAGGCTGGCGCGCCGCCACGGCCGGCGCCGCCGGCGAAGCGCCCGGCGCCCGCGACGCCGGTGGCGAGGACCGCCCGCCCGAGCCGGCCCTCGAGGGCGAGCCCGTCCTCGAGCGGTAGCCCGAGGCCCTCGATCGCCGCGCGGCGGTCGGAGAGCATCGTGTCCTGCGGAAAGCCGGCCAGCAGCTCGGCGAGCTGGAGGGCCCGCGCGACGTGCTCGCCTCCGGCCACCACTTCGTTGACCAGCCCCATGCCCAGCGCCTCGTCGGCGCCGACCGTGCGCCCGGTGAGGATGAGGTCCAGTGCGCGGCCGAGCCCCACGACGCGCGGCAGGCGCTGGGTGCCGCCGTCGATCAGCGGGACGCCCCAGCGGCGCTCGGCGCAGCCGAGCTGCGCGGACGGCGTGGCGATGCGCAGGTCGCACCACAGCGCCAGCTCGAGGCCGCCGGCGACCGCGTAGCCGTCGACCGCGGCGATCGTCGGCTTGGGGGAGAGCAGGCGCGTGAAGCCGAGCGGCCCGCCGCGCGCGTCGGGCTCGAGCGTCTCGATCGCCTTGAGGTCGGCGCCCGCGCAGAAGGCGTCTGAACCGGCACCGGTGACGATGAGCACCCGCGCACCGTCGTCGTCGGAGAAGGTGTGGAAGGCGTCGAGCAGCGCCGACGCGGTCGGCCCGTCGATGGCGTTACGCCGCTCCGGGCGGTCGATCGTGAGGATCGCCGCCGCGCCCGAGCGCTGGTATTGAACGGACATGGCGCGCAGAGACTACGGACGCGGCGGCCGTGACTTCGGCCCGGCGGGCGCGTCGTGGGCGACCAGCTCGTGCCGCGCGCTGCGCCCAGTCACACAGCAGGCGCCGGGTGTCGCGCGGGTCGATGATCTCCTCCACGGAGAAGTGCTCGGCGGTGCGGAAGGGCGAGGTGACGGAGGACAGCCTGCGCTCGATCTCCGCGCGCAGGGCCACAGGATCTTCGGCCGCCTCGAGCTCCCGCCGGTAGGCGGCTTCCAGGCCGCCGGCGATCGGCAGCGAGCCCCAGTCGCCCGACGGCCAGGCGTAGCGCAGGTTCAGGCCGGCGCCGTGGCCCGCGCCCGCGACTCCGTAGACCTTGCGCACGAGCACCGACACCCACGGCACCGTGGCGTGGTGCACGGCGAACAGCGCACGCGTGCCGCGGCGGATCGTGCCCGCGCGCTCCGCCGCGGTGCCGATGACGAAGCCCGGCTGGTCGACGAAGTTGGCGACGGGCAGGTGAAACTGGTCGCAGAGGTCGACGAAGCGGGCGAACTTCTCCGACGCCTCGGCGGTCAGCCCGCCGCCGTAGTGCTTCGGATCGGACGCGAGGACGCCGACGGGGCGGCCGTCGAGCCGCGCCAGGCCGGTGATCAGCGGCCGCCCGGACTGCTTTCCCACCTCGAAGACCGACTCGGCGTCGCAGACGAGCTCGAGGATGCGCCGCATCGCGTAGGTCTTGCGGCGGTCGCGCGGCACGATTGCCAGCAGTTCCTCCTCGCGGCGGTCGGCCGGGTCGGTGGCCGCGGTGATCGGCGGCGGCTCCCACGCGTTGGCCGGCAGGTAGGAGAGGAAGGACTTCAGCTGCGCGAGCGCGTCCTCGTCGTCGGAGGCCTCGTTGTCCACCGCACCGGCGCGCGTCTGCGCCCGGGCGCCGCCAAGCGTCTCCTTGTCCGGCGACTCGCCCATCGCCGCGGCGACCACGGGCGGGCCCGCGACGAAGAGCTGCGCGGTGCCCTTCACGATGACGCTGAAGTGGCTGGCCACCACCCGCGCGGCGCCGAGACCGGCGACCGGGCCGAGTGCAGCGGCCACCACGGGCACCCGCGCGAGGTTGGCGACCGCAATGTCAAAGCCGGGGATGAAGGGGACGTAGGAGAAGCCCATCGTCTCCAGCGACTTGACCGAGCCGCCGCCGCCCGTTCCGTCGACCAGGCGCACGAGCGGCAGCCGCAGATCATGGGCGAGCCGCTCCGCGTAGACCATCTTCTGCCCAGATGGCGGCGTCGTCGGTTCGGTCTCGCTTCGCTCGCCACCGCGTCGGGCTCCGCCCGAGCTCCTCTCGCGCACGGTGAAGTCGTCCGCCTCCAGCACGGCGCGGCGGCCGTCCAGGCGCGCTTGGCCCATGACCATGTTGGCGGGCAGGAACGCCTCGAGCTCGCCATCGGCGTCGTAGGTCCCGCGCCCGGCGAGCGCGCCCGTCTCGTGGAAGGTCCCCGGATCGGCGAGGCGCTCGATGCGCTCGCGGACGGTCAGCCGTCCGCTGGCGTGCTGGCGGGCGATGCGTTCCTCGCCGCCCATCTGCCGCGCCAGCGCCTCGCGGCGGCGCAGCTCCTCGAGCTCCGGCTCCCAGGTCACGCCGCGGAGGGCGGTGCTACCAGCCGCCGCGCAGCGGCACGTGCTTCATGCGCGCCTTGTCGGCCGCCTTGCGGGCGTCCTTGCGCTTCTCGAGGCGCCACAGCGCCAGCGACGCGAGCAGGATGAAGAGCGGGAAGCCCGCGATGAGCACGAAGCCGGCGAGCGTGATGGTGAGGTCATTGGTCTCGCCGTACCAGCCCTCGCCGTGGTCGTTGGCGGCGTCCGCGTACGCCGCGGGCGCGAGCAGGAGGAACAACGAGAGCGTCACGGCGGCGTACTTCATGCGGGTTCGTAGCCTATCGACCGTGGCTGTCGCCCAGGCATCCGACCTCGACAAGGACATCGCGGGCAACCCGCTGTTCCGGGGCGTCTCGTTCAAGCTCGAACGCCGCGAGCGGCTGACCCTCGCCGGGCGCAACGGCGCGGGCAAGACCACGCTGCTGCGGATGCTCGCGGGGGAGACGTCGGTCGACGGCGGCCAGCTGACCTTCGCCAAGGGCACGCGCGTTGCGCTGCACGACCAGCGCCCGCCACGCGAGGACGGGTCCTCGCTGCGCGACTACGTGCTGGCCGGATGCGCCGAGCTGCTCGCCATCGAGGCCGAGCTGGCGGCGCTCGAGCAGAAGATGGCCGAGGGCGATATGACCGTGTTCGACGCCTACTCCCGCGCACAGGCGCGTCTCGAGCACGCCGGCGGCTACGGCTGGCGCGAGGGCGTCAACGCGACCCTGCACGGCTTGGGCTTCGACGACGGCGACCTCGAGCGCGACCTCGCCACCTTCTCGGGCGGCGAGCTGACCCGGGCCTCGCTCGCGCGCGCCCTGAGCGGCGATCCCGACCTGCTGCTGCTCGACGAGCCGACCAACCACCTCGACATCACCGCCCTGGAATGGCTGGAGAGCTACCTGCAGAGCCTCGACGCCGCGGTGGTCCTCGTGGCGCACGACCGCTGGTTTCTGGAGGCGGTCGGCACCGCGGTGCTCGAGCTCGAAGGCGGCAAGTCGCGCTTCTTCGCCGGCACCTGGCACTCCTGGCGCGCCGAGAAGGCGCAGCGGGAGCTGGCCCTGGGGCGTGCGATCGACAAGCAACAGGCCGAGATCGCGAAGCTGCAGCACTTCGTGGACCGCTTCTCCGCCGGCACGCGGGCCAAGCAGGCCCAGGCGCGCGCCAAGCGGCTCGGCAAGATCGACAAGCTCGAGCGCGACCCTCGCGACGGGGCCGGGCTGGGCTTCGTCTTCAAGGCGCCCGAGCGCACGGGCCGGGTGATCTTCGAGCTCGAGGACGCGTCCGTCAGCGTGGGCGGCGGCGCGCGCAAGCTGCTCGACGACGCCGAGTTCTGGCTCGAGCGCGGGGAGCACGTCTCCCTCGTCGGGGCCAACGGCACGGGCAAGTCGACGCTGCTGCGCGTGCTGACCGGCGAGCACGAGCTCGACGGCGGCAAGCTGCGCAAGGGCCACAACCTCAAGGTCGGGCTGCTGTCCCAGCACGCGGAGGTCGTCGGCGCGACCGGCACGGTGCTCGAGAGCGCACAGCGCGCGACTGGGCTCAAGCCCCACGAGACGCGCGCGCTGCTCGGGCGCTTCCTGTTCAGCGGCGAGGCCGCCGAGAAGCCCGTCGACGGCCTGAGCGGCGGTGAGCGCCAGCGGCTCTCGCTCGCCTGCCTCGTGGCCAGCGGCAGCAACGTGCTCGTGCTCGACGAGCCGACCAACCACCTCGACCTCGAGAGCCGCGAGGCACTGGAGTCTGCGCTGCAGTCCTTCGGCGGCGCGGTCATCCTCGTCTCCCACGATCGCGCGCTGCTGGACGCCGTCGGGTCGCGCACCGTCGCCGTCGAGGACGGGACGCTGCACTCCTACGTCGGGGGCTGGCCGGAGTACGTGCGCATCCGCGCCGAGCGCGAAGCGATGCCCAAGCCCACACCGGCGCGCGAGGATCGCGGCGCGCCGCCACTCGAACAGCGCATCGAGCGATTGGAGGCCCGTCTGGTCACGCTCCAGGGTCGGCGCGCGGACGAAGCGCGCCGCGAGCTCGAGCAGCTGTACGAGGCTTTCACGTCCTGATAACCGGCGGGTGCGTTCAGGGTTGCAAGGTCTGCGCCCATGGACGAAGCCGTGTATCGCGCCGCGGACCTCGAGATCCGCCCGGCGGAGCACCTTGCGCTTGCGCGCGGCCGCGCCCTCACCCTGTCCGTGCGCGAACTGGAGATGCTGGCCGCGCTGGCCGAGCGCGCCGGCCGGATCACGACGCGCGAGCAGCTCTACTTCGCCGTGTGGGGCGGAACCCTGCGCCACGACGACCGCTCGGTGGACGTCTATGTCCACAAGCTGCGGGCAAAGCTCGCCGAGGCGCTGCCCGACTGGCGCTTCATCCACACGCACTTCGGCTTCGGGTACCGCTTCTCTCCGGAGCCGACGTTCACACCCTTTTCACAATCTGACCACAGCCCGGTAACAGGCTCAGCGTCATCTCCCTAGAGGCTGCCCTCCTATGAACACGAACATGCGCAGGCTGCTGAGCGTCGCAGCGTCCGCCGTCCTCGCCGGTGGCGTGGTCGCGTGCGGCGACGACGAGGAGACCCCCGCCGGCGGCGGCGGAGGCGGAACCCCGACCGATGCAGGGGGCGGCGGCCTGTCGGGCGATCTCGCCGGCGCGGGCGCCAGCTCCCAGGACGCCGCGCAGCAGGCGTGGATCGCCGGCTTCCAGGAGGCCAACCCCGACGTGACGGTCACCTACGACCCGGTTGGATCGGGTGGCGGCATCGAGCAGTTCAACGCCGAGGGCGTGCCGTTCGGCGGCACCGACGCGGCGCTGGAGGGCGAGGAGCTCAAGGCGGCGCAGGAGCGCTGCGGCGGCCCGGACAACCTCATCGAGATCCCCGTCTACATCTCGCCGATCGCCATCATCTACAACCTCGACGGCGTCGACTCGCTGCAGCTGTCAGCGGAGACGCTCGCGGCTGTCTTCAAGGGCGACATCACCGAGTGGAGCGACGAGGCGATCAAGGCCGACAACCCTGACGCCGAGCTCCCAGACGAGCGCATCACGGTGGTGCACCGGTCCGACGAGTCCGGCACCACGGAGAACTTCGCCGAATACATGTCCAAGGCCGCGGCGAGCGTCTGGGACTTCGAGGTCTCCGGTGACTGGCCGGTCAAGGGCCAGGAGGCGGCAGACGGCACGTCTGGCGTCGTGAGCGCCGTGACGGAGGGCCAGAGCACGATCGGCTATGCCGACGCCAGCCAGGCGGGCGACCTCGGCGTCGCCACCGTCAAGGTGGGCGAGGACTTCGTCGAGCCCTCCCCGGAGGCCGCGGCGAAGATCCTCGAGTCCTCGCCGGAGTCCAAGGATCCCGGCGAATACGTGGCCACCTACGAGCTCGACCGCGAGACCAAGGAGTCCGGGACCTACCCGATCGTCCTCGTCTCCTACGAGATGGCCTGCACCGAGTACGACGACGCGGAGACCGCGGACCTCGTCAAGGGCTTCCTGGAGTACATCATCAGCGAGGAAGGCCAGCAGGCATCGGCGGAGAACGCCGGGTCCGCGCCGCTGTCAGAAGCGCTGCGCGAGCTCATCGAGCCGGCCACCCAGGCCATCGGGGCCTAGTCAACGCATGACCGCGGCCGAGCGCACCCGGGAGCAGACGACCGCCGTGGGCGGCGGCGTCCTCCCGGGGCGCCCGGCAGGCCAGTAAGCCGGCATGGCTGAGCGGATCCCGACCCGTCCCGGCGACCGCGTCTTCGCGAAGCTGGCGTCAGGCTCGGGAATCATCATGCTCGTGCTCCTCGGCGGTGTCGCGGCCTTCCTGCTCGCGGAGGCACTGCCGGCCATCACCGCCTCGGCGAGTGATCTGCCCGGTGGCGAGAATCTCGTCAAGTTCATCGCGCCGCTTGCCTTCGGCTCGTTGCTCGGAGCGCTTATCGCGATCCTGATCGCGGTCCCCATGGCCGTCGCCGTGGCGCTCTTCGTCTCCTTCTACGCGCCTCGGCGCGTGGCCCAGACGCTCTCCTACGTGATCGACCTCCTCGCGGCCATCCCGAGCGTGGTCTACGGGCTGTGGGGCGTCGCGGTCCTGGGTCCGGCCGCCGTGGGCGGGCTGGAGTGGCTGGAGGACAAGCTCGGATTCCTGCCGTTCTTCGAGGGTCCGGCGTCAACGACCGGGCGGACCATGCTCGTCGTCGGAGTCGTGCTGGCGGTCATGATCCTTCCGATCATCACCGCCGTCACCCGCGAGGTGTTCTCGCAGACCCCCCGCCCGCTGCGCGAGGCCGCGCTCGCCCTCGGCGCCACCCGCTGGGAGATGATCCGCATGACGGTCCTGCCGTTCGGAAAGTCGGCTCTGATCAGCGGCTCAATGCTCGGACTCGGCCGCGCGCTCGGGGAGACGATGGCGGTGACCATCATCCTGTCGGTGTCAGGTGCGGTCACCTTCAACCTGATCAGCTCGGGCAACCCGTCGACGATCGCCGCCAACATCGCGCTCGACTTCCCCGAGTCGTCGGGACTCGACGTCAACGCGTTGATCGCCTCGGGCCTGGTCCTCTTTGCCATCACGTTGGTCGTCAACATGACCGCGCGCGCGATCATCGGCCGCAGGCAGCCCGCGTGAGCGCCACCCGCGAGCCGCTGGGCGCCACTGCCGGCCAGGCCGTCACGCCGGGCGCCGGCCGTGCGCCCATGGCGGGCGCCGTGCTCCCGTCCTGGGCGCCATGGGGCGTGCCGGGGGGTCTGCTGGCCGTCGCGGTGGCGCTGGCCGTGGCGACGAACCTCGCGCCGGCGCTGTTGCTGGTCGTCGCCGTCGTCGTCGGCGGGGCGGTGCTCTACGTCTGGTCACGCAGCGTGGAGGGCGCTCGTCGCGCCACGGATCGCAGCGTCACCCTCGGCGTCACGGCCGCCTTCGTGCTCGCGGTCGCGCCACTCGTCTCCGTGCTGACGACGGTCATCGATCGCGGCCTCGCGCGCTTCGACGGCACGTTTCTCACCGAAACCGCGCGCAATGTCGTCGGCGAGGGCGGCGGCGCGCTGCACGCCATCGTCGGCACGCTGGTCATCGCCGGGGTCGCCACGCTGATCGCGGTGCCGATCGGAATTCTCGCCGCGATCTACCTGGTGGAGTACGGCCAGGGGCGCCTCAAGCGCGCGATCACCTTCTTCGTCGACGTCATGACCGGCATCCCGTCGATCGTCGCCGGCCTGTTCGCGGTGGCATTGTTCACGCTGGTCTTCGGCCCCGGCACCCGCCTCGGGATCATGGGCTCGATCGCCCTGACGGTGCTGATGATCCCGATCGTCGTGCGCTCCACCGAGGAGATGCTTCTGATCGTCCCCGACAAGCTGAGGGAGGCGGCCTACGCGCTCGGGGTGCCCAAGTGGCGCATGATCGTCAAGGTCGTGCTCCCCACGGCGCTCGCCGGCATCGTCAGCGGCGTGATGCTGGCGATCGCGCGAATCATGGGAGAGACCGCGCCGCTGCTGGTCACCGCCGGCGTCTCGGACTCGATCAACACGAACCCCGTCGACGGCCGCATGCCCAACCTCGCCGTCTACGCCTACAGCGAGTACAAGTTCCCCGGCGTCCCGCGCGAGCCCTTCCTCGACCGCGCCTGGGCCGCAGCGCTTACGCTGATCCTGATCGTCATGCTGCTCAACCTCGTCGGCCGCTTCATCTACCGGCGGTTCGGCACGGAGATCCGGTGACCGATGCGCCCAATCAAAAGCGAGCCAAGATGAACACGCCCGACACTAAGACCGCCACGGCCAAGCCCGGCGAGCAGAGCGAGCGGGAGGCCATCACGTACGCGTCAGGCCAGCGTGCCCAGCCTTCGGCCGGCGAAACCGACGGCAAGTCGCTCGAGGCCACCGCGCTCAACCTCTACTACGGCGACTTCCTGGCCGTCAAGGACGTCAACGTCACGATCCGGCGCAACCGGGTCACCGCGCTGATCGGCTCCTCGGGCTGCGGAAAGTCGACGTTCCTGCGCTCGCTGAACCGCATGCACGAGCTGGTGGCAGGCGCCACCGTGGACGGGAAGGTCCTCGTCGAGGGCCAGGACATCTACGGGGCCGGCGTCGATCCGGTCACCGTCCGGCGCCGGATCGGAATGGTCTTCCAGGCGCCGAACCCCTTTCCCACGATGTCCATCTACGACAACGTGGCGGCCGGCATCAAGCTCAACAACCGCAAGATGAGCGAGCACGACATGGACAGGATCGTCGAGAAGTCACTGCGCGGCGCTCACCTGTGGGAGGAGGTCAAGGACCGCCTCCAGAAGCCCGGTGCCGGGCTTTCGGGCGGGCAGCAGCAGCGACTGTGCATCGCGCGCGCCTGCGCCGTGGAGCCCGAGATCCTGCTCATGGACGAGCCGGCGTCCGCGCTGGACCCGATCGCCACGTTGGCCATCGAGGACCTGATCGCCGAACTCAAGAAGGACTACACGATCGTGATCGTGACCCACAACATGCAGCAGGCGGCCCGGGCGAGCGACTTCACCGCCTTCTTCAACATCGAGAACAGCGGCGACCCTGGCACGCTGGTGGAGATGGACGACACGGACAAGATCTTCTCCAAGCCCGCTGACAAGCGCACGGAGGACTACGTCACCGGCAAGTTCGGCTAGGCGGACCAATGGCGGGGTCGATGCGCGCTCAGTTCCGGCGCGAGCTCGCGCGACTCGAGGAGCAGGCGCTGCAGGCGATCGACCTGGTCGTGGAGTCGCTCGACCGGGCACTGGAGTCGGTGCATCACCAGGATGTCGAGCTGGCCGGGATGGTCATCGCCGACGACGACCGCATCGACGGACGCTTCCTGGAGGTGCACCAGTCGATCCTCTCGCTGCTCGCGCGGCAGGCGCCGGTCGCGGTCGACCTGCGAGTCATCGCGGCGCTGCTGCACGTGATCAAGCACGTCGAGCGGATGGGCGACCAGTGCGTCAACATCGCCAAGCTCGTGCCGCTGGCCGGCCACGAGCCGCCGACGGATGCGCAGATGCTCGACATGATCGGGCGCATGGGGTCGCTTGCGCGCTCGCAGTCGCTGCAGTGCAAGCAGGCCTTCGCGTTGCGCGACGTCGACCTGGCGGTCGACCTCGTCCGCCAGGACGCCGAGATCAACCGCCTCAACCGCGAGGTCTTCAAGCGCGCCGTCGTGATCGGGACCGACGAGGACCGGCGCGAGTGGGCGATGCACATGATGCTCATGGCGCGCGCCCTCGAGCGGATCGGAGACAACGCGGTCGACGTCGGTGAGCAGGTCGCCTTCGTCGAGACGGGGCTCTTCCGCGAGTTCTCCGACGCTTCCAGGCCGCCCTTGCGCCCGTAGGTCAAAACCATGGAGTTTGCGAGCGGTTCTGTGAACAACCTGTGACCACGAAGGGACCGTCTCGTAACCGCAGCCGCTCTTCTGCTTATGCTCAGCAAAGATGAACACTGGAACGGACAACCCGCTTCAGGTCGCGGTCATCGACAATGACAGCGGCTTCCTCCAGGTGCTGGTCAAGCGCCTCGACGGACTGGGATGGCAGTACCGGGTCACGGGGGGGCCGATACCGGTCGACGCCCTGGTCTCCATGCGGCTGGACGCGCTGGTCGTCGACCTCGCCGTCATCGGCCACCAGGCGTGGACGTACCTCGAGTCCGTGGCGGCCAAGCTGCCCTCGCTGGGCATCGTCGTCGTGACCGGCCGCGCGTCGGTCTCACAGCGCGTGCGGGGCTTGCGGATCGGCGCCGACGACTGGATGACCAAGCCCTGCCACCCGGAGGAGCTGATCGCCCGCGTGGAGGCCGTCGTGCGCCGGCGCAGGACCTCCGAGCCGGGCGCGGTCGCCGACACGGTGGAGGCTGGCGAGCTGCAGGTCCGCTCCGACCAGTTCCAGGCCTTCGTGCGCGGCGGCTCGGTGGAGCTGACCCGGCGCGAGTTCGAGCTGCTCCAGCTCCTGGCCTCGGCCGAGGGCCAGGTGCTCCAGCGCGAGGACATCTACCAGCGCGTCTGGGGCTACGCCATGGCTCATGGCGACCGCTCTGTGGACGTGTTCGTGCGCAAGCTGCGCTCCAAGCTCGAGCGCATCTCGCCCGAGTGGCGCTACATCCACACCCACTTCGGTGTCGGCTACCGCTTCGCCGCGCTGCCGGCCGACGGTGTGGAGCGCATCGAGGCTCCGGTCGGAGTCGCAGTGCCGACGGTCGCGGAGCCGGTCGTGGCCCCCGCGCACGAGATCGTCACCGTCTAACCTCGGCGGTCCATGCGGACCGCGCGCAACGTCGGCATCATCCTCGGCCTTGCGGCGCTGGTCGCGTTGGCGCCAGGCGGGCTGACGGCGCGCGACACCATCTCGAACATCATCACCGTGGTGTTCCTCGGCGGGTTGGGGTTCTTCGCGTACCGGATGTACATGGAGAACCGCGTCACGCTGTTCGACCTGCCCGATCAGCGACGGGTGCTGCTCTACGGCAGCGCCACCGTGCTCGTCTTCGCGCTGATCGCCACGCGCAAGTTCTGGGACGACTTCGGCGCCCGCGGGGCGACCATCCTGCTGTGGTTCGTGCTGCTCGGCGCGGCGGCCTACGGCTTCTCGGTCGTCATCCGCACCTGGCGCGAGTATTAGGCCCTAGGCCTAGCGCCGACCGCGCACTTCCGGCACAGAGTCGCGCGCGAATCGGCACGCCTGCGTCTGGACCCGTCACGCGGGCCCCGGGAGGCTCTCGTGTGTGTCCCGTCTCCCCGATGCCCGCGGCCAGGCCGCCGTCGAGCTCGTTGTCCTGCTCCCGCTCATCTGCGTGGTGCTGGCCGGAGCGTGGCGGGCGGTGCTCGCCGCGCACGCGCAGTGGTCGGCTTCCGCGGCGGCCCGGGCAGCCGCCCGCGCGCACGCCATCGGCCTGGAGACGCTGCCCGCCGCGCAGCGGGCGCTGCCGGCCTCGCTCGACGAGCGGGTCAGGATCGAGGAAGACGGCGCGGGCGTCGCTGTCCACCTCCCGGTCCCGGAGATCCTTCCCGGCGTCGACCTCGGCACCTTGACCGCCCGCGCGACCTTTGCGAGCCAGCGGTGAGGGACGCGCGCGGACAGGCGAGCATCGAGCTCGTCGCGCTCCTTCCTGTTGTCGTGATCGTGGTTGCCGCGGTCGTGCAGGTGCTCGCGGCGGGCACCGCGCGCGAATCCTCGGGCTCCAGAGCCCGTCCAATTGCATGAGCTGGTCCCGCAGGTTCACCACCTCGTTCACGCTCCGCAGGGCTATCCGGCCGGATCTGAGCTAGGCTCGCTGCATGCGCTTCAGCCTCTTCGGGGTCATCTACATCGTTGTCGGCGTTCTCGTCGCGGCGGGAATCATCGGCGGCGAGGGCAACTACTTCAACGATCTCGGGAGCATCGAGGCGATCGTCTCGATGCTCCTGGCGGTCTTTCTCTGGCCGCTGGTCCTCCTCGGCGTCAGCCTCGACATCGGTGGCGGCGGAGGGGCGGATACCGGCGAGGGCTCGTCCGGCGGGTCCGGCGGGTCCGGCGGGTCCGGCGGGTCCGGCGGGTCCGGCGGGTCCGGCGGCAACGGCAAGTAGGCCCACTTGCCCGACGGTTCCCGTCGGACAGATCGCGTTGGCGGGGTCGCGGCCTGAATCGTCGAGACCACATGCAGATCAGGAATGCCTTCGCGGTCGTGACCCGCCTCTATCCGGCGCTCCCGTCGGAGCCGTTCGGTGCCGGCGGCGAACTGGCCGCGACGGACTACACCGTCAGCTTCAGCTAGGCCCAGTTGACCGGGCCGAGGCTCCGCGACGCCGGTGGCGACCGGAAACCGCTTAGCTTGCAGCCCGTGACGTTGCACGGTCCCGTCATGTATCGCGACATCGTGGGTCTTGCTGGGTCAGAGGCGACCCAGCGGCTGGTGGAGCGGGGCAGCCCCTTCAGCGACGTGCGTGAGCGGGACTTACAAGAGGCGATGGTTGCGGTGGCTCCCGATGCTGCGCAGCGCCACCTCGCGGCGCGCAACGGCGACGCTCAGCTTCCGATGTCCCAGACCGCCTCGTTGAGTTTCCGCGCGGTCGTCCCCCACTTCAACTCGAGATACATCGGCAACCCGGACGGCTGAGGTTGAAGTCCCACGTCGACTGGGCCGACACCCGGCCACTCATCCCAACGGACCGACGCGGAAGCCGCCTCGAACGGCATGTCGAACAGCCGCGCGCTGCCATTCTTCGAGCAGAAGAAGATCTGGCCGCTTGAAGAACTTCGCTCCCGGTTCGAGCGAGACTGGCGCTTCTGGCAGGAAGACGTGAGGACAAGGCCGGTCCGCTTGCCGGAGGAGATCGTCGTCCAGCCGGTCCTGGTTCGCCAGGTGGTCGACAGCGGGGTGGTCTGGGAGATCCGCGGCACGGAGGTCGCCGCAGTGGACTCAGAACACACCACCTGGGTGCCGTTCAGGTGACCCTTTGTGAGGGCGTCTGACGGCCTCAGCGCTGCAGCGACTACCGGCAGCCGAGGCGCGCGGGTAGGTTCGGCAGATGTCAGAGCAAGATGTCCAGGCGGCCGTAGGCGCCCTGCCGGTCTTCCCGTGGCCGGACCGCGACTCACTGGGACAGCTAGAAGATGCCGTGCTGGATCGGCTCGACCCGCCGCTGAACCTTGCGGGAAGGCCCTCCACGGGCGTCAGGCAGGCGCTGTCGCGGCAACGCGCGGCCCTCATGGGGAGACACGCCCCAGAACGTCATGGACCCGACACAGCCGCCCCCGCCCAGCTGACCGTGGTGACCTGGAACGTGAACGGTCGGGTTGGCTCGGGGCAGGCCCGGCAGGCCGAGACGTTGCTCGCACTCGAGCCGGATGTGATCGCGCTGCAGGAGGTGACCGCCGCGAGCTACCCAGCTTGGAGAGAACGACTGTCGCACGCGGGCTACTCGGTTCTCGCAACCATGCCGTACCCCGAGCCGGATATCCGCAGGAAGTACTGCAACCTGACGGCGTCGAGACATCCCATCGCCCGACTCCCCGGTCTCATGCTTGACGACCCTGACGAGGCAGCTGTCGCCCGAGAAGTACCTCGCCGCCACCATCTCTGTCGGCGGACACGATGTCGACGTCCACAACGCCCACCTTCCGCCAGGCTCGACGCGCGGCGTGATCAAGGTGCACGCGTTCGAGGCGATCCGCCGCCGCATCGAGAGCGACAACTCGCGGCCTCGGATCCTGTGCGGCGATTTCAACACGCCGCGCAGCGAGGCCGATGGCGATGTGGAGACGTGGGCGGGTACCGCCGAGCCGTCATTACGGGCGCGATGGGACGCCGCCGAACGCTCGGTCCTGCGCAACCCCGACATGCCCGACGCGTACCGCCAGCTGCGGACACTGGGAGATCCATTCCCGGTGTCTCACACCACGCGCGGAATCTCGCGACGGTACGACCACATCTACGCGTCCTGCGACCTCGCGCCCACTCGCTGCGAGTACTTGACGGAGCCGCTCGAACATCGCCTGAGCGATCATGCCCCTGTGTTCGCGTGTTTCATGAGGGGCTCACCGACGAGCGCCGGCACGGCGCGTGCGTTCGCTTCCTGATGCCAACCGAGAGCTAGTGTCCCGGCACTAATCTGTGCGGTCCATGGGACCGTTCGCAACGTCGCGATCATCCTGGGCCTCGCCGCCCTGGTCTCGCTGGCTCCCGGTGGCCTGACGGCCCGCGACACCGTCTCCAACGTCATCAGTGTGGTCTTCCTCGGCGGGCTCGGGTTCTTCGGCTACCGGATGTACATGGGGAATCGTGTCACGCTGTTCGACCTGCCCGACCAGCTCCGCGTGACGCTCTACGCGAGCGCCACCGCGCTCATCTTCGCGTTGGTCCCGACCCGGAAGTTCTGGGACGACCTCGGCCCTCAGAGCGCCACCATCGTGCTGTGGTTCGCCCTGATCTCCGCGGCCGCCTACGGGTTCTCGATCGTCATCCGGCGCTGGCGCGAGTACTGACGGCGCGCGCCGGCGCGAGCGCGCGGTCTTGTCACAGACCCGCGCGCGAATCGGCACGTCTGCGTCTGGATCGGTAACCCGCCGCCCGGAAGGCTTGGCGGTGTGCTTCCCCGTTCCTCCAGCGCCCGCGGCCAGGCCGCCGTCGAGCTCGTTGTCCTGCTCCCACTGGCGCTCGTCATCCTGGCGGGCGCGTGGCAGGCCGCGCTCGCCGCGCACACGCGCTGGTCGGCGTCCGCCGCCGCCCGGTCCGCCGCCCGGGCGCACGCGCTCGGCGCCGCGACCCTGCCGGCGGCGCAGCGCGCGCTGCCGGCTTCGCTCGACGATCGCGTGGAGGTTGAGGAGGCCGGTGACGGCGTCGCCGTGCACATCGCCGTGCCGGCGATCCTGCCCGGGCTCGATCTCGGCACGCTGACCGCCCGCGCGACCTTCGCCAGCCAGCGATGAGACGCGCTGAGCGCGGGCAGGCGTCGATCGAGCTCGTGGCGCTGCTGCCGGTGGTCGTGATCGTGGTCGCGGCGGTGGTGCAGGTGCTCGCGGCGGGAACCGCCCGCGAGCGGGCTTCGGCTGCGGCCGAGGCCGGTGCGGTCGCCATGCTCCAGGATGCCGATCCGCGGGCAGCCATCGAGGCTGCGCTCGGCGGGTCCGTCGACCGCTCCGACTTCGAGATCGAGGGGCGCCATGTGCGCGTGACCGTCCGTCCGCGCGCCTTCGTCCGGCCGCTGGGCGAGCTGCTGGCGGCGACCTCGCGCGCCGACGCCGGCGACCAGCCCGACCCGGTGGCGCCGACGGTCGTGCGCGGGGGCGACGGCGAGTCTGCCGGTCCGCAGGATGCGCGCGTGCCGTGAACGAGCTGTTCGCCCGCGCCCGCGCGGTGTTCCTCGCGCCGCCCTCGATCACGGCGGTGTCGCCGCGCCGCGCCGCGGTGGCACCGCCCGACCTGGTGGCGGTGCTCGCCGCCCCGCGCGACCTCGCCGCGGTCGCCGGCGGTGTCGCAGGCGACCTGCGGCGTCGCCACCGCGCCCGCGCAGCGCTCGTCTGCGCTCCCGGCGCGGCGGCGGCCACGGGCGGCCCGGCCACCAGGGCGGCCAGGACCCTCTGCAGTCGCCTCGCTGCCAGGGAGCTCGTCGCGTCGGCCGCCGGGCCGCTGTGCCGCGTCGTCCTGCCCGACTCGCCCGAAGAGGCGGTCCGCGACGCCTGGCGAGCGATCGCAGCCGCCGCCGGCTACCCGGCCGTCGTCGCCCTGCCGGCTCGCGAGGCGGCGCACGACGCGCTGCTCGTCCACGCCGACCTCCTCCTGCTCGCCGCCGGGGCCGACGCCGACGCGACGTACGCCGAGCTGGCGCTCGCCTCGCTCGCCGCCCTCGGTCCCCCCGCGGGCCTGACGCGCCCACCGGCGGGCGTGCTCTCGCGCCGCCTCGCCGCCCTGGGCCTCACCACGGTCACCTTCGAGGCCGAGGGAGCGCTGGCGTGACCCGCCGCGACACGGCCGAACGCGGGCAGACCGCCGTGCTGATCGTCGGAGCCCTGTTCGGACTGCTGATCGGCGCGCTCGTCCTCGGGGCGGTTGCCCGGGGAATCGGGACGCGATCGGCGGCGCAGCGCTCGGCCGACCTCGGGGCGCTCGCCGGCGCGCGCGCGATGCTCGACGCCCACCCGCGGCTGTTCGAGCCCGCGGTGGTGGACGGGGTGCCCAATCCGCGCCACCTGACCCGCGACGGCTACCTGCAGCTCGCGACGGACGCGGCGCTCGACGTCGTCGCGCGCAACGGCCCAGGGGAGGGGTCGGTCACCTTCCCTGACGCCGACGACATCGCGCCGGTGCGCATCCGCGTCGAGGTGTCGCGCGAGGTGGCCTTCGAGCGCGGAGAGGCACGCGCAGCGACGGAGGTGCAGGCGGCTGCCGAGGCTGAGCTGTCGGCCGGCTCGCTCTACACCGCGACGACGGGAGGCGAGTACGCCGGCCCCTTCGCGATCCGCCAGGGCTACAAGATGCGTCCTGACGTCGCCATGGCGTTCGACCGCCTGGAGGCAGCCGCGTCCGCCGACGGAGTCGCGGTGATCATCGCGTCGGCGTGGCGCTCGGATGCCGAGCAGTCGGTCCTGTGGGCTCGCAACCCGGATCCGAAGTACGTCGCACCGCCCGGAACTTCGCTGCACCGGATGGGCACCGAGCTCGACCTCGGTCCGACCACCGCCTACGCGTGGCTGGCCGCCAACGCGGGCCGCTTCGGCTTCGTCATGCGCTATCCGTGGGAGCCCTGGCACTTCGGCTACACGCTGAACGCCGGCTCGTCGACTCCGAGCCGGAAGGGGGCCGATGGCGCGCTCACCGACCACGCGATGGGCCATCCGTCGGTGCCGGGCTTCGTGCCCGCGCAGTACGCGGACGACATCGCCGGCGCCGCGCAGAGATGGAACGTGTCCGCGAACCTGCTCTCGGCGCAGCTCTACGCGGAGAGCGGCTTCAATCCGTTCGCGGTCAGCGGCGCCGGTGCGCAGGGCATCGCGCAGATGATGCCGGGGACGGCGGCAGCGCTGGGGCTGGCCGACCCGTTCGACCCTGGGGCCTCGATCGACGCGCAGGGCCGCCTGATGCGCGACCTCCTGCGTCAGTTCGGCTCCGTGCCGCTCGCCCTCGCGGCCTACAACGCCGGGCCCGCGCCGGTCGCCGCGTGCATGTGCGTGCCGCCGTACGCGGAGACGCAGGCCTACGTCACCCGGGTGCTCGGTCTCATGGGCGGTGCCGGCGACCTCAGCGGCGGCGGCCTCGCTGTGCGGCTGGTGAAGTGACGTGGCCGCGGTTACCATCGATCCCATGGCGCTCGACACAGCTGACCGGCCGGTCCGGCCGCTCATGGCCGCCGAGGTGCTTCGAATGGTCGAGCACGACCTGCTGCACGACGCCGATCGCGTCGAACTGCTCAACGGCGTGCTGGTGGAGAAGGTGAGCAAGGGGGCGCCGCACGAGCTCCTCAAGGAGCGGGTGCTGCACTGGCTTGCTCCGGGCTTGGGCGCCGACCGCTACCGGGTCCGCGTTGAAAGCGCCCTGGTGGTCCCTGACGGGATCTCGCTGCCCGAGCCTGACCTCATGGTGCTCGACGCGGTATCGCGGCCAGAGCTTCCGTCGTCCGCTCTGCTGGTGATCGAGGTCGCTGACACATCGCTTCGCTATGACCGGTCCGTGAAGCCTCCGCTGTACGCCGCGAGCGGCGTTCCCGAGTACTGGTCGATCGACGCACGCGGGCGCGACGTGCGCGTCTACACCGAGCCTGGACCGACCGGGTACCGCGCCTACCGCACCGTCTCCGAAGGTCGCCTCGCGGCGAGCGTCGTCGATGTGGCGGCGCTGGACGTCGACGCGCTGTTCGCCTGACGACAGCGGGCGGCCGTCCCACCCCTGCTTGTTACTCGGCGTACTCGGGCTGCCCCGCGCGCACGTCGTGCTCGTTGGACACGCAGTGCGTCATCTCGACCGCGGAGACGTCGCGGTTGCCGTTGGCACCCAGGTTGCGAGCGCGCTCGAGCTCGGCGTAGGAGAGCGTCTGGGTCGCCAGCGGCTCTAGCCCACGGACGTCGTCGGCGCCGATGCCCAGGCCCTCGCCCACGCGACGGCCGTAGTCGTCGTCACACATGAGCAGGTGCCAGACCATGCGCTCCTGGATCTCCTTGTCGCACTGCGACAGGTTGCCGATCCAGTTGGCGATCAGCTCCTCGCGCTCCCAGTCGTCCTGCAGCCAGTAGCGCTGCCCGGCCTGCTCGTAGTCGTTGGTGCGGGGCAGGCGGGCGCGGGTGAGGCGGTCGTTGTAGGCCGGGCCCTGCTCCTCGTGGGCGGGGCGGGGCGCCTCGACGGGCCCGCCGGTGATCGACGGCTCGTAGTTGACGTGGGGATTGGCGCCGCCGTCGTCGTCGACGTACTGGGCCATCTCGCCGTCGCGCTGGTTGGTGGCGACCTGATGCGTGACGCCCTTGGGCCGGTTGACCTCGAGCTGCAGGTAGTTGGTTCCGACCCGGTAGCGCTGCGTGTCGGAGTAGGAGAAGGTCCGGCCGACGAGCATCTTGTCGTCGGAGAAGTCCAGCCCGTCGACCAGCACGCCGGTGCCGAACGCGATCTGCTCGCTCTCGGCGAAGAAGTTCGTCACGTTGCGGTCGAGCACCATGCGGCCGACGTGTTGCAGCGGGAAGTCGTTCTCCGGCCACACCTTGGTGTCGTCGAGCGGATCGAAGTCGAGCTCGGGGTGCTCGTCGTCGCTCATCGTCTGGACGAAGAGGTCCCACTCCGGGTGGTCGCCGGCGTCGATCGCCTCGCGCAGCTCCTTCGTATGCACGCCGAGGACCTCGCCCTGCACGGCCGCCGCGTCGTCCTCGGTCCACGACCTCACGCCCTGCTTGGGGTGCCAGTGGTACTTCACGAGCATCGTCTCGCCGTCGGCGTTCACCCACTTGTACGTGTTGACGCCGAAGCCCTGCATGGTCCGGTAGGAGGCCGGGACTCCGCGCGGCGAGAGCAGGAGCGTGAACATGTGCATCGACTCGGGCGACTGGGAGGCGAAGTCGAAGACCCGGTTGGCGACCTGACGCTCGAAGGTGACGGGGTCGGGCTTCTGGGAGTGGATGAAGTCGGGGAACTTCAGCGCGTCGCGGATGAAGAAGACGCCCAGGTTGTTGCCGACCAGATCCCAGTTGCCGTCCTCGGTGTAGAACTTGACCGCGAACCCGCGGGGATCGCGGATCGCCTCCGACGAGTCGCGGCCGCCGGCCACGGTGGAGAAGCGCACGGCGACCTCGGTGCGCTTGCCGGCCTCCTGGAAGAGCTTCGCGCGGGTGAACTTCGCGATCGGCCCATCGCCGAGCTTGCCCGTCGCCTCAAAGAAGCCGTGCGACGTCGTGCCGCGAGCGTGGACGACGCGCTCGGGGATGCGCTCACGATCGAAGTGCGAGATCTTCTCGAGGAGGTGGTAGTTCTCGAGTGTCGCGGGGCCACGCGCGCCGACTGAGCGGGTGTTCTGATTGTCGGGGACGGGATGGCCCTGGCGGGTGGTGAGGGTGCGGTCTTCGCTCATGGGTCCAACGTACCCAGGCCGGGTAACTGGATGACATGCCGGCCGGGCGAAACTCCTTACTCGACCTAGATGGTTGATTCCACGACCCCTGGGCCCCAGGCACGCCGCTGACGCTTCGCTCCGATCACGCCCGTCCGGTTCGCCCGTACCACCGGTACGGGCTTCGCCGGCCGGACGCGCCCGGCTCGGTCATCGGCGCGCCTGGAACCACGGGTCTCGTGGAATCCACCATCTAGCGTGGAAGGAGTGGCCGATGTCGCCGAACAGCGCCGCTCGCTCCCCGATCAGCCGGGCGTCTACCTCTTCCGCAACACGCAGGGCAAGGTCGTCTACGTCGGCAAGGCGAAGTCGATCCGCAAGCGCGTCGCCAGCCACTTCTCCAACCCGACGAGCTACGGGTCGACCAACCTCCCCAAGGAGGTCGATCACATCGAGTACCTGGTCGTCCAGACCGAGACGGAGGCGCTGCTCACCGAGCAGAACTTCATCAAGCAGTACAAGCCGCGCTTCAACATCCGGCTGCGCGACGACAAGTCGTATCCGTTCATCGCGATCAGCCTCGACGAGGACTTCCCCCGGGTCTACTTCACGCGGGAGCGCCACCGCCGCGACCGCGCTTACTTCGGCCCGTACTCGAGCGCCAAGCGCGTCCGCCACACGCTCGACCTGCTCGGCAAGGTCTTCCTCTACCGTTCCTGCGAAGGCCCGACGCCGGGCCGTCACTCCGGCTCGCCGTGCCTGGACTACTTCATCAAGCGCTGCGGGGCGCCCTGCGTCGGCTACGTGTCCAAGGAGCAGTACCGCGAGTCGATCGACGGCGTCATGGCCTTCCTGTCAGGGCGCTTCAAGGAGATCGAGCGCGACCTCGAGCGCCGCATGTACCTCCACGCCGGCGAGCAGGACTTCGAGCAGGCGACGGTCGAACGCAACCGCTTGCAGGCCATCCGCGCCCTGCTCGAGCGCCAGCGGGTCACCGACGCGACGACCGGCTCAATGGACGCGGTCGCCGTCGCGGTCGACGGCGTCGAGGCCAACGCCCAGGTCTTCCAGGTCCGCGACGGCGTGCTCGCGGACCGGCAGTCCTTCTACCTCGTCAACGAGGCCGGCCACGACGTCGCCCGGGCAACGGAGGAGTTCCTGCTGCAGTACTACGCCAGCGCGCTGTCCATCCCGCCGCTGATCGTGGTGCGACCGGAGGTGGGGGAGGGCTCCGAGCTCGGAGTCCTCGCCCGGATCCTGGCCGAGCGCCGCGAGGGGGCGGTCGAGATCCGGGCCGCCGAGCGCGGCTCGAAGCGGCGCATGCTCGAGCTCGCCGAGTGCAACGCCAGGCTCGCGCTCGACCAGGACAAGCTCAAGGCCGAGCGGCGCCGCCAGCAGCGCGTCGAGGCCCTGGACGGCCTGCAGTCCGCCCTCGGGCTGGACAGCCTGCCGGTGCGCATCGAGTGCTTCGACATCTCCAACCTGATGGGGACCCATGCGGTCGCTTCGATGGTCGTCTTCGAGGGTGGCGCCCCCAAGAAGTCCGACTACCGGCGCTTCCGCGTGCGCGACCTTCCGCCCGGCCATTCGGATGACTTCGCCGCGATGGGGGAGGTGCTGCGCCGGCGTGCCGCCCAGTTCGCCAAGCAGCGCGAGCTGTCCCCCTACGACTCCGAGCGCGACGCGAGCTTCGCCGCGCTGCCGAACGTCATCGTCATCGACGGTGGCAAGGGCCAGCTGGCGGCGGGCGTCGAGGCGCTCGCCGACCTGCGCGCGCGCGGGGTGGTCGTCATCTCGCTCGCCAAGCGCATCGAGGAGGTCTTCCTGCCCGCCGTGCCCGACCCGCTGCTGCTCGCACACGACACGCCGGAGCTGCAGCTGCTGCAGCGCGTGCGCGACGAGGCCCACCGCTTCGCGATCACCCACCACCGCAACCGCCGCGACGCCGCGATGACCGAGTCGATCCTCGACGGGCTGCCTGGCGTCGGCCCCACGCGCAAGCGCGCGCTGCTCAAGCACTTCGGTTCCCCGGAGGCGGTGCTGGGCGCCCCGCGTGAGGATCTCGAGGCCGTTCCGGGCCTCCCGGCGAAGATCGGGCGCGAGCTGTACGCGCATCTCAACAAGACCGGAAGATAAAACGCCGCCTGACCGGCGACACTTCATGGACATGAGCGAAGGCAACGGCCACGCCCGTTCCCGCCTGCAGGACCTGGTCATCATCTCGGGCTTCTCGGGCGCTGGCAAGACGACGGCGATGAACGTCTTCGAGGACGCGGGCTACTTCTGCGTCGACAACCTGCCGGCCGACATGATCCGCGGCCTCGCCGATCTCTTCCGCCATCCCGGTTCGAGCGTCGAACGGGCGGCGGTGGTCTCCGACCTGCGCGGGGGCACCTACTTCGAGCGGCTCGCGGCCGTCATCGACGAGCTCGACGCGGCGGGCATCCAGCACCGCGTGCTCTTCCTCAGCGCCGAGGAGGAGCACCTGATCACGCGCTACAAGGAGACGCGCCGCCGGCATCCGCTCGCGGCGCGGCTGGGAAACGTCGTTGACGGGGTGCGCCGTGAGGCGGAGCTGCTCGGGCCGGTGCAGGAGCGCGCGGACACGCTGATCGACACCACGGGGATGAGCCCGGCGATGCTGCGGCGCAAGGTCGCCTCGGAGATGCTCGATCCCGCCCAGCCTGGGCGGCTCGCCGTGACGCTCATGTCGTTCGGCTTCAAGCACGGGCCGGCGCGTGACGCCGACCTGCTCTTCGACGTGCGCTTTCTGGCCAACCCGCACTACGAGGCCGACCTGCGCCCGATGACCGGCTTCGACGCGCCCGTGGTCGAGTATGTCGCCCGCGACGGCCGGCTCGAGGAGTTCTACGCGCGCGTCGTCCCGCTGCTGGACTTCCTGCTGCCGCAGTACGTCGCCGAGGGCAAGGCGCACCTTTCCGTCGCGATCGGCTGCACCGGCGGGCGCCACCGCTCCGTGGCCATCGTGGAGGACCTCGCCCGGCGCCTCGCCGGCGACGAGCGCCTCTTCGTCACGGTCCAGCACCGCGACGTCGAGCGGGCCAACGCGCGCTCGAGCGCCTAGTGTCCCGACACTAGCCGACCCGGCTACGCGGCGAGGTACGCGCCGGCGCGCCGGGCGAACGCCTCGGGCTTGTCGGCGTAGAGCTTGCGCGAGAGTGCGAACGCCTCCGTCTGCAGCTCCTTGCGGCGCCGGTGGCAGAAGGCCACGAAGGTCGGGCCGTCGACCGAGGCGGGCCATTCCTGGGCCTCGATGCGCTCGGCGAGCACTCCGAGGTCGTGGTCGTCGCCGAGAAGGTCGGCAAGGGCATGGGCCTCATCGCCGATGACCTTCCACATCGCCGGCCAGGACTGCTCGAGCAGCTTGGCGTGGTACCAGAGGTCCTTCACGCGCTTGCGCCACTCGTGCAGCGCGTCGACCGTCGGCTCCTTGCGGGCGAGCTTGAGCTCCTGGCGGCCGCGGGCGTAGGCGACGGCCACGCCCTCGGCCAGCTCGGCCCGATCGAGGTCGTCGAGCGGCCACAGCTTGACGGCGGCCAGCTGCTCCTGCAGCGCCGCCACCACCTCGTCCGAGATGGCAGCGTCGGCGGCCGCCTGCGAGCGTGTGGCCTGCGCGGCAAACCGCCGTCTGACGGTGGAGAACGCGCGTGCCGGGACCTGACCGGCGAAGCGGTCATGCAGTTTCTGAGCGGTTTCGACCATGACGTCCGCATCACGAACGTCGGCGAGCCCGGCGGCGATCTCGCGCAGCGCGTCGTTGGTGGCACGCCGGGCCTCGGCCGGCACCCCCGAACGGGCCAGACGGAGGATCGAGCGGGTCTTCTTGAGGTCCTTGCGCGCCTCGTGCACGGCGGTCACCGGATCGACGACCCGCTCCTCGCGCAGGTTGCGCACGGCGTCGGCGAGTTGCTCGGCGACCACGGCGCGCAACGTCGCCGGGACCGCCTCGCCCTGTAGGTCGAGCTGGTAGGCCATCAGCCTCCAGACGCTACCCGTCAGTTGTGAAGATTCGTAACAACCGGCAGTGGCTACGGGAGCCGCACCGTGGCGCGCAGCGCGTATTGCGACGGGCGCGTCGGCACGACGGGCTGCTCGATCGCGGCGAGCCGGCGCACCAGCGAGGGCCACTGCCCGGCCGCGAGCATCGGCGCGCCCCCGGCGGTGCCGCCGCGCTCGACCGCGGTGGGACTGAATCCGACACGCGAGCGCTCGTGCGACCTTCGACCCGAAGGCCGAGGGGCCGAAGCTGGTCTCCTCACGCGACGTCCGCCTCCTCGCCGCCAAGTAGCCTTCCATCGATGGCTGTGGATATGGAGCTGACGCCGAAGACAAAGCGTCCCAAGGGCGAGGCGTGCTGCGAGCCGGTTGTGTATCCGGACATCGCTCGCGAGCACGCCGTGCGCATGGCCGAGGTGGCGAAGGCCATCGGCGATCCGATCCGCCTGCAGCTGGTGGACGTGCTGCGCAAGCACGCCGGCAAGGTATGCGTGTGTGAGCTGGTCCCGCTGTTCGACATCGCGCAGCCGACGCTGAGCCATCACCTCAAGAAGTTGCGCGAGGCCGGCATCGTGGACTCCGAGCGCCAGGGTCTGTGGGCGTATTACTACGTGTTGCCCGACGCGCTCGAAGAGCTCTCGCTCTGGCTGGGCTAACCGCCTCGTTACAACGACGGCCGTCGATTCAATAGGCTGACGCCGATGACTCGCGTCGGGATCAACGGCTTTGGGCGGATCGGGCGGCTGGCACTGCGGGCGGCGGCGCACCGGCCGGACCTCGAGTTCGTGCAGGTCAATGAGATCGCCGGCGATGCCGCGACCGCGGCGCACCTGCTGGTGTTCGACTCGGTGCACGGGCGCTGGGACGCGGAAGTGTCCTCCACCGGAGGCTCGCTCTCGGTGAACGGGGCCGAGATCGCGTACAGCGACATCGCGGATCCCGGCGCGGTGCCCTGGGATGTCGACGTAGTGCTCGAGTGCTCCGGCAGGTTCCGCACCCGCGAGAAGCTCGACCCCTACTTCGGCGCCGGAGTTCGCAAGGTCATCGTCGCGGCGCCGGTCAAGCAGGACGCGCTGAACGTTGTCGTGGGGGTCAACGACCACCTCTACGACCCCGACCGCCACGACCTCCTGACCGCTGCGTCGTGCACGACGAACTGCCTGGCACCGGTGGTCAAGGTCATCCACGAGGGCATCGGGATCCAACGCGGCTCGATCACCACGCTGCACGACCTGACCAACACGCAGACGATCGTCGACGCGCCGCACAAGGACCTGCGCCGCGCGCGTGCGGCCGGGATGTCCCTGATCCCGACGACCACCGGGTCGGCGACCGCGATCGGGATGATCTTCCCCGAGCTGCAGGGCAAGCTCGATGGCCTCGCCGTACGCGTCCCGCTCCTCAACGCCTCGCTGACCGACTGCGTCTTCGAAGTCGCGCGGCCGACCACGGTCGAAGAGGTCAACGGCCTGCTGGCGGCCGCGGCCGCCGGCCCGCTCGCGGGCATTCTCGGCTACGAGGATCGCCCTCTCGTGTCCATCGACTTCAAGGACGATCCGCGCTCGGGGATCGTGGACGCTCCGAGCACCATGGTCACCGATTCGACGCAGGTGAAGATCCTCGCCTGGTACGACAACGAGTGGGGCTACGCGAACCGTCTCGTCGAGCTCGCTGGAACGGTCGCCGCCGGCCTGTCGTGACCGCGCAAGCCGGCGATCTGCGCAACTACGTCCTGGTCACGGGCGCCTACTGGGCCGACACGATCGCCGACGGGGCGAGCCGGATGCTCGTCCTGTTCTACTTCTACGAGCGCGGCTATAGCCCGCTGGCGGTCGCGTCGCTGTTTTTGTTCTACGAGTTCTTCGGGATCGTCACCAACCTGGTGGGCGGGTTCCTTGCCGCCCGGCTCGGCCTGAAGGCCACGCTCTTGATGGGGCTCGGGGTGCAGATCGTGGCCCTCGGCGCGCTCGCCGTCGCGCCGGACGCGTGGCTCGTCGTTCCGTACGTCATGGCCGCCCAGGCGCTCTCGGGCATCGCCAAGGACCTGACCAAGATGTCCTCTAAGAGCGCGGTCAAGCTCGTCGTCCCCGAGGACTCGGAGGGCACGCTGTACCGCTGGGTGGCGATCCTGACCGGGTCCAAGAACGCGCTCAAGGGCGTCGGCTTCTTCCTGGGCGGCCTGCTGCTGACCGTGGTCGGCTTCCAGCCGGCGCTGCTGATGCTCATGGGGCTCATCGTCGTCGCCCTGATCGTCGTACTGGCGATGATGCGCGGCCAGCTGGGCCGGCCGGACCCGAAGGCGAGGTTCGGGCAGATGTTCTCCAACAGCCGTGCCGTGAACATCCTCGCGGGCGCGCGCATCTTCCTCTTCGCGTCGCGCGACGTGTGGTTCGTCGTCGGCCTGCCGGTGTACCTGCGCACGGAGCAGAACTGGAGCTTCTGGGGCGTGGGCACGTTTCTCGCGGTGTGGGTGATCGGCTACGGCGCCGTCCAGGCGTCGGCGCCCCGGTTCGTCCGCGCGCCCGATGGACGCACGGCCGCGCACCTCGCGCTCGCCCTGGCGGGTTTCCCGGCGGTGATCGCCATCGCTCTGGCCACGAGCATCGAGCCGACCGTGATCATCGTCGCGGGCCTGATCGTCTTCGGTTTCGTGTTCGCGATGAACTCGGCGGTGCACTCCTACCTGATCCTCGCGTACGCCGACGGTGACAAGGTCGCGATGAACGTCGGCTTCTACTACATGGCCAACGCCGCCGGCCGCCTGTTCGGGACCGTGCTCTCCGGGGCGCTCTATCAGTGGCAGGGTCTCGAGGCGTGCCTGTGGGCGTCGGTCGTGCTCGTGCTGGGGGCCGGCTTGTTGTCGCTGCTCCTTCCCGGTGCGCCGCGCTCTAGATCGACTAGCGTCGATGTAGCTGCTACGGTCCCGGCATGAGCGATCCCGTCACAACCGTCATCCGCGAGATGGTCCGAGAGCGCTATGCCGCGGCTGCCACGGCCACCGCCACCGACGATCGCAGCGACTGCTGCGGCCCGAGCGCCGCCGTGATCACCGACGAGCAGCGCGACGTCTTCGGCTCCGCGCTGTACGCCGACGGCGAGCGCGACGAGCTCCCCGACGAGGCGGTGATGGCCTCGCTCGGCTGCGGCAATCCCACGGCCGTCGCCGATCTCCATGCGGGCGAGGTCGTCCTTGACCTCGGGTCGGGCGGCGGCATCGACGTCCTGCTGTCCGCGCGCCGGGTCGGCCCGACCGGCATGGCGTACGGGCTCGACATGACGGACGAGATGCTCGACCTCGCCCGATCCAACCAGGCGAACGCGGGCGTGGAGAACGTCGAGTGGCTCAAAGGCAACATCGAGGACATCCCGCTTGCGGACGCGACAGTCGACGTGGTCATCTCCAACTGCGTCATCAACCTCTCCGGCGACAAGCAGCGCGTGTTGAACGAGGTCGCGCGCGTGCTCAAGCCCGGCGGCCGCTTCGCCGTCTCGGACGTCATCGCCGACCCCGACATGGACGGCGCCACCAGGGCCGACATGGCGGCGTGGACCGGCTGCATCGCCGGCGCGCTGACCCGCGAGGAGTTCGCGGCAGGGCTGGGTGCGGCCGGTCTGGCCGAGATCGAGATCCGCGAGACGCACCGGGTGCACGACAAAGCGGCCTCGGCGATCATCCGCGCCCGCAGGCTGCCCGCCTGACGTCAACGTCGTACTGCCGGCGGTCGCGGCGGACCTGGATGCGAGCTTCTCCCAGCTGCTCGGGGCTGCGGACCGCGTCAAGCTGACGGGCACGATCACCGACTCGCCGCTGACGGCGTCGATCGACCAGGACCCCAACGACGGCCTCAAGGACCGTCGGGAGATGTCCTCGACGCTGACCACCACGCAGGCGGGCTCGAGCGCCGCCGGCTCGCAGGGCGTCAGCGAGGGCTCCAAAGGTGACCCCAAGGCGGGCGAGCCCGATCCGGTCCCCTTCCCGGCCAACCCATCGCCGGAGACGCTGCCAGTACGTGACGGTGTACGACAACGAGAACGCCGGCGGCTTCGCCGGGCTCCCGGCCCGTCGGCCAGCCGGAGAACTTCCGCTGCGCCTTCAACAAGCGCCAGGGCAACGTCGACAGCGACGAATAATTCACACGCCGGCGCAGCGCGCCGGTCAACATGACGAGGGCGCGACCATCCCCCGGGCGGCTCCCCTCCTCTGTCTGCCCCGGGGTGGTTGCGCCCATTCTGCCGGTCGCGCTCCTCCCCGATTGACGGACCGACCTCGTGAACGTCCGGTGACCGTTCGCGGCGCGGACCCGCGCGGGCCCCTCGGAAACACTGCGGCTCCCCCTAGGGCAAAGAACGGCAGGAAAGTCAAGATCGTCTGCAAGGTCAGGAACTAAGCGCCGCAACGGGTAGCGTTCGGCCGGAATGAAGCCCGGCGGCGGCAGCGGCGCGTCTGACGGTCCCGTCGAGCGCGCGCCCGCGGGCTCGGTCGTCGTCTCCTTCGCCTACTCGCCGGAGAAGGAGGAGCTGCTGCTCCCGCTCGTCGAGGAGTTCAACGCCTCGGGCGCGGAGGCGGGCGGCAAGCGGGTCTTCGTGGAGGCGGTCAACCGCTCTTCCGGGGAAGTTGAGGCCGAGATCGCCGAGGGCGACTACGAGCCGGTGGCCTGGTCGCCGTCCTCGTCGCTGTGGGGCCGGCTGCTCAACTACGAGGCCGACCGGGCGCTCGCGCCGGAGGAGTCCCCGAGCATCGTGCGCACGCCGCTGGTCTTCGCGATGTGGGAGCCGATGGCCCGCGCCCTGGGCTATCCGGACGAGCCGCTGGGCTACACCGACATCCTCGACCTCGCGACGTCGGGGACCGGGTGGGCGAAGTACGGCCGGCCGGAGTTCGGGGAGTTCAAGCTCGTGCACACCAACCCCGACTACTCGACGTCGGGCCTCTCGGCGGTCATCGCCGAGTACTACTTCGCCACCGGCAAGAAGGAGGGCCTCACGGTCGACGACGTGCGCGCGAAGGCGACCCGCAGCCGCGTCAAGGCCATCGAGCAGTCCATCGTCCACTACGGCGACACGACGCTCTTCATCGCCGACCAGATGCGCGAGGGCGGCCTCGGCTACGCGTCCGCGGTGGCCATGGAGGAGGCGACGCTGCTGGCCTTCAACGAGGACCGCGCCGGCCAGCCCAAGCTCGTCGCGATCTATCCGGAGGAGGGCACGTTCTTCTCCGACAACCCCTTCATCGTGCTCGACGCACCGTGGGTGTCGGCCGACGAGCGCGAGGGCGCGGGGCAGTTCCAGGCGTTCCTGGCCGACGCGATCACCCCTTCGGTCGCGGCGCAGGGAGGCTTCCGCCCCGCCGACTTCGACGCCGAGCCGGTGGCCCCGATCGACGCCGAGCACGGTGCCGACCCCGCGCAGCCCGCGCGCGTCCTCGGCCTCCCGGAGCCACAGGTCCTCGCGGCGGCCAAGGCCGCGTGGCTCCAGGACCGTAAGCCGGCCAACATCCTGCTCGTGCTCGACACGTCGGGCTCCATGCAGGACGAGGACCGGCTCGAGCGCGCCAAGGAGGGCCTGGAGGTCTTCTTCGATGAGGTCGGCGACCAGGACCGCGTCGGCCTGCTCACCTTCAACACCGATCTCAGCGTCTCCGCGCCGTTACGGCCGTTCGGCGAGAACGGGCGCGAGCTGCGGCGCACCGTGCGCGGCCTGATCGCCGACGGCGGCACGGCCTACTACGACGCGGCCGTCGAGGGCTTCAACGGCGTGCGCGAGCTCGACGACGACGAGCGCATCAACGCGGTCGTCCTGCTCACCGACGGCGAGGACACGGACTCCTCGCGCTCCTACGAGCAGGCCCTCGAGGCGCTCGGAGCCCAGGGTGACGCCGACAACCAGGTGCGCCTCTTCACGATCGCCTACTCGGCCGGCGCGAGCGGCGCCCAGACGCAGCTCGCCGCCCTCGCGGCGGCCACCGGCGGCAAGAGCTACGAGGGCAGCACCGAGGACATCGAGGCGGTCTACCGCTCGATCTCCTCCTTCTTCTGAGACCCTCTCTGCGGTGGCGTCGAAGCAGCCCTACTCCCGTGACGAGTACAACCGCGCGCTGATCACCAACGCGCTGCTGGACCCCTTCAACGTGGTCCTGCTCGCCGTCGTCCTCATCATCGGGATCGTGGTGGGCTCCTTGAGCGTCCTCGGACCGGTCGCCGTGGGGCTGTACCTGGCGGGTGCGGCACGCACGTACTTCGACTCCGATGCCGCCAACAAGGTGCTCGAGCGTGAGAGGGCGCGACATCAGACCGAGCTCGCGGCGGCCGCGCCGGCCCGGCTGGACGAGCGGGCGCTGACGCCCGGCATCGCCCGGCTGGTCCGCACCGCCCGTGAGCGCGAGACGCGCATCCGCGCGGCGCTGCACGGCAACGACGACGTGCCGGGGGCCGAGGTCGCCGGCGAGGTCGACGGCTTCGTGCTGGCGATGGAGGACACCGCGCGGCGCGCGCAGTCGCTCGCGGACGCGCTGCGCGACACGCCGCCCCAACGCGTCGCGGCGCGGCTGGCAGAGGTCCGCGACGACCCCGCGAAGCGCGAGCTGGCCGAGGCGCTGGCGACCCAGCTCAAGACGCTCGAGCGCATGCACGCGCAGCTGCAGCGCTTCGGCGACGAGATGGAGCGCATCCTCGTCGAGCTCGACACCATCCGCGGCCAGATCGTCTCGGTGAGCGCCACCACGGGTGCGGCCAGGGGCCGCGAGCTCGCCGGCGAGGTGCGCGCACTGCGCGAGCAGATGGGCGCCGTCTCCGACGGCATGGCGGCCGCGTACGACGAGGCCTGACGGGTAGGGTTCCGGGAGCCCCCTCCCTCGAACCAGGAGCACTCGAACTAATGGCCGTACGCGTCGGCATCAACGGCTTCGGCCGCATCGGTCGCAACCTCTTCCGCGCTGCGAAGGCGTCGGGAGCGGACATCGACTTCGTCGGCGTCAACGATCTGACGGACGCCAAGACGCTCGCGCACCTGCTCAAGTACGACTCGATCCTGGGGCCGTACCCGGGGTCGGTCGAGCTCGACGGCGACGATCTGGTGGTCGATGGCGACAAGCTGCGCGTGCTCGCCGAGCGCGACCCCGCGAAGCTGCCATGGGGCGACATCGGCGCCGACGTCGTGATCGAGTCCACCGGCCTCTTCACCAAGCGCGCCGACGCCGCCAAGCACCTCGACGCGGGCGCGAAGAAGGTCGTCATCTCCGCGCCGGCCACCGAGCCCGACGTCACCGTCGTCCTCGGCGTCAACTTCGACGCCGACTACGACAAGGACGCCCACCACGTCATCTCCAACGCATCGTGCACCACCAACTGCCTGGCCCCGTTCGCCAAGGTGATCAACGACGCGGTCGGCATCAAGCACGGGCTGATGACGACGATCCACGCCTACACCGCCGACCAGCGCCTGCAGGACATGCCGCACTCCGACCTGCGCCGCTCGCGGGCCGCCGCGCTCAACCTGATCCCGGCCTCGACCGGAGCCGCGAAGGCCGTCGGCGTCGTGTTGCCCGAGCTCAACGGCAAGCTCTCGGGCTTCGCGATCCGCGCACCCGTCCCGACGGGCTCGGTCGTCGACCTCACCTTCGAGGCCGAGCGCGAGACGTCGGCGGACGAGATCAACACGGCGATGAAGGCTGCCGCCGAGGGTCCGCTGAAAGGCATCCTCGAATACACCGAGGACCCGATCGTCTCCACCGACGTCGTCGGCAACCCGCACTCCTCGATCTTCGACTCGCAGCTCACACTGGCCATCGACGGCACCATGGTCAAGGCAGTGTCCTGGTACGACAACGAGTGGGGGTACTCCAACCGCTGCGTCGACCTCGTCCAGAAGCTGATTTGAGGACACTGGACGACCTGGGCGACGTCGGGGGCAAGCGCCTCGTCGTCCGCGTGGACTTCAACGTGCCGCTCGGCGACGCGGGGGAGATCACCGACGACGCGCGCATACGCGCGGCGCTGCCGACGCTGCGCGAGCTGCGCGAGAAGGGCGCGCGGCTGGTGCTGCTCTCCCACCTGGGCCGGCCCAAGGGCGCGGACCCGGCGCTGTCGCTCAAGCCGGTCGCCGACCGGCTCTCGGAGCTGCTCGACGAGGGGCCCGTCGCCTTCGACGACCCGGATGGGGCCGCGGACGTGGTCCTGATGGAGAACGTCCGCTTCCACGAGGGGGAGACCAAGAACGACCCCGCGCTCGCGGCGCGCTACGCCGAGTTGGGCGAGGTGTACGTCAACGACGCCTTCGGCTCGGCGCATCGCGCACACGCGTCCACCGAGGCTATCGCGCACCTGCTGCCGCACGCCGCCGGCCGGCTGCTCGAGCTGGAGGTCACCACGCTCAACGGCATCCTCGAAGATCCGGCTAAGCCGCTGGTCGCGATCGTCGGCGGCGCCAAGGTGACGGACAAGATCGGCGTCCTCGACGCCTTCCTGGAGCGCGCCGACGCTGTCCTGATCGGCGGCGCGATGTGCTTCCCGTTCTTCAAGGCCCAGGGTCACGATGTCGGCGACTCGCTGTGCGAGGAGGAGGGCGTGGAGCCCGCCCGGCGCGCGCTTGACGATGCCGGCGACAAGCTCCGGCTCCCGGTCGACCTCGTGCTCGGTCGCGAGTTCGCGGCGGACACGGAGACCCGCGAGGCGCAGACCAACGTGCCCGACGGCTGGATGGGCCTCGACGTCGGCCCGAAGACCGCGGAGGCGTACGCCGCGGTCATCGCCGACGCCGGCACCGTGTTCTGGAACGGGCCGATGGGGGCCTTCGAGCTCGAGCCGTTCGCGGGCGGGACGCGCGCGGTCGCCGAGGCGGTCGCGGCGGCATCGGGAACCACTGTCGTCGGCGGCGGGGATTCCGCCGCGGCGCTGGCGCAGTTCGGCCTGGCCGACCGGGTCGACCACCTTTCCACCGGCGGCGGCGCGTCGCTCGAGCTGATCGAGGGCAAGCCCCTCCCGGGTCTGGAGGCCTTGAAGTGACTCGCACCCCGTTCGTCGTGGGCAACTGGAAGATGCACAAGACCGTCGAGGAGGCGGAGGCGTTCATCGCGGGCCTGCTCCCGCGCGTGTCGAGCACCGACGGCGTCGACGTCGCGATCTGCCCGCCGTTCACCGCCCTGCAGGCGATGGTCGACTCCGCCCGCGGGTCGCGGGTCGGCGTGTACGCGCAGACCATGCACGAGGCCGCGTCGGGCGCCTACACCGGCGAGGTCTCCGCGGCGATGCTCTCCGAGCTCGACGTCACCGGTGTCCTGCTCGGCCATTCCGAACGCCGCGAGTACTTCCACGAGACCGACGTCGCACTGCAGGCCAAGGTCGTCGTCGCGCTGGACGCCGGCCTCGCGCCGATGCTGTGCGTGGGGGAGACCGAGGAGGAGCGCGCGAGCGGGGACACCGAGCGCAAGCTGCGCCACCAGGTCCTCGAGGCGCTCGAGAAGGTGCCGGTCGAGCAGCTCCCCGGGATCGCGATCGCCTACGAGCCGATCTGGGCGATCGGCACGGGCCAGGTGGCCACGCCCGACATCGCCCAGGAGACGTGCGCGTTCGTGCGCGCGCTGGTCGCCCACTTCGACACGGACGCCGCCGAACAGGTGCGCGTCCTCTACGGCGGCTCGGTCAAGCCCGACACCGCGCCGGAGCTGATCGGCCGGCCCGACATCGACGGCTTCCTCGTCGGCGGCGCCTCCCTCGAGCCGGAGTCCTTCGCCGCGATCGTCGAGGCCGCACGCCACTGATGGCGACCCCGGTCGCGCTGGTCATCCTCGACGGGTGGGGCCTCGCCGAGCCGGGCCCCGGCAACGCGGTCGAGCTGGCCGACACGCCGGTCTTCGACAAGCTCTGGCGCACTCATGACACGACGACCCTGACGGCGTGCGGCGAGGCCGTCGGGCTCCCGGCGGGGCAGATGGGCAACTCCGAGGTCGGCCATCTCAACCTCGGCGCGGGCGCCGTGGTCAGGCAGGACCTCGCGCGCATCGACGCGGCGATCCAGGACGGCTCCTTCACAGCCAACGAGACGCTGAGGGCGGCGCTCGACGGGGCGCAGCGCGTGCACCTGATCGGGCTGGCATCCGACGGTGGCGTGCACTCCGCCCGCGACCATCTCGAAAAGCTGCTGAACGACGCGGTCGGCGTGCCCGAGGTGATCGTCCATGCCTTCACCGACGGGCGCGACGTCTCGCCCACGCAGGCGGGGAGCTTCCTCGACACGCTCGCGGACTGGTGCAACGACGTCGGCAACGCCCGCGTCGGCACGGTGATCGGGCGGTACTACGCCATGGACCGCGACAAGCGCTGGGACCGGATCGAGAAGGCGGTCCGGCTGCTGCGTGACGGCGAGGCCGAGCACAGGGCACCGACGGCCGCGCAGGCCGCGCGTCGCGCCTACGACCGCGAGGAGACCGACGAGTTCATCGAGGCGACGCTGATCGGCGACGGTGACAACCGCATCCGCCCCGAGGACACCGTCGTCTGCTTCAACTTCCGCCCCGACCGCATGCGCGAGATCACCGAGAAGCTCGACCACGCGCCCGAGCGCTACGTCACCATGACCGAGTACGTCGAGGGCTGGCCGTACCCGGTGATGTTTCCCCCGCGCCGGCCGGAGACCACGCTCGCCAAGGTCATCTCGGAGGCGGGCCTCAGGCAGCTGCACGTCGCCGAGACCGAGAAGTACCCGCACGTCACCTACTTCTTCAACGGCGGCGAGGAGCGGGCCTACGAAGGCGAGACGCGCGAGCTCGTCCCCTCGCCGCGCGACGTCTCCACCTACGACGAGAAGCCCGAGATGAGCGCCTATGAGGCGACCGCGGCCTTCGAGGAGCACTGGCGCGACGACGAGCCGGCTTTCGCGATCTTCAACTTCGCCAACCCCGACATGGTCGGCCACACCGGCGTCATCGAGGCGGCCGTCAAGGCGGTCGAGGCCGTCGACGAGTGCCTGGGGCGCGTGCTCGCCGCCGTCGAGGCCCGCGGCGGCACCGTGGTCGTCACCGCCGACCACGGCAACTGCGACGAGATGCTCGAGGACGACGGGTCGCCCGATACCGCGCACTCGCTGAACCCGGTGCCGTTCGTGGTGACGCGGTCAGGTGTGCGCCTCGACGGGCCGGGCATCCTTGCCGACGTGGCGCCGACCATCCTGGCGCTGATGGACCTGGAGAAGCCGAAGGCGATGAGCGGCCGCTCGCTGCTCGAGGACTAGGGAGAGGATCGCGCATGGGTACGAGAAACCATTACGAGGCCGGAACGTTCTCCTGGACCGACCTGACCACCAGCGACGTGGGCGGCGCGAAGGCCTTCTACGCGAAGGTGTTCGGCTGGGACTACGACGACCTGCCCGCCGGTGAGAACCACACGTATTCCATGGCCAACGTCGACGGTGCGACGGTCGCCGCGATCCAATCCATGGACGGCCCGCCGCGTTGGAACGCCTACATCACCGTCGAGTCCGCCGACGATGCGGCCGAGAAGGCCAAGGAGGCCGGCGCGGAGATCCACGCCGGGCCGTTCGACGTCATGGAGGCGGGCCGCATGCTCGTCATCCAGGAGCCGAGCGGGAGCGTCGTCAGCGCGTGGGAGCCCAAGGAGAACCCGGGCGCCGGGCTCGTCAACGTCCACGGCGCGATGACCTGGAACGACCTGCAGACCCATGACGTCGACAAGGCCGTCCAGTTCTACACGGAGATGTTCGGCTGGGAGGTCGCTCCACTGACCGAGGACGACGAGTCCGGCCGGATGGTCATCCGCAACGGCGACCGGCTCAACGGCGGCATGGCGAAGATGCCCGAGGAGCTCGGCACCGAGGTCCCGCCGCACTGGCTGACCTACTTCGCAGTCGACGACATCGACGCGGCGACGGCGGCGATCGTTGAGGGCGGCGGCGAGGTCGTCGCCGGGCCGCTGGACATCCCGGCCGGCAAGCTCGCGGTCGCCGCGGATCCTCAGGGCGCGGTGTTCGGCGTCTTCGCCGGAGAGCTCGACGACTGATCGGTTGCCGCCGCAACTAGACTCGACGCTTGCATGGCCGTTCACGAAGTGGCGCCCACTGAGGCGGAACTCGCCGCCTGGAAGGGCTTTCTGCGAGTGCATGCGGCCATGCGCAAGGCGCTGGACGCCGAGCTCGAGGCCGAGCACGGCCTTTCGCTGAGCTCCTTTGAGGTGCTCAGCGCGCTGCGCTGCTCGGCCCACGGGCGGCTGCGCATGGCCGACCTCGCCGAACACGCGCAGCTGTCGCGCTCGGGCATGACGCGCCTGGTCGACCGCCTCGAGCGTCTCGGGTGGCTCACCCGCTGCTCGTGCTCCGACGACGCCCGCGGCTGCTTCGCCGTGCTGTCTGCGGCGGGCGCGGAGGTCATCGACCGCGCCCGGCCGACGCATCGGCGCAACGTGCGCGAGCGCTTCCTGCGCCACTGCGACGACGACGACCTCGCCCGCCTCACGGCGTTGTTCGACGTGATGCTCGCGGGCGAGCCGGCCTGAGCGGCTTCGCGATCGAGGCCCGTGCCGGGGCGGCGCGGGCGGGCACGCTGACGCTCGCCCACGGCGAGGTGCGCACCCCGGCGTTCGTGCCGCTGGCGACCAAGGGCGTCGTCCGGGGCCTCGAGCCCGCGGACGTTCGCGCGCTGGGGTTCGACATGGTCCTGGGCAACACGTTCCACCTGTTCCTGAATCCCGGCCACGAGCGCGTCCGCGCCTTTGGCGGCCTGCACGAGATGATGCGCTGGCCGCATCCGATCATCACCGACTCGGGCGGCTTCCAGGTCTTCTCGATGGGCCACGGCAACGTCGCCGACGAGATCAAGGGCAAGGCGTCCGCGGGCGCGGACCGGATGGGGAAGATCCTGTCGATCGAGGAGGAAGGGGTGCGCTTCCGCTCCTACCTCGACGGCTCGGAGCAGTTCATGGGCCCCGAGACGTCGATGGAGATCCAGGCCGCGCTGGGTTCGGACATCGCGCTGGTCTTCGACGAGTGCACGCCGTTCCACGTGTCGCGCGACTACACGGCGCGCTCCACGGAGCGCACGCACCGCTGGCTGGACCGTTGCCTGGCCTGGCACGTGGAGAACGGGCCGGCCGACCAGGTCGTCTACGGCATCGTGCAGGGCGGCGTCGACGAGGACCTGCGGCGGGCGTCCGCCCAGGAGGTCGCCGCGCGCGCCGTCTCCGGGATCGCCATCGGCGGCTCGCTCGGTGCCGACAAGCCGCAGATGTACGAGGTGGTCGGCTGGGCGATCGATGAGCTCGACGAGGCGCGGCCCCGTCATCTCCTCGGGATCGGCGACGTCGACGATCTCATCCGCGGCGCGGAGCTCGGGATCGACACCTTCGACTGCGCGATGCCGACGCGGCTCGGGCGTCACGGCATGGCGGTCGTCCCGGACCCCGAGCGGCGATGGCGCATCGACCTCGGCAAGGCCCGGTATCGGGATGACCACGCGCCGCTGATGGAGGGCTGCCCGTGCCCTGCGTGTGCGGCGGGTTACACGCGCGGCTATCTGCACTACCTGGTCAAGGCGCGCGAGCTGATGGTCATGCGCCTGCTGACCCTGCACAACCTCGCCTATCTGCAGCGGCTGATGGCAGGGCTGCGGGCGGCGATCGTCGAGGGGCGCCTGGACGCGCACGCCGCCGCCCTGCGCGCCGGCGCCGCGCCCTGACGCCGGCGCTACTTGACGTTGTCTTCAATCAGCGAGCGCAGGTCGTCGAGGACCTCGCGCGCGTCGCCGGAGAAGTTCGTGGTCGTCGGGCCGCCCGACATGCTGCTGAGATAGAGCACGCCCCCGATGAGCAGGGCCGCGACGAGCAGCAGCACCAGCAGCGGCACGAGGCTTCGGCGCCCGCGCTCAGGCTGACGCGGCTCGGGCTCGTATTCGCGTTGGCGCTCGATCACCCGGCGCGGCGGCGCCGCCTCTGCGATCGGCTCGAGCGGGCGGTGGGCCCGGGTGCGCGGCTGCGAAGGCAAAGCGCGGGTGGACTCGGTCCCCGCCAGGGCGACGGTCGCCTCCTGCGAGAGCTCGGGCGCGACGCCGCGCAGACCCTCGCGCAGGGCCCGCTCCATCTCCGGAGCGGAGCCGTAGCGGTGGTCGGGATCGGACACCAGCGCGCCCATGATTGCTGCGCTGAGCGCCGGGGGGCAGTCGGGCTGTACCTGGTCGAGGCTCGTCGGCGGACCGGAGTCCTGCTGGCGGGCGAGGTCGGTCAGCGACGCGCCCTGATACGGCAGGCGGCCCGCGATCAGCTGGTAGGCGACGACGCCGAGCGCGTACAGGTCCGACGGCGGGCCGGCCGGCTCCCCGCGGGTCTGCTCCGGCGCGAGGTAGGCCGCCGTGCCGATGACCGCGCCCACGCGCGTGATGTCGGAGTCATCGGCTGCCTTGGCGATGCCGAAGTCGGCGATCTTGACCAGGCCCTCGGGGTTGCGCAGCAGGTTGCCCGGCTTGATGTCGCGGTGCACGACGCCGTTGCGGTGCGCGTAGTCCAGGCCGCGGCACGCCTGGGCGCAGAACTCGACGACCTCCTTGGAAGAGAGGCGGCCCTGCTCGCGCAGGATCTCGGCACCCGACTGACCCTCGACGTACTCCATCGCGATGAACTGGCGCTCGGAGGCGTGGTCGGTGCCGAAGTCGTACACCTGGACGACGTTGGGGTGCACGAGCCGCGCGGCGGCGAGCGCCTCTCGGCGGAAGCGCTGGACGAATCCGTCGTCGGCGGCCAGGTGCTCAGCGAGCAGCTTGACCGCGACGTAGCGCTCCAGGCGCGTGTCGAAGGCGAGCTGGACGGTGGACATCCCGCCGACGCCGAGCCGCCGCTCGAGTCGGTAGCGGCCTGCGAAGAGCTCTTCGGCGACGCTCATCCGTCGTCGAACTCCTCGACGTCGGGCACCGCGGCCCCGCCGGTGTCGTCGGTCGGCGCCGGGGTGGGGATCTCGTCCGTCGGCTCCTCCGTGGGCACCGCTTCGGTCGGCGCCTCGGTCACGGTCGGCTCGGGGGTGACCTCCTCGACGGTCGGCGCCTCCGTCGGAACCTCGGTGACCGTCGGCTCCGGCGTGGGGGTCTTCTCCGGCTCCTCCTCCTCGGTGCAGGCGCTCTCGGCCTGCTGCGCGAGCTGGTTGAAGCCGTCGACGATGTTGGACTGCAGCGCCATGTCGATGTCCCGTTCCTTGGAGGCGCGATCGGCGCCCTCCAGCGCCACCTTCTGCGCGTAGATGCAGGCATCGTTGTCGAGCGCCTGCTGGGCGGCGTCGACCTTCTCGGTGAGCGAGGCTGCCTGCTCGGAGGTCAGTAGGCCCTCGCCCGAGTCGCCGCAGCCGGCGACCAACAGCGTGAGTGCTGCCGCGACGAGGACGAGGAGCTGGCGAGGAGCGGGCACAACCGGGTCGGAGGCTACCTACTCCACCGGCGGGCGATCGTCACTGCCCGAAGGCCAGCCGCTCGGCCAGCGAGTCCGGCAGGCGGGCGGCGCGGATGGCCGCCTGGGCGGCCGCGATGTCGTACTCCGCGCGGCACCAGCGGACGGTCTTTCGCTCCGTGTCGAGCAGCAGGTAAGCCGCTCGCGGATCCCCGTCGCGCGGCTGCCCGGCGCCGCCCGGGTTGAGGAGCCACTCGCCTTCGGAGACGTCGAGCTCGTCGCCCTCGCGGCGGGTGGAGCCCGACGTCGGCTCGCCCGCGGGGCGGTGGAAGGAGAGCGCGACGTGGGAGTGCCCGATGAAGCTGACCGGGAAGTCCGTCGCGTCGAAGCACAGCTCCGCGGTCAGGCCCGAGAGCACGTACTCCCAGACCGGGTCGCGCGGGGAAGCGTGGAAGAGCCCGTACCCCCCGGCCTCCGCACTGGGCGTCAGCGCCAGCAGGAACTCCCTGGAGTCCGCGGAGATGTTCTCCTGCGTCCACTCGGCCGCGATACGCGCACCGCGGCTGAAGTCCTCCAGCGAGAGGACGCCGACCACCCCGAGGTCGTGGTTGCCCGACAGGCAGACCGCGCAGTGGCGGTGGGCGAGGTCGACGCAGGCGTCGGGCTCGGCCCCGTAGCCGACGAGATCGCCCAGGCACCACATCTCGTCCGCGCCCGCCTCGCCGGCCGCCGCGATGACGGATTCGAAGGCGGGACGGTTCCCGTGGACGTCCGTGACGATGGCGACGAGCATGGCTAGGTTCACCTTCGTGGCCTCGAAAGCGAACGCGCGAGATTACTTCAGCGCGGCGGAGCTGGGTCGCGCCCGGCGCTTCCGGCGCGGGCAGCGGGCGCTCATGCTCGTCGGCACGGCGCTCGACGCGGCCGTCCTGACGACGCTGGTGCGGCGGGCGGAGGCGATCCCGCCCACCTCGCCGGCAGTGGCGGCGGCGGGCCTCGGAGCGGCGCTGACCGTGCTCGGGCTGCCCCTGTCGGCGGCGGCGCGCGAGCGGTCGATCCGCGTCGGCCTCGTCACCCAGAGCTGGCGCGGGTGGAGCGCCGACCTCGCCAAGGCACAGGCCATCTCGGCCGGGTTGTCGGCGGCCGGCGGTGCCGTGCTGGTGGCCGGGATGCGCCGCTACGGCGACGCGTGGTGGCGGCCGGGCGCGGGCGGGCTCGTCGGCGTCGGCGTGCTCTCGCTGGTGGCCGGGCCGACGCTGCTTGACCCGATCTTCAACCGATTCGAGCCGGCCGAGCCCGACCTGGCCGAACGGGTCGCGCGGCTCGCAGAAGCCGCCGGGGTACCCGTCGACCGCGTCCTGATCATGGACGCGTCCAAGCGCACGACCGCGTCCAACGCGTACGTGACGGGGCTCGGGCCGACCAAGCGCGTGGTGCTCTACGACACGCTTTTGAGGGACATGAGCCCGGAGGAGGTCGACTTCGTCATCGCGCACGAGCTCGCCCACGTCCGCCACCGCGACGTGCTGCGGGGCCTGGCCGGGCTGGCGGTCGCGGCGCCCGCGCTGACGTGGTCGATCGCGCGGCTCGCTCGGACGATGAACGCGCCTGCCGACGGGCGCGCGCTGCCCGCGGTGGCGCTGGCGGCCGGGATCGTGGCGACGCCGTTCGGGATGGTCGCCAACTTCTTCTCGCGCCGGATGGAACGCCGCGCGGACGCGTTCGCGATGGGGCTCATCGGCGACCCGCGCACGCAGATCGCCGTGCAGCGCTCCCTGTGCGTGCGCAACGTGGCCGAGCCCGAGCCGCCGCGGTGGGTGCGCATCGTGTTCGGCTCGCACCCGACGACGCTCGAGCGGATCGCGATGGCGGAGGCAAGAGCATCCGGATCGTGATCCTTGCGGTGGGGCGGCTCCGGGCGCCGTTCGCCGACGACGTCGCGCACTACGAGAAGCTGCTCTCGCGCTACGCGCGCGTGGACGTGATGGAGGTCGCCGACGACGCCGCACTGGCCCGGCGGCTGCCGGAGCGCGCGTGGGTCGTCGAGCTGGCCGCGGACGGCCGCTCGCGCAGCTCCGAGGCGCTGGCCGAGTGGCTGGAGGAGCGCCGGCAATCGGGTCGCGACCTGTGCCTCGTGATCGGCGGGGCGTTCGGGTCCGCGCTGCCGCGGCGCGACGAGGCACTGTCGCTCGGGCCGCTCACGCTGCCCTTCCAGCTCGCCCGCGTCGTGGTGCTCGAGCAGCTCTACCGCGCCCACAAGATCCTCGCCAACGAGCCGTACCATCACTGATCGCTCGGCTTCGCCGCTCGATCACATCTCGTCAGGGCCGCTTCGCGGCTAATTTGTCCGGATGGCTGCCCTCGACGAGCTCCGCACCGCCTTGGAGGATGCCGCCGCCGACCTGCGCGGCTCGGCGGCGCCGCCGCGCGCTCGCCCGTCGCTCGAGCGCCCGCCGAAGGCCGACTTCGGCGACTACTCGTCCAACGCGGCGATGCTGCTGGCGCCGCTGCTCGGGGAGCCGCCGCGCGTGGTCGCCGAGAAGCTGGGGGAGGCGGTCGCGGGCCGGCTCGCCGACCGCCTGGCGCGCGTCGACGTCGCCGGGCCCGGGTTTCTGAACCTCTTCCTCGCCGACGCCTGGTACGCCGACGCGCTCTCCGGCGTTCTGGCGGGCGGCGCGGACTACGGCGGCGGTCGCGCGCCGCAGCCGGAGCGCATCAACGTCGAGTTCGTCTCGGCCAATCCGACCGGCCCCATCCATCTCGGCCACGCGCGCAACGCCGCCTACGGGGACGCGATCTGCCGCCTGCTCGCCTTCCACGGCCACGACGTGACGCGCGAGTTCTACTCCAACGACGCGGGGTCGCAGGTGGGCAAGTTCGCGGCTGCGCTGCAGGCGCGTGCGCGCGGGGAGGAGCCCGAGGAGTACATGGGCGACTACGTCGGCGAGATCGCCGCGAAGATCCCCGGCGCGGCGGGCATGGATCTCGATGCACTCGGGCGCGCGGGCATGGAGCACGTGCTCGCCGGCATGCGCGAGACGCTCGAGAAGTTCCGAGTGGAGCCGTTCGCCATGTGGTACTCGGAGCGCTCTCTGTATCAGGCCCAGCCACCCCAGCCGTCGGCGGTCGACCAGGTGCTCGCGTCGCTCGCCGAGCACGGCGCGACCTATCGCGCCGAGGACGCGCTGTGGATCCGCGCCACCGACTACGGCGACGACAAGGACCGTGTCCTCGTGAAGTCCGACGGCTCGTACACGTACCTGACGCCGGACATCGCCTACCACCAGAACAAGCGTGAGCGCGGCTTCGACCGGCTCATCGACGTTTGGGGCGCCGACCACCACGGCTACGTCGTGCGCGAGAAGGCGGCCTACGCGGCGCTCGGCGGTGACCCCGACAAGCTCGAGCTGCTGATCATGCAGTTCGTCAACCTCGAGCGCGCCGGCCAGCCCGTCTCGATGAGCAAGCGCTCGGGGGACTTCGTGACGCTCGACGACCTCATTGAGGAGATCGGCACCGACGCCGCGCGCTGGTTCCTGCTCGCGCGCTCGCACGACACCACGATCGAGGTCGACCTCGACCTCGCGACGCGCGAGTCGGCCGACAACCCCGTCTACTACGTCCAGTACGCGCACGCGCGCATCCGCAGCATCCTTCGCGGGGTCGAGGTGGCCGACTCCGCGGTCTCGCCGGCGCAGGCGCTCGAGCCGTCGGAGCGGCTGCTGATCAAGAGGCTGATCGCGTTCGGGAACGAGGTGGGGGAGGCCGCCGACCGGCGGGCGCCACACCGCGTAGCGACCTACGCGCTGGACCTGGCGCGCGACTTCGCATCCTTCTACGAGAACTGCAAGGTGCTCACGGGCACCGACCACGAGCCGTTCCGGCTGGCGCTGTGCGCGGCGACACAGCGCGTCATCGCCCGGTCGCTCGACCTCCTCGGGGTCGACGCGCCCGAGTCCATGTAGGAAACCACTCGGGGGCCCGGCTCAGCCGGCCCACCGCCAACGATCTGGCTTCGCCACCCCTAGTGTCCTGATGGTTTAATTGTGTGGCAGTCCGGTGAGGCTGGTGGCATGC
>JBBJOW010000016.1:0-68856 GCA_037724045.1 Solirubrobacteraceae bacterium
AGGCCGCTCACTAAATCTCGAAGCGAAGTGTCTCATCGGACTTGACAGGCTCCGGGCGCTCGGCTAATGGAACTGGCGTCCCGCGCCTAACCCTCAGGCGAGGCTACCCCTAGAGGCAGATCGACGGCTGCTGGACCACCAGCGCCGACGCGCGGCGGTGCCCGCCAGCGAGCCCGAATGACTGCCGCTTTCGCCTGATTTGAACATCGGAGGATGGTTCACCGCGACTGCTGCTTTGGACGAGAAGCGGCATCGCGACCGTCACTCCGCGCGACTACCGCATCGAGGCAGATCCGACAGTGGCTCCGCGGAGCCACGATTGCAACAAATCTGCGACAAAGGCATGCCTTCCGGGGTCAGCGACCGAGGCACGTGGAGCATCGCGTCCCCACCGATGCCGCTCTGCATGAGACGCGGAAGCGCAACACTGCGTGGCAATGGCTGAATACACGGTTACCCACGTCGCGCAGATCGACGAGATCGACGACGGTCGCGAGCCCTTTCGCCCGATCCGTCACCACTTCGGCATCACGTCGTTCGGCGTCACCATGTGGACTGGGCGCGAGGCGGGAAATCGGATCATCAACGAGCACGACGAGGCTGGCGAGGCAGAAGAGCTCTACGTCGTCCAGAGCGGTAGAGCGACCTTCGAGCTCGACGGCGAGCGGGTCGACGCCCCGGCCGGCACGTTGGTCTTCGCGCGCCCCGGGGTGAAACGCACCGCCTACGCCGAGGAGCCGGAGACGACGATCCTCGCGGTCGGGGGCACTCCGGGGCAGGTGTACGAGCCCGACGGCTGGGAGCTCTGGGCACCGTTCACCCGTCTCTACCTGGACGGGCGCTACGCGGAGGCGGCGGACGGCGCTCGTGAAGTGGCCGAGGCGCATCCCGCGTATGCGGGGCTGCTCTACAACCTGGCGTGCTGCGAAAGCCTCGTCGGCCGAACGGCCGAGGCGATCGAGCACCTGAGGCTCGCTATCGACAAGTCCGCGCGTTTCCGCTCGTTCGCGCTCGACGATTCCGACTTCGGCCCGATTCGCGAGGAGCCCGCCTTCCAAGCCCTCACCGCAGGCTGATTCCCAGCCCCCGCGCCGTTAGACAGGCGAGCCGCGGGCGCGAGCGTCCCTCGATCGTCACCCGATACGGCAGCACACCAGCGCCCGGACGGCACGCATTCGTCCTCGCGGGCGACAAACTCGCGCCTGCGTCGGACGACAAGCCGCATGTCCGACCGCGCGGCAAGGGACTCCTGTTTCGAGGCAGGAGCGGCAGCGGCTAGGGCAGTTCGTTCCAGCGCTCGCGCTCGGCCCGTTGCACGCGATGACAATCGACGTGAAAGCCCGCGACAACAAGCTCCGGCTGCTCGGGGCGCTCGTGCGGACCTACCACTGCGTCGTAGATCTCGTCGACGAGGGGATCCCGATACTCCACAACCAGCGGCTCATTCAGTTCGAGGTCGGCAGAGCAGCGATCACAGATCACGCGGCAAAGTGTTCCAGATCGAGGGCCCCATGCTTCTGCTTTGAGGCTTGCGAGAGGCTCGGCTTAGCCTCACTGCGCATGTCGAAGCGGCTCGAAGGAGTGGTCGTCAGCTTCAACGGCGACAGAGGCGTCGGCTTCATCAAGCCCGATGACGGTGGCGAGGACTTCTTCGTCCGGTGGACCGAGATCGTGATGGATGGATTCAAGACGCTGGCTGTAGGAACGCGAGTTCGGTTCGAGCCGTACATCGAGCCCGAAACCGGGAACCGGCAGGCGCTCGAAGTCCACCTCGTGCCGTGATCGCCATGGCTTCCGCATCGAGGCATGAGCAGTAGTCGCTAGGTACGGCGCTGACGTCGCATGAAGTCGGTGAGGAAGACCAGCGACCAGATGCCAATGGCAACGAAGATGCCGACTGGCGATACGAACATTCCAGCAGCCATGAATGCGAGGCCGACGAACAGCAGAACCCACATGAAACGGTTGTTCATGGCCGCAACGTACCTAGGTCGCTCCTGCTGTGAGGCAGAAGCGGAAGTGCCGGGCTCAGGCGAAGCCGCTTCAGGCTCGCCAGGCAGGCGTGTCTAGCGCGTCGGCGCGCTTGACGCGCTGAACGATTTCTCCATTAGATGCGTCGAGGAGCGGTCGTGCCCCGAGCGGTTGGGCGAGCACCACGTCCAGGCTGACTTCCAACCCCCGGATCAGCCTCTCGCCCCCGTAGACGCGCAGACCGTCTGGAGAATCTCCGCCAAGAATCCGGCGAATCAGGCCGATGGCGACGCGGTCCCAGGCCTCGAGAACCACGACATTCGAAAGGTCGCCACCGGGTACCGGTTCACGGCCGCCCGGCATGAGAAAGAAGAGCCGCACGCTGGACGGTGGCCCGGCGTCAGGGTCGTGACCTTCGATAGCGACCGGAAGCGGGAAGACCTCCAGCGGATCCAGGTCCTCGTAGTCGCCCGCGCTCGCCATGAACGAATCGTACCCGCCCTCATAACGCGGCCCGGTGCGCGGGTCCGAAGCAACTTCCGCTTTGAGTCGAAGCGGAAGTGTGCTGCGAGCACAACTGTCAGATTGTTGGTTCTCGAGGCCCTGGGCGGCGGTCAGGACGGTGTCATCGACAAGAGGAGGCGGCCGGGCGCCGGCCCCGCCGCCGCCGCGGCTACCGCCAGCAACCTTTGCGCGACAGCCTCGCCTGAATGCTCAAAGCGCCGCCGCACCCGGGTGATGCCGCTGCGGGGGTGCGGCGGGGAGAGGGAGGTTTCCTCGCTCGGAATTAGGGCTCGGTTCCCCCGAGCGAGGGAACCCTCCCTATCCCGAGCGGCCGATGGTTCCGCGCGCGGCGCTACGCGGCGCTGGTCAGCTGACGACGCGCAACGCGCGCGGACGGGCGCGGAACTCCGCACGCTCGAAGCTGCCCGCGTAGTCGCCGTCGACCTGCACGGGCACCTCGCGGCCGTCCGCTGAGCGCACCGTGACGCGGTCGACCCCGCGGAACCCGGTCACGCGCCGGTGGCGCTCGATCTTCGCCCGGGAGGAGAGCGCGCGGAAGAGGACGGTCGGGACGTCGATCGCGGCGGCCCGCTCGAGGATCACACCGCCGAAGTTGCCCGACTGGAGGTCGAGCCCGTCGATGAGCTCCACCGGCGTCGAGCGGAAGTACGTGTACGGGCTCGCATTCTGGATGAAGGCGGACACGCCCGTCACCTCGTGCCCCTCGATCTCGGCGATCAGCTTGGGCGGGTTGATCACGTAGCGACGCAGGAAGACCCCGACCGCGGAGGCGGTGTAGAACATCGGCCCGTAGCGGGCCTTGAGCTTCGGATGCGTGTCCACGCGGCGCACGACGCTCGCGTCGAGGCCGGCGCCGGCGGCAAAGGTGAACAACCGGCCGTTGACCTCGCCGAGGTCGACCCAGCGCGGCCGCCAGTCGTCGGCGATGCGCAGCAGGTGCTCCGTGGCGTCCACGACGTCGGTGGGGATGCCGAGCATCCGGGGATAGACGTTGGTGGCGCCGCCGGGGAGGCAGGTCAGCGGCGTGTCGGAGCCGGCAAGGCCGTTCGCGGCCTCGTTGATCGTCCCGTCACCGCCGAAGGCGACGACGACGTCGTAGCCCTCGCCGGCGGCCTCGCGGCAGAGCTCGGTGGCGTGCCGCGGCCGCTGCGTGTCGATCGCCTCGACGTCATAGCGGCCGCTGAGCGCGGCGACGACCAGGTTCTTCAGGCGGTCCGAGACCGTGGTCGCGTAGGGGTTGACGATCACGAGCATGCGCTTGGTCGCCCCGGCGTGGGTCAGCGCCAGGGTCTGCTCGAGCCGCTCGAAGTCGTCGGTCCTAGAGGAAGCCACGTCTCCGGAAGTAGTACAAAATCGACCCGAGGGTTACGAGCATCAGCCCGATCGTCGCGAAGAAGCCGCCGACGGTGCCCTCCCCGGGGACGTGGGTGTTCATGCCCCAGACGCTGGCGATGAGCGTCAGCGGCAGCAGGATCGCGCTGAACGCGGTCAGCACGCGGAAGACCTGGTTGCCGCGGTGCGCGAGGACGGACTCGTTGGTCCCCTCGAGCGCCTCCACGACTTCCTTGAAGTTCTCGAGCATGTCCCAGATGCGCTCCCACGCATCGTTGATGTCGTCGAAGTAGATGTCGAGGTCATCGGGGATGTAGCGGGCCTTGTTGCGCTCCAGGTCGCGGAAGGTGGCCCGTTGCGGCCGCACGATCTTGCGGAAGTTGATGATCTCCTGCTTGACGTTTGAGATGTCGCGCACGAGGTCCTCCGAGCGGCCCTCGAAGATCTCCTCCTCGATGCGGTCGAGCTTGTTGCCCATCTTGCGCAGCATGGGAAACGAGGCGTCCACGCACGAGTCGATGATGCGGTAGAGCAGATAGCCCGACCCCTTGGAGAAGTGCTGGTCGCGCACCTCCTCCGACGCACGGCAGCGCTCGAAGAGGAACTCGACGGGGCGCACCTCCTCGTTGGGAAGGGTGATGATGAAATCCGGCCCGATGAAGATGTCGAGCTCGGCCGCGTTCAGCCGCCCGACGCGCTTGTCGAAGCGCGGGAAGTGCAGCACGATGAACAGGTAGTCGTCGTACTCGTCGACCTTCGGGCGCTGGTTGCGCGAGAAGATGTCCTCGTAGTCGAGCGGGTGGAAGTCGAAGCGCTCCTCCAACCACCCCTGGTCGGCCGGGCGGGGGCGCTCGATGTTGATCCAGCGCAGGCCGGGGGACTCGATGATCTCCACGCGCGGCTGCTCGGGACGCTGAATTGCGTCCGACGGCGCCTCAGAAGCGCGCAGGCGGCGGCCGATGCGAGGCTTGGGAAGGCTCGGCATCGGGACTTCGAGGCTCGTCGACGGTCGGCAGCACTGCGGCGAAGTCTACGTGGTAGGTTCTTTGGCGATTCGCATCAAGAGGGGTGGAGGGATTGGCCCGATGAAACCCCGCCAACCAACTGGCCGTGCACCGTGCGCGGGCGGGAAAGGTGGCAACTCCAACAGGCCACATATGCCTGGGAGATGCGGTCGGAGCGTCTCCTTCTCGGCACGGCTCTCCTACCGCACACCAGGCGGAAGGAACTGATACGCCATGCCGGCAGATGCCCTGAAGTGCAAGGAATGTGACACCACCTACGCCCTGGAGGCGAAGTTCGTCTGCGAGCGGTGCTTCGGCCCGCTCGAGGTGCGCTATGCCCCTCCGAGCGGGGACGCCGCGGAGCTCAGGCGCCGCATCCAGGCGGGCCCGCTGAACCTGTGGCGCTACGCGGACTTCCTCCCGCTCGAGCGCGGGGTTCCGGAGCGGTCGCTGCACACCGGCTTCACGCCGCTGCTGCGCGCCGACCGGCTGGCGGAGCGCCTCGGCCTCAAGGAGGTCTGGGTCAAGAATGAGACCGCCAACCCGACGCACTCCTTCAAGGACCGCGTCGTGTCCGTCGCGCTGGCCCGGGCGCAGGAGCTCGGCTTCGAGACGCTCGCGTGCGCCTCGACCGGCAACCTGGCCAACGCCGTCGCCGCGCACGCTGCCGCCGCCGGGCTGCCCTCGTACGTCTTCATCCCGGCCGACCTCGAGCAGGAGAAGATCCTCGCCACCGGCGCCTACGGGACCAACGTGGTCGGCGTCAAGGGCAACTACGACGAGGTCAACCGGCTCTGCACGCAGCTGTCAGGCGAGCACGAGGGCTGGGCCTTCGTGAACATCAACATGCGCCCGTACTACGCCGAGGGATCGAAGACCCTCGCCTACGAGGTCATCGAGCAGCTGGGTTTCCAGACGCCGGACCGCATCGTCGGGCCCGTCGCCTCGGGCTCGCTGTTCACAAAGGTGGCGCGCGGCATCGACGAGTTCGTCGCCGCCGGCCTCGTCGCCGAGCGCGACATCGTCTTCAATGGCGCCCAGGCGCAGGGCTGCTCGCCCGTCGCCCAGGCCTTCGCGGCCGGCGAGGACTTCTGCCGGCCCGTGCGCCCGGACACGATCGCCAAGTCACTGGCGATCGGCAATCCGGCGGACGGCCCGTACGCGGTCGAGCTGGCCAGGCGCACCGGCGGCTCGATCGACGCGGTCACCGACGACGAGATCCGCGCCGGCGTGCGCCTGCTTGCGGAGACGACCGGCGTCTTCACCGAGACCGCCGGCGGCGTGACGACGGCGACGCTGGCCAAGCTCGCCGAGCGCGGGGACATCGGCCCCGACGAGCGCGTGGTCCTGCTCATCACCGGCGATGGCCTGAAGACGATCGACACGGTCCGCGGCACGTTCGACGTCGCCGAGATCGAGCCGACCGTCGACGCCTTCGACGCCGCCTTCGCCTCGGTCTCGTGACGGTCACGGTCAAGATCCCGACGCAGCTGCGCGCCGTCGCCGGCGGCGCCGCGGAGGCGCGCGCCGAGGGCGCCACGGTCGCCGAGGCGCTCGAGTCGCTGTACGCCGAGCACGCGGAATTGCGCGACCGGCTGGTGGGCGAGGACGGCACGCTGCGTCGCTTCGTCAACGTCTACCTGGCCGGCGAGGACATCCGCTTCCTCGACGGTCTCGACACGCCGGTGCCCGACGGCGCTGAGCTCACCATCCTCCCGGCGGTCGCGGGCGGCTGAGGCGGGCGCCCATGCGCTGGAAGCCAACAGGCCGCAAGTCCGACCTCATCGACCGCCGCGGCGGCGGCAGCCGTGGCGGCGGCGCGGGCCTGCCGATCCGCGCCGGTGGCGGGCTCGGGATCGTCGGCGTGATCGTCGTCGTCGCGCTGCAGCTGCTCGGCGGCGGCCAGGGCTTCGAGATCCCCGCCGGCCTCGCAGGCGGAGCGGGGGCGGGCGGCGAGCCGATCCCGGCCGCACAGGACCCTGACCGCGACCTGCGCGACTTCAGCCTCTACGTCTTCTCCGACGTCCAGGACGCGTGGGAGAAGACGTTCGCCGACCAGGACCGCGAGTACGAGCGGGCCAAGCTCGTCCTCTACACGGGGCAGACGGGTACGGCGTGCGGGACCGGCACGGCGGCGACCGGCCCGTTCTACTGCCCGGCCGATCAACAGGTCTACCTCGACCTCTCCTTCTACCGCGACATGGAGACCCAGCTGCGTGCCGGCGGCGACTTCGCGTGGGCCTACGTGATCGGGCACGAGGTCGGGCACCACGTCCAGCAGCTCACCGGCATCTCGGAGGAGGTGAGCCGCGCCAGCCGCGCGAACCCCGATGACGCCAACGAGCTGAGCGTCCGCCAGGAGCTGCAGGCCGACTGCTACGCGGGGGTCTGGGCACGCAGCGTCTTCGACCAGCTCGAGGTGGGCGACGTCGAGGAGGCGATGACGGCCTCGCAGGCCGTCGGCGACGACCGGCTGCAGAAGCAGGCGGGCCAGGCCGTCAATCCCGACGCGTTCACGCACGGCTCGTCGGCGCAGCGGCTCGAGTGGTTTCAGAGGGGTCGGCGCGAGGGCGACCCGTCCGCGTGCGACACCTTCAGCGGCGATCTGTGATCACCCGCGCCAACGAGGCCCGCCACCGCCTGCGCTTCCGGCTCTGGGCGCTGTTCCTGCGCGTCCAGCTGCGCCGCCGTGGTGCCGCCCTCGTCGTCGACGCGCCGCACGGGGCGCGGATGGACTCCTTCCCTCACCTCGCCTTCGACGGCGCCGGCGGGTCGGTGACGATCCGCATCGGGCGCGGGGTCAAGCTCGGCCGCGCGACCCACCTCGACGTCTCGCTCGGCGGTGCCAACGTCCTCGAGATCGGCGACGCCACCTACTTCCTGCACGGCGTCCGGCTGCAGCTGCGCAGCGGCGCCATCCGCCTCGCCGCGGGCGTCAACCTCCGCGACGGTGTCGTGCTGAAGTCCGAGGGCGAGCTGGTCATCGGCTACGAGGTGCCGATCTCCTACGGCGGAGCGATCCACTGCGTCGAGCGCATCGAGATCGAGGATCGCGCAGGGCTGGCCGAGCGGGTGACGGTCGTGGACTCCGACCACTCCCACTACGGCGACGACCGCTACTTCCTCGCGCAGCCGCTCAAGATCGCGCCGGTGCGCATCGGCGCCAACGCGTTCGTGTGCGCAAACGCCGTCATCACCCGCGGCGCGCACGTCGGGGCGAACTCGGTGATCGCTTCTGGCGCGGTCGTCGGCGCCGGCGAGCACCCGGAGGGCTGGCTGGTGGCCGGCGCTCCCGCCCGGCCGGTGAGGAGCCTGTCAGGAAAGTCGTCACGTCCGGATGACGCACCGCCTGTTTCCTGACAGGCTCAGAGCGCTCGGACCGCGAGACGGAACGCGTCCGTCATGACCGCGCCCAGCAGCGGATTGGGCAGCTCGGTGCCCGCGGGGACGTCGACGGTGATCCTGCGGATGTTGCCCTTCGCGGTCTGCACCCTGGCGCCCGCGAGGTAGTCGATCGGCACCGGTGTCGCGTCCGTGCCCACGAGCAGGACGGACGCGACGTGGCGATCGGCCTTCAACGGCCCGCGCAGGAACGCGGTCACCCGGCCGTCGGTGGAGTCCGTGGGGCGCACGATTGCGACCGACTCGACCTACGACACCGAGCGGTCGCGTCGCGCGCGGGAAGGGGGAGACCAGGAAGGTGCCGCCGGCGATGAGCGTCCCGTCCTGGTTGCAGGTGCCGGTCAGGATCAGCAGCGGCCCGTACACCGGAACGTCGTTGCACGTCACCTCGGCGTACAGCGAGGTCCCCGGTTTTGAGGCGCCGGTCGAATCCAGCGCGCCACGCAGCTCGAGGCGCCGCACTCCGACGTCGCCGAACGCGAAGCGGAGGTTGACGTCGTCGCGGCGCAGGATGAACTGGTCGCCGAGCATCCTCCCGGTGAGCGGGAAGGCCGCGCCGCCGCCGGGGTCGGGCACGACCCTGCCGCGCGCGTCGCGGCGCCCGCCGATGACCCACAGCAGCACGCGGCGCACGCCTCGGTCGTCGGGCTCTCCGGCGCTGACGACGCCCGCGATCAAGTCGCGCGAATCCAACCCGGCCTGATCGAGCGACGGCAGCAGCGACGGCAACGGCACCGCGGCCCGGCGAAGCACGAAGGCCGACACGCGCTCCGAGCCGACCTCCAGTGTCGGGGCCGTGCCGAGCGGCTCCGTGCGAAAGCGCAGGACGTCGTCGAAGGTGCCGGCCTGCGCGTCGTCGACGGTGTACGCGCCGCTGGCACGAATCTCGTAGTCGGTGTCGGGTTCGAGGAAGTCGTCGGGCACGATGTGCAGGAACCTTCCGTCGCCTGAGAGCTCCGTGCCGGCCGGGAAGCTCGTCGCGATCGTCGCGACCTCCCATGGGGTCGCGGTGGAGGAGACCGTCTCGGGGACCGCAGAGCGCGCCGTGTTGCGCTGATCGAGCCGCATCTGCGGCCACGGCGCCGTGGCGAGCAGCAGCGCAACATGGAGCCAGTCGGAACGGCGCACGGCGACCCTTAGACGCAGAAAGCGGCTGGTCGGGGGTGCGGTCCGTCTACGCGTCGCGGCGCGGGGACGGCGCGAAGTCGTCGGGCCCCAGCAGGTCGCGCGCGAAGGCCTCGGCGAGGGTGTCCGCGAGGATCTCCATCGACTCGGCGACCGATCGCTCATAGGCGGCGACGATCTGCTCGCGGGAAGCGGCCTGGCGGCGGTCGAGCTCTGCCATCTCGGCGGCCGTATGACAGGCCTGCATCACCACGAAGCACTCCGGGCAGCGCAGCTCGACGAGCAGCTCGCCGCCCTTGACCTTCTCCGAGCGCAGCGGCTGCACGAGGTCCGAACCGCAGCTCGGACACATGAGCAGGGAGGGCACGCTCGCGAAGCTACGCCTGCGTCCGGACGGATAGGTTGCGGCGCGTGCAGGAGCGCTGGGACGCCGTCGACCGCTTCATCGAGGATCAGCTCATCGAGTCCGACGAGGCGCTGCGCGCGGCGGCGGGCGGGATCGGCGTCTCGCCGGCACTGGGAAAGCTCCTGCACCTGCTGGCGCTCTCGATCGGCGCCCGGCGGATCCTCGAGCTCGGCACGCTGCACGGCTACAGCGCGATCTGGTTCGCGCGGGCCCTCCCGCAGGACGGCGAGCTCGTCACGCTCGAGCTCGACCCCGGCACGGCGGCCAGGGCGCGGGAGAACGTCGACCGCGCGGGCGTCGGCGACCGCGTGGACATCCGCGTCGGCCCGGCGCTGGAGACGATCTCCGGATTCGATCCCGCCCACCCTCCGTTCGACCTCGTGTTCATCGATGCCGACAAGCAGTCGATGCCCGCGTACTTCGCGGCGACGCTGCCGCTGGTGCGTCCGGGCGGGCTCATCGTGGGCGACAACACCATCCGCGGCGGCGCGATCGTCGATCCGGACGGCGATCCAACCTCGCTTCGCTCGGAAGGGGTCGCCGGCGCGCGCGGTTTCTACGCGGCAGTCGCCGCCGAGCCGTCGGTGGACGCGACCGCCCTGCAGACGGTCGGCGTCAAGGGCTACGACGGCTTCGTGCTCGCCCGCAAGCGCTGAAGCTCGTCGTCCACGGACGCCTCACCGCCGACGAGGTCGAAGGTCAGACCGAAGGTCGACGGCTCCTCGAGGCAGGCGGCGAGGACGGCGGCGACGTCGGCTCGGGTGACGTCGCCGTAGTCCAGTCGCTCGGCGATCTGCACACGGCCCGTCGGGGCACCGCCGGTCAGTTTGCCGGGCCGGACGATCGTGTAATCGAGGCCGCTCTCGCGCAGCGCCTGGTCGGCGCCGGCCTTGGCCTTGAGGTAGGGAAGCATCGGCTCCGAGCCCGAGGCCGGGTCCGCGGCGCCCATCGCGCTGATCATCAGGTAGCGGCGGACCCCCGCCTCCTCGCACGCGCGCATGAGCTTGAGCGCCGCGCCGAGGTCGACGGTCTGCTTGCGCTCATCCCCGCTGCCAGGGCCTGCACCCGCCGCGAAGACGACGGCGTCGGCGTTGTCGAGGTAGTCGGTCAGCACGTCCTCGGCCTCCATGTCGCAGACGACCGGCGTTGCCAGCGCTGCCTGGAGGTCGGCCGCGTGGTCGGGATTGCGAATCAGGCCGGCCGCAGTGTGGCCGCGCGCAAGCAGCTCCGGATAGAGCAGGAGGGCGATCTGTCCGTGACCACCGGCGACGACGACGTGAGCCATGCGCTCACCCTTCCCGCAGACGCCCGCCGTACAACACTGCGGCGACCGCGGTGGCGAGGTTGAGGCTCGAGACGCCCGGGCGCATGGGGATGCGCACACGGGCGTCGGCCGCTGCGAGCAGGGCGCAGGAGAGGCCGTGGCGCTCGGAACCGAAGGCCAGCAACGCCTGTGCGGGGATGGGAGCGTCGCCGTCGCCATCGGGGTCGATCGCCACCAGCGGCCGGTCGCGCGCCGCGGGCACCCCGTCCACGCGCGCGACGGGCACCGCGAAGTGCAGGCCCGCCGACCCGCGCAGCGCTTCGGGATGCCACGGGTCGCGGTCTCCCGTCGTCAGCACCCCGGCAGCGCCGGCGGCGGCCGCCACGCGCACGCATGCGCCGAGATTGCCGAGGTGCCGCGGGTTCTCGAGCAGCACCACCGGCCCGGGCGCGGCGAGCATCGCGGCGACGTCCACCGCCGGCCGCCGTGCGGTCGCCACCACGTCCCCGCCACCGCGCACGAGGGCGTGCATCCGTTCCGCCACGTCAGGCGCGAGCTGGTCGGGGAGGTCGCCGAGGTCGCCTTCGGCGGCGAGGATCTCCGCCCCGAAGCGCAGCGCGTGCTTGAGCGCGTGGAAGCCTTCCAGGCGGACGGGAACATCCATGCGGCGATGGTGACTGAATTCGTAGGATGGCGGGGGATGGACTTCCGCGCTCCCACCCAGGCGGACGCCGACCACATCGTTCGCCTCCTGGTCGCCTGCGACATCGCCGATTACGGCGCGCCCGACTACGACTACGAGGCCCTCATGGAGGAGTGGTCGGAGCCCGTGGTCGACGTCGCCCAGGACGGCTTCATCACCGATGGCGCGTACGGGCTGCTGCTGCGCACGGATGCGCGCGTCTTCGTGCACCCGGACCTGCGTGGCGGTGGCCTGGAGGACGAGCTCGCCGAACTGCTGGAGGACCGCGCCCGCGCGCGCGGCCTCGACCGCCTGGACTGGCAGGTGGCCGTCGCCGATCCCGAGATGCGCGCCGCCGTCGAGGGCCGTGGCTACGACTACATCCGCTCGTACGCCGACCTGCGCCTGCCCGACGCCGACGTCCCGGCGCTTCCGGCCGGCGGGGTCCGCCCCTACGACGAGGACCGCGACGAAGTCGCCGTCCAGTCCCTGATCGAGCGGGCCTTCGAGGATGGGGAAGCCGGACGCATCGACTCGCTGGAGGCGCTCAAGGCCCGCCACGCGGACACGTCTCTGTGGTTCGTCGCGGACGCGCCGGACGGCTCGCTGGCCGGCGCGGTCCGTTGCGAGCTGCGCCCGACCGGCTTCATCGAGGGCTACATCCGCCATCTCGCCACCGCGCAGGAGCACCGCCGACGGGGGATCGCGGGCATGCTGATCGGCGCCGCCGCGCGCGAGCTCGTCGCGCGCGGCTCGATCGCCATCCGCCTGCACGTGCGCTCGGACAACCCGAAGGCACTCGAGCTCTACGAGCGCCTCGGGTTCCGCGGCGGCTGGCTCGTCGACGAGTTCCGCCTGCAGCTGCGTTGACCCCTAGACCTCGAGGCGGACCTGTCCGCGCCCGGGCATTGGCTCGGGTCGGTCGTCGACCGTGAACTCGGCGTTCGTGCAGACGGCGGCGCGCATCGGCTCACCACTCTGACACGCCGTCACCGTAAGCTGCCGCGCGAGGCCCGGAGAGCGAGAGAGGGAGCACCATGGAGACCCTGACCGGCGTGTTCGACGCGACGCGTCGCGCGACACTGCAAGCGCTGTGCGACACGTTCGTGCCGGCGCTGGAGTCCACGAGCGCCGACCCGGTCGAGCGCGCATTCCTCGAGCGCGGCGCCGGCGACCTCGCGGTGGCCGCCCAGATCGAGGGCCTGCTCGCCCAGGCCATGCTGCCCGAGGAGATCGAGGCCGTCGGCGGGCTGCTCGACGCGTTGGAGGCCGAGTCCTTGAGCGCGGCGCCACTGGAGGCGCGGACCGCGATCGTGCTGGGTTTCCGCCAGGCCGATCCGCAGGCCAAGCTCGGCCTGCAGCAGCTCAAGGCGCTGACGATCCTGTTCTTCTACGCCCTGCCCGACGAACGGGGCCAGAACCCCAACTGGGAGATGCTCGGCTACCCCGGGCCGCTCTCAGCGCCGCCCTCGGCCGAGCAGGCGCCCAAGACGCTGCGCGTGATCGGGGTCTCCGGCGAGTCGGCCACCCTGCAGGCCGACGTCTGCGTGGTCGGATCCGGTGCCGGCGGCGGCGTCATCGCCGCGCGCTGCGCCGCGGCCGGTCAGCGCGTCCTGGTGCTCGAGATGGGCGCCTATCGCAATGAGCAGGACTTCAAGCAGCTTGAGCTGCCGGGCTACCTCGAGCTCTACTACGGCGGCGGCCTCGCGACCTCGGAATCGGGCTCGATCGCTGTCCTCGCCGGCCAGACCCTGGGCGGGGGCACGGTCGTCAACTACATGAACTGCGTCCGCACCCCCGACCACGTCCTGGCCGAGTGGGCCGCCATGGGCCTGAAGGGCCTCGACGACGGCGCCTTCGTGTCCGAGCACATGGAGACGGTGCTCGAGCGCCTCGGCGCCAACACGGAGATGACCGCGCAGAACGGCACGCACCAGCGCCTTCTGGCGGGCTGCGACGAGCTCGGCTACGAGCACCGCCCGCTCTGGCGCAACGCCTCCAGCGACGACGACCCGGCCAACTGCGGCTACTGCTCGTTCGGCTGCCAGCAGGGCTGCAAGCGCTCGGTGATGAAGACGTGGCTGCAGGATGCCTCCGACGAGGGTGCCGAGGCGCTGGTCGGCTGCCACGCCGACCGCATCCTCGTCGCCGACGGCCGTGCGACTGGCGTCGAGGCGACGGTCACCCACGCCGACGGCGGCACGACCGCCGTCACCGTCGAGGCGCCGACCGTCGTGGTCGCGTGCGGGTCGATCGAGTCCCCCGCGCTGCTGCTGCGCAGTCAGATCGGCGGCCCCGCTACCGGTAAGCACCTGCGCCTGCACCCCGCCTTCCTGGTCATGGGCGTCTACGACGAGCCGGTCGAGGGCTGGAGCGGGCAGATCCAGTCCGCGCTGTCAGACCACTTCGTCGGGCTCGAGGACGACTGCGGCTTCCTCATCGAGGCGACCAGCGTCCAGCCCGGCCTGCTCGGCGCTTCCCTGCCGTGGGAGTCGGGAACGGCGCATAAGGAGCTCATGCAGACGGTCCGCTGGCAGGCGCCCTTCATCTCCGTCGCGCGCGACCACGGCTCCGGCGAGGTCGTGCTCGACGACCATGGCCGCGCGGTCGTGCGCTGGGACTTCGAGGACGAGGTCGACCTGCGTCTGGCGCAGCGCGCGCACGTCGAGCTCGCCCGGCTGCACCACGCCGCGGGCGCCGAGCGGATCTTCACCCTGCATTCGGAGCTGGTCGCCTGGCAGCGCTCCGAGGACTTCGAGGCCTACCTGGGGCGCGTCGAGGCCGCCAGCTACGCGCCCAACGACGTCGTCTGCTTCACCGCGCACCAGATGGGCTCGTGCCGGATGGGCTCAGATCCCGAGACCTCCGTGGCCGACGGCCGCGGTGAGCTGCACGACACCGCGGGCGTCTGGATCGGCGACGGGAGCGCCTTCCCGACCGCGCCCGGCGTCAATCCGATGGTGACGATCATGAGCCTGGCCCACCGCACGGCGGGGGAGATCCTGGCCTCGGAGTAAGGCTGGACGCATGATCTGCGTGCGCGCGGCCGGAGCTGGGTAGCCGTGGGCCAACCCAACAGAAAGAGGAGAAGCATGTACATCGGTCTCGGCGCGCTGCTCGTCATCGTCATCCTCGTCGTCCTGCTGACCTGACAGCGCCAGCGCGGCCCCGCCCGGACCGTCGGGCGGGGCGAGCGCTGCCGGCGGCGCCGATCGGGTACGGCGGGGCGGATGACCAGTCTGGACCCGCATGTGCTCGTCCTCTTCGGCGCCCGCGGCGACCTGGCCAAGCGCAAGCTGCTGCCAGGGCTGCAGCACCTGGCCAACGCCGGCCTCATGCCCGCCGAGTGGCGTGTCATCGGCTCCGGGCGCCACGAGCCCGACGGCGAATGGGCCGACGAGGTCGCCGACGCCATCCAGGACGCCGACGCCGACTTCCTGGACCGGCTGTCCTTCGTGGTCTCGTCGGCCGACGATCGCAACGGGCTCGTGCGCGCGGTGCGCGAGGCGCGCGACGAGCTCGGCGAGGACGCCCGCGTCCTGCTCTACCTGTCGGTCCCGGCCTCAGCGATGAACGACATGGTCGCCATGCTGGGGGAGGCCGGGCTCGCCGACCGGGCGCGGCTGGTCATGGAGAAGCCGTTCGGCTGCGACGTGGCGTCGGCGCGCGCGCTCAACGCCACGATCCACGAGCACTTCGACGAGGAGCAGGTCTTCCGCATCGACCACTTCCTCGGCAAGGAGGCGGCGCAGGACATCCTCGCCCTGCGCTTCGCCAACGGGCTCTTCGAGCCGATCTGGAACCGCGAGCACATCGCCGCTGTGCGAATCGACGTCCCCGAGGACCTCGGCCTGGAGGGGCGCGGAAGCTTCTACGAGGAGACGGGCGCGCTGCGCGACATGGTCGTCACCCACCTCGCGCAGCTGCTGGGGATCGTCGCGATGGAGCGCCCGGCGGCGCTGGAGCCCGGCCCGCTGCGCGACGCCAAGCTCGAGGCGTTTGAAGCGCTCGAGCCCTTCGAGGACGTCGTCTTCGGTCAGTTCGAGGGGTATCAGGACGACGAGGACGTCGCCGACGGCTCCACCACGGAGACCTTCGTCGCGGTTCGCGCCTCCGTCGCCAACGAGCGCTGGGAAGGCGTGCCGTTCCTGCTGCGCACCGGCAAGGCCCTCGCGCAGAGCCGGTCGGTGGTCTCGCTGGTCCTGCGCGAGCCCGAGCACGACCTCTTCGCCGACGCCGACCGGCGTGCCGACGAGATCGTCTTCGAGCTCACCGACGACCCGCAGCTGGCCGTCGAGGTCCGCGTCAAGCGCCCGGGCCCCGAGCTCGAGGTGGTGCGCGCCGCCCTCGCGCTCGACGTGGAGCGCGAGACCGAGGCGGACGGGCTGGCCGCCTACGAGCGGCTCCTGCACGACGTGATGCTTGGGGACCAGTTGCTGTTCACGCGCGCCGACGAGGTCGAGCGGCTGTGGGAGGTCGTCGCCGGACTGCTCGAGGATCCGCCCGACACGCAGCCCTACGCCCAGGGCTCGTGGGGGCCGCAGGCCGCAGACGAGCTCGCCGCCCCGGTCGGCTGGCGGCTGCCCGATGACGACGATGACTGACACGCCGCAAGGCACGGTGGACTGGCCGTGCGCAGCTGGGCAATTTTCGCAGGCCTTCACGCACCTCGCGCTCATCAGCGCCGCGATCAACCTGGAGCGAGCGCTGGACGCTCGCTGAGGTACCGTCGGGCGTCTCCCCGATGCCGTCGCGCCGCTCCTTGTTCACCTTCGTCGCCTCCCCGACCGCGAAGTGGACCATCTTCGCCGTGTGGATCGTCGTCATCTTCGGCTCCGCGTTCGCGGGCGTGCCGGAGAAGTACACGGACGCTCAGGAGAACGAGTCGACCTCGTTCCTGCCCGGCGACGCCGAGTCGACGAAGGCGCTGACGGCCGCCGAGGACCTCCAGGGCGGCGAGCTGGCGCCCGCGGTCATCGTCTACCGGCGCGAGGCGGGCCTGACGGAGGCCGACCGGACGCAGCTGGTCGACGACGTCGCCACGCTCACGGGGGAGCGTTTCGGCGGGGTTGTCGCCGAGGGCGCGACCGCGGCGGGCGGTGGCGGCGACGGATCGGCCGCGCTGCCGAGCGAAGGCGACCTGCCCGAAGGCTGCGGCGGTCTGACCACGCCGATCGAGGGACAGCCGTCGGGCTACGCGCCCTTCGTCGGGCCGGTGTGCTCGGCCGACGGCAAGGCGGCGCTGGTGCTCGCCTACGTGCGCGGCGACGGTGACAGCGAGACGCTGCTCGACCCGATCGCCTTCTGGCGCGACACCGTCTCTGACCCCGGCGGCGGCCTCGAGGTCAAGGTCACCGGTGGCGCCGGCTACGCCGCGGACGCGATCGAGGTCTTCGAGAACATCAACGGCACCCTCCTCTTCGCCGCCACCGGCCTCGTGATCCTGCTGCTGATCGCGATCTACCGGTCGCCGATCTTCCTCTTCATCCCGCTCGGCGCGGTCATCTTCGCCGAGTTCCTCTCGCAGACGTTCGGGTACGGGCTCGCCGAGCTCGGCGTCACCATCAACGGCCAGTCGAGCTCGATCATGTCGATCCTGGTCCTCGGCGCCGGCACCGACTACGCGCTGTTGATCGTGGCTCGCTACCGCGAGGAGCTGCACCGCACCGAGGACAAGTACGAGGCGATGCGGGCGGCGATGCGCTCCGCCGGGCCCGCGGTGTTCGCCAGCGCCGCGACGGTCATCGCCGCGCTGTTCTGCCTGTCGATCGCGAAGGTCAACGGGACGTCCGGGCTCGGCCCGCTCGGCGCCGTCGGCGTCTTCTGCGCGGCGCTGTCGATGCTCACCTTCCTGCCGGCGCTGCTGCTTGTCTTCGGGCGGCGCGCCTTCTGGCCGTTCGTGCCGCACACCGACGCGACTCGGCCGCGCGTTCAGGACCTGTCCGAGCGCGGGCGCGCAATCCTGACCGCCTCGAAGGGCGGAGCCATCGGCCGGGCTCTCATCGGCAGACTGCTCTTCGACGGCACGGCGTTGAAGGCGTATGAGCTGCGCCGCGCGCGGCACGAGCGCAAGGTCGACGCGACGCACGGGATCTGGAGCCGGATCGGCGACCGCACCGCCGCCAACCCGAAGCGCACCTTCGTCGGCGCCGTGGCGATCCTCGCCTTCATGTGCGCGGGCCTCGCGTTCTTCTCCACTGACCTCACCACGAACGAGGGCTACACGACGAGCGTCGAGTCCGTCGAGGGGCAGGATCTCCTGGCCATGAGCTTCCCCGCCGGCTCGAGCGCGCCGACGGACGTCATCGTCGCCGGCGCCGCCGACGTGGAGGCGGTCTCGGCTGCAGTCGGAGGCGTGGAGGGCGTCGAGGCGGTGACGCCGCCGGTCGCCGAGGGCGATGACGGGCGCGTGCTCTTCCAGGCCACCCTCGTCCCGCCGCCCTACTCGACGGAGGCGTTCGATCTGATCGAGCCGATCCGCACGGCGGCCGGCGGCGCGACCGAGAACCAGGTGCTCGTAGGCGGCGCCAGCGCGATCGAGTTCGACGTCCGCGAGGCGGCGGCGTACGACTCGCTGGTGATCCCGCCGATCGTGCTCCTCGTCGTCTTCTTCATCCTCATGATCCTGCTGCGCGCGGTGATCGGGCCGCTCGTGCTGATCGGGACCGTGATCCTCTCCTACGCCGCCTCGCTCGGCGTGGCGTACTTCTTCTACGACGTGGTCTTCGGATTCCCCGGCTCGGACCCGTCGCTGCCGCTGTTCGCGTTCGTGTTCCTGGTCGCCCTCGGGGTCGACTACAACATCTTCCTCGCCGCCCGCGCCCGTGAGGAGACGTTCGTCCACGGGACGCGCCGCGGGATGCTGCGCGCCCTGGCCGTCACGGGCGGGGTGATCACGAGCGCGGGCATCGTGCTCGCCGGCACCTTCGCGGTCCTCGGCGCGCTGCCGCTGGTCTTCCTTGCCGAGATCGGCTTCGTCGTCGCCTTCGGCGTCCTGCTGGACACGTTCCTCGTGCGCTCGGTCCTGGTGCCGGCGATCACCATGCTCATCGGTCCGAAGTTCTGGTGGCCCTCCGAGCTCGCGCGCACCGACGGGAGCGTCGACAAGGAGTGACGGGCGCGGCGCGCCTCGATCCCGCGCGGTGGCTGTTCGGCCGCTTCGCGGCGTCGCTCGCGCTCGCGGTGGTGCTGCACCACGTGTGGTGGAGCGGCTTCGTGGTCTTCGACCGGCGGTTTCTCGTCGTCTTGGCAGCGCTCTGGTGTCTCGCGCGCCCGACGTCGGTGGGGCGCTTCGCGCTCCTGCTGGGCGCGGTCGCGGTGCACAGCGCGCTCGCGCTGCCCGCGGTCAGCGACCACATGCTCCTGGTCGCGGTGACGGGCGCGAGCGTCCTCGGCGTCCTGGCGGCGGACCTCGTCCGGACGCGACGGCTGCCCGAGCCGGGGGCGCTGTTCGTGCACATCGCACCGCTGCTGCGCGCCGCGATCGTCGTCGTCTACCTCGCGGCGGCGTTCGCGAAGCTCAACACCGGCTTCCTCGATCCCGCGTCGAGCTTCGCGACGGCGATGGCACCCGACGTGAGCTGGGTGCGCACACCGGCGATCTGGGCCACCCTCGCCGTCGAGCTGTCGCTCCCGGTGCTGCTGCTCGTGCGACGCACCCGCGTCGGGGGGCTCATTCTCGGCGCGCTGTTCCATCTCGTCCTGGCGCTGGCGGGCAACGTCCCGTTCGCGGCGGTCGCCCTCGCCTTCTACGTCGGCTTCATCCCGCCGGAGGTCCTCCGTCTGCGTCCCACCCGTCAGTTCCCTGTCGGTGCCGCGGCCTTCGCCGTGCCGGTAGCCGCCTGGCTCGTCATGGCGGTGGTCGCGCCGGCACCGGGGGTGTCCGACGACGTCATCGGCTACCTCGCGCGTGCGGTCGTCGTCGTCTGGGTGGTCGGCGCCGCCGGGGCCCTCGGGCCGGCGCTCCTGCGCGAGCGCCCGCCGCGGACGATGCCGCGACTCGGTCACCCGGCCCTCGCCATCGGGCTCGCCGTGCTCGTGCTCAACGCGGCCACTCCCTACGTCGGAATCGAGAGCCGCGGCAGCTTCACCATGTTCAGCAACCTGCGCACCGAGCCCGGCGACTGGAACCACCTCGTCGTTCCCGCTCGCTTCCGGGTTTTCGCTCACTAGGAGACCTTCTCCAGCGTGCGCGCGATGCCTCGCTCGATGGCCCCGATCAGGTGCGGGCGGAGCTCGACGGCCGGGATGATGGCGTCGATCGAGCCGACCCGGAGTGCGCGCTCGATGCTGTGGACGCTGTCGAACTCCGCGGCCATCTCGCCGAGCTTCTCGGAGCGTACGTCGGCCCTCACGTCGGCGAGCCCGGCGCGCAGGCGCGCGCGCTGCTCGTCGTCGTCCGCCTCGTCCAGGCCGGCCGTGAGCTCGGCCACGCGCGGATCGGCGTCGGTGCGCTTGTTGACCTCGCGGGCGAAGACGGTTGCGGCGGCCGGAGCGCCGCCGATGACCGAGGCGTAGGAGCCCTCCACGGCGATCACCTCCATCGAGTCGTTGAGCGTCCCCGAGAAGACCACGAAGGCGCCGCCGTGATAGCGGGAGACGACGCAGAAGACGATGGGGCCGTCGAAGTTGACCACGGAGCGCCCGATCTCGGCCCCGTACTCGAGCTGCAGCTCGCGCAGGGACTCGGGTGAGCCGTCGAAGCCGGAGAGGTTGGCGACGACCACCAGCGGCCGGTTGCCGCTGGCGGCGTTGATCGCGCGCGCGACCTTCTTCGACGAGCGCGGGAAGAGCGTCCCCGCCGTCCACTGGTCGGGTCCGTCGGCGGGCAGGAAGCCGCTGCGCGAAAGCGACTGCGACTCGATGCCCAGCATCGTGATCGGATAGCCACCCAGGTGCACGTCGAAGACGACGGCGGACTGGGCCCCGGCCATCGCCGCCCAGCGCTCGAGCGGCCGGTGGTCCTGGTCGGCGATGGCGCGCATCACGGTGCGGATGTCGAAGGGCTTCTTGCGCTCGGGGTTCGTCTCCGCCGAGAAGATGTCGCCCACCGTCGTGAAGTCGATGTTCGGCACGCGGTGCGGATGCGTGCGGACGTCGCGCTCGGCGGGATCGGTCGTCGGCGCCCGCCGGGGAAAGCGCTCGCCGGGCGCGACGTAGGTGTGGTCGTAGTGCGCGAACAGGATCTCGCAGGCCGCCACCAGGTCCTCCGCCCAGTACTGGGCCTGGCCGTTGGGTCCCATGATCCGGTCGTATCCGCCGATGCCGAAGTTGTCCTCGGCCGAGACCCCGCCGGAGTACTCGAGCGCCTGCTTGCCGGTGAGCACCATGGCGCTGTCGGGCGTCATGACCAGGATGCCGCGGGTGTGCAGGAGCATCGTCGCTTCCGCGTTCCAGTAGGGCTGGGCGCCGACGTTGATCCCGGCGACGAGCACGTTGACCTCGCCCTGGGCCTGCGTGAAGCTGATCAGGCGGCGCAGCACGCGGGAGACCCAGTCCATGTTCTCCGAGCCGCTGTCCATGGAGATCTTGGCGCCGGCCGAGACGGCGAGCCACTCGACCGGCGCCTGCATCTCCTCGGCGAGGTCGAGGGCGCGCACGATCCGGTCGGACTCGGGCTCGGCGATCGCGCCGAGCGCCTTGGTCGGGTCGCCGAGAAGGACGACGCGGACCATGCCCTCGGGATAGCGATCGGTGATCGTGCGAACCACGCCGACGACGATCCCGGCGCTGTTGCCCCCGAAGGGACGGTCGACGGGCGCCAGCTCACCGTCCTCGTCGAGGTCGTACTCGGTGAACGTGCCTTCCGAGCGGGTCAGCAGCGGGACCAGCTCGTACGGGTACACCGTTCCCCGCCTCCGCGCCCTCAGCACGTTCTGGGCGTACTCGTCGAGGGGTGCCAGCGGCTCGGCCGGCGGCTCGGCGACGGAGAGCGTCACCCCCGTGCCGGGCTGGTAGGAGAAGCCCAGGACCATGCGGCGCAGCGCGTCGTCAGGTGGCGCCGGGATGCTCGCCTCGATCGAAACCGACTCGAGGCCGAGACCGGTGGTGATCGGAGCGAGCGTCCGGGTGAACGACCGCAGCTCGTCGAGCGGCTCCTTTATCGGCGGCCAGACGTAGAGGAGCACCTGGTTTCCGTGCAGGCGCCGTTTGGCGGGCCGCTGGGCCTGCACGCGGCGGATGCTGTCGAGGCACGCGGCCAGGACGCGCTCGGGCTCCGGCAGCGCGGTGATCACGCCGGACGCGTCGCGCACGGGGGTGAAATCGCGCACCTCGGCCAGGGCGACGAGACGCTCGTCGGACGGATTCTCCCGCGCGGTGCATTGAAAGAGGTGGACGCCCTCGACGGCTGGCATCCGCTCGAGCTCGAACTCCGACAGACGCCAGAGCTGGAGTCGCCGTGCAACCATCGGATGGAGCTCGCGCGTGACGCGCTCCTCCTGGAAGCCCCCGCTGTCTGACCGGAAGGTGAAGTAGTGGACGTCGGCCCCGGCCCGGCCGCTCACGGCCACCGTCACGCGGCCCACCTCCGGCGGCAGGCCGGCCGCGGCGACGGCGGCGAGGAGCTCGTCGGCCAGGGCGTCGGTCTCGGGCGGCGGGTCGCTGTAGGCGAGGTAGAGGTCGACGACGGTTTCCGGGGACGGATCGTCGGCGGCGAGCGCGGCGGCAGCCGACGCCGCGGACGCCAGGTCGGAGGCCTCGGCGAGCGTGGCGATCACCCGGACGCGCCGGTCGTCGGTCGTGAAGTGCGCGGTGAGCAGCCGCCGTCCGTCGCGGTCGAGCGTCTGCACGTCCTCGAGGTCGACCACCTTGTAATAGCGCCGGGTGAGCAGCTCGAGCAGGGGCTCGTGGTTCTCCCGCGCGCCGATGCGCTCGGCCAGCAGCCGGACGAGCGGTTGCGTGCTGGCGACGAGCGCCTCGATGCGCTCTTCGCGGTCGCGGGCGTCGGGATGCGCGGCCAGGTGGTCAAGCTGCTCGCGCGCGGCGGCGAGGACGCCCTCGCGGGCCGCCTCGATGACGGGCTGGTCGAACACGCCGAAGCGCACGCTGCGGGCGAGCTCGCCCACCGCCGGGTGGCGCAGCTGCGCCGCCACGATCAGCCGGTCGAGGGTCACGTGCAGCTCTTCGCGCAGTGGCGCGGGCAGCTCCGTCGCGTGCTGGAGGCGCCGGTCGAGCAGCGCCATCACGGCCGGGACCTGTGACGGGGCGCGCTGGTGGGCGAGGAAGATCCGGTACACCGCCTCCTCGAGCTCGAGCTCGGGCCCGCGCTCGAGGTCGTCCACCCCGAAGCGCCGGAGGGCGCGCAGGATCCTCGCGCGGAAGGTCTCGGGCAGCCCCTCGCGCTCGACGTCTAGCGAGTGCAGGTAGGTCCGGAAGTGCTCGCGGGGGCTGCGGACGCGTTCGCCGTCGTCCTCCTCGAGCTCCTCGCGCTCCGTGGCCGGCCAGTTGCGCGACAGCTCGGCCAGATCGGCGAAGAGCGTGAGGATCTCGAGCTCGCCGTGAAGCACCTCGGGGTCGTCGGGCGGCAGCTGGTCGCGGGCCTGCTCGAAGTCGGCGACGAGCTGCCGGGCTCCCGCCACGTCGACGTCGTAGCCCATGATCAGGCTGCGCAGGGCTTCGAGGTGCTCCTGCACGCGCAGGCGCGGGCCTCCCTCCGTGGGAGCCACCAGCGTCTCGAAGCCGATCCGCGGGCTGGCGGGCGCGGGCGTGCCTTCCACGGCCTGCGGCTCGATGCTCAGCAGCGGCGCGCCCGAGTCGACATGTGCGCTGGGCGTGACGAGGACCTCTCTCACCCGGCCGGCGTGTGTGGCGGCGATCGTGATCTCCATCTTCATCGCCTCGAGGACGGCGACCGGCGCACCCGCCTCGACCTCGTCACCGGTGGCCACATTGATGGCCACGACGAGCGCCGGCGCAGGTGCCCGGATGATGCCGCCCTCGTCCCGCGACACACGATGAACCACGCCCTCGACCTCCACGAGGTGGTCCGGGTCGTGGGCGACGGAGTGGATCCTGAACGCCTGGCCGCCGATCGTGAGTCGGCGCGCGAAGCGGCAGAGAGGCTCGACCGCCACGTCGACGCTCGACCCGTCGGCATCGACCTTGTAGCGGCGCGGGCCCGTCTGGGCGACCCCCAGCCGGTAGGTCTCCCCCCGGTGGCGCAGCTCGACGGTCCGGCCGATTTCGTGCTTGGCCTGCGGCCGGCCGCGGCTGGCGGCGACGTAGAAGGCGCGGCGCTCGAGCTCCTGCTCGGCGTCGTAGGTGTCGACGGCCGCCGCGAGCACCGCGACGTCGGCGAAGCGCGCCAGAATGTGGCCGTCCGAGGCGACCAGACGGTCCAGCCAGCCGGTGTCGGTGGCGCCGGCGGCCACCTCGGGGCGGCCGAGCAAATCGAGCAGCAGCGCCTTGTTCGTCGTCCCGCCGCGCACGACCACGGTCGTCTCGGCGAGCGCGCGCCGCAGCCGCGCTCGCGCCTCCGCGCGGTCACGTCCCCAGCCGATGATCTTGGCGACCATCGAATCGTATTCTGCGGGGATGGCCTCACCCTCGGCGAGGCCGGTGTCGACCCTCAATCCCGGGCCGGACGGCAATCGCAGCAGCTCTACGATCCCCGGGGCGGGCGCAAAGCCGCGCTCGGCGTCCTCGGCGTTGAGTCGGGCCTCGATGGCGTGCCCGAATGCGGGCGGCGGCTTGCCTTCCAGGCGGCCACCGGCGGCCACGTGCAGCTGGAGCTTGACGAGGTCGAGCCCCGTGGTCATCTCCGTGACGGGATGCTCGACCTGCAGCCGGGGGTTGACCTCGAGGAAGGTGAAGGCCCCCGCGTCGGGCTCGTAGAGGAACTCGACGGTCCCGGCTCCTCGGTAGCCGGCCGAGCGGGCCAGCTTGACGGCCGCGGCCCGCACCTCGTCCTCCTGCTCGGCGCTCAGGACCGGGGAGCCCGACTCCTCGATCACCTTCTGGTTGTGACGCTGGATCGAGCAGTCGCGCACGCCCACCGCCCAGACCGTGTCGTGGTGGTCGGCGATGATCTGGACCTCGACGTGATGCGCGCCGGTGACTAGGCGCTCGACGAAGATCGTCGCATCGGCGAAGGAGCGTTCGGCCTCGGCCTGCGCGGCCTCGAACGCGGGCGCGAGCTCGGTTTCGGAAGCGACGACGCGGATGCCGCGCCCGCCGCCCCCCGCCGACGCTTTGAGCATGACCGGATAGCCGATCGCCGCGGCGTGCTCGGCGGCTTCCTCCGCGGTCTCGACGGGCCCGCGGCTCCAGCCGGCCACCGGTACACCGGCCTCCTCGGCCAGCAGCTTGGCGCCGATCTTGTCGCCGAGGCGACGCATGACCTCGGGCGGCGGCCCGACGAAGGTGACGCCGACCCGGGCGCACAGATCGGCGAAGGCAGGGTCCTCGGCGACGAAGCCCCAGCCGACCCACGCCGCGTCGGCCCGGCTCGCGCGCAGCGCCCGCTCGAGCTCTGGATGGTCGAGGTAGGGGCCGGGATCCCCACCCGCGGCGATGACCACGGCCTCGTCGGCCTCGCGGACGAACATCGCCCGCCGCTCGGCCTCGGTGTGGAGCGCGATGGTGCGCAGGCTGGAGCCGTGCTCCAGGTTGAGCTCGCGCACCGCCCGGATCAGGCGGACCGCCGCCTCGCCGCGGTTGACGATCGCAATGCGGGTCAGGGGATCGGCCATCGCCCGCTCAGCCGGTGTTCCGGAGCCCGCCGGCGATGCCGTTGATCGCGAGGGAGAGCGTGTGGGCGAGCTGCTCGTCGTCCTCGCCGGCGCGGGCGCGCTGCATGAGCGCGGTCTGGATGAACGACAGCGGGTCGATGTACGGGTTGCGCCGCTCCAGGGTCTCCTGCAGGACCGGATGCCGGTCGAGCAGGCGCTCCTGCTCGGTCACCTCGAGCAGCTCGCGGACCGTCGTGGAGTACTCGTCGGAGATCCGGCCCCAGATCCGCTCCCGAGTCTCCTCGTCGCCTACGAGCGCCGCGTATCGCTCGGCGATGCGCAGGTCAGCCTTCGCCAGGGCCATCTCGGCGTTCCCGAGCAGCGCTGCGAAGAACGGCCATGATCGCTGCATCTCGCGGAGCTGCTCCAGGCCCACGTCCTGCCGCGCCGCCGTCAGAGCGCTGCCCAGGCCGTACCAGCCGGGAAGGATCATCCGGGCCTGAGTCCACGAGAAGACCCAGGGGATGGCGCGGAGATCCGCGACTCCGGCCCGCTCTCCGCGCTTTGCGGGTCGAGAGCCGAGGCGCAGGCGCATGATCTCGGTGATGGGCGTGGCGCCGTAGAAGAAGGCGAGGAAGTCGGGGTCTTCGTGCACGAGCTCGCGATACGCCGTCATCGAGCGCTCGGCCATCTGCTCGATCGCCGCCTCGAACGGACGGAGCGTCTCCGAAGGCGGCCGAGGCAGCGCCTCGAGCGCCGACAGGAGCACGGCGCTCGTCGTCAGCTCGAGCTCGCGATGGGCGATCTGCGTGGTCGAGTACTTGGCGGAGATGACCTCGCCCTGGTCGGTCACCTTGATACGGCCGCCCACGGTGCCCGGCGGCTGGGCGAGGATGGCCTCGTGGCTCGGGCCACCGCCGCGGCCGACGGTCCCGCCGCGCCCGTGGAAGAACGCGGGGTGGACGCCTCGTTCGTGGAGTACGGACGCCAGCTCGGATTGGGCCCGGTAGGCCGCCCAGCTGGACGCCAGGTAGCCGACGTCCTTGTTGGAGTCCGAGTAGCCGATCATTATCTCCTGTGTGTCGCCCACGGCGGCAAGCGCCGTTCGATAGACCCCGACGTCAAGCAGCCGGGCCATCGTCTCCGCCGCACCCTTCAGCGTGGCGCCCTCCTCGAAGAGCGGCACGATGCGGAGCATCGCCGTCTCGCCGCCGACGCCGGCGAGGCCGCTCTCCTTCATCAGCAGTAGCAGCTCAAGCGGAGCGCAGGGGTCGCCGGTGCCGGACACCACGTAACTGCGGACGGCTCCGGCGTGCCGGCCGCGCAGGGCGCGGCCGATGGCGTCCAGCGTCTCGAGGACGCCGCGCGACTTCTCCGAGAAACCGCTGAGATCGCGCGGGACCAGCGGGCGGCGATCCGCGATCTCGCGCTCGAGCAAGGCGAGGCGGTCCGGCTCGTCGAGCTCTGAGTAGGTATCGGTGACCCCCGCCTGGGCGAGGACCTCGGCGACCGCGGCCCGGTGACGATCAGCATGCTCGCGGATGTCCAGGCGGGCGAAGTGAAAGCCGAAGACCTCGGCCTGGCGGATGATGTCGCGCAGGTCGCCCGAGGCGAGCAGCCGCTGCCCCTGCTCGTGCAGCGAGCCTTCGAGCCGCCGCAGATCGTCGAGCAGCTCGCCCGGTCCGGTGTAGCTGTCCGGCTCGTTGCGACGTGCGGCACCCAGGCCCGCGGCGATCAGGGTGAGCGCCTGGCGGTAGGGCTCGTAGGGATGGCGCTGGTCGATGTCGGTGGCCAGTTCGGGGAAGCGGGCTCCGAGGCGTTCAAGCAGCGGCTCGAGGAGCGGCGCCTCGCCCATCGCCCGCGACGACATCGACATGCGCGGGGCCAGCAGGGCGACGCGCTGCTCCAAAAAGCCCAGACAGGAGTCGCGCATGAGGTCGAGCGTCTGCATCGTCAGCTCGGCCGTGACGTACGGGTTCCCGTCGCGGTCGCCGCCGATCCAGGAGCCGAAGGACAGCAGCGAGGGAACCGTGATCGCGTCCTCCGGGTAGGCCTCGGCGACGGCTGCCTCGAGCTCCCGGTACACCCGCGGGACGACGTGCGCCAGCGTCGCCGGGAAGTAGGCGAGCCCGCCGAGCACTTCGGCGCGCACCGTGGGTGCCTCCACCCGGGCGTCGTCGGAGGACCAGAGCTCGCAGATCGCCGCGGCGATCTGCTCGCGCGTCGCCCGCTGCTCGTCGGGAGGCAGGCTCCGCTCGTCGAGGTCGCGGATGCCCGCGAAGATGCGCATCATCTTCTCGACTGTCCTTCGCCGCCGGGCCTCGGTCGGGTGCGCGGTCAGGACCAGCGTCACCTCCGCCTCGGACAGGATCCCTTCGAGCTCGCCCGGGTCGACGCCGCGGTCGCGCAGGGTGTGGATCGCCTCACGCAACGACCCCGGCCGGGGTCCGGGCGCCGCTTTGGCTTCCTTCGTCCTCAGCCGTCGGACACGATCGTTGTCCTCGGCCAGGTTGACGAGCTGGAAGTACTTCGTGAAGGCCCGGATCAGTGCCTCGGCGTCATCGAGCGACACGTCGGCGGCGAGGGCGGCCAGCTCGTCCCCGGCTCCTTCGTGACCGGCGCGAAAGGACTGGGCGAGCGATTGGGAGCGCTCCTCGAGAGCCATGACGGACGTGCCGCCAGCCTCCTCGATCGCCTCTTCCAGCAGATCGCTCAGCAGGTGGATGTCCTCGGCCAGCGAGCCGCCGAGCCGCCGAGGCGGAGCCTCTCGCTGCGGAGGCTCGGGCGGGTCCAGGACCGGATTTCGAAACGGACCCATCGCGTCCCGCTCACGCTACTAAATAGCCATCGACCCGGCTCCTACGTGGTTTGACACTGGCCGGATCACGACATAGCCTGGTGCCTCCCGACCTCTCCGAGCAGTCCGGCCTTTCAGGGCCTGGACGGTGCGGCAGGGCGGGCGGACATACATGGGCGATCTCGTACTTCTCTTCCCTGGTCAGGGCAGCCAGGAGCCGGACATGGTCGCGACTGTGGAGCGTCTGCGTCCGGATCTGCTCGAGCTTGCCGCGAAGGCGGTGGGCGAGGATCCCTTTGCGCGGGTGGGGGAGGGCACGCGCTTCGATCAGCCCGCGCTGTACTGCGCCGCGCTCGCCGGTCTCGAACGCGCGGGGCGGCCCCGGGCCGATCTGTATGCGGGGCACTCCCTGGGGGAGATCACGGCGCTTGCCGCGGCCGGGGCAATGAGCGAGGAGGACGGATTGCGTCTGGTCGCCGAGCGCGGCCGGCTGATGGAGGCGACGGCGGCCCAGACCGGTGGTGCGATGCTCGCGGTCCGGGCCGGGTGGGAGGAGGCGGCGGCGATCGCCGAGCGCCACGGGCTGGCGCTCGCCAACGACAACTCGCCAGAACAGGTGGTGCTGTCGGGGCCGCTCGACGGCATCGAGGCGGCGGAGGCCGAAGCCGGCGACGCAGGGACGCGCGTCAAGCGGCTGCCGATCCCCGGCGCCTTCCACTCACCGCTGATGGCCGACGCGGTCGAGCCGTTCCTCTCGTTCCTGGAGGGCATCGAGCTGACCGAGCCGCGGGCGCCCGTGTTCTCGTGCGTGACCGCGGCCCCGTTCGACGATGTCCGCAAGCGGCTCGCCGAGGCGCTGGTGGAGCCGGTGCGCTGGGTGGAGGTTCTCCAGGCGCTCCACGCGGCTGGCGGGCGACGGTTTCAGGAGACCGGGCCGGGAAGGGTGCTCTCCGGTCTCGTGCGTCGTACGCTCGAGAACGTGGAGATCGTTGCGAAGGAGGATGCGGATGGATAGCGCCGTCTCACCTGGCCCAGCGTCCGCGGCGGAGGCTGGGAAGCCGGCGCCGCACGCGAGCATCGCCGGGCTCGGGATGGCCGTGCCAGAGCGCGTGATCAAGAACGCGCCGATTGCCGAGCACCTCGGGGTGGATGCGGATTGGATCTCGACGCGCACCGGCATCATGGAGCGACACCACGCGTCCGACGACGAGACACTGGAGGACCTGGCCGCCGCTGCCGGCCGCGCTGCGCTGGAGCGGGCCGGGATCGGGGCGGAGGACCTCGACCAGGTGCTGGTCGCGACCTTCACGGCGAGCCGCGTGCTGCCCAACGCCGCACCGGTCGTGGCCGCGGCGCTCGGCACGCGCCGGCCAGGTGCCGTCGACGTGGGGGCGGCCTGCACGGGGTGGCTCTCGGGGCTGGCGTTCGCCGCCGCCCAGGTCGAGGCCGGGCGAACCGAGGCCGTGCTCGTGATCGGCGCGGACCTGTGCAGCCGGCCGCTCGATCACGACGATCGTCGCACCGCGGGCCTCTTTGGCGACGGCGCGGGAGCGGTGGTCGTAACCGCCGGCGGACCGGGCCGCGTCGGCCGCATCCTGCTGCGCTCGGAGGGATCGGAGGGCGAGTCGATCACCGCCGAGCGCAAGGGACTGATCGAGATGCGCGGGCAGGACACCTTCCGCTCCGCGGTGGAGCATCTGTGCGAGTCGACGCTCGAGCTGCTCGCCGTGGAGGAGCTCGCGATCGAGGACATCGACGTGTACGCCTACCACCAGGCGAACTCGCGCATCATCTCCGCGGTCGGCAAGAAGCTCGGCCTGCCGACGGAGCGGGTCATCGACTGCATCGAGGGCTACGGCAACACCTCGGCGGCGAGCATCCCGATCGCGCTGTGTGAAGCGGAGCGATCGGGCCTGCTGCGCCCCGGCGCGCGCGTCCTGGTCTCCGCCATCGGGGCGGGCTTGGCCTGGGGATCGGGGATCATCGAATGGGGAATATGAACGCCCGGCCAGAGGGCTGCGCCCTCGTGACCGGCGCTTCGCGCGGCATCGGAGCGGCGATCGCCCGCGGGCTGGCCGAAGACGGCTGGCCGGTGGGCGTCAACTACCGCAAGGACTCCGAGGGCGCCGACCGGGTGGTCGAGGAGATCGAGGGCGCCGGCGGCAGCGCGCTCGCCCTGCAGGGCGACGTCAGAGATCCGGACGCGGCGGACGCGCTGTTCGGAGCGCTCGAGGAGCGCTTCGGGCCGGTGCTCGTCCTGGTCAACAACGCGGGCATGCGCGACGACGGCCTGTCGCCGCAGCTCGCGGACGAAGCCTGGGATCGGGTGATCGACCTCAATCTCACCGCGCCGTTCCGGCTCACGCGCCGCGCGCTGCGCGGGATGATGAAGGCCCGCTTCGGTCGCGTGGTCAACATCTCCTCGATCGTCGGTCAGAAGGCGAATCCCGGCCAGGCCAACTACGCGGCGTCCAAGGCCGGGCTGATCGCCTTCACCAAGACGGTGGCGGCGGAGGTGGGACGGCGCTCGGTGACCGTCAACGCCGTCGCCCCCGGCCTCGTCGAGACCGAGCTCACGGAGGGCATCGGCGACGAGATTCTCAAGGCCGTCCCCGCGCGGCGGGCCGGCACGCCCGAGGAGATCGCCGCCTGCGTCCGCTTCCTGGCCTCCGACGGGGCCTCGTACGTTAACGGGACCACTCTGACAGTCGACGGCGGACTGACCGCCTGATAGGAGCATCTAGATGCCTGACGCAACCAAGGACCAAATCCAGGAGCGCATCACCGAGGCGCTCGTGGGCTTCGGCGCCGACCGCGACCAGATCAAGCCCGAGGCCGACTGGGAGTCGATCGACGTCGACTCGCTCGACCTCGTCGAGCTTGCCCAGATCATCGAGGAGGAGTACGGCGTGAAGATGAAGGAGGAGGACATGAAGGAGCTCAAGACCGTCGGGGACGCGGTGAACTTCGTCGCGGAGCGCGCCAACTCGTGAAACGCCGGGTCGCCATCACCGGCATCGGGGCGGTGACGCCGTTGGGCATGGGCGTCGACGCCCTGATCGACCGCTGGGCGGCGGGCGAGTCGGCCATCGAGGACGGGCTCGGCCTGTGCAAGGACTTCGAGCCCGGGGAGCATCTCTCCATCAAAACGGCCCGACGGGCGGACCGCTTCACGCAGCTCTCGCTGGTGGCGTGCGCCGAGGCGCTCGCGCAGGCGGGCTGGGAGGACGATCCGCCCGTGGATCCCGCGCGCACGGGATGCATCATGGGCACGGGCATCGGTGGCATCGCGACGATCGAGGAGCAGCTCGGGGTGCTCAACGAGCGCGGAGCCGAGGCGGTCTCCGCGCTGGCGGTGCCGATGCTGATGGCCAACGCGGCCGCCGGAGTCGTGGCGATGACCCACGGGTTGAAGGGACAGTGCTACGGGACGGTGTCCGCCTGTGCGGCGGGAGCGCACGCGATCGGCGTGGGGCTGCGCATGGTGCAGTACGGCGACGCGGACGCGTGCGTGGTGGGTGGTGCCGAGGCGGGCATCACGCCGCTGTCCCAGGCGGCGTTCGAGAGCATGGGCGCGACCTCGCCGAGCGGCATGTCGCGCCCGTTCGACGCCCGCCGCGACGGCTTCGTGATGGGCGAGGCGGCCGGGGCGCTCGTGCTCGAGCCCGAGGAGGCCGCCCGCGAGCGCGGCGCGGAGATCCTGGGATACGTGATCGGCTACGGCGCGACGGCGGACGCCCACCACCTCACCGCGCCCGATCCCGGGGGCGACGGCGCGGGACGCGCGATCGAGCTGGCGCTGGCCGATGCCGAGATCGGGCCGGACGGCTTGGACTGGGTCAACGCCCACGGGACCTCGACGCCGCTCAACGACGCCGCGGAGACCGAGGCACTGAAGCGCATCCTCGGCGACCGCGCGAGCGAGCTGCCCGTCTCCTCGCTGAAGTCGGTGATCGGGCACACGCTCGGCGCCGCCGGGGCAGTGGAGGCGGTCGTCACGGTGCCCGCCCTGGCTCGCGGGATCGCTCCGCCGACCGTGGGCTGGGAGGAGCGCGACGAGACCTGCGACCTCGACTACGTGCCCGGCGAGGCCAGGGAGCTGTCGAGCGACGGACGGCCGCTGCGCGCGATCTCGAACTCCTTCGGCTTCGGCGGCCACAACGCCGTCCTCATCCTGGAGGCCCCATGACCCCAGAGGCCACGGTGACCCGCGGGCGCACGATCACGGAGGCCGACGTCGTCGGCTTCTCCGCCCTTACCGGCGACTTCCATCCCCAGCACACCGACGCAGTCTGGGCCGAGACCAGTGAGCTGGGCGGCATCGTGGCGCACGGCATGCTCGTGCTGTCCTACGCGCTCGGGCTCGTGCCGCTCGACCCCGAGCGCGTCCTGGCGCTGCGCCGCATCGAGCAGGTGGTCTTCAAGCGTCCCGTGCGCATCGGGGACACGATCCGCGTCGAGGTCAAGCTCGCACGTCCAGATGAGGGGCGCGGCCTCGAGGCGTGGGAGTGGCGAATCCTCAACCAGCGCGACGAGCTCGTGGTCAGGGCGAAGATCGAGGCCCTGGTCCGAAGCGAGAATGCGGCCGAGCCCGAGTCCGATCCCGAGTCGGTGTCGTGATGCTCCTCGAGGGCAAGCGCCTGCTGATCACCGGGGTGATGACCAAGTCGTCGATCGCCTATGCGGTCGCCGAGCAGGCCCAGCAGCAGGGGGCGGAGATCGTGCTCACGAGCTTCGGCCGGGCCCGCCGCCTGACCGAGCGCACGGCCAAGAGCCTCCCCACGCCACCCGACGTGCTTGAGCTCGACGTCAACAGCGCCGAGGACTTCGAGGCCCTGGCGAACGAGCTCGACTCGCGCTGGGGCACGCTCGACGGCGTGCTCCACGCCATCGCCTTCGCCCCGGAGGACGCGCTCGGCGGGCACTTTCTCGAGACCCCGCCCGAGAGCGCCACCCAGGCCTTCCTCACCAGCGCGTACTCCCTCAAGGCGCTGGCAGCGTCGCTCGCGCCGCTGCTCGAGAAGGGCAAGGGCAGCGTGGTCGGCCTCGACTTCGACGCCTCCGTGGCGTGGCCGGTGTATGACTGGATGGGGGTCGCCAAGGCCGCGCTGGAGGCGGTTTCCCGCTACCTCGCCCGTGACCTCGGGCCCCGTGGCATCCGCGCGAACCTCGTCTCGGCCGGCCCGATCGAGACGGCTGCCGCCGGAGGCATACCCGGCTTCGAGAAGCTCGCCGAGCTCTGGGGCGCCCGCGCCCCGCTCGGCTGGGACGTGACCGATCCCGACTCGGTCGCCGGGACCGTCTGCTACCTGCTCTCCGATCTCTCCCGTGGCGTCACCGGAGAGATCATCCACGTCGACGGCGGCTACCACGCCATGGGCGCCCCGCTCGCATGAGCGACGCGGTCTTCCTCACCGGTGGCACGGGCTTCCTCGGGATGGAGTTCCTCGCTCGGCTGCTCGAGCGCGATGAGGGGCCGGAGGTGTTCCTCGCCGTGCGCGCACGCGATGTCGACGAAGCGCGCGAGCGGGTCGTCGGGCTCCTCGCCCAGCTCTACGACGACCCGCCGGCCTCCGCCTCCCGGCTGCGCCCCGTGTGTGCCGATCTCACCGATCCCGGCCTCGGGCTCGCGGCGGCGGACCGGCAGGAGCTGAGCGCCGGCGTCGGCCGCGTCGTGCACTGCGCCGCATCGGTCGAATTCACGCTCCCGTTGGAGGAGGCGCGGGAGATCAACGTCGAGGGCACTCGCCGCGTGCTCGAGCTGGCGCAGGAGATGGGCGGGCTCGAACGGATGGTGCACGTCTCGACGGCCTACGTGTGCGGCCGGGAACCCGTCCGTTTCGAAGAGGACGACGAGACCCCGGGTCGCGACTTTCGCAACACGTACGAGCAGACCAAGTGGGAAGGTGAGCAGGCGATCGCCAAGGCCGGCCTGCCCTACGCGATCGTGCGCCCGAGCATCGTCGTCGGCGAGGCGGACAGCGGCTGGACCTCCGCGTTCAACGTCCTCTACTGGCCGCTTCAGGCTTTCGCCCGAGGCCTGTTCACCGAGGTCTCGGCCGACCCGGAAGGGGTCATAGACGTGGTGCCCGTCGACTACGTCGCCGAGGTCATCGAGGGCGCCCTCTACGAGGACGGGGCCGACGGCGCGTATCACGCCGTCGCGGGCGACAAAGCGCTGACGGTCGCCGGCCTGCTCGAGCTCGCCTGCGGAGCGCTCGACCGCGAGGCCCCGAAACTGACGCCGCCGGGGGTGCTCGCCCCCGACCACCCTGCGGCCGTCTTCGAGCCCTACTTCGACGTTCACACCCGCTTCGGCGACCGGCGCGCGCGCGGCCTGCTACCGGACTCCTCCGGCCCACCCCGGCCGGAGGAGTACTTCCCCGCGCTCATCGACTACGGCCTCCAGACACGCTGGGGCAAGCAGCACCTGACCCGCGAGGCCGCCAGAGCGCGCGCCGCTCGCGCCCCGGCCGAGCAGTAGGCGCGAGCCGCAGCTGCTGGGGCGGTCCGCGCTGATAGACGTTGACAGCGACATGGGGGAGCGCTGCTCGGCGTTGAGCGGGAGGGTCGTTCCTTCTTTTTTTCCTATTTCAAGGGAGTCGTTGGATGACGGGATCGCTCGAGAGCGTGCCGTCGGGCCGGGTGATCGTGGCGATCGATCCTGGCAAGGCGGTCAGGTGCCGGGCTTCCTCGCGCTCGGCGCCATCTGCGAGAAAACCCGTGACTAGCCGGGATTTTCGGTGATGCGCCCGGCTGGATTCGAACCAGCGACCTCTGCCTTCGGAGGGCAGCACTCTATCCAGCTGAGCTACGGGCGCTCTGACGGCGTCATTCTACGGGGAGGCTGGCCGCGGCCCCGGGGTCATCGCAGCGGATGGCATCTCGCCAGCACTCATCGCCAGGCAGAGCGCGTCCTCGGCGCGCGGCAGCGTGCGGTCGGGCTGTTCGGTGGCTTCGTGGGCCGCGACGCCGAAGCACGCGGTCGCCTCGACGACCGCCGTCGCGTGTCCAGCGGGGCGATTGCGAGCGCGGCGCGGAGTTCCTGTGCGTGGCGAGATGCGCCCGGCCGGGCAGCGCTGTCCGGGCCATCCGGTCTCATCGGATCACGCGGCCCGAACCCGTAGGCGGGTACGTTGCTCGCCGTGCAGCTGGCGATCATCTCCGACACCCACATGCCCCGCGGTTCGCGGCGGCTGCCCGAGGCGTGCGTGGCCCGGCTGGCGGCCGCCGACGCGATCCTGCACTGCGGCGACTTCGCCCGAGTCGAGGTGATCGACGCGATCGCGGCGATCGGCCCGCCGCTGCACGCCATCCACGGGAACGTCGATGACGACGTCGTGCGGACACGGCTCCCGGAGCGCCTCGAGGTCGAGCTGGGCGGGAAGCGCTTCGGCCTCGTCCACGACCCCGGCTCGCGCCGCCACCGGCTCGAGCGCCTTCGCGGGTGGTTCCCGGAAGCGGACGCGGTGCTCTTCGGGCACACCCACCTGCCCGAGCATGACGAGCACGAGGGCTTTCAGATCTTCAACCCGGGCTCGCCTACGGAGCGCCGGCGCGCGCCCGCGCACACCATGGGGGAGGCCACCATCTTGCAGGGGCGGCTGACCTTCGACCTGATCGCCGTCGGCTAGATGGACCTCTCGATCGTGTTCGCCGGGACGGGGGGGTCGGCGCCGACCGCGCGCCGCGGCCTGCCGGCGGTGCTGATCGCCGCCGGGGGCGACCGGCTGCTGGTCGACTGCGGCGAGGGCACGCAGCGCCAGCTGCTCTCGAGCGTCGGCCTGCCCGACCTCGACGCGGTGTTCCTCACGCACTTCCACGCCGACCACTGGCTCGGGCTGCCCGGCATGCTCAAGACGTTCGACCTGCGTGCGCGGGAGAAGCCGCTGGCGGTCTACGGCCCGGCGGGTCTGAAGGAGCAGATCGGGGCGGTGCAGCGCGTGGTGGGCCGCACGCGCTACCCGCTCGACCTCATCGAGCTCGACCGCTTCGACGAGGTGGAGTTCGACTCCTACGTGATGCACGCGTTTCCCATCGACCACCGGCTGCCCGGACTGGGCTTCGCCTTCACCGAGGACGAGCGCCCCGGGCGTTTCGATCCCGCGGAGGCCGCGCGTCTGGGTGTGGTGCCCGGGCCCGACTTCGGCCGGCTGCAGCAGGGCGAGACGGTCGGCGGCGTGCGTCCCGAGCAGGTCATCGGCGCCGATCGGCTGGGCCGGCGGCTCGTCTTCTCGGGCGACACCCGCCCGTGCCAGGAGGTGCTCGAGCACGCGCGCGACGCCGATCTGCTCGTCCACGAGGCGACCTTCACCGACTCCGAGCTCGCGCGCGCACGTGCGACCGGTCATTCGACCGCCCGCCAGGCAGCCGAGCTCGCGCGCGACGCCGGGGTGCGCCTGCTCGCGCTCACCCACCTGTCCACGCGCTACTTCCCGCGCGAGATCCGCGACGAGGCGCGTGCGACGTTCGCGAACACGGTGGTTCCGCGGGATTTCGACGCGATCGAGATTCCGTTCCCGGAACGTGGGGAACCGCGTCTCATCAAGGCCTCGGCGCCCGCCGACGGGCCTGATAGCTTCACCTGAGTCCCCTTTAACCGGGTCCGAGAGGCCAGGAAGGAATGTCACGCATGGAGAAGGTCGTCCTCGACGCCGACGATATTCGTCGGACGCTGGTGCGCATCGCCCACGAGATCGTCGAGAAGAACCCCGGGCGCCCGGTCGCCCTGGTCGGGGTCCATCGTCGCGGCGTCCACCTCGCACGCCGCCTGCACCGGCTCGTCTGCGACCTGCTCGAGACCGACATCCCGCTCGGCGACCTCGACATCGCCTTCTACCGCGACGACCTCGAACTGCGCTCCCCGGTCGTCAACGCGACGCGGCTGGACTTCAGCCTGGAGGATCACACGGTGGTGCTCGTCGACGACGTGCTCTTCACCGGACGCACCGTGCGCGCGGGGATCGAGGCCCTGTTCGACTACGGAAGGCCCGAGCGCGTGCAGCTCGCCGTGCTCGCCGACCGCGGCCACCGCGAGCTGCCGATCCGACCCGATTACGTGGGCAAGAACCTCCCGACCGCGCGGGCCGAGCGCGTGAACGTGCGGGTGAGCGAGATCGACGGCATCGACGAAGTGACCATCTCCGAGCTCCAGGAGGCGATCGCATGAAGCACCTGCTCTCCATCGAGGACCTCGAGCGCACCGACATCGAGCGCATCCTGGATCGGGCCCGCTCCTTCACCGAGGTCGGCGAGCGCCAGGTCAAGAAGGTTCCCGCGCTGCGCGGCCGGCGCGTGCTGAACCTCTTCTACGAGGCCTCCACCCGCACGCGGTCGAGCTTCGAGCTCGCCGCAAAGGCGCTCAGCGCCGACGTGATCAACTTCGCTTCGAGCGGATCGAGCGTCGAGAAGGGCGAGTCGCTCAAGGACACGGTCCAGACGCTCAGCGCCTACCAGCCGGACCTGATCGTGGTCCGCACCCCGCACGTCGGCGCCGCCGACCTGATCGCGGGCTGGACGACCGCGAGCGTGGTCAATGCCGGCGACGGCAAGCACGAGCACCCCACGCAGGCGCTGCTGGACGTCTACACGCTGCGGGAGCGGCTCGGGTCGATCGACGACGCCAACATCTGGATCGTCGGCGACGTGATGCACTCGCGCGTCGCGCGCTCGAACATCCTCGCCTTCACCAAGCTCGGCGCCCGGGTCACGGTGTGCGGGCCGCCGACGCTGATCCCGCGCGGGATCGAGGCGCTCGGCTGCGAGGTCGCCTACACGCTCGACGACCTGGGGGAGGCCGACGTCGTCTACGCCCTGCGCATGCAGCACGAGCGCATGGCGGACTCCTTCGTCCCGTCGCTGCGGGAGTACGCCTCGATCTACCAGATCGATGGCCGGCGGCTCGGCCCGCGCCAGGTGCTGATGCACCCCGGACCGGTCAACCGCGGCGTCGAGCTCGCCGCCGAGGTCATCGACTCGCCGCAGGCGCTCATCGCCCAGCAGGTCGCCGCCGGAGTGATCGTGCGGATGGCCGTCCTCTACGAGTGCCTGGCCGGTCGTCTCGCACCGGCGCCGGCCCCAGCCCCTCAGCCCGCGTGAGCCTGTTCCATCGTCAGACGGCGCGCGGCGACGTCCTCATCCGGGGCGCGCACGTGCTCGACCCGCGCGAGGGCGTCGATGGCATCCACGACGTGCTCGTCCGCGGCGGGGAGATCGCCGAGCTCGGGGCCGACCTGCCCGCGCCGCCCGGAGCCGAGGTCCTCGACGGCACCGGCCGCCATCTGTTTCCCGGCTTCGTCGACCCGCACGTGCACCTGCGCACCCCGGGCCAGGAGCACAAGGAGGACCTGGACTCGGGGACCCGCGCCGCAGCGGCCGGCGGATTCGTCGCCGTCGTCGCGATGCCCAACACCGAGCCGACGGTGGACTCGGTGCCCGTGCTGCGCGCGCTCGTGGAGCAGGCCCGGCGCGAGGCGCGCGTGCCCGTCGGGTTCATGGCCTCGATCACCCGCGGCCTGGCCGGCGACTCGCTGACCGACATGGCCGAGCTGCGAGGAGCGGGAGCGCTGGGCTTCACCGACGACGGCAGGCCGGTCGCGCGCGCGTCCATGCTCCAGAAGGCGCTGCAGTACCAGCGGCTCGTGGGCGGCGTGCTCGCCCTGCACGAGGAGGACCCGTCGCTCAGCGGGGCCGGCGTCATGCACGAGGGTGAGATCTCGGCGCGCCTTGGCCTGGCCGGCATCCCGTCGATCTCGGAGTCGACCATGATCGCCCGCGACGCGGCCATCGCCGAGTACGAGGGCGGCCGCATCCACATCCAGCACCTCAGCGCCCGCGGATCGGTCGCGGCCGTCGCCGAAGCCAAGGCGCGTGGCGTGAAGGTCACCTGCGAGGCGAGCCCGCACCACCTCGTGCTGACCGACGAGGTGCTGCTCGAGAAGCTCGACACTCGCAGCAAGATGAACCCGCCCCTGCGCACGGAGGTCGATCGGCAGGCGCTCATCGAAGGACTGCGCGACGGCACCGTGGACTGCATCGCCACCGACCACGCGCCGCACGCTCGGGAGGAGAAGGAGGTCCCCTTCGAGGTGGCGCCGATGGGGACGACCGGCCTCGAGACCGCCTTCGCCGCGGTCTACACCGAGCTCGTCGTGCCCGGGGTGCTCGATCTCGGCCTCGTGGTGGACAAGCTCAGCGCGGGTGCGGCGCCGGTCGGCCTGGACCTGCCGCGGATCGCCCCCGGCGCGCCGGCCAACGTGTGCCTCGTGGACCTCGGGGCGGAGTGGGAGGTCGGCGAGGCCGGCTACGAGAGCCGCTCGGAGAACTGCTGCTTCGCGGGTCGCGTGCTGCGCGGGCGCGTGCTGGCCACGATCGCCGCGGGCGCCGTCGTCTACCGGGAGCGGGCGTTTGCGGTGAGCGCGGCGTGAGTGACGTCGTCCGTAGATCCGAACTTGAGCGGAGGCCAAGCGCAGCTGGCCGGTGGCTCGCCGAAGGCGAGACCGACGGAGGCCGAAACGGTTTTGTCCTCCTCGAGGACGGCACCGTCTTCGAGGGCGAGCTGCTCGGCGGCGAGGTGACCGGCGAGGTCGTCTTCACGACGGGCATGTCGGGCTACCAGGAGTCGGTCACCGACCCGTCGTTCAACAGCCAGATCGTCACCTTCACCTATCCCCACGTCGGCAACTACGGGGTGAGCGAGGCGGCGATGGAGTCCGACCGCATCCACGCGCGGGCGGTGATCATGCGGGCCGCGATGAACGTCGCCGACGCGCCGTCGGCTGACGGCGGCTGGCTCGACTGGCTCGCCGCGCACGACATCCCCGCCATCACCGGCGTGGACACGCGTGCGCTCGTCCGTCACATCCGCGACGCCGGCGCGATGAAGGGCGGCCTGTTCGCCGCGGGCACGCCGGTCACCGAGGCGCGTGAGCGCGTCGCCGCCGAGCCCGACATGGTCGGCCGCGACCTCGCGCGGGAGGTCACGGTGAAGGAGCCCTACGTGGTCGGCGAGGGCGGCCGCATCCGCCTGATCGCCCTCGACACGGGCATCAAGCGCTCGATCATCCGCCAGTTCACGCAGCGCGGCGTCCAGCTCGAGCTGCATCCGTGCACCGCGCCGGCCGACGAGCTGGTCGGGGCCGACGGCGTCTTCTTGGTTCCCGGCCCGGGCGACCCCGCTGCCCTCGACTATGTCGTCGACACGATCCGGAACCTCATCGGCCGCGGCCAGCCCGTCTTCGGGATCTGCCTCGGCCACCAGCTGCTCTCCCGGGCCGTGGGCCTGGAGACCTTCAAGCTCCCGTTCGGCCACCGCGGCGCCAACCACCCGGTCAAGGACCTGCGCACCGGCCGGATCGCGATCACGAGCCAGAACCACGGCTTCGCGGTATCGAGCCCACCCACCCGACCAGGGCAGCGCCTGCAATCGGATTTCGGCGAGGCCGAGCTCACGCACGTGAGCCTCTACGACGGGACGATCGAGGGCATCCGCCTGCTCGACGCGCCCGCCGGCTGCGTGCAGTACCACCCCGAGGCCGGCCCCGGCCCGCACGATTCGGTGGACCTCTTCGACGACTTCATCGCGAGGTTCGAGCATGCCGCGGCGTGACGACATCGCAAAGATCCTGATCCTCGGCTCGGGGCCGATCGTGATCGGGCAGGCGGCCGAGTTCGACTACTCGGGCACGCAGGCGTGCAAGGTGCTGCGCGAGGAGGGCTACGAGGTCGTCCTGGTCAACTCCAACCCGGCCACGATCATGACCGACCCGGAGTTCGCCGACGCGACCTACGTCGAACCGCTGCTGCCCGGGCCGGTGCGCCAGGTCATCGAGCGCGAGCGCCCTGACGCGCTGCTGCCGACGCTCGGCGGACAGACCGCGCTCAACCTCGCCAAGACGCTCGCCGAGGACGGCACGCTGGCGGCGTTCGGCGTCGAGCTCATCGGTGCGAACATCGACGCGATCAACTGCGCCGAGGACCGTGAGCTCTTCGCAGCGGCGATGCAGCGGGCCGGGCTGAAGATGCCGGGCTCGGCCATCCTGCACGACGTCTCCGAGCTCGGTCCGGTGGTCGCCGATCTCGGCCTGCCGCTCGTCATCCGGCCGGCGTTCACGCTCGGCGGCCGGGGCGGCGGCATCGCGCGCACCGAGCAGGAGGTCGCGCAGGCGGTGGCCACGGGCCTCGCCGCCTCGCCGATCCACCAGGTCCTCGTCGACCAGTACCTGGCCGGCTGGGGCGAGTTCGAGCTCGAGGTCATGCGCGACCACGCGGACAACGTGGTCATCGTCTGCTCGATCGAGAACGTCGACCCGATGGGCGTGCACACCGGCGACAGCGTCACCGTCGCGCCGCAGCAATCGCTGACCGACGCGCTCTACCAGCAGCTGCGCGACCAGGCCATCGCGGTCATCCGCGCCGTCGGGGTGGAGACGGGTGGCTCCAACGTCCAGTTCGCGGTCAATCCGGCGACGGAGGAGATCTTCGTCATCGAGATGAACCCGCGGGTCTCTCGGTCCAGTGCCCTCGCCTCGAAGGCGACCGGCTTCCCGATCGCCAAGATCGCCGCGCGGCTCGCGGTCGGCTACACGCTCGACGAGATCCCCAACGACATCACCCGCGCGACGCCGGCGTCCTTCGAGCCGACGATCGACTATGCGGTGGTCAAGTGGCCGCGCTTCGCCTTCGAGAAGTTCCCGGGCGTGGACCGGCGGCTGTCTACGCACATGAAGAGCGTGGGGGAGGTCATGGCCATCGGACGCACCTTCGGGCAGGCGTTCGCGAAGGCGATGCGCTCGCGCGAGCTCGACGTGGCCGCCGACGTGGTCGGCGACACCGGTGAGCTGATCGACCGTCTCCGCGTGCCGTCCGCGGACCGTTTCGACGTGCTGCTCGAGGTCTTCGCACGCGGGTCCTCGATCGACGAGGTGCGCGAGGCGACCGGAATCGACCCGTGGTTTCTGCGCGAGCTCAAGGCGTTGGGCGAGGACCCGGAGGGTCCGTTCCGGCATCTCGAGCGCTCGTACAAGTCCGTCGACACCTGCGGGGCGGAGTTCGCGGCCGAGACGCCGTACTACTACTCGGGCTGGGAGCGCCGCGCGGTCCACGAGGTCCGCCGCGGCGACAAGCCCAGCGTGATGATCCTCGGTTCGGGGCCCAACCGCATCGGGCAGGGCATCGAGTTCGACTACTGCTGCGTGCACGCCGCCATGACCGTGCGCGAGTCCGGCCGCGACGCGGTGATGGTCAACTGCAACCCGGAGACCGTCTCGACGGACTACGACACCTCCGACCGGCTGTACTTCGAGCCGCTGACCCTCGAGGACGTGCTCGGGATCGTGGAGGTCGAGCAGCCCGAGGGCGTCATCGTGCAGTTCGGCGGCCAGACGCCGCTCAAGCTCGCGGCCGGGTTGCACGCTGCCGGAGTCCCGTTGCTCGGGACGAGCGTCGAGGCGATCGACCTCGCCGAGGACCGCTCGCGCTTCTCGGAACTGCTGGCCGGGATCGGTGAGGCGAAGGCGCCGCCCTGGGCTTCCGCCACGACCGCGGCGGAGGCGCTCTCCGCCGCGTCGAGCGTCGGGTTCCCGTTGCTGGTCCGCCCGTCCTACGTCCTCGGCGGGCGCGCCATGGAGGTCGTCTATGACCTCGACGGGCTGCAGGACTACCTCGACCGCGTCCGGCCTGAGGGCCGCGTCTACCTGGACCGCTTCATGGAGAACGCGATCGAGGTGGACGTCGACGCGCTGTGCGACGGCGAGGACGTCTGGATCGGCGGCATCATGCAGCACGTCGAGGAGGCCGGGATCCACTCTGGCGACTCGGCCTGCGTGCTGCCCCCGCACTCGCTCGGCGGGGAGGCACTGGAGCAGATTCGGTCGCTGACGCGCGAGATCGGGCTCGCGCTCGGCGTCGTCGGCCTCATGAACGCCCAGTACGCGCTCTACGAGGACGACGTCTACGTGATCGAGGCCAACCCGCGCGCCTCGCGGACCGTCCCGTTCGTGAGCAAGGCGACCGGGATCCCGCTGGCCAAGCTCGCCTGCCGGATCATGCTCGGCGAGCGGATCGCCGATCTCGACCTGCCCGCGGATCCGACGGGTGGGCGGGAGGTGGTGTGCGTCAAGGAGGCGGTGCTGCCCTTCGACCGCTTCCACGGGTCCGACGGGCTGCTGGGTCCCGAGATGCGGTCGACCGGCGAGGTCATGGGCGTGGCCAAGGACTTCCCGACGGCGTTCGCCAAGGCGCAGGCGGCCGCCGGCGTCGCGCTCCCGTCCAGCGGGACGGTCTTCCTGACCGTGACCGACGCCGACAAGGCCGCGGCGGTGGGCATCGCCTCCCAGCTGCACGGCCTCGGGTTCGCCATCGTCGCCACCGCCGGCACGGCGCGGGCGATCCAGCGCATGGGCATTCCCGCCGAGCGCATCAACAAGATCGGCGACGGCTCGCCGCACGTCGTCGACTGGATCGAACAGGGCAAGGTCGATCTGGTGGTCAACACGCCGACGGGCACGGCCGCGCGCTCGGACGGCTACGAGATCCGGCGTGCGGCGGTGGCCGGTGGCATCGCCTGCATCACCACCATCTCCGGCGGCATGGCCGCGGCGCGCGCGATCGCGGTCGGTCGCGGCGGAGAGCCCGCGGTCGTGTCGCTGCAGGAGATCCACGCCCAGCCGGCGCGCGCGTGAACCGCACCCTCGCCCCTCTCGGCCGCCGTCTCGCCGACGTCACCGGCCGGCGCGCGCTGGGCGCGTACTTCGTCCTGACGTGCGCGGACGAGGAAGGCCCGCGCCCCCAGGCGGGCCAGTTCTACATGCTCGCCGCAGCCGAGCGCTGGGGCGGGGGAGAGGACGAGCGGCCCTTCCTGCCGCGCGCGTTCTCGGTCGCCCGCGTGAACGGGGACGAGCTCGAGTTCATGCTCGAGGACGTCGGGCCGGGCACGCGCCGGCTTGCCGAGCTGCGCGAGGGGGACGGGTTGTGGCTGCTCGGGCCGCTCGGCAAGCCGTTCGCGCCGGCCGGGGATGGCAAGCGCCCGGTGCTGGTCGGCGGCGGGATCGGAACCGCGCCTCTGGTCATCCTCGCCGACACGCTGGAAGACCCGCTCGTCCTGCTCGGGTTCCGCGGCGCCGAGCACGCCCACGGCGCCGAGCTGCTGCCTGGGGCCCAGATCGCCACCGACGACGGCTCGGTCGGCCATCACGGTCTCGTCACCGACCTATTGGATTTCGTCCTTCAGTCCTCTGGAGTTCGGACTTCCGGACGACGTTACCCCGACATCGAGCTGCTGGCCTGCGGGCCGCCGCTGATGCTCGAAGCGGTGCGCTCGCTCGCCGAACGGCGGGGCCTGCGCGCGCAGCTCGCACTCGAAGCCGGTATGGCCTGCGGGTACGGCGCCTGCTTCGGCTGCGTGGTGCCGACGCGCGACGGGTACGTGCGGCTGTGCGTCGACGGCCCGGTGCTCGAGGCATCGCAGCTGGAGGCCGTCCATGCCCACTGAGCACCGGTTGCCGCTTCGCGGGCAACCCGGTGTCTCACAAGGAGATACCGGATGGGGCACGCTGTGCGGCATCCCGCTCACTCACCCGGTGATCAACGCGAGCGGGACGTTCGATGCGCTGGCCGCCCACCGCGCCTTCGGCGACGCGCTCTTCGACCGCTTCCCGTTCTCGGCCTACGTGACCAAGACGGTGACGCTGCAGCCGCGCGCGGGCAACCCGCCGCCGCGGCTGTGGGAGCTCGGGGCCGGGATGATCAACTCGATCGGGCTGCCCAACAAGGGTCTCGATCGCTTCCTGGATGAGGACCTGCGGGAGATCTGCCATCTGCCGGTCCCGATCGTCGTCAACGTCATGGGCGCCAACGCCGATGAGTTCGCCGCGCTCGTCGAGCCGGTTGCCGCGCGCGATGAGGTCGCCGCGGTCGAGCTCAACGTGTCCTGCCCGAACGTCAAGACCGGCCTCGACATCGGCGCCGATCCGGGGGAGGCGGCCGCCCTGGTCGCGCGGCTGCGCCCACTCACCGGCAAGCCGTTGATCGTCAAGCTGACGCCCAACACCGCGTCGCCTGCCGCGGTCGCGGAGGCCGTCGAGGCCGCCGGCGCCGACGCCGTCTCGCTGATCAACACCCTGCGCGCCGCGGCGCTGCATCCTCGCACCCGAGAGCCGTGGCTCGGCGGGGGCACGGGCGGGATGTCGGGGCCCGCGGTGCGGGCCGTCGCGCTCGCCCAGGTCGTGGCGGTCCGCGCCCGTTGTGCGTTGCCGATCGTCGGCATGGGCGGGGTGCAGACCGGCACCCACGCTCGCGACCTGCTCGACGCGGGGGCGACTGTCGTGGCGGTGGGGACGGAGTCGTTCCGCGACCCGCTCGCGGGCGCGGGGGTCGCGACCGAGCTGGCCGTCCTCGGCGTTCCGGCCGCGCCGGCCGCTGCCGTCTCCTGACGGCACGAGCAAAGGGTGTCAGCGCAAAACCCGCAAGGTGCGGCGTTTTTGTCGTAGAGCGCCGCCCCTCGGCCGTAAAGCCCCTGCAAACCGAGGAAAAACGTTCGACCGGCCTGCAGCTGATTCGACCTCAGGTTGAGGTCGAGGCGAATTCGCCCGGAATCGGTTGAATGGGGCCGTGGTCTGTGTAGACTCGCCGCTCGTGTCGCCCGCCGTCAAGACGCCAATCAAGCCCTCGGTGGCGGCCCCCGAGAGGTCATTGCAGCAGCGGATGGACGCGCTTCAGCGGGCGAACACGATTCGCACCCAGCGCGCACAGCTCAAGCGCGATCTCAAGGCGGGCCGCACCTCCATCCACGATCTGCTGATGCAGCCACCGGGGTACATTGAGACGGCCAAGGTGTTCGACATGCTCCTTGCCGTCCCCAAGTACGGTCGCGTGAAGGTCAACAAGGTCCTCGTCGGCTGCCGCATCTCCCCGAGCAAGACCATCGGCGGGCTCTCCCAGCGTCAGCGCTCGGAGCTCGTTTCGATGCTCCGCCGATAGCAGTCCCGCGGCGCTCCATCCACGTGCCACCTATCGGTCCGCTGGACCCGCGACAATCCCGCGCCCATGGCGCGCGTCTTCGTGATCACCGGTCCTTCGGGCGTCGGCAAGGGAACACTGATCCGGACGTTGCGCGAACGCTGCCCGGAGCTCGACTTGAGCGTGTCCGCCACTACCCGCAAGCCGCGGCCGGGGGAGCGGGACGGCGTCGAGTACCACTTCCTCGACGACGAGCGGTTCGCGCAGCTCGTCGAGGACGGTGCGTTCGTCGAGCACGCGCGCTACTCGGGTCGCCGCTACGGGACGCTGCGCGCGGAGCTCGAGCGCCGCACGGACGCCGGCCATCCGGTGGTGCTCGAGATTGAGGTCCAGGGTGCGCGCCAGGTCGCGCAGACGATGCCCGAGGCGGTGCGGATCTTCATCGCACCGCCGTCGGAGGCGGCGTTGCGCAACCGGCTCGTCGGGCGGGGGGACACGGCGCCGGAGGACATCGAGGCGCGGCTGCAGACCGCGCGCGAGGAGCTCGCCGCGCAGCCGGAGTTCGCGCACGTCGTCACCAACGACCGCCTCGAAGATGCTGCAAACGCGCTCACCCAGCTCGTTCACAGCTACACTTCGAGTCAATGATCTCCCCGCGCGTAGACCGCCTGCTCGACCATGTCGACTCCAATTACGCGAGCGTCATCGTGGCAGCCAAGCGCGCCCGGCAGATCAACTCGTACTACCACAACCTCGGTGAGGGCTCCTTCGAGGAGTACCCGCCCCCGATGGTCGAGACGATCTCCAAGAACTACCTCACCATCGCCCTGGAGGAGACCGCCCAGGGCAAGCTGAAGTACCGCTACCGCTAACCGCTCATGGCCCGCATCCTGCTCGGGGTGACGGGAGGTATCGCCGCCTACAAGGCGCTCGAGTTCACGCGTCTGGCCATGAAGGCCGGCCACGGGGTGCGCGTCATCCAGACCGGGGCGTCGACGCGCTTCGTCGGGACCGCCTCCTTCGCCGGCATCACCGGCGCGCCGGTGCTCGTATCCCAGTGGGAGCGCGACACGATGCGCGGCGCCTTCCCGGGCCAGCCGATGCCCGAGCACGAACCGCTCTCGCACCTCGAGCTCGTCCAAGCCGCCGACGTCTTCCTCATCGCGCCGTGCAGCGCCAACACGCTGGCCAAGCTCGCCGGCGGACTCGCCGACAACCTGCTCACGACCGCCGCGCTGGCCTGCCGGCGTCCGCTGGTCGTGGCCCCCGCGATGAACGACGCGATGTGGGAGCACCCCGCGACCCGCGAGAACGTCGACCGCCTGCACGCACGGGGCGTCACCGTGCTCGAACCGGGCACGGGCCCGCTGGGCTCGATCGGCGAGCACGGGGCGGGACGGCTTCCCGAGCCGGCGGAGCTGCTCGCCGCCGCGGAGGCGGAGGTGGCGGCAGAGGATCTGGCCGGCCTCGAGGTGCTCGTCACCGCCGGCGGCACGCGCGAGCCGATCGACGCGGTCCGCTTCGTCGGCAATCGCTCCAGCGGGCGCATGGGCTTCGCCCTCGCCGAGGAGGCCGCGTGCCGGGGTGCCCGGGTCACCGTCGTCGCCGCCAACGTCGCTCTCGCGCGCGACCCGCGCGTGGAGTACGTCGACGTCGAGACGGCCGAGCAGCTGCGCGACGCCTGCATCGCGGCCTTCGACCGCGCCGACATCCTGCTGATGGCCGCCGCGGTCGCCGACTACCGGCCTACCACGACCTTCGCGGGCAAGGTCAAGAAGGACCAGCAGGGCCCGGAGCTCGCGCTCGCGCTTCAACGCACGCAGGACGTGCTCGCAGAGCTCTCCGCCCGCCGTCGCGAAGGCCAGACCCTGGTCGGCTTCGCGGCGGAAGCCGGCGAGGGGGCGGTCGCCTACGGCCGCGCCAAGCTCGAGCGCAAGGGCCTCGACGCTGTCGTCGTGAACGACATCGCCGCGCCCGGCATCGGCTTCGACGCTGCCGACAACGAGGTGACCATCGTCACCGCCGGAAGCGACGTCGCCGTCCCGCGCGGCGCGAAGGCGCTCGTCGCGCGCGCCATCCTCGACGCCGTGTTTAAGCAGCGCACATCGGCTCCGATGAAGGTGGCCCCCTAGTGGGCACGATCGACGGTGCGGAGGTCCAGGCGGCCGCGGAGGTGGCACGCCGCATCGGCGACAACATCTCGCGCGCCGTGCAGGTGCGCGACGAGGTCCTGCACAACATCCTCGTGACGCTCCTGGCCGAGGGCCACGTCCTCGTCGAGGACAACCCCGGCGTGGGCAAGACCGCCCTCGCCCGTGCGCTGGCCAAGTCGCTGGACTGCCAGTTCGCGCGCGTGCAGTGCACCGCGGACCTGCTTCCGGCCGACATCGTCGGCACCAACGTCTTCAACCAGCGCGAGTCGCGCTTCGAGTTCCGGCCCGGGCCGATCTTCTCCAACGTCGTCCTCGTCGACGAGGTCAACCGCGCGTCGCCCAAGACGCAGTCCGGACTGCTCGAGTGCATGCAGGAGCGCAGCGTCACCGTGGACATCCACACGCACGAGCTGGCGCGCCCGTTCATCGTCTTCGCGACCCAGAACCCCGTCGAGTACGAGGGGACCTATCCGCTCCCGGAGGCGCAGATGGACCGCTTCATGGTCCGCCTGTCGATGGGCTACCCCTCGGCGGAGGCGGAGTCGGGGATGCTCGCCGGTCACGAGAGCGGCGACCGCGTCCTCGAACTCGAGCCGGTCGCCGGCCGACAGGAGCTGCTCGACGCCCAGGACGCCGCCCGCCGCGTCCACGCGTCCAAGGCGCTGCGCGACTACATCGTGTCCCTGATCCGCCGGACGCGCGAGGACGAGCGTGTCGAGCTCGGCGCCTCCCCCCGGTCGGGGCTCATGCTGCTGCACGCCGCCAAGGCGCACGCGCTCATCAACGGCCGCGACCACACGCTGCCCGACGACGTGCAGTTCCTCGCCGAGCACGTGCTGGCGCACCGGCTCATGCTGATCCCGGAGGCTGCCGGCGTCGCGCGCGGGCAGGTCGTCGCGGACGCCGTCGCCTCCGTTCCGGCCCTCTAGTGGCCTCTCGCTGATGCGCTCGGCCGCCGGCTGCGCCGCGCTCGGGATCGCGCTGCTGCTCGTCGCCGGCACCTTCGACGCGGAGCCCTTCTACGTCACCGGCGCCGCGCTGGTGCTGCTCGGCATCGGGGTTGCGGCGTGGATCGGGCTGAGCGCCTGGGGCGCGACGATGCACCGCACGCTCGGGGCGCGCAGCGTGATGGAGGACGAGCCGCTGAGCGTCCTGCTCGAGGCGCGGGCCGGCCGCTTCCCGCTGCCCCCGGGCTACGTGGACGAGCCGCTGCTGGAGGAGCCCGCGGCCGTGCGGGCGGGGCGCCGCGCGTTCCGGCTGCGCGTGTCGGTGACCTTCGCGCGTCGCGGTCGCCGTCGTCTGGAGCCGGCGATGCTCGTCCTGCGCGATCCGCTCGGGTTGGTCGAGCGCGTGATCGCCTCCGGCGAGTCGGAGGAGGTCCTTGTCCTGCCGCGCCTGTACCCCGTCCGCACCAACGCGGCCGGCGGGGAGGACACCGGCGCGCACGCGCGCGCTCTGCTCACCAGCGCGGCCGAGACCGAGATCGACGGCCTACGCCAGCACGTCGAGGGGACTCCGGCCTCGCGCATCCATTGGCCGAGCCTGGCCAAGGGCGGCGAGATGATGGAGCGCAAGCTGATCGCGGAGGCCGACTCGCGCCCGCTCGTCGTCCTCGATCCGCGCGGTGCGCGCGAGCCCGAGGACCTCGACGCCGCCGTCCGCGCCGCCGCGTCGCTCACCGTCCACTTCGCCAAGCGCACCGGCTGCGCGCTGCTGCTGCCGGGCGACCGCCGCGCGGCGACCGTCGAGTCCGACATGACCGCGTGGCCCGCCGCGCACGTGCGGCTCGCGCTCATGGACGCCGACGCCGGCCCGGCCCTCAGCGCCGCCCAGAACCGCCGCGGCCTGATCCTCTTCGTCTCCGCCCGCCGCGCCGACCGGCCGCCGCGCGGCCTCGGGCGCACCCCGGGCGGCCTCGTGCTCGTAGTCCCCGGCGAGCTCTCCGGGAAGCGACGCCCGCTGCTCGAGGTCGCCGGGTGCCAGGGGTACCTGGGCGCGCGCACCGGGAGCGCGGCGGCGATGGAGACCGTGGCTTCGTGAGCGCGGTGGGCCCGCGCGCCATCTCCTTCGCCGCGCTCGCCGGCTTCGGGCTGGCGCACTGGATGGCGATGGTGGAGCCGGGCGCCCTTTGGCGAGCGCTCGCCGCGCTCGCGGTCGCGTTGATCGCCGCCGTGCGCCCGGTGCTGCTGATCGGCGCCGTTCCCGCCGTGCTGCTGGTCGCCGGAGGCGCGCCGGCCGACCTGCTGCCGTGGCACTGGGACGAGCTCGCCGGGTCGATCGACGCCGGGGTGAACGGCGTCGGCGGCGCGCTCGTCCCCTACGGCGGCAGCGACGCCGACATCCGCTTCGTCATCGTGCTCGGCGGCGCGGTGCTGGTGCTCAGCGCCGCGCTGCTGGCCCAGCAGAGCCGCGCGGCCGGCCTCATCTCCCTGGGCTTTCTCTACGGCATCCCCGCGGTGGCGGTCGGCTTCGAGCTGGAGTTCGCCCGCGGGGCGGTGCTTGCCGTGCTCATGGTCGCCTACCTGCGCCTCGAGCGCCTGCGAGTGCGAGACCTCGTGCCCGCGGGAGCGTTGGCCGCGGCCGTCACGGTGATCGCGTTCGCGGCCGCGCCGGCCCTGGACGGGGACGATCCGTGGTTCGACTACGAGGCCTTCGCCTCCGACCGCGCCGGCGCGAAGGCGTCGGAGTTCCGCTGGGAGCACGACTACGGCGCGCTGCTGTGGCCGCGCGACGGCCGCGAGGTCCTGCAGGTGCAGTCCGAGCGCCGCACCTACTGGAAGGCGGACACCCTCGACCGCTTCGACGGCGAGACCTGGAGCCGCGATCCGAGCGCTGGCGTCCCCACCGCGGGCCAGAACGTGGGCGTGGACCCGGCCGCGATCAAGCGCTGGTCGTTCGACATCGCCGTGAGCGTGCGCAGCCTGCGCTCGGACACGATGCCCGTGGCGGCGGTCGCCGAGCGGGTGACGATGGACGGGCTGACGCCCAACCTCGAGAGCGCAGGCGTCTGGGACGCCGGCCGCGACCTGCACAGCGGCGACAGCTACGAGGCCCGCGTCTACGTCCCGGACCCCTCGCGCGGCGAGCTGCGGGCGGCCGAGCCGGTCTATCCGCGCCCGATCGTCGAGAGCCTGACCTTCGCGGCGATCGTCGGCGACGAGCCCGAGGCCTTCGTGGTACCGGACTTCGGCGGCGCCGCGCGTGACGACTACGACCGCGCCAGCGGGGAGGTCGCCAGCTCGAACCTCAGCCGGATCTGGGGGCTCTCCCAACGCCTGCAGGCCGGCGCCGCGACCCCCTACGAGTACGTGCGCGCGGTCAGCCGTCACCTGCGCGCCGGCTTCACCTACGACGAGACCCCGCCGCCCAGCGCCGCCGACCTCGACGGCTTCCTGTTCGACGCGCGCGCCGGCTTCTGCCAGCAATACTCGGGGGCGATGGCGCTGCTGCTGCGCATGGGCGGAGTGCCGGCACGCGTCGCCGCCGGCTTCGCCCCGGGTTCCTACGACCAGCGCTCCAAGCGCTACGTGGTGCGCGACGTCGACGCGCACTCCTGGGTCGAGGCGTGGTTCGAGGGCATCGGATGGGTCGTCTTCGACCCGACGCCCGCGGCCGCCCCGCCACGCTCGCAGGCGCTGCCGACGGCGGTCACGGCCGGGGTCGGCGACATCCGCGACCGTGGGACCACACAGGGGATCGCATCGCCGCCCGACGACGGGCGCGGGCCGCTGGTGGCGATCGCGGCCGCGCTGCTGGCGGCCCTCATCGCGGCCCTCTGGATCCGCCGGCCGCGCCGCCGCACCCGCGCGCCGGAGCTCGAGCGCGCGCTGCGCGGTGCGGGGGTGGCGCTCGAACCCGACACGACCCTGCTCGGGCTCGAGGCCCGTCTCGGACCCGGCGCCGCCGGTTACCTGCGCGCGCTGCGCGCTCAGCGCTACGCAGCCGGTCCGGGACCGGATCCCGAGGCGCGCCGCGGCCTGCGCCGGGCGCTCGCCCACGGTCGCGGCCCGCTCGTCCGCGCGCGCACGTGGCTGGTTTTACACTGAACGGCGTGGATTCCGCGTATGACCTCTACACACGAGGGATGCGCCTGTTGGAAGGCGGCGATCACCATGCCGCCGCGGTGCCGCTGCAGCGCGTTCGCGACCTGGAGCCCGACAAGACCTCGGTGCGCGAGGCGCTGGGCCGCGCGCTGTTCGGTTCCCAGCGCTTTCGCGAGGCGGAGGCAGAGTTCTCGGCCGTCGTCGAGCGTGCGCCGACCAATCACTACGCCCTGTTCTGCCTCGGCCGCTCCCTGCAGCAGCAGGGCCGCCACGCCGAGGCACGCCAGCCGCTGGCGCTCGCATCGAGCCTGCGCCCCGACCGAGCGGACTACCGCGAGTACCGGGACCGTTCCCGCCGCCACGCGGTCTGAGCGCGACCGAGTGCTAATCTGCCCAGACACTTTTCGCTGGGCCGGACGGCCTTTGAAAAGCGGGCTTCAGCCCGCTTTTTCTTTGGGGTAACACAAGAGAGAGGGGGGATGACCATGGGGATCCAGGAGCAGATCGAAGCGAAGCTCGCTCCCACTGAGCCCAAAGTCGAAGTCCTCCTCGCCGAGGTCCTCGGAGGCACCACCGTGCGCCTCTTCATCGACCATCCCGACGGCGTCTCCGTCGGCCTGTGCGAGCGCGTCACCCGCCTGCTCCCGGAGATCCGTGAGCGCTACGCGCTCGAGGTCTCCTCGCCCGGCTCGGAGCGCCCGCTCGTAAAGCCCGAGCACTTCCGCCGCTTCGTCGGCCGCCGCGCCCGCGTGCGGATAGGTCCCACCCGCCCCGACCACGACGGCCGCCGCAGCTTCACCGGCGAGCTGCTCGGCGCCACCGAGTCAGAGGTCACCGTGGCCGCCGACACCGGGGTGGTCTCCATCCCGTACGCAGACATCCATCGTTCCCACCTCGTGAAGGACTGATCCGATGAGCCAAGAGATCGTCGACGCCGTACGCGCGCTCGGTGCCGAGAAGGGCATTGCCGAGGACAAGCTCATCACCGCGCTCGAGGACGCGCTGCTGTCGGCCTACAAGAAGCTGGCGGGCTCCGCGCGCTACGCGCGCGTCGTCATGGCACCCGACGACGGGGAGTTCCGCGTCGAGCGCATGATCATTCCCGAGGAGCTCGAGGACGAGCTGCTCGACGAGGTCGAGGCGGAGGCGTCCCTCGAGGAGGGCATGCGCCGCGTCGACCCCGAGACGGGCGAGGTCGTCATCCCCGACGCACCCGATATCCCGCTCGAGCGGCTGATGGAGTACGCGGACCAGATCGAGTTCATCGACGACACGCCCGACAACTTCGGCCGCATCGCAGCGCAGACCGCCAAGCAGGTCATCCTCCAGCGCATCCGCGAGGCGGAGCGCGACATGATGTTCGAGGAGTACCGCGACCGCGTCGGCGAGCTGATCACCGGCATCGTCCAGCAGACCGACTCGCGCTACACGCTCGTCCAGCTGCGCGAGCGCGTCGAGGCCCTGCTGCCGAAGTCCGAGCAGGTCGACGGCGAGCGCTACGACCACGGCCAGCGCGTCAAGGCAGTCATCAAGGACGTCTCGCACTCCACGCGGGGGCCGTCGATCATCGTCTCCCGGCGCGACCCCGACCTCATCAAGGCGTTGTTCGAGCTCGAGGTGCCGGAGATCGCCGACAACCTGGTCGAGATCACGATGGTCGCACGCGAGCCCGGCTATCGCTCCAAGATCGCGGTCGTCTCCCACGCCGACGGCGTGGACCCGGTCGGCGCGTGCGTCGGTCCGCGCGGTTCGCGTGTGCGCATGGTCGTCTCCGAGCTGCGCGGCGAGAAGATCGACATCATCCCGTACAACGACGAGCCCGCCCGGTTCGTCGCCAAGGCTCTGTCACCCGCGCGTGTGCGCGAAGTGCTCGTCGACGACGAGGCCAAGCAGGCGACGGTCATCGTCCCCGACGACCAGCTCTCGCTGGCGATCGGGCGAGAGGGCCAGAACGCGCGCCTCGCGGCCCGGCTGACCGGCTGGCGGATCGACATCCGCTCCGAGACCGAGTTCGCCACCGACGTGGAGGAGGGCGACGTCGAGGAGGACGCCACCAGCGGGCGCTGCGCGGCCGTCAACCGCAACGGACGCCGCTGTCCGAACGCATCGCTGCCGGCGTCGCGCTACTGCGGCCTGCCGGCCCACCAGGCGATGGAGTCCCAAGAGGGCGATCAGCTTCCTGCATGAGCGAACCTGTGTGGGCTGCCGCCAAGTCGTCGCGCAGTCCGCGCTCGTCCGCTTCGCTTCAGTCGACGGCCGGGTCGTCTCCGACCCGGCCCGCAGTCTCAGCGGCCGGGGCGCCTGGCTGCATCCGTCGCCCGACTGCTGGTCGGTCGCAGTCCAGCGCAACGCCTTCGCACGCGCCTTCCGGACCCAGATCAAGGGCATAGACTCCAAGGAACTTTCATGGCAAAGAAGCGCGTAAACGAACTGGCGAAGCAGTACGACCTCCCGCCGACGGAGATCGTCACCCGCCTGGAGAAGGCCGGCGTCACCGTCAAGGGGGCTGCTTCCGGCATCGACGAGCACATCGCCACGGCGGCGATCGAGGGCAAGCCCCTCCCGTCGGCCAACGGCACCGCCACCGAGAAGGTCGAGCCCGACGCGCCGCGCAAGCCGTCGACTCCGGTGAACCTCTCCGCGCGCCGGCTGCAGGAGCAGAAGGAGCGCGAGTCCCAGGCGCGCAAGGGCATCGACCAGAGCCGCGGCGGCAACCAGCGCAACCGCCAGCAGCGCGGCGGCGGCGGACCCAAGCCGCCTCCTGGCCCCGGCGGCGTCCGGCGCGTCGTGATCGACTCGCAGGCTGCGCGTCGCGGACCCGGCGGCCCGGGCGGCGGCCCCGGCGGTCCCAACCGCGGCGGCCCGCCCCAGAACCGCCGCCCGGGTCGCGGCGGTGGCCGGCGCCGGCGCCGGATGTTCGAGGACACCGAGCCCGCCCCCCTCAACGCGGGGCAGCCCGAGACCGCGGACATCATCCGCATCAACTCCGGTTCGACCGTCGGCCAGGTCGCGGAGTACCTGCATCTCTCCGCCGCGGAGATCATCCGCAAGCTGATGCAGCTCGGCGAGATGGCGACGCTCACGCAGACGCTGCCCGACGACGCCATCGAGCTGCTCGCCGGCGAGTTCGATCGCGGGATCGAGATCGTCCACGCCTCGGACGAGGTCGACGAGGACATCGAGTACGACGACGCCGACGAGGATCTCGAGTGGCGCCCGCCCGTCGTGACCATCATGGGTCACGTCGATCACGGCAAGACCTCGCTGCTGGACGCGATCCGCACCACCGAGGTCGCCGCGGGCGAAGCCGGCGGCATCACGCAGCACATCGGCGCCTACCAGGTCCACCACGACGACCGGGCGATCACCTTCCTCGACACGCCGGGCCACGAGGCGTTCACCGCCATGCGCGCCCGCGGCGCCCAGGTGACCGACATCGCGGTGATCGTCGTCGCCGCCGACGACGGCGTGCGCCCGCAGACACGGGAGGCCGTCGACCACGCGAAGGCCGCCGGGGTCCCGATGATCGTCGCGGTCAACAAGATCGACAAGGAGGGCGCACAGCCCGACCGCGTCCGCACCGAGATGACGAATCTCGGTCTCCAGCCCGAGGAGTGGGGTGGGGACACGATGTTCGTCGATGTCTCGGCCAAGGCGAAGACCAACCTGGACGAGCTGCTCGAGTCGATCGTGCTGCTCGCGGAGGTCGAGGAGTATCAGGCCAACCCCGAGGCCGACGCCTCGGGCGTGGTCGTCGAGTCGCGCCTGGACCCGGGCCGCGGCGCGACGGTCACCGTGCTCGTCCAGCGCGGGACGCTGAAGATCGGCGACGCTCTCGTGGGCGGCGCCCATTGGGGCCGCGTCAAGGCCATGAGCAACTTCCTGGGCGAGCGCGTCCTTCAGGCCGGGCCTTCGGAACCCGTCGAGGTGCTCGGGTTCGACTCCGTGCCCGACGCCGGCGAGAACGTCCGCGTGGTCGGCAGCGACAAGGAGGCCCGCTCGCTGGCCGCCGACCGCGCCCACCGGCTCAAGACGGAGGCGATCGCCCGCCGTCAGCGCCGCCGCGTCACCCTCGAGAACATCTTCGATCCGAGCTCGGCTGCCGGCGGGCAGCTCAACCTGCTCATCAAGGCCGACGTGTCCGGTTCGCTGGAGGCGTTCCGGGACGAGATCGCCAAGCTGCCCCAGGACGAGATCGCGGTCGACGTGGTCCGCGCCGACGCCGGCGCCATCTCGGAGTCAGACGTCAACCTCGCCTCGGCGACGGACGCGATCGTCATCGGCTTCAACGTGAGGCCAGTCGGCGACGCCCGCGCGCTCGCGGACCGCGAGGGCGTCCAGATCCGGACGTACTCGGTCATCTACCGCGCCTTCGAGGACATCCGGGACGCCATGCAAGGCATGCTGCGGCCCGAAGAGGTCGAGGAGAACGTCGGCGAGGTGGAGATCCGCGAGATCTTCCGCGCGTCGAAGATCGGCGTCATCGCCGGCTGCTACGTCACCGAGGGCAAGGTCACCCGCGGTGCCTCGGTCCGCCTCGTGCGCGACGGCACCGTCGTGTGGACGGGCGCGGTCGAGTCGCTGCGCCGCATGTCCGACGACGTCCGCGAGGTTGCGACCGGCTTCGAGTGCGGCATCGTCCTTCGCAACTACCAGGACGTCAGGCAGGGCGATGTGCTCGAGGCCTTCGAGATCAAGCAGGTCGAGCGCACGCTCGGCGAGTAGCCGACCTGCCCCCTGACATTCAGTCAGTACGATGACGCCGTCTGGACGGATGCGAAGGGTCGATGAGGCCATGCGCGAGGTGTTGTCCGACGCCATCGGAGACCTCAAGGATCCGCGCATCGGCTTCGTCACCGTGACCGCCGTCGACACCTCACCCGATCTTCGCCACGCCAGCGTCTGGGTCTCCGTCCTCGGCGACGACTCCGAGCGGAGGCTGTCGCTCGATGGGCTGCGGTCCGCGCACGGCCTGCTCCAGAAGGCCGTCGCCGCGCAGCTGCGGATGAAGAACACGCCGCAGCTGTCGTTCGCCTACGACGACACGGCGGAGCGGGCGGCGCGGCTCGAGCGTCTGCTCGCGGAAGCCGATGGCGATGACTGAGATGGACTCCGTCGTCGCCGAGCTGTCGCGTGCCGAGAAGCTGCTGCTGTGCACCCATGAGCATCCCGACGGCGACGCGCTCGGGTCGCTGGCGGCGATGCAGCTCGCGCTCACCCAGCTCGGTAAGGACGCGCTCTCGTTCATGGCTGCCGCGGAGTTCCCGCTGCCCTACGAGTACCGCTTCCTGACCGTCGACCGGCTCGTGATGGAGATTCCCGAAGACCTCACCGCGCGCACGGTCGTCTTCTTGGACTGCGGCAACATCGACCGCAACTCCCTGCGTCCTGACGGCGCGCGCTCGGTGGTCAACGTGGACCATCACCACGACAACACGCGCTTCGGCACGGTCAACCTCGTCGCGGCGGAGGCGTCCTCGACGGCGGAGATCGTGTGGACGCTGCTCGCGCCGCTCGGGGTGTCGCTCACCCGCGAGATCGCGGAGGCGCTGTACGTCGGCCTCGTCACCGACACGGGGAAGTTCATGTACGAGAACACCGGCCCGGAGGCGCACCGCATGGCTGCGGCCTTGCACGAGGCCGGCATCGACGCGCAGGCCATCTACCGCCATCTGTTCGAGAACATCCCGGTGGAGAAGCTCGACCTGCTCGCCCGCGGCCTGGCGAACCTGCAGCGCTTCGACGGCGGGGCGCTCTCGCTCGCCTATCTCTCGAAGGCCGACTACGAGGCCTCGGGGGCCGAGGAGGGCTACTCCGAGGGCGCCGTCGACCATCTGCGCGCGCTCGACGGGACGGTCGTGGCTGCGCTGGTGCGCGACCAGCTCGGCCCGGGGCGCGACGGCATGCGCAAGATCTCGCTGCGCGCATCCGACGATCGCGTCGACGTGTCGATGATCGCGCGCGAGTACGGCGGCGGCGGGCATCGCCGGGCCGCGGGCTTCTCGACCGAAGCGGCCATGCCCGAGCTCATCGACTTCCTGCGCCGCTGCATCGCCGAGCAGCTCGCGGCGCCCGCGCCTGCGTGACGCCCGAGGACGGGGTCCTCCTCGTCGACAAACCCGCCGGTGTCACGTCGCACGACGTCGTGGCGCGGGTGCGGCGCGAGCACGGCCGCTCGGTGAAGGTCGGTCACGCCGGGACGCTGGATCCTTTTGCCACCGGTCTGCTGCTGGTGTTGGTCGGACGCGCGACCCGGGTGCAGCGGTGGCTCATGGGGCTTCCGAAGACCTACGAGACAACTGCGCATCTGGGGTGGACGTCAAGTACCGGTGACCCGACCGGTGAGCTGTTGCCCGGCCGCACCCCTCCTTCCCTGGCGATGCCCAGTGGGCGCATCATGCAGCGACCGCCGGCGTATTCCGCGGTGAAGGTGGACGGTCGGCGCGCCTACGCGCTCGCTCGGGCCGGGGAGGCGGTCGAGCTGGCCGAGCGCGAGGTCGAGATCCACCGCGCGAACCTGTTGTGGCACCGCGATGATCGTGCCGCCTACGAGATCGAGTGCTCGTCGGGGACCTACATCCGGTCGCTGGTGATGGACCTCGGCGACGCGTACTGCGAGTCTCTGCGCCGCACGGCCATCGGCTCGTTCCGCGTCGAGGACGCCGGCACCTTCATCCCGCTCGCCGACGCGCTGCCGTTCCTGCCGGAGGTCAGGCTGGATGTGGACGCAGGCCGACGAGCCGGCTTCGGCCAGGCCGTCGCCGCGCCAGCGGTTGCTGGTGGCGTCGTGCGGCTCACAGACGAATCGGGCCTCATCGCGCTGGCGGAGCCGCGCGACGGCCACCTACGCGTGATCGTGGGATTCCGCGCCTGACCTCTGCGACTTCCACCCCTCATCGGGGTGCAACTCGCAAAGCCTGGAGGATCTGGCCGGCCGTGCGCTCATGGTGGCGGTGGACGTCGGACCAGCGGTAGCGGAGAACGCGGTAGCCGGCGAGACCGAGGAGGTTGTCGCGCGCGGCGTCGGTGGCGCGCATCGAGGGCTGGTCGTGCTCGGAGCCGTCGGTTTCCACCACCAGCATCGCGGCCGGCCATAGGAAGTCCACCTTGAAGCCGAGCGGCTTCGCCTGAAGGTCGGGCAATGGCAGGTTGTGCCTGCGGACGACGCGGCTCATGAACGCGACCTCGAGGCGTGACGCGGTCGGGGCGAGGTCATTGAGGAACCGGGTCAGGACGCGGTTGGGCCGTCGGCGGTTGGCGAGCTCGAGTGCGGTGCGGTCGAAGAGCCGCCGGTACTGGAGCTGGCGCAAGGCCCATTCGATGTCGTCCTCCTCGTCGAGCTCGTGCGCGAGATCGACCATCGTCCGGGCCGGGCTCGTGACCGGGATGTTCGACCAGGTGCCGACCTCATACGGCGGCAACGCGCCGTGATGGATCAGGATGCCCGGCCGACGCCGGCCGCTGGTCGTCGGGATCGTCACGTCGATCCGCGGGCCGACGCCGTCGCGGATCTTCATCAGCGTCGCCGCGCAGCGGTGGCTCAGGCGCGAGCCCTCCCCGCACGCCAGCACCGCCGCGTGCCAGTCCCCGAGCCGGCTGGGAGCGAGGTGACCTACGGCGAACACCCCACGATGGACCCGGTGCAGCCGCCCCGCCTCAACCCCTCTCTCAATGCCGCTGTTCCCGAAACCGCACGCGCGAAGCTGCGCCGTGGTCACCCGTCCGTTCTGCACTGCGGCGATGGCCGCAGCCTCTGCGAATCTCACCCCCATATGGGGTCCTAGTCGCAAAGGCCGCGAAACTCTCCGCACGGATTAGTCTCCGCGGACGATGCGTGTGACCTGGCTCCAAGAGGCCGCCCAGCGGCGCCGACGGATGGCGGTCGGGGAGTTCGACGGCGTCCACCTCGGCCATCAGGCGGTGATCGGCGACGCGGACACCGTCCTCACCTTCGACCCGCACCCGCGCGCGGTCGTGGCGCCCGACGCGGCGCCGAAGCTGCTCACGCCGCTGCCCGTCAAGGCGGACCTGCTCGCCGGGCTGGAGGTCCAGGAGCTCGTGGTCATCCCCTTCGACGGGGCGTTCGCCGCGCAGACCCCGCAGGAGTTCATCGACGACGTTCTGATCGCCCGGCTGGGCGCCACCGAGGTGCGGGTGGGGGAGAACTTCCGCTTCGGCCACAAGGCTCAGGGCGACGCGGCCCTGCTCCAGCAGCAGACGGCGTTCACGACACAGGTTGCCGACATGGTCGAGGTCGACGGCGAGATCGTGTCCTCGACGCACATCCGCGGGCTGATCGTCGCGGGCGACGTCGAACGCGCCGCGCGCTTCCTCGGGCTGCCGTTCCACCTGCGTGGCATCGTCCAGCACGGCGACGAGCGCGGGCGCACGCTGGGCTATCCGACCGCCAACCTGGTGCCCGACAACGCGCTCTGCTACCCCGGCAACGGCATCTACGCATGCCGCGCGTCCCTCGGTGACGAGTGGTGGCCGGCCGCGGTCTCGATCGGGGTCCGCCCGACCTTCGTGACCGGGCGCGGCGTGCTCATCGAGGCGTTCCTGATCGGCTACGACGGCGACTGCTACGGACAGGAGCTGCGGCTTGCCTTCCTGCGTCGCATCCGGGGCGAGAAGCGCTTCGACTCGGCCGACGCGCTGGTCGCCCAGATGGAGCACGACACCGCCGAAGCCCTGGAAGTGGCGGGGTAGCCGGGTGCTACTCTCGTCCGTTGCACATGACCGCCATCACCGCTGAAGACAAGCAGGAAACCGTCACCAAGTTCGGGAAGTCCGAGACGGACACCGGGGCCACCGAGGTTCAGATCGCACTGCTCACGCAGCGCATCAACCACCTCACCGAGCACCTCCGGTCGCACAAGGGCGACCACCACTCGCGGCGCGGTCTGCTGATGCTGGTCGGGCGCCGTCGCCGACTGCTCAACTACTTCCAGAAGAAGGACCTCGAGGGCTACCGAGGACTGATCCGCGAGCTCGGCCTGCGGCGCTAGCGCCCAGCCGTGGCCGTCATCGCCCCCGGCACGTCCGCGCCCGAGTTCTCGCTCGCGCGCCACGACGGCGACAACTTCACGCAGGCCGACCTGAACGGGCAGACGAGCGTCTTCGTCTTCTACCCATTCGCCTTCTCGTCAGTGTGCACGGACCAGATGCAGATCTACAACGAGGTGCTCGGCGAGCTCGCCGAACGCGAGGCGACGCTCTACGGCGTGTCGTGCGACGCGGCGCCCTCCCAGGAGGCGTTCCGCGCGCAACTCAACGTCGACATCGAGCAGCTGTCGGACTTCGAGCCCAAGGGTGCGACCTGCGCCGCCTTCGGGGTGCTGCACCCGGGCGGATTCCCGCAGCGCGCCCTGGTGATCGTGGGCCCTGACGCGAGGGTGAAGTGGAGCTACGAGGCGCCGTCTCCGGGGGACCTGCCGGGCGCGAACCTCATCTTCGACGGCCTGGACGCCGCCTGAGGATTATGCAGGGGGGCCCGCCTCGGCCAGCGGCGGGCCCGGCGATCGGCCTCGGCACCCCTGACCTGCGCTCGTCGCCGGTCCCCGCGCCGGGGCCCGACGATCGCCTGCGGGGACCGGAGGGTGCGCCGGTGGTCACCGTGTACGCCGACTTCGAGTGCCCGTTCTGCGCGGTGCTCGAGCTGCGGCTGAAGGAGACGCCCGTCCAGGTCTGCTTCCGCCACTTCCCCGTCCGCGCCAAGCACCCGCGGGCGTGGGCGGCGGCACAGGCGGTCGAGGCGGCTGCCATGCAGGACGCGTTCTGGGCGATGCACGACGCGCTCTATACCGACCAGGCGCGCCTGGAGGACCCGCACCTGTGGGCGCGTGCGGCGTCGCTCGGGCTCGACGTTGCACGCTTCCACGCGGACGCGCACTCGACCGAAGCTCGCGAGCGCGTCGAGCGCGACTTCCGCACCGGGATCCGGGCCGGTGTGGCGACCACGCCGACCCTCTTCCTCCCAAACGGCAGGAAGATCTCCGGCCGCCCGGACGCGGCGGTCTGGGCGGAGCTCGAGTAGCTCAGACGCCGATCAGCACGAGCGCGACGTCGTCGCGAAGCGGGCCGGCGTTGAGCTCCTCCGCGCGCGCCACCACCTCGCGGACCATCGCGGAGGGATCGGGGTCGTGCCGCCGCGCGTCCACCACCAGCTCGGCGAGGCCGTCCTCGCCGAGCCGCGAGTGGTCGCCGCGCCGGCCTTCGACGACCCCATCGGTGTAGAGCAGCACGCTCCAGCCGGCCTCGAGGGTGAACTCGGCCGGCGCCCAGGTCGAGCCCGAGAGCACGCCCAGCGGCGGGCCGCCCGACCCGTCCACGAGCGGCCGCGGTGCGCCCGCGGCAGGCACGAGCAGGGGTGACGGATGCCCCGCGGTACGCAAGGTGAGGCCGACGCGATCGGGCTCGACGGCGAGTGTCGCCACGGTCGCGAAGACGCCGCGGTCGTAGCGTTCGGCCTCCAGCACCCACTGCAGCGTCGGAAGGACCGCGTCGGACTCGGTGCCCGCAAGGATCAGTGTCCGCCACGCGATGCGCAGGCACACGCCGACCGCCGCCTCGTCGGGACCGTGGCCGGAGACGTCACCGATGATCGCGTGCAGGCAGCCCTTGCCGTCCTCCACGACGTCGAAGAAGTCCCCGCCCAGCAGCGCCCGCCGACGGCCCGCGGCGTACTGGGTGGCGATGCGCACGCGCGGGTCGCTCACCAGCGGGGTCGGGAGAAGCCCGCGTTCGAGGCGGGTGGTCTCGGCGGCCTGCAGCTGTGCGAGGGAGAGCTCGCGCCGGGCGGTGATCGCGCGACGGCGCTCGACGGCGTAGCGCACCGAGCGGGCGAGCAGCTCCCCGTCGACATGGCCCTTGACCAGGTAGTCCTGCGCACCGGCCGCCAGCGCGGCGATACCCCGCTCCTCGTCGGCGAGACCAGTGAGCACGAGGATGGCGAGGTCGTCCGCGGCCGCGCGCAGGCGCTCGAGCCCTTCGAGGCCGGTGGCGTCGGGCAGGCCCAGGTCGAGCAGCGCGCAGTCGTGGTCGGCGGCGATCGCCTCTGCGTCCGCCAACCTCTGGACGTGGGTGATCTGCACGGGCGGATGCGTCTCCTCGAACAGCAGGCGCACGATCAGCGCGTCGCCCTCGTCGTCCTCGACCAGGAGTATGCGAAGCGGCCTTCTGATCGTCCCCGCCCCGCCCAGCGTGGAATTCATTCCGACCTCGTTGATGGCGGAACTCTACATCCGGCGCGCAACCTCTGTGACCCGGTGATCGAAGATCCGGTCGAGGTCGCGGCGGACGAAGAGGGCGTGGGCGACCTCGCCGAGGGGTCCGAAGGGGAGCGCGTAGCGGACCGTGTCGGTCATCTGCGTGCCCTCGTCCGCGGCGCGGAACTCATGGGTGTGGTGCCACAGGGCGTAGGGCCCGCGCAGCTGCTGATCGACGAAGCGCACGCCCGGCTCCCACACCTCGATCCGCGTGAGCCAGCTGATCGGAAGCCCGTGCAGCTTGAGCTTGTACTCGATCAGGGTCCCGACCTCCATGTGAGCGGCGCGATTGCTGACGATGCGAAAGGACAGCCAGGGCGGAGTGATCGCCTCGAGGTTGTCGGCGTCGCCGAAGAACTCGAAGACCTCGTCAGGGGCACCGGGGAGGTGCTGCTCGCGTCGGAGCGTGTGGTAGCCGAACATCGCTGCAGTTACGGACTAGGAGCGCTCGGAGATGCCTGCGGCGGCGCATCCCGTGTGCAAGCCTGCCAGGCCACCGAACGCGAGCACGGGGGAGAGGGCGCCGGTTCCTTCGACGTTGCCCGTGGCGGCGCGCTGCGCCGCCCACGCCATGAAGCTCGCCGTGAAGTCGTAGGGGTCGGGACCGTTGAGGACGGTGGTCGCGAGCTGGTCGCCGCGGGCGCTGTGGGCGGTCGCCACGACGCGGGTGCTCGCCGGCGTGTCACCACGCCCGGGCAAGAGCGCCGCAACGCGCTCCCCGGCGGCCTGCATCACCGTCCGCGAGCCCGGCAGCTTCTGCGCCAGGGCCGTCGCCGCGGAGGCGAGCTGCACGCCGCGCGAGAGCGCCCCGCCGCCGATGTAGGTGTTGACCTCACGCAGCCGGTCGTAGGCGAGCGGGAGCGTGAAGTGCTCCGCACCGCCCGCGCTGAAGGCCTGGCCGGCGGTGGCGAAGGAGCGCACGCGGACCGCGCCGCGCTCGGTCGTCAACCTGCCGTCGCGGACGGCGAAGCCCGGGTCGAGCGTCGCACCGACCAGCGACTCCTTGGTGCCCGGGCTCGCCGTGGCGCCCTTGACGAAGTAGCCGACGTCCGCCCGTACCGCCTGGTCCCCGGCGTCCTCGAGCGCGAGCGCGCAGGCAAGCGCGCCCGGCACCCAGTCGTAACCGAGCGCGGTGAGCAGCGCGGCGCCGCTTTCGCACGCGGGTGCGTCGAACTCCTCGAAGGCCCGGCGGATGAAGGTCGGCTCGCCCGTGGAGTCCATGTACACGGCGCCCGCGGCGACCGCCGCTCGTACGGCGACCGCGCCGTACTTGGCGAACGGGCCGACCGTGGCGACGAGCACGTCACCTCGCTCGACGAGGCTGAAGACGCTGTTCTGCCGCAGAGCGTCCGCCTTCACGATCTCGGAGGGCCCGTCGAGGCGGTCGGCCAGGGCCTGCAGGCGCTCGGTGTCGCGGCCGGCGAGGACCGGGGCGACCCCCGCGGCCACCAGCCGCCGAGCGATCAGCGAGCCCGTGTACCCCGTGGCTCCGAACAGGACGATGCGGCCCGCCATAGCGCGCGGGAGGCTACCCTGATCGACAGCAACTACCGACGCGTCGAATACGCAGAGGGGCCCGCCACCGAAGGCGGGCAGAGAAAGGACCCATATGTCTGACGTGACCCGCGTCACCGTCGAAATCGGCGGCAGCGAGATCTCGTTCGAGACGGGCAAGCTGGCCAAGCAGGCCTCCGGCTCCGTCGTGGTACAGCAGGGGGACACCGTCGTCCTCTCCACCGCGACCGCCGGCAACCAGCGCGACGTCGACTTCCTGCCGCTGACGGTGGACGTCGAGGAGCGGATGTACGCCGCGGGCAAGATCCCCGGCTCGTTCTTCAAGCGCGAGGGCCGCGCAGGCGAGAAGGGCACGCTCGTCGCCCGCATGATCGACCGCCCGCTGCGCCCGCTGTTCCCCAAGGGCTGGAACCACGAGACGCAGCTCGTGACGGTGCCGCTGAGCATCGATCACGTACACCCGTACGACATCCTCGGGATGAACGGCGCGAGCGCCGCCCTGATGGTGTCCGACATCCCCTTCCCGGAGCCCGTCGGCGCCGTCCGCATCGGCAAGGTCGACGGCAACTTCGTCGTCAACCCGACCGAGGAGCAGCTCCACGAGGGGCTCTCCGATCTCGACCTGGTCGTCTCGGGCACCGCGGAGGCCATCCTGATGGTCGAGGCGGGCGCCGACGAGATCTCCGAGGCGGAGATCCTCGACGCGCTCGACATCGCCCACGACGCCATCAAGAAGCTCGTCGCCGCGATGCAGGAGCTCGGCGAGAAGGCCGGCAAGCACGAGAAGATGCCGGTCACCTCCCCGCAGGTCGACCAGGGCCTGCTCGACCAGGTGAAGAGCGAGTTCGGCGCAAAGCTCGACGAGGCCACGCAGGTCGTGGACAAGCTCGACCGCCAGAACGCGACCCGCGCGGTCCGCGACGAGGTCATCGCCCGCTTCACGCCCGACGAGAACGCCGACGACTACGGCTCGGCTGCCGGCGCCGCCCAGCTGGCGTTCGACAAGCTCGAGAAGGCGGTCATCCGCGAGCGCATCGCCGTCCAGAAGAAGCGCCCGGACGGCCGCAACACGACGGAGATCCGGCCGATCGCGGTCGAGGCCGGCCTGCTTCCGCGCACGCACGGCTCCGCGCTGTTCACCCGCGGCCAGACGCAGGCCCTCTCGGTGGTCGCCCTGGGCACCACGCGCGAGGAGATGCGCCTGGACACGCTCGGGCTGGAGACGACGAAGTCGTACTTCCACCACTACAACTTCCCGCCGTTCTCGGTGGGCGAGGCCGGCTTCATGCGCGGCCCCAAGCGCCGCGACATCGGGCACGGCGCGCTCGCCGAGCGTGCCCTGGTTCCGATGATCCCCAACCAGGAGGACTTCCCGTACACGATTCGCGTCGTGTCGGACATCCTCGAGTCCAACGGGTCCTCCTCGATGGCCTCGGTCTGCGGCTCCTCGATCTCCCTCATGGACGCGGGCGTGCCGCTCAAGTCGCCCGTCGCGGGCATCGCCATGGGCCTGATCAAGGAGGGCGACGACTACGTCGTGCTCACCGACATCGCCGGCGTCGAGGATCACCTCGGCGACATGGACTTCAAGGTCGCCGGCACGGAGAACGGGATCACCGCGCTCCAGATGGACATCAAGATCACGGGCGTCACGTTCGAGATCCTGCGCGACGCGCTCACGCAGGCCAAGGACGCGCGTCTGTTCATCCTCGGCGAGATGGCCAAGGTCATCTCCGCTCCGCGCGAGCAGATGTCGGACTTCGCGCCGCGCATCTCGTCGATCAAGATCGATCCGGACAAGATCGGCCTGCTGATCGGCAAGGGCGGCGAGACCATCCGCTCGCTGCAGGAGGAGTTCGAGGCCCAGATCGACGTCGACGACACCGGCCAGGTGCGCGTCTACGCCGCCACCGGCGCGCAGGGCGACGGTCTGGTCGACCGCATCCGGTCGATGACCAAGGAGGTCGAGATCGGCGACACGTTCAACGGCAAGGTCGTCAAGACGATGCCGTTCGGCGCGTTCATCGAGCTCGCCAAGGGCACGGACGGCCTGCTGCACATCTCCAACATCGCACCGGGCCAGCGGCCCGAGACGGTCGAGGAGGTGCTCGAGAAGGGCCAGGAGCTCGAGGTCCGCGTGGTCGAGGTCGACCGCGAGCGCGGCCGCATCGGCCTGCGCCTCGCCAACGATCCCGAGGTCGAGGGCAAGGCCGCGGCCGACCTCGCCGGCGTCGGCACGGGCGACCGTGGCGGCGGCGACCGGGGCGGCCCGCGCCGCGAGAGCCGCGGCGGCGGCGGCGGTGGCGGCCGGGACCGCGAGCGCGGCGGCCGTGGCCGTGAGCGTGGCGGCCCGCGTCGCGACAACGACCCCGATCGCGGTTAGTCATCAGTAAGCACCAGCTGAGCGAGCTGGACTCCGGCCTGCGCGTCGTCACCGAGCGCATGGACGGGGTCCGGTCGGCGGCCCTGGGCTTCTTCGTCGCCAACGGCTCACGCGGTGAGGCGACGGAGGAGGCCGGGCTGTCGCACTTCCTCGAGCACCTGCTCTTCAAGGGCACGGAGCGCTTCGGCTCGGTCGAGATCGACCGGATGTTCGACGGCTGGGGCGCGGAGCTCAACGCCGGCACCGACAAGGAGACCACCACGGTCTACGCGCGGATGCTGGACGCCCATCTGCCGCAGGCCTTCGAGGTCATGGCCGATATGGTCGCCCGGCCCGCCTTCCGCGACGTGGATCCGGAGCGCCAGGTGGTCATCGAGGAGATCGCGATGTACCTCGACGACCCGCAGGACACGGTCTTCGACGTGCTCGGCGAGGCCGTCTTCGGAGACCACCCGCTGGGGCGCTCGATCATCGGCCGCGCGCCGGTCATCGCCGACACGCCGGTGGACGCGCTGCGCGCGTTTCACGCGGCGCGCTACGTGCCGGCGCGGATCGTCATCGCGGCGGCGGGCAACGTCGACCACGACGCGATCCTCGAGCTCGCCACGGCGGCGGGCTTCGCGACGCCGGCAGCCGTGGCCGGCGTGCCCGACGACGCGCCGGTGCAGCCGGCGACCGACGTGCGCTTCCAGCGCAAGGACACCGAGCAGGTGCACGTGTGCCTGGGCGGCGTCGGCCTCGCCCGCCACGACGATCGGCGCTTCGCGGCGCGGGTCCTCGACGCGATCTTCGGCGGGCTGTCGTCCTCGCGCCTGTTCCAGGCGGTGCGCGAGGAGCGTGGGCTGGCCTACAGCGTCTTCTCCTTCTCGGGCCAGTTCTCCGACACCGGCCAGGTCGGGCTCTACGTGGGCACGCGGCCCGACAACCTCGTCGAGGCGATGACGGTGGTGAGGGACGAGCTCCGTCAGCTGCGGTCCAACCCGGGCACCGCAGAAGAGCTCGAGCGCGCGCAGGAGAACGTCAAAGCGCGGATCATCCTCGGCCTGGAGTCCTCGGCCGCGCGCATGAACCGGCTGGGTGGCTCCGTCCTGTTCGAGCTGCCGCTCCTCGAGCCGGAGGAGCTGATGGAGCGCATCGACGCGGTCACGCTCGACGACCTCTCCGCTCTGGCCGATGAGCTCTGGGCTCCCGATCGGCTGTCGGCGGCCGGGATCGGCCCGTCCGAGGAGGCGTTCCGCGCCGCCCTCGCGCCCGTGCTGGGGGAGCGAAGCGCCAGCTTCAGTGGTGGCGAGCGCAGCGAGACCAAATGATCCGGGTCGCCGTCGCCGGTGCTGCGGGGCGCATGGGGCAGGCGGTGTGCCA
>JBBJOW010000017.1:0-65365 GCA_037724045.1 Solirubrobacteraceae bacterium
GCATCGCGGGTGGCGGCGACGTCGTGGACGCGGAAGACCGAGGCGCCGCGCTCGAAGGCCAGGACGTTGACGGCGACGGTCGCGAACACGCGCTCGGCCGGCACTTCGCGGCCCGTGAGCGTGCCGAGGAAGCCCTTGCGCGACGCGCCGACGACCAGCGGCCGGCCGAGCGCGGCAAGCTCCGAGATGCGGTCGATGAGCGCGAGATTGTGGGCCACGGTCTTGCCGAAGCCGATACCCGGGTCGAGCTCGATCCGCTCCTCCGGGACGCCCTCGGCGATCGCGAAGGCCATGCGCTCTTCAAGGAACGCCTTGACCTCGGAGACGACGTCGCCGGCGTAGCGCGGGTCGTCCTGCATGGTGCGCGGCTCGCCGAGCATGTGCATGAGACAGCAGCGGGCGCCGTGCTCGGCAACGAGGGCGCCCATGGCGGGGTCCGCGCGAAAGGCGCTGACGTCGTTGACGTAGCCGGCGCCCGCGTCCAGCGCGGCGCGGGCAACCGCCGCCTTGGACGTGTCGACGGAGACCTCCAGGCCGGCGAGCTGCTCGACCACGGGCACGACCCGGCGCAGCTCATCGGCCGCGGACACCGGCTCGGCGTAGGGCCGTGTCGACTCGCCGCCGACGTCGATGAGGTCGGCGCCCTCGGCGACCAGGCGGCGGGCGTGGGCGACGGCCGCGGCGGCGCCGGTAAGGGCGCCGCCGTCGGAGAACGAGTCCGGAGTGACGTTGACGACGCCCATGATCCGGAACACGTTCCGGACCCTAGATGGTTGATTCCACGAGACCCGTGGCCGCGGGGTCGTGGAATCAACCATCTACTAGGCGCCGCAGGGTTCAGCGGCTGCGCCGGCGTCCCGGCCGGCCGGGACCGCGCCGGTGCCCGCCGCCACCCGGGCTTGCGACCGCGAGGCCCGCGTCGGCGAGCTCGCGCTGCAGGCCGAGGCCGGTGCCCATCTTGACCGCGTCGGTCGTCTGCTCGGCCAGGACGAAGGTGACGCCGACGCCGCTGGCGCCCGCGCGGGCGGTGCGGCCGACGCGATGCACGTAGTCCTCCGCGCCACCCGGCAGGTCGTAGTTGATCACGTGGGTGATGCCCTGGACGTCGATGCCGCGGGCGGCCACGTCGGTGGCGATCAGCGTGCGCACCTTGCCACTCTCGAAGCTGGCCAGCGCGCGCTCGCGCTGCCCCTGGGACTTGTCGCCGTGCATGGCGACCGCGCTCAGGTTGTTCGCGGCCAGCCGCTTGGCGAGCCGGTCGGCGCCGCGCTTGGTGCGCACGAAGACGAGCGTGCGCTCGGCACCCTTGAGCAGGTCGACCAGCGTCTCGCCCTTGTCCTCATGGAGGACCTTGAGGAAGCGGTGCTCGACCTTGCCGATGGCTTCGACGGTCGGGGTGTGCTCGTGGCGCACCGGGTTGCGCGTGTAGGCCTTGGCGACGCGGTCGACCTCGCCCTCGAGCGTGGCCGAGAACAGCAGCGTCTGGCGGTCGTTCGGGGTGTGGCCGACGATCCGGTCGACGGCGGGCTTGAAGCCCATGTCGAGCATGCGGTCGGCCTCGTCGAGGACGAGCGCCTCGACCTTGTCCAGCCGCACGGCGCGGCGGTCGAGCAGGTCGATCAGCCGGCCCGGAGTGGCGACGATGATGTCGGCCTGCTTGACCGCCTTGATCTGCGGCGAGATCGCGACGCCGCCGTAGACGGCGACGACGTTGACCGACCGCGCCTTGGCGACAGTGCGGAGCTCGTCGACGATCTGGGTCGCGAGCTCGCGCGTCGGCGCGAGGATCAGCACGGTCGGCAGGCCGCCGGCCTCGATCATGTCGATCAGCGGGACGCCGAAGGCCAGGGTCTTGCCCGAGCCGGTCGGGGACTTGACGAGCACGTCGCGCTCGTCGAGCACGTCGGGGATGACCATCCCCTGGACGGCGAAGGGGGCGTCGATGCCGCGCTCTGCGAGCGCGCGCACCACGGGTGCGGACACGCCGAGATCGGCGAAAGTCGTAGTGGACTGCATGGGGAGACTGCTCCTTCTCGCGGCATCGGGCCGCGGCATACGGGGGTGAGACTTCGACCGCCCGACTAAAATGGAGCAACCAAAACCTCGCGGGCGGCGGCGCCGCCTGCTGGACCTAAGGTAGCGGTTGTGCTGCGTATCGGCGCAATTCACCTCTCCGTCGCGTCCCTCGTCCGCTCGCTGGACTACTACGAGCAGGCGCTCGGATTGCAGGTGCACCACCGCTCGGACGACGTGATCGCGCTCGGTGCCGGCGGCGAGGATCTGCTCGTCCTCACCGAGCAGCCGGGGGCCCGCCCGGCCGACGGTTTCTGTGGCCTGTTCCACTTCGCGCTGCTGGTGCCCGGCCGCGAGGACCTCGCCCGCTGGCTCGTCCATGCGGCGCGCGACCAGGTGGCGATCACCGGCATGTCCGACCACGCGGTCAGCGAAGCGATCTACCTGCGCGACCCCGACGGGCACGGCATCGAGATCTACGCCGACCGGCCGCGGGCCGAGTGGGAGGGCCGCGTCGCCGAGCTGATGACGACGGGGCCGCTGGACGCCAACGCGCTCGTCGCAACGCTCGGCGATCCGGCGAAGGCGACCTTCGATGGGCTGGCGGCCGGTACCACCATGGGCCACGTCCATCTGTGCGTGGCCGAGGTGGCGGCAACCATGGCGTTCTACCGCGGCCTCGGCTTCGACGTGATGGCCCTTTCCGGCGCGCAGGCCGCGTTCCTCGGCTGGGACGGCTACCACCACCACGTCGGCGCCAACACCTGGGAGAGCGCGGGCGCACCGCTCGCGCCGCCCGATCGCGCACGGCTGCTGAAGGCGACCGTCATCACCGACGGCGACCCGGGGGTCGTCACCGACCCCTCGGGAATCACCGTCGAACTGGTGACCGCCTTAGGAGACTGTTGATTTTTGAGCCGTGGTGCGAGGGGGCGTGGCCGTGGATGCTGGGCGGGTGGGCCCGTGCCTAGGCATACCGGGCGTATCCCTGGGCGCGGGCCCACCCGATCCAGCGCCGCGGACGCCTGGCCTCGCGCCGCGGGGAAAGATCAACAGGCTCCTAGGCGAGGTCGGGCTTCTCGGGCAGCGTGAGGCCGCGGGCCTCGGACGCGAACCCGGGGCGTGGCAGCGGCCGTGGCGCGGGGCGCTCGGGCGCGGGCCCCAGCTCAGCCGGCGCGCCGCTCTGCGGCTCGTCGGGGCCGAAGACGTCTTCTTCGGACTTCCCGCTCAACAGGGCCATGAACTCTTCGCGCTCGATCGTCTCGCGCTTGAGCAGCAGCTCGGAGATCGACTGCAGCTTGTCGCGGTGCTCGTTGAGGATGTCCTTGGCGGACTGGTGCGCGGACTCGACGATGCGGCGGATCTCGTCGTCGATCTCGCGGGCGATCTCGTCGGAGTAGTCGGGCTCGGAGGAGAACTCGCGGCCCACAAAGGGCATGCCCTGGTCGTGGCCGAAGACCCGCGGGCCGAGCTTCTCGCTCATGCCGAAGCGCATGACCATCTGCTTGGCGGTCGCCGTGACCTTCTCGAGGTCGTTGGACGCGCCCGTCGTGATCTCGTCGAAGACGATCTCCTCCGCTGCGCGACCGCCGAGCGTCATGGCCATCGTGTCCATGAGCGCGGCGCGCGTGGTCAGAAACCGGTCCTCGGTCGGCATCGAGATCGTGTATCCGAGCGCCTGGCCGCGGGAGACGATCGAGACCTTGTGGACGGGGTCGGAATGCTCGAGGTAGTTGCCGACGATCGCGTGGCCCATCTCGTGGTACGCCGTGATCAGCCGCTCCTTCTGGCTCATGACGCGCGTCTTCTTCTCCGGGCCCGCGACGACGCGCATGATGCCCTCTTCGAGCTCGAAGTGGCCGATGTCCTTGCGCCCCTTGCGGGCGGCCAGCAACGCGGCCTCGTTGACCAGGTTGGAGAGGTCGGCGCCCGTGAAGCCGGGGGTCTGGCCCGCCAGGGCGTCCAGCTCGATGTCCTTGCCCAGCGGCTTGCCGCGGGTGTGGACCTCGAGGATCTTGCGCCGGCCGCCGCGGTCGGGGCGGTCGACGGAGATCTGGCGATCGAAGCGGCCCGGGCGCAGCAGGGCGGGATCGAGGATGTCGGGCCGGTTGGTGGCCGCGATCATGATGATGTTGTCCTTGGCCTCGAAGCCGTCCATCTCCACCAGGAGCTGGTTGAGCGTCTGCTCGCGCTCGTCGTGACCGCCACCCATGCCGGCGCCGCGATGGCGCCCGACGGCGTCGATCTCGTCCATGAAGATGATGCAGGGCGAGTTCTGCCTGGCCTGCTCGAAGAGGTCGCGGACACGTGAGGCACCCACGCCGACGAACATCTCGACGAAGTCCGAGCCGGAGATGGAGAAGAACGGCACGCCGGCCTCACCCGCGACGGCGCGGGCCAGCAGGGTCTTGCCGGTGCCGGGAGGCCCGTAGAGCAGCACGCCCTTCGGGATGCGAGCGCCCAGCGCCTGGAACTTCTTCGGGTTCTCGAGGAACTCCTTGATCTCGTGGAGCTCCTCCACGGCCTCGTCGGCGCCCGCGACGTCGCGGAAGGTGATCTTGGGCGAGTCCACCGACAGGCGCTTGGCCTTGGACTTGCCGAACTGCATGACCTTCGAACCGCCACCCTGGACCTGGTTCATCAGGAAGATGAACAGGGCGAGGAAGAGGACGAACGGCAGCACGTACACCAGCAGGCTGAGGATGGCGCTCGAGCGGGCCGGCTTGACGTCGAAGGACTGGAGCTTCTCGTCGGCGACGGCGAGCTGCAGCTTGTTGGTCATGACCGCCGCGTAGGCGTCGCCCGGAATGCCGATCTCGAACTCCTGGCCGCCCTTGACCGTGTAGTCGAGCGAGAAGTCCTTCGGGTTGAGCGTGGCCGACTCGATCTCCCCCTGCTCGAGCTGCGTGTTGAACTGCGCGAAGTCGGGCTTGTCGTCCTGCGACGAATTCGAAATCAGCTTCGAGGCGAAGAACGCCAGCACGATCACGATCAGGATCGGGAACGCGGCGCTCTTGAAAAACCTGCTCATGCGGCCATTGAGCTTAGGGCACGCTATGAGGCTGCAAGCGCCGCGATCCAACGTTGCATCACTAGAGAGCTAGCGCTGCAACGAAGGGCAGGTTGCGGTAGCGCTCGGCGTGGTCCAGGCCGTAGCCGACCGCGAACTTGTCGGGAATCTCGAAGCCGATGTAACGCGCCGGCAGCTCGACGGCGCGGCGGCTCGGCTTGGTCAGCAGGGCGCAGACCTCGAGGCTCGCCGGGTTGCGCGCCTCGAGGCTGCGCATCAGGTACTGAAGCGTGAGGCCGGAGTCGACGATGTCCTCGACGATGAGGACGTGGCGGTCCTCGATGGCCATGTCGAGGTCCTTGAGGATGCGGACGACGCCGGAGGATTCCGTGGCGCTGCCGTAGGAGGCGACGGCCATGAAGTCGACCTCGCATGGGAGCTCGATGTGCCGCATGAGGTCGCTCAGGAAGAAGACCGCGCCTTTGAGGACGCAGACGAGGAGCAGGTCCTTGTCCGCGTAGTCGAGGGTGATCTCCTTGCCCAGCTGTTCGATGCGGTGTTGGAGCTCGTCCGCCTGGACGATGGTCTCTCCGATGGCTGGGTCGCGCAGCACGTTGGGGGACCCTATGCCGCTGGGCCGACGGGGAACCCCGCCCTCGGGGGACCGAGCCCTAATTCCGAGGGTCGGGGTTCCCCGTCGTCCCTCAGTACTTCGATCGCTCCGCGACGGACATAAGCCCGCACGCCCGAGCCGATGTGGAGCTCCGATCTCCCTCCCTTCAGAGCAAGCTCAACCACCTCGTCGACGCGGTGTCCGACCGGTGCCCCGGCCAGTTCGATGAAGACGAGCCTTCGCATCGCTGGAAGCAGATGAGCAAGCTCACTGGCCGGGATGGTGGAGCGCCCGGCGATGAAGTCGTGCACGAGCGAGTCGAGGACGGTGGCCTCGTCGCGCAGGATCTCGAGCGTGGTGAGCAGATTCTGCTCGGCGGCGGGGTGGAGCTCGCGGAGGGCTGGGACGAGGCCCGCTCGGGCTCGGTTGCGGGCGAAGCGGGAGTCGAGGTTGGAGGCGTCCTCGCGCCAGGGGAGGTCGCGGGTGCGGCAGTGGGCGGCGGTGTCCTCGCGGGTCATGTGCAGCAGGGGGCGGATGATCGGGCCGTCGCGGTCGTGCATGCCGAGCAGGGCACGGCGGCCCGGGGACGCTGCGAGGCGGTAGAGGACGGTCTCGACCTGGTCGGTGGCGGTGTGCCCGGTGGCGATGTCGCCGTCGGTGAGCGTGAGGGCGGCGGCGTAGCGCACGTCGCGGGCCCAGGCCTGGAGGTTGCCGACGGCGGGCGGCTCGCCTGCGTGGTGGACGTGCAGGGTGACCGCGAGGCGGTCGCACAGGGCGCGGCAGCAGGCCTCGTCAGCGTCGGCCTCGGGGCGCAGGCCGTAGTTGACGTGCAGCGCCTCGACGTCGTCGCCGCGGGCGAGGAGCACGTCGAGCAGGCAGACCGAATCCTGGCCGCCCGAGAGCATCACCAGGGTCACGCGGGCTCCTTCGGGCGCGCGAGATAGAGCTCGGTGGCCTCGGAGAAGCCCTTCAGGCGGACCTCGCCGATCCGTTGGAAGGCCAGGTGCGGCGAGCGGGCCTCGACGACGTCGCGGGTGACGAGGACCTCGCTGCCGGCTGCGCGCGCCCCCACGCGCGAGGCGAGGTTGACCGCGCGGCCGAAGTAGTCGCCGTCCCGGTACAGCACCGAGCCGGAGTGGATGCCGATGCGCGGGAGCGGCCGCTCGGATTGCAGCTCCTGGAAGCCGACGGCCCACTCCGTCAGCGCGGCGATATCGGAGGAGACGATCATCACCGCGTCGCCGATCGTCTTGACGACCCGCGCCTCGTCGGGCAGCGTGACCTCGACGTTCTCGATGAAGCGCTCCACCGTGTCGAGCGCCTGCTCCTCCCCCGCCTCCTCGGTCAGGCGCGTGTAGCCCGACAGGTCGGCGAAGGCGATGGCGACGCGCATGCGGCCCAGGCCGATCTCGTCGTCGTCGTCGACCTCGATGTGGCCGACGACGTCCTGCTCGACGAAGTGCGCGAGGAACCGCTGGTGCAGGTGGTCCATGATCGGCGAGCTGAGCGGGAGCAGGTCGCGCGCGAGCCCCTCCATCTCCTCGGCCATCTGCAGGCCGGGGACGCCGTCGCGGATCAGCGGCTCGTGGACGTAGAGGTGAAAGAGGCGCACCTCCGCGTCGGCCATCGCGCGCAGCGACTGGCCGTAGACCCGCACGAGCTGCAGGAAGGCGACGGTGGGCAGGCCGGCGTCCACCACCGCGGCGATGTAGCGCAGCAGCTGCAGATCGTCCTCGCTGATGGTGTCCAGCTCAGCCTGCGAGATGCCCATCGCCGACCATACACGCTCGATCATCGCCTCCTCCAGGCCGGTCTCGGCGGCGACCTCGGCCAGCGTGTACGCGCCCTCGGCGCGCGGGAACATGTCCTCCATGTAGCCGAAGGCGAGGCGGCCCGTCTTCGACGCCTCCCGCAGGGTCTTCAGGCTGTACCCGCGGCCGCGCAGACGAGCGACGATGCGCGCGTGGGCGACGGCGGCGGGCGACCACCTGCCGTCACGCAACGGCACGATCTCGTCCCGGACCCACCGGCGCAGCGTGGCCGGCTTGACGTCGATCTGCGCGGCGACCTCGGCGAGCGTGGGGTCCGTCGTCGTCATGAAAGAAAAGCGGCGGAGTCGCTTTCACGGCCCCGCCGCACGCGGGCAATGCGGCCCGCTTCCTCGGCCGGCGACGTTCGTCTTACTGGCGACGCCTTGCAAGGGCCCGAGCCCTCACTTCCCGACCGTCTGGTGCCCTCAGGTCTACTCCTTGAGACGACACATGTCAATGCGAACGTTCGCTTAGATGGTTGATTCCACAAAGCCCGTGGTCGCGGGCGCGGTCATGATGATCTGTACCCGCCCGCCCGTGGCCGGCCGGTGAAGCCCGTACCGGTGGTACGGGCAAGTCCGGACGGGCGCGAACCGGCGGATCAGCCCCGCCCGCCCGTGATCCGCGGCCGCGGAGTCGTGGAATCAACCATTTAGAGGCAGGGAACGTCAGGCGACGAGATCGGGATAATCCGCTTCAACCAGCTGGCGGTACTGGGCGAACACGGGCTGCGTGATCGGGAGGATCGCCAGGGCGGCTTTGACGTCGCCGCCGGTCTTGATCCGCCGGCGGGCGATCGCCATGGCGACGTTCTCCTTGCCCTGGAAGTACTTGTTGGCGGTCTCGGAGGACATGGCCATCCGCACGCGTGGCTCCCAGTCGACATCGTCGGACCACTTCCAGAGCAGATTGCCCTCCTCGCCCTCCCGGGTCGCCCGGACGTTGACCACGAGGTCAACGTCTGAGAACTCGAAGCGCTGCGGTGTGTCGGCGGCCTTGAGCTTCGGGCCCATGTCGGGATCGTTCGACATGAGCCCGAAGGCCTTGTCCATCAGCTCCTTGAACTGATCTGGGGACTCGAAGCCGCCGGCCATTCGCTCAGGAGGAGGACGCGGCGGGCTTCGCAGCCGGCTTCGCGGCTGTGGTCGTGCTCGACGACGCCGCCGGCTTGGAGGCCGCGGGCTTGCTCGCTGCCGCCGGCTTCTTGGCGGCGGCCTTGCGCTTTGCGGCGGGCTTCTTGACGGCGGCCGGCTTCTTGGCGGCCGGCTTCTTGGCTGCGGGCCTGCGCTTGGCAGCGGCCTTGCGCTTGGCGGCGGCCTTGCGCTTGGCGGCGGGCTTGCGCTTGGCGGCGGGCCTGCGCTTTGCGACGGGCTTCCTCGCCTGGGACGACGTCCCGCTGCGCGAGCCGCCCGGGCCTTCGAGGTTGCCGACGCGCCGCGCGAGGTTCTGCACCTCGTCGTACAGCGTCTCCAGGGTGTCGAGCACCCGGCGCTCGTCGAGCGTCTCACGCAGGCGCACGAGCGCGGAGCCGAACTCGTCGAACACGTCGGTCACGCGCTTCTGCGCACCGCCGGAAGCACCCGCCCAGGTACGCTCGACCGCGTCGCGGAGACCGTCGCCCGTGTTGGACGACGCCTTCTTGGACTTCTTGGACTTCTTGGCCATGGCGCGCGAGCCTATAGGAGCACCCGCCTGGCTGCGACCCCATGCGCCGGTGGCCGAGCGCGTGCTCGCCCCAGGCGATCCCGGCCGGGCGCTGCGCCTCGCCCAGGCGCTGACCGACGCGCCGCTGATGGTCAACCATGCGCGGGGCCTCTGGGGTTACACCGGAACCGCAGCCGACGGCGAGCCGCTGACCGTCCAGAGCACCGGGCTCGGCGGGCCGAGCACGGCCGCCATCGTGCGCGACCTGGCCGTCCTCGGTGCCCGGCGCGTCGTGCGCGTCGGCACCTGCGCGGCGCTCGATCGGAGCCTCGCCCTCGGCACGCTGTGCGCGGCCGACCCCGTGCTCGCCCTCGACGGCGCGAGCCGCGCGCTCGGCGCCGGGGCGCAGCTGCGACCGACGCTGCCGGCCGCGGCGCTGACGGTGATCACCCTCGCCAGCACCGATCTCGACGACGCACCCGTGCTCGCGAGCGCGCACGCGCGCGACCTCAGTTCGGCGGCGCTGCTGTCCGCCGCGTCCGCGGCCGGCATCGACGCGGCCGGCGTGGTGGTGGTCGTGGCGACCGACGCAGCCGGCGCCCGTCTCGGCGACGAGGCGCTGCATGCGGCCGAGATCGCGCTCGGCCGCGCGGCCCTAGCCCTTCTTGGCGGCGGGCTTTGACTTCGCGGTCAGCTTGCGCACCTCGGCGGTGAGCTCCTCGACCTTCGCGGCGAGGTCGTCGTCCGGAGCGGCTTTGCTCGAGGTCTCGAGGCGCCGGTCGAGGCGGTCCAGCGAGTCCTCGATGCCCTCGAGGCGCTGGGCGACGGAGCGCAGGCGACGCGTCAGACGCTCGATGTCGGCGGCGGACGGGATGTTGAACGCGCCCATCGCGGCCTCCTGGGCCTGCACCGCGCGCTCGCGGGCGTCGAAAGCGGCAGTGAGCGCGCTGGTGACGAGCGGGTTCTCGAGCAGATCCTGAGCGAGCTTGCCCAGCGACGCCTCACCCTGCTTGGAGAGCCGCTCGCGCAGCCCCTTGGTGTCCTCGGTCATGGCCGAGCACGCTAGCGACGCGGCCGCGACCTCAGCCTCGAGTCGAGGGTTATGCTGCCGGCATGGAAGCCGTCGCAACCTCGCGTTAACGCTCAATCGTTGATAACCGGCATACCGGCAAGTAGCTTCCTGCCATGACAGCCGGACGGGCTGGCCGCTGTCCGTGGTCGCAGCCGTTCGGCGAGGGAGGAAAGACAGGGGCATGAATCGCCGTCGCAAGCTCACCGCGCTGGTCCTCACCGGGGCCATCGCCACCACCGTCGCCCTTTCGGCGTCACCTGCGTACGCGTCCTCGCGCACGTTCGTCGTGACGCTGCTCGACGGCGCCCAGGTGACGGTGACGCTCGACGTCCCGGCCGAGACGCCCGCGGACCAGATCTCGTTCCCCGGTCTTGCCGCACCCGTGGTGAGCGTGCAGGAAGTGACCCCGCCGGCGCCGGAATCGACGCCGACGAGCACCCCCACCCCGGCCACCGCGCCGTTCGCCACGGTGGCGCCGCCGCCGATGCCGGGCTCGAGCTCCGGGCAGGCGCCCCAGGGCGCGCCGGGCGCGCAAGGCGGCCAGCAGTCCGAGCAGGAGACCGTCCTGCGGCGCCCGGAGGGTGAGGAGGGCGTCGTGCCCGACCTCGCGACGGCGCTCGAGCAGCAGAACGCCAACGCCGAGCGGCGCGACCCGCGGCCCGACGATCCGGGCCGCAACACCGACGGCTCGCCCACGCCCGAGAACCCCGCGTTCTCGCTCGCGCTCCCGGGCGCGGCACCCATCGGCGTCCCCAACTTCTTCATCGACCGCTTCCGGATCCCGCCGTTCCTGCTGCCGATCTACCAGGCGGCGGGCATCGAGTACGGGGTCCGCTGGGAGGTCCTGGCGGCGATCAACGAGATCGAGACCGACTACGGGCGCAACCTCAACGTGTCCTCCGCGGGCGCGATGGGGTGGATGCAGTTCATCCCGTCCTCCTGGCGCGCGTACGGCGTCGACGCCAACAAGGACGGCCTCAAGGATCCGTACAACCCGGTGGACGCCATCTTCGCCGCGGCGCGCTACCTGAAGGCCGCCGGCGCCGAGACCGACCTGCGCACGGCGATCTTCGCCTACAACCACGCCGACTGGTACGTCGACAGCGTGATGCTGCGCGCCCGCGTGCTCGGCGGGCTTCCGTCGAACTTCGTCGGCTCGCTCACCGGTCTGACGCAGGGGCGCTTCCCGGTCGCCGCTCGCGCGACCTACGCCGACGACATCTCCGAGCAGGAGCGCTCGGAGCGCCAGCGCATCATCGAGCCGTCCGCGACGCGCCGCTCGATCAACATCTTCTCGCGTGAGAACGCGCCCGTGATCGCCGTCAACGACGGCCGCATCACGGAGGTGACCGCCAGTTCGGTCGAGTTCGAGGACGTCTTCGGCAACACCTACACGTACGAGGGCCTGGGCTCGGTGTCCAAGCTCTACCCCGCTGCGAGAACGAACCGCGCGAGCGACACGGAGATCGAGCAGGAGCTGACCCCGGCGAGGACCGAGGCCGCGCCGACCGAGCCGGCGAGCGCCGGGATGGACGTCGTGAGCGACGCGGTCGACGCCGTGCGGTCCGCCATCACCGGCGACGAGCCGGCCGAGGCCCCCTCCGCTGCGGCCGCCGCCGCGACCAAGGCCACGGCGAAGGCACCCGCCAAGGAGCGGCTGTTCGCCAACCCGCTGCGCAAGCGCTCCACCGAGGCCGGCGGCGCCGCGCAGGTCCTCGAGGGCAAGGCTCCCGCCGGCTCGTCCGAGGTCTTTCGTCGCAGCGTCACCTCCATCTTCGGCATCAACACGAAGTCCGAGGACGTCACGCTCAAGCCACTGCAGGCCGGCTCGCGCGTCGTCGCGGGCACCGTCCTCGGGCGCATCGGCAAGGCCGAGGCCGTCACCGGGGCGGCGCCGCACATCGGCTTCACCATCCGCCCCGCCGGCCGCGGCGCCCCGCAGATCGACCCGAAGCCGATCCTCGACGGCTGGAAGCTGCTCGAGACCACGGCGATCTACCGCGCCGCCGGCAACAATCCGTTCTCCGACGGCTCCGCGCCGTCGATCGGGCAGGTGCTGCTGATGGACAAGGAGACGCTGCAGCGCACCGTGCTCGCCGACCCGCGCATCGAGATCTACGGGTGCGGCCGCGAGGACATCCAACTCGGCCAGATCGACCGGCGCGTCCTCGCCACGCTCGAGTTCCTCTCCCTCAGCGGCTTCAAGCCCACCGTTACGTCGCTGCGCTGCGGCCGCTCCTCGATCTTCACCGCCAGCGGCAACCTGTCCCAGCACCCCTCCGGCAACGCGGTCGACATCGCCATGATCAATGGACTCCCGATCCTCGGCCACCAGGGCCCCGGCTCGATCACCGAGATCGTCGTGCAGCGCCTCGCAACGCTCCAGGGCCTCATGCGACCCGACCAGATCATCTCGCTGATGGAGCTGGAGGGCGCGGACAACACCCTCGCTCTGTCCGATCACGCCGACCATATCCACGTCGGCTTCCAGCCCCTCTACGGCACCAACACCCGCGCCGCCCGCAAGATCGACGCCACGTTGCAGCCCGAGCAGTGGATCAAGCTCGTCGACCGGCTCAAGGAGATCGAGGCACCGGTCGTCGCCGCCGAGCCGTCTGAGTACGCACTCGACCTGGCCGAGCGCGAGGGCGAGTAGCTCGGGCGTTTGAGCGACAAGCTCTTCCGCTTCGTCCAGTTCGAGTACCCCTGGCCGTTAGGGCCTGACGAGGGCCGCTACCTGCTGCGCGACCACGCCGGCGAGGAGGCCCACCACGTCCTCGTCATCGCTGCGTGGGCGACGAAGGTCAGCCGCGCCTCGCGCCGCTGGGGCCGCGAGCCCCCGCCCGACAACGTCCCCGCCGAGACCGGCCTGAGCCGGGCCACGCTCGTCGAGACCACCGTCGTCACCGAGCCGGAGGGCGCTGCCTGGCTGGAACAGGTGGCGACGCTGGAAGCCGAGGCTGCCATCGTCGACGGCCTGCACCTCCTCAACGGGGCGCTGCGCGCGTTTCGCGCCGCTGCCGCCGACCCCTTCGTGCGCGAGGTCACCGCCCGCCAGGCGCTGACCGTGCGGGTCGGCTTCGGCGCGGGCGTCGAGGTCGCCGAAGGCGCCTGGACCGCGGCACGCGACCTCCCCCTCGGCGCCGAGAAGCAGTCCAGCAAGCGCCGCAGCCGGCAGGCGGCGCTGCGCACGCAGGAGCGCTTCGCCGCCGTGCTCGGCGGCCGCGACGCGATCCTCGCCTGCGAGGAGCTCGCCCTGCGCGCCCGCCTCGACCTCGACGAACGCCGGCCCCGGGAGGCCGCTCTGCAGACCCACCTCGCACTCGAGGCGGCCCTCGCCGAGCTCGCCGCCTTCCGCTCGCAGGAGCCCGTCGCCCGCCGCCTCGACGAGCTCGAGACCCACCGCGACGCCCTTGCCCGCGCCGCAAACGAATCCCTTCAGCGCGGGCCCGCAGCCGAGACGGTCACCGCCGTCGAAGCGGCCCTCGAGCTCGTGGAGGCCACCCTCCGCGCCCGCTCCGCCTCCGCGTCCTACTGAGCGTCCCATGAGCGATGTCACACTCGAGCGCGGCGAGGTCCGCGAGCCGGGACGGCCCGGTTGGCTCGGCCTGATCGGTAACGCCGTCCTCGCCATGTTCGTGGCCTGGATGTTGACGCAGCTCGTGACGCTGGTCGGCACGCTCGAGGAAGGGACCGGTGCGGTGCTCGCGCGCGTCACCGGGCTTGATGACGCGTGGCCGCCGTTCGTCGTCGACGGATTCGCGAGCGCGCTCGGAAGCGTCGCAGTCGTCGCACTCCTCGCGACGGTCTACGGCTGGATGCTCTGGGCCATGCTGAGCGGAACCCCGGCGCCGGCGTGGTGCGTCGTCGCGGCCGGGCTCGGATGGGGCCTCGGAGCGCTATGGCCCGACCGCGGCCTATTCGCCTTCATCGTCGCGATCGTCGCCTTGCGCTACCTGGCCTACGCGAAGGACGGCACGCCACGCCCGTCGCCGCTCCCGCGTCATCCCTTCTGGGTCCCGATCGCGACAGGCAGCGCCCTTGTGCTCGCGGCGGTCGCCATGGGCTGGGCGGCGTGGTCGCAGCCGCTGCGCCTCGATCCCAGTGTCAGCGGCGACCCAGTCATCGGGCGCCTCGACGGCACCACACTGCGCGTCGCCGTCCAAAACGCCAGCTGGCGCACCGTCGAGCTGCGCGCTGCCGATGTCGTCGGCGAAAGCGACCTGCGCGCAGTCGGGCTGCTTCGGCCCTACGGCGCACCCCGGCCCGTCGCCACCGCTCCGATCGTCATCGGCCCGGACGGCCGGCGGCTGGTCGAGGTCGTGCTCGAGGGCGACTGCGCCGGGGCGCCGGCGCCCTATCAGGACGTCAACCTGCGCCTGCGCTTCGACGGTGGCGCGAGCGTGATCGCGGTTCCGAGCGCCATCCCCGGCCGCTGCTGAGAACTGCGCTTAGCCTCGATCTGAGCCGAATGGAGCTCGACGACGGCGTGCTGGCGGTGCTCGGCCTCCACGGTGGCGAGGTCGTCGGTGCGGTTGGTCGCGAACGCGAAGTGCTCCCAGGTCGGCAGCAGCTCGCCCTGCTGGCTGAGCGTCAAGACGCGGCGGATCACGAGTGTCGCAGGCCGCGGCCGCCAGAATTGACCGCTTTGTCCTGCTCAGGAGGTCATTCTTCGCTTCGGACCGGACGGAACCCTGTCGGTCCTCACTGAGATCCAGGCCTTAGGCGACGAGGAAGAAGCCTTGGGCGTCGGCCTTCCTGACGGTGACGCTGCGCGGGGGCGGTGAGCAGGTCGAGCAGGCAGACGGTGGCGCGCATGCCCGAAGGCTGGCACCATGTGCGCGATGACGCGCGCCGGGGTCGTCGACCGGGCCCTCGAGGGGCTCAAACACGAGTATTCGTGCGGCACGATCGGGCTGGACACGTTCGAGGCGCAGGTGGCGACCGTGCTCGCCGAGGACTGGCCGCCGCAGCCCGTCAGCCTGCTTGCCGCGCTGCTCGACAAGCGGCGCGTCGCGTTCCTCGGTCGCGCGTCGGAGTGCCAGCTCGTGCTCGCCGACGACACCGTCTCCCGCATGCACGCCATGATCGCCCGCGCCGGGGACCGCTTCGTGCTCACCGACCTCGAGTCGACGAACGGCACCATGGTCAACGGTCGCCCGATCAAGCAGGCCCAGGTGCGCGCGGGCGACCGGATCACGCTCGGCGTGGCTGAGCTGCTGCTGTAGTCGACGGGCTGGTAACCTGCAACCAGATGGTTGTAGATCAGTTGATCGATCCAGCGCTGGACGACCTCTTCCGCGCGCTCGCCGATCCGACGCGCCGTGACATCCTGCGCCGCTCCGTGCGGACCGAGCCCTCGGTGTCGCGGCTGGCGGAGGCCTACCCCATGAGCTTCGCCGCGGTGCAGAAGCACGTCGCAGTGCTGCAGCGCGCCGGGCTGGTCACCAAGGAGCGACGCGGTCGCGAGCAGATCGTGCGCACCGACCCCGGTGCGCTGCAGCACGCGCGCCACGCCCTCGACGAGCTCGAGGCGCTCTGGCGCGGGCGCGTGGACCGCATGTCGGATCTGCTCGCACAGGACCCGGGAACTGAAGCCACCCCACCGACAGGAGAACACCAACGATGAGCGTCACCAGCCTCGACAGCGACCTGGACAGCCTGACCGTCACGCTGGTCGCCGACTTCGACGCCCCTGCCGAGCGGGTGTGGGAGCTGTGGGCCGACCCGCGGCAGCTCGAGCGCTGGTGGGGACCGCCGACGCACCCGGCGACGGTGGAGGAGCACGACCTGAGCGACGGCGGGAAGGTCACCTACTTCATGACCAGCCCCGAGGGCGAGAAGTACCGCGGCTGGTGGCAGGTGACGTCCGCCGATCCGCCGAAGTCGCTCGAGGTCACCGACGGGTTCGCCGACGACGACGGCGTGCCGAAGGCCGACATGCCGACCACCGACATGCGCATGGAGCTCTCCGATCACGAAGGCGGGACCCGCATGACGCTGCGCTCGCGGTTCGGCTCCAAGGAGCAGATGGAGGAGCTGACGGCCATGGGCATGCTCGAAGGGCTGCGCGAGGCGGTCGGCCAGATGGACGCCCTGCTCAGATAGCGGCGAGGACGGCTTCGAGCTCGTCGACGACGTCGCCGGACAGCCTGACGGTGGCGAGGTCGTCGTAGGGGGTCGGGCCGGCGGTGACGATCGCGACCTCGCCGCCGGCACGCAGGGTGATCTCGGCGAGGCCGGCGACGGGATGGACCTCGAGCGAGGTGCCGACGCACAGCAGCAGCGGCGCCTCGCCTGCCAGCGTGAACGCGCGGCCGATCTCCACCTCTGGCAGCAGCTCCCCGAACAACACGACGTCGGGCTTGAGCGGGTGGCCGGCGTCGCAGCGCGGGACGCCGTCGTCCGCCGCTTCCATGCGCGCGCGGACATCTTCCAACGGGTGGCGCTCGCCGTCGACCAGGCACGAGGCGGTGGCGATGGTGCCGTGGACCTCGATCAGATCGGTGACGCCGCCGGCGGAGTGCAGGCCGTCGATGTTCTGGGTCACGACGGCACGCAGCAGGCCGCGGCGCTCGAGCTCGGCCAGCGCGTGGTGGGCTCCGTTGGGGCGCTTGTCGCTCAGCGTGGCGAAGCGCTGCCCGTAGAAGCTCCAGAAGGTCTCGGGATCGCGGCGGAAGACGTCGATGTGCGCGACGGCCATCGGATCGACGTCGGCCCACAGCCCCGTGCCGGGCGTGCGGAAGTCGGGGATGCCCGACGGGACGGAGACACCCGCGCCGGTCAGCGCGACCGCGGAGCCGCCGGCCGCGCGCAGCAGCTCGGCGAGCCGCTCGGGTCCCGTCAGTTGCCCCGCCACTCCGGGCGCCGCCTGCCCAGGAACGCGTCGATCCCCTCGTGCGCGTCCGCGGACGCGAACGCTGCGGCGAAGCCCTCCTTCTCGGCGGCGATCCCGTCGTCGAGGCCGGCCGCCGTGGCCGCGCGCTTGATCTGCTGGACCGCCACCGGCGCCTGGCCGGCCAGCTTGCGCGCCCAGGCCAACGCCGCGTCGAAGAGCTCATGGTCGGCGGTGACGCGGTTGACGAGGCCGTGCTCGTAGGCGTCGTCGGCCGACACCGCCTCCCCCGTGAGGTTCATCTCGAGCGCCTTGGCGGGCCCGACGAGCCGTGGCAGCCGCTGGGTCCCGCCGAAGCCGGGGATGATGCCGAGGTTGACCTCGGGCTGGCCGAAGGTCGCGGAGGAGCCCGCGAGGCGCACGTCGCAGGCCATGGCCAGCTCGCAGCCGCCGCCGACGGCGAGACCGTTGACCGCAGCGACGGTCGCGACGCTCGATGTCTCCCACGCTCGCAGGAGCGCGTGGACGGAGTCCAGCAGCTGCGCGCCGGCAGCGGCGTCCATCTGCGTGAAGGCCTTGACGTCGGCGCCCGCGCAGAACAGCGCGGGACTGGCCGACGCGAGCACCATGGCGCGCGACCCCTGCGCCTCGATCTGCTTCCAGGCCGCGGTCAGCCCCTCGACGACGGCGCCGGAGATCGAATTGGCGGGCGGGTTGTCCAGCCAGACGATTGCGACCTCGCCGCGCGCGTCGAGCCGGACGGGACCCTCGGCAGCGGTCGGCGGATAGGGGTAGAAGCCCTGTCCGGACTTTGCGCCGAGACGGCCCTGGGCGACCAGGCGGCGCAGCAGCACCGGCGGTGCGAACGCCTCGCCCCAGTCGTCCTCGGCGGTCTGCATAGCGGCGAGCAGGTCGTCCAGGCCGCGCTGGTCGGCGCGCGCGAACGGCCCGGGCGCCGTCCCCGCTCCCAGCGCCATCCCGAGGTCGACGTCGCGGATCCCGGCGACGCCCTCCTCGACCACCATGCACGCCTCCGCGAACGCGCGCAACTCGGACTGGTCGGCCGCATGGTCGGCGACCTCGAAGCGGTCGCCGTAGACCTCGGTCAGCTCCGCCGCGCGTTGCCCGTCGTCATCGGACAGCTCGGTCGCGGCCGCCAGGCGGATGCGATCGACGACGAAGCCCGGGCACTCGGCGCAGCGCACGGGCTGTTTGCGGATCGCCCGCGCGAAGTTCGCGGCCGCCTGCGCGGTCTGGGGCGAGGTGTCGTCGCCCTCCACGATCTCGACGAGCCGCTTGCGCGCCACCGGCGCGAAGAAGTGGATGCCGACGACCTGATCGGGCCGCGAGGTCGCGTCGGCGAGCTCGGTGATCGACACCGTCGCGCTGCTCGACGCCAGGATCGCGTGCCCCGGCGTGCAGGCGTCGAGCTCGGCGAAGACCTCCTGCTTTGAGTCCATGGCCTCCTCGCCCTCCACGATCACGAGGTCGACGTCGGCGAAGTCGTCGTAGGGCCCGCCGGCGCCTGCGACCGCCACCGCGATGCCCGCCTTGGCGATCAGCTCGGCGATCTCGGCGGCCATCGTCTGATCCCCCACGACGCCGACCTTGAACACGAACACCGGCGGGAGCCTACTTCAGGTATTTTGGACGTGCCATGGAGCCCTTCACCGTCGAGCGGCTGGACGACACCGTCCAGGTCAACCTCAAGCTGCGGGGCGATCTCGACCTCTACAGCTCGCCCGCCCTCGACGACGCGCTGGTCGCGATCGAGGGCGAGAAGTGGCCGACGATCGTGCTCGACATGCGCGAGCTCGCCTTCATCGACTCGATGGCCCTGCGGCTGGTCATGCGCACGCAGGCGCGCGCCGAGCAGGACGGCCGCCGCGTCGTCATCGTCCGCGGCCCGGAGTTCCTGGACCGCGTGCTCGAGCTGTCGGGCCTCGGCGGCCACCTCGAGATCGTCGACGAGCCGCCGGCGGTCCCGACCGCTTAGGGAGTCGGCTCCGCGTCCGCCCGGCGCTCGATCGCGTAGCGGGCGACGGTGCGGGTGAGGGCGTCGCGCAGCGCCCGCCGGACGAAGAAGAGCGCGAACGGGGTGCGGTCCTTGAGGCGGTACTCGAGCGTGACCTCCGCGACGCCGTCGGCGTAGACGAGCGTCAGCGTCCCGTCGAGCTGCTCGCTCTCCACGGAGCGCATGCCGGGCGACACGCTGCGCTCGCGCGTGCGGCCCGGGCCGTGCGGCGTCGAGTCCCAGGTCAGCGACGTCCCGGGCGCCGGCCACTCCGGATCGAGGCGGGCGACGGCGCGGAAGCCGTCGACGAACGCCGGCCAGCGCCGCGGGTCGTCCCACAACGCGAGGACGTCCTCCACGGGGCCCGGAACCGCCGCCGCGGCGCTGACCTCAGGCATCGAGCTCGCGGCGGATCGCCGTGATGGAGCGCGAGATGCGCTTCAGCCTCGGCTCGACCTCGGAGTGCAGCCGGTCGCACTCCTGCGAACCGGCGTCGGTGATCGCGTAGAAGCGGCGCGAGCGGCGCTCGGGATGCTCCCACTCGCCGGAGATCAGACCGCGCGCCTCGAGGTTGCGCAGCAGCGGGTACATCGTGTTCGGGTTGACGGCGAGCGCGCCCGCCGTCAGCCCGCCGATGCGCTCGATGAGCTGATTGCCGTAGCAGGGCTCCTCGGCGACGAAGTGCAGCACCAGCAAGGGGAGCAGCCCGCCCCGGCGCAGATCGCCGATCAGTGGATCTTGCGAACCTGCGCCGGCAGCGGACTGGACCGCGGCTTCGACTGCGGAGCGGGGTTCGGACACCCCGGTAAGGGTATTTCGTCCTACGGTCGGCGCAAGCGCAGACCTCCGGACGACGTCACGCGGGAACCGGCTCCTCGAGGCGCCGGGGAAGCAGCGTCTCGCGCGCGATGACAAGGCGCTGGATCTGCGACGTGCCCTCGTAGAGCTGCATGATCTTCGCGTCACGCATGAGCTTCTCGACGGGGTACTCCTTGATGAAGCCGTAGCCGCCGTAGACCTGCACCGCGTCCGTGGCGACCTCCATCGCGCTGTCGGCGGCGAAGCGCTTGGCGTGCGAGGACTCGATGGTGTTGCGCTTGCCCTGGTCGAGCAGGACGGCGGACTGCCACGTGGCCAGGCGGCCGAGGTGCACCTTGGTCGCCATGTCGGCGATCATGAACTGGATCGCCTGGTGCATCGCGATCGGCACGCCGAACTGCACGCGCTGCTTGGAGTAGTCGGTGGCGTACTCGAACGCCGCGCGCGCGATGCCGACGGCCATGGCCGCCACGCCGGGGCGCGTGCGGTCCAGGGTCATCATGGCGAGCTTGAAGCCCTTGTTCTCCTCGCCGATCAGGTTCCCGACTCCGATCTCGGTGTCGTTGAAGGAGATGGTCGCGGTGTCCGACGCCCGCTGGCCCATCTTGTCCTCCTTCTTGTCCACGGAGATCGTGTCGTCCTTCGGGACCATGAAGGCGGAGATGCCACGGTGGCCCGCCTCCTTGTCCGTCTTGGCGTAGACCGTGAAGTACGAGGCGTGCGACCCGTTGGTGATGAAGCACTTCGAGCCGTTGAGGACGTACTTGTCGCCCTTCTTGACCGCGCTCGTGCGCATGCCGGAGACGTCGGACCCGGCGTCGGGCTCGGTCAGGCAGAAGGAGGCGAAGACCGGCTCCGACGTGACGTGGCCGAGGATCTTCTGCTTGAGCTCCTCCGAGCCGCCCAGGACCAGCGGGGCGAGGGCGAGGCCATTGGCCGCCAGCGAGGTGCCGATGCCCGAGCAGCCCCAGCCGATCTCCTCCTCGATGATCACGCCGTCGAGGTAGGAGGCACCCGGGCCGCCGTACTCCTCGGGGACGTGCGAGTTCATGAGGCCGAGGTCGAACGCCTTCTTGAGGACGGCGGCCGGCCAGCTCGCATCCCTGTCGTGCTCGGCGGCGACGGAGCGCATCTCCTTGGCCGCGAAGTCGTGCGCCATCTCGCGCAGCGCCTTCTGTTCGTCGGTGAGCGTGAAATCAACCACGGTGGCTATCTCCCTGGACGATTGACTGGTCAGTCAACATTGGCTTGAAGGAGGATACCGCGCCCGTAGCAAAAGGCAACGGAAACGGTCGGGGACCCGCCCGGCGGGCCACCTCTTGTGGACTCGTGTCCCGCCGGTCACCCCACGGCCGGACGGCCGATGCTCCACACTGGATCTCGTGCTGCAGGACGCCTTCGTCTACGTGCTGTTCGGGGTGGTGATCGTCGGGGCGCTGGTCGCGATCTACACGCTGTTTCTCTCCGAGGACGCCTACGACCAGATCGGCAAGGGCGGCTTCTACGAGGACGACTCGAAGCCCATGGGCGGCGGCGGATCGGTCAACGTGGCGGAGCGCGACGAGGAGATCCGGCAGATGCTCACCGCCCGCAACGCCCGCCGGGAGGCGGCCGGCCTCGAGTCCGTCGACGTCGACGAGGAGCTCGCGCGCCTGATCATGCCCAACATCGACGCCGCCCTGCGCGCGGAGATCCGCGAGCACATCGTGGCCCGCAACGCCCGCCGCGTCCGCCGCGGGCAAGAGCCGCTCGACGTCGACACCGAGGTCGAGCGCCAGATCGCCGACCTCGGCTAGCGCTAGACGAAGTAGAAGACCACGCCGAAGACGGCGTACACCGAGAGCAGCTGCAGGCCCTCGAACCACGTCGACTCACCGTCGTTGGCGATGTAGCCCGCGATCAGCACCGCGAAGAAGAGCGCGGCCAGCTCGAAGCCGTTGAAGACCAGCGCCATCGGGAACTCGCCGACGAAGAAGCTCAGCAGCACGAGGACGGGAGCCGCGAACAGCGCGATCTGCGCCGCCGAGCCGATGGCGATGTTGACCGACAGGTCCATCTTGTTGCGCGCGGCGAAGTAGACCGCGACCCAGTGCTCGGCCGCGTTGCCGACGATGGCGACGACGATCAGACCCACGAAGAAGGGCGACAAGCCGATCTCGTCGGAGGCCTCCCCGATCGAGCCGACCAGGATCTCCGACATGACGCCCACGGCGATCCCGGCGACGGCGAGCATGGTGACCGCCTTGCGCACGGTCCAGATGTCGCCACCGTGGTCGGAGGACTCGTCGTGGGGGTTGAAGAGCGACTTGTGCGTGCGCAGCGAGAAGAACAGGCCGGCCACATAGGCGACCAGCAGGAGCACCGACACCGCGATCGACATGTGCTCGAGGTCTGAGGAGAAGCGCTGGGACTCCTCGGCGGGGTTCGGCAGGCCGCCGTCGCCGGACACCAGCTGGAAGACCGCCGGCATGACCAGCGCCACCGCCGCCAGCAGCAGCATCCCCGACTGGGCGCTCGCCGCCGTGCGGTCGAAGGTCTGGCGCTCGAACTTCAGGCCGCCGACGAACATCGACAGGCCCATGACCAGCAGGATGTTGCCGAGGATGGAACCGATCAGCGACGCCTTGACGACCTCCTGCAGGCCCTCGTTGAGCGCGAAGAAGGCGATGATGAGCTCCGGCGCGTTGCCGAAGGTCACGTTGAGCAGGCCGCCGATGCCCGGCCCCGACCGGTGCGCGAGCTCCTCGGTGGCCCTGCCCATGAGCGCTGCGGTCGGGATGACCCCGAGTGCCGAAGCCGCGAAGATGACGAGCGCGCTCGCGTGCGCGAGCTCGAGGACGATCGCGATCGCGATGAAGGGGACGAGGAGGTAGGGCCACCCCTCGCCGGTGAGCAGGAACCGCATGCGCGTCATAGCGCCGCGAGCATACGCGGCGGGGTCGCTGCCCCGCCGCGTGCCAGCTCGTCAAGGCCCGGCTAGCCCGTGATGAGCGCGGCGCATTCCTGCACCGCGGCGGTGTCCTGGCCCGCGTCGGCGATGCACTGCGCGTACGCCTCTGCCGCTGCGGCGTCGGGAGCGGCCGCGCCGCTGGTCGCGCCGCTGGCCGACCCGCCGCCGGTCGCGCCGCCCAGCGCGCCGAGGCCGCCGAGGCCGCCCAGCCCGCCGAGCTGCCCGAGCAGCTCCTCGAACGGCTTCGCGTCCTGCGGCTCGGCGATCTCCTGATCCTCGTTGAGCTCGGTCAGGGACAGATCGAACGCGATGTCCGCGGTACCGCCGGAGCCCTCGGGGTCCGCAGCCGCGAGCGTGAAGGCGATGCGGCGCAGGATCGAGTCGTCCTTGCCGGTGTCGATCTCGACGCTGGCCTCCTTGACTGCCTCCTCGACCATGGCGATCTGCTCCTCGGTGAGCTTGGTCGGCAGCTGGCCCGTGTTCGGGATGCCCAGCGAGCCGGCCTGCGAGAGCAGCGTGTTGACGTCTTCGAGCATCTTCGGGATGTCGACGCCGCCGCTCACCTTCACCGTGTCCGTATCGCCGACCGAGGACTCCTGATCGACGGTGGGATCGGTCAGCCAGTCCTGCGGGCTGATGCCGAGCTCCGCGAAGCTCGTGGGGGTCTCCTGCTCCTCGGAGGCCTGCTCGAAGCCGGTGGTGAACTGCTGGAAGATCTCGTCGGAGACGACGTACTCCTGATCCATGAAGTTCACGAAACCCTTGTCGCCGGTGGACGTCGCGCCCGCCTGGATGTTCTGGCCGGCACCCTCGAAGGAGAGGTCGATGTCGAACAGCGGGACCTTCCCGGTCCCCTGGCTCTGGAAGGGGCCGGCGAGGGCGATGTCGACCGGGCCCTCGAGGGACGAGCCGCCGCCGGTGGCGTTGATGGTCAGCGACAGGTCGAAGACACCGGAGTCGACCTTCTTGTCACCTTCGCCGGCGAAGGTCTGCTCGAGGATGGCCTGGGCGTCGTCGCCCTCGACGGCCGTGCCGCCCGACTCGGCTTCATCGCCGCCACCGCAGGCCACGAGGGCCAGAGCGGCGATCAGAAGCGCGAGTGGCGCGAGGTGGCGCAGGATGCGTTGCAAAGTCTTTCTCCAAACGTGCTCGGATGGACTCGCGAGCCTACCATCGCCCAGGTGGGAAACCGGCTGATTCACCTGCTCGCAACGCTCGCATTGGCTGTGTCCTGGGCGGTTGAAGCCCGAGCGGACGAGATCCCCGTGCTGGGGGCCGGAAAGCGCGCCGATCCGGGGGTCAGGGCGATCGACCGCACTCCGGTGCCACCCCACTCGCGGGTGCGCCCGACGGCCCTCTCCGCGCAGGGGCCGAGCACGCTGGACGTGCTCAAGCGCCTCTATCGACAGGGCGAGATCGACCAGATCGCCTATCAGGGCTACCGCGAGGAGTACCAGGACGACAAGGCGTTCGCGGCCAAGCTCGAGGGCGCACGTGAGATCGCCATGCGCGGCGCCCTGACCAACGTCGACCAGATCGCCGCGCGCGGACAGCTCACGGCATCCCGCCTGGAGCCGCTCTGGCTGATCCTGCAGCGCAACCGCGAATGGTGGTCGACCGGCCCGCTGCTGGTCCCCGGCCAGCGCGTCTCCTTCCCGAAGACCGAGCTCGTCTTCGAGTACGTCTCCGGCGAGGGGCTGCAGATCCACCCGCTCGCCAACTTCGGCAAGCTCAACGCGCTGTGGCGCTCCCGTGTGGACCGCGACCGCATGCGGGAGCTCATGGACGAGCTGCTGGCGGTGGCGGCATGGCGCTCGGGCAGCCGCGCGTGGGAGTACTACTACGACTTCGGCGGGGGCGCGCCGCCCTGGGTCTCGAGCCTCTCGCAGGGCACCGGCCTGCAGTCCCTCGCGCGCGCGGCAACCAAAGCGGGCGTCGCGGCCGACGTCCTGCCCGAACTGGCGAAGGGCGTCAAGGTCTTCCAGCGGCGCACGCCGGCCGGCGTGCGCGTGCCTGTCGCCGGTCCCGGCGACCACTACGCGCAGTACTCCTTCGCGCCCGACCTGCGCATCCTCAACGGCTTCATCCAGTCGCTCGTCGGGCTCTATGACTTCGCGACGCTCGCCGCCGACGACACCGCACGCGCGCTATTCGAGGCCGGTGACGACCGCGCCGCCGTGGAGATCCCCACCTACGACACGGGCGCCTGGTCGCTCTACTCCCGAGGCACGAGCCGGCGCGAGTCCAACCTCAACTACCACGTCGTCCTGCGCGACTTCCTGACCTCACTGTGCGACCGCACGCAGGAGCGGGTCCCTTGCGGCGCGGAGGCGAACTTCACCAGGTACCTCGAAGAGTCCCCGGTGGTCCGGGTCCGCACCCGCAGGCTGAGTCCCGGTGAGCCCGGCAGCGTGCGCTTCTCGCTGTCGAAGATCGCCTCGGTGGCCGTGGCCCTCGAGCGCGGCGGGCGCACCGTCTACAGCTCGTCGACCACGCGCGCGTACGGCAGGCACGCGCTCGCGGTGACCCCGCCCAAGACCGCCCGCGCCTACGACGTGACCACCACGGCGACCGACCTCGCCGGCAACAGCGCCACCACCACGGCGCGAATCGCGATCCGCCCGCGCAAATAGACTCGCTTGAGATGGCGGCCGGCACCACCCGCACGATCCTCTACACGGGAAAGGGCGGCGTCGGGAAGACCTCCGTCGCCGCTGCAACCGGCCGTGCCATCGCCGCGACCGGCGCACGCGTGATCGTGCTGTCCACCGACCCGGCGCATTCGCTGGCCGACGTGCTCGAGATGCCGGTGGGCTCGGCTCCCGTCAACGTGGGCGGCGGACTGTTCGCCCAGCAGGTGCACGCGCAGGAGGAGCTCGAGCGCAACTGGTCGACCGTCCAGGGCTGGCTGGGCGCGATGCTCGTCGAGCGCGGCGTCGACCGCATCGCCGCGGAGGAGCTGAGCGTCCCGCCCGGCGGCGACGAGCTCTTCAGCCTGCTGGCGATCAAGGCCCACTGGGACTCGGGCGAGTGGGACGCGATCGTCGTCGACTGCGCGCCCACCGGCGAGACGCTCCGGCTGCTGTCCTTCCCGGACGTCGCGCGCTGGTGGCTGGACAAGGTCTTCGGGCGCGAGCACCAGCTGCTCGCCGCCGCCCGCCCGCTTGCCCGCGCGTTCCTGGACGTCAACCTGCCCGACGAGCGCGTCTTCGCCGAGGTGCAGGCGCTGATCCGCAACCTGGTCGCCATGAACGAGATCCTCCGCGACCCCGGGCACACGACGCTGCGTCTCGTGATGACGCCCGACCGCATGGTCGTCAAGGAGTCCATGCGGACCTTCACCTACCTGAACCTCTTCGGCTATGTGACCGACGCGGTGGTGGTCAACCGCGTCTTCCCGGCCGAGGTGGACGGCACCTACTTCGGCGCCTGGCGCGCGCTGCAATCCGAGCAGCTCGAGCTCGTCGAGTCGGGCTTCGCCCCCGTCCCCGTCCTGCGTGCTCCCTACTTCGACCGCGAGGTGATCGGCGCGGAGATGCTCGACCGCCTCGCCGGCGAGCTGTTCGCCGACGCCGACCCGGCCGCCGTCCTGCACGCGTCGGTGTCCCAGCAGCTCTCCAGCGACGGCGACCGCGCGCAGCTGCGCCTCGAGCTCCCCTTCGTGCAGAAGGGCGACGTGAAGCTCAAGAAGATCGGTCTCGAGCTCGTCGTCCGCGTCGGGGACGCCAGGCGCACCATCCAGCTGCCCGCGTCGATGGCGGGCTTCCGGCCCGCGTCGGCCGCGTTCACCGACGGCGCCCTCGTGGTCGCCTTCGAGGCCGTCGCGGAGCCGGTCGGTGCCTGACGGCGACGCGGACGAGATCCGCGACCTGCGCGGCCACATCGACGCCGCCCACGCGGCGGCGGACCGGCTGGTGCGCGACGCCCAGCAGCGTGCCGAGCGCTCCGACGAGGCCTTCCGCGAGCGCCTCGGGGACGTGCCCGAGCGCGGCTGGGAGGTTCCAGGCGAGGGGGCGCCGCCGGCTCGGCCGAGCGAGCTCGAGGTCGTGGTCAAGCTGCTCGGTTCGCTGCGTGACGCGATGCCGGCGGAGCTCTCCCAGCAGCTGGCCGAGTCGGTGCGTGAGCTGCTGCTGGCCGTGCGCGCGCTGATCGATTGGTACCTGGATCGCATCGAGAACCTCCCGAAGACCGGTCGCGGTGAGATCGGGGACCGGGTCGAGGACATCCCGATCTCGTGAACGTCAAAGGCCTCTCCAACGTGCAGATGCGCGCCGGCATGGCGGCCCTCGCGCTGGTGGCCTGCATGCTGCTGCCCTGGTACCAGGAGAACCGCGCGGGCGGCGAGGAGACGAACCGGATCGCCATCAGCGTGCTGTCGTGGGTGGAGGCGGCCGTGCTGCTGGTCGCGGCCGCCGTCCTGTACCTGCTCTACGCACGCTCCCAGCGGCGCGGGTTCCACCTGCCCGGCGGGGACGGCTGGGCGGTCACCATCGCCGGGGCCTGGACGCTCTTCCTGCTCATCTTCCGGCTCTTCGACCGGCCCGACGTCGGCGAGGGGATCTCCGTCGGCGTGCAGTGGGGCCTGTTCGTGACCATGGTCGCGGCGGTCGCCCTCGCGCTCGCCGGCCAGGCGATGCGCGCCGAGCGCCGGCCCGAGCCGCCCAACCCCGCCGCGGACGATCCGACGTGGGAGATGCCCACCCGCCGGACGTCGCTCCGCCGCGCGCCCGTCGACTCCCAGGCGCTCACCCAGGTCCTGCACGACGAGAAGCCCACCTGGGAGGGCGAGCCGCCGCCGGCCCCGCGGCGCGTCAAGCCGGCCGTGCCCAAGCCGCCCCCGGACGAGGGCAAGCTCTTCTGATACGTCGTGCGCAACGACGTGAAGTTCCTCGGTGAGCGCGCCGGACGGATCGGCGCCCGAGCGCGGCGACGGAGCGGCTCCCCGCGGCGTCGAAGTCGTCCAGAGTCGCCACTATCCGGACTTTGGACGACTTCGGCGACCGATACGTTGCCGCCTAGCGGCGGCGCAGCCATTCGGCGAACAGCGGGTCGAGCAGGAACGGTCGCCCGGATTCCGGCCGCTCCACGTTGCGCCCGTCGCTCGCGAGCCGGTCGAGCGCGTCACTGAGTGTTGAGCGCGGAACTCGGTGCTCCTCTGACAGGCGCCTGCTCGTCGGCGGCTCCCCGTCGGCCAGGGCGAGGCTGACCAGCCGCGCGTTGCGGTCCATCGTGTCCCAGAGCGCCTGGTGGGCGTCACGGGTCGCAGCCAGCGCCCGCTCGATGGCCGCGCCCGCGGGATCGTCGTGGCGGCCGTCCTCGTCGAGCACCTCGAAGAGGTGGTGCGCGATGAGGATGGTGCGCTGCGGATGCCCGCCGGTGAAGCCCACGATTTCGGACACCGCGCCCCCGGCTTCCGCCAGCAGACCGGCCTCGCGCAAAGCGTCCTCGATGTCCATGACCGCCTCGTCAAGGGGGAGCGGGCCGAGCTCGAGCGGGCTCGCCTGGCCGTAGAAGGGCCGCTCGTACTCGCTGAAGAGCGCGCGCATGAGCGACGGCTCGCTGCCCGCGAACACGTACCCGGCCGCGCGGCCGTGATGCTGGATGACAGAGCGCATGAGGCCGTCGAGGTTCGTATCGGCGATCAGGAGATCCTGAAACTCGTCGAACGCGATCACCGTGAGGCCCGCATCCGCCTCATGCAGCCGCAGTGGCAGGTCGAGCAGCTCCAGGAGCGCGAAGCGCGCCTGGTCGGCGTCGAGCTGTTGCGGCCGCGGGTTCACCGCAACCCCCACGGGCCCGAGCTTCAGCGACACGCCGAGCCGCGAGGCCCAGCGCCGGACGAGATGCTCCGGATCAGGGGGCAGGTCCCTGTAGCCCAGAGCCACCCGGGCCGCCACGTCGGCTACGGTCGCGACCTTGGAGAAGTCGACGCGGATGGCGCGGTGGCCCACCTGGCGCATCGCGTCGAGGTGGGCTTCCAGCAGGGTGGTCTTACCGAACCTCCGCGGCGCGGCGAGGCGGACGGCAACCGCGTTTGCCGCCGCACGCTGAAGGACGTCCAGCTCGTCGCGCCGATCGATCAACGTCGCCGGCGGTCCCTGGAACCTGAACGGATTCACCGGACGCAGAGTACGACATTGCCGGACTCTGAGTCCGGGATCACCGGCTAATCGACGAGGAGCGCGTAGCCGTATTCGCCGCGCTTGTAGGCCAGCCGCGCGATCCAAGGATGAAGGCGGTGTGACGGTCCTTGCCGTCGATCTCGGTGCGCGCGAAGGCTGGAAACTGCTGCCGTGTCCGCTAGGGCCATACGCGGGAAGCTACCCGCGAGAGGGTCCGGGTGATGCTCGGGCGCTCGAAGGGGATGCCGCCGCGGGAGATGCCCTCGCCGACCGCCTCGGTCAGCGCCGTCAGCCCCGATTGCGACACCTTGCGACCCGACCGGAAGTAGTGGTTGATCATGACCAGCACCAGGTCGCCCGCCGGACGCACCTGGTTGAACAGGAACTCGAGCGCCTGGGTCTCGAGGCCGAAGGTGCGCTCGGCCGTCGGGTTGCGCGCGAGCAGGACCAGCTCCTCGGCGACCTGGGTGGCGGAGTACCCCTCGGGCGGCTTGCGCGGCAGGAAGCCGTTGGCCGACGGCATGTCGCTCCAGATCGGGGTGTTGATCGCGCCGGGGTGCAGCTGGGAGATCTCGACCTTGGAGCGCTTGGCCTTGAGCTCGATGCGCAGTGTGTTGAGAAAGCCGCGCTCGGCGTGCTTGGCGGCCGAGTAGGAGGACAGCTGCGGCAGGGGGAGCTTGCTCATCAGCGAGCCGACGGAGACGATTCGCCCGCCGGTGCGCTCGAGCTCGGGCAGCGCGGCGCGCACGACGTTGACCGGCCCGCCGAAGGTGACGTCGATGACCCGGTCAAAGTCGTCGGGCTCGACCTCGTCGAACCCGCCGAACACCACGACCGCGGCGCACAGGCAGACGACGTGCAGCGCGCCGAGCTCCTGGGTGGCCTTGGCGACCATCGCGTTGACAGCCTCCCGGTCGCTCACGTCGGCTGGGACGACGACAGCACGGCGACCCTGGGCCCGCACGCGGGCGGCGGCCCGCTCGAGTCCGTCGACGCTGCGCGCGGTCACCGCGACGTCGGCGCCGGCGCGGGCGAACGCCTCGGCGGCAGCGAAGCCCACGCCGCTCGAGGCGCCGGTGACGAGCACTGCCTTGCCGTGAAGATCCATGTCCGCTGTACTCGCGCGCGGCGAGGCGGGATCACTGGCCGTTGCCGAAGATCAGCAGCGGAAGCAGGACGGTGCCCACGAAGATCAGCGCGATCCCGAGGATCACCATCAGCCGCGAATTGGCCACGTGGCCCATCGTCCCGATGACGAACCCGATCAGCATGATGAAGATGAAGAGCGCGAGGTCGGGGTCCCCGTTTGGAACGAGATCGCCCATCACCCGGAGCCTAGACTTTTCGCGGTGCAGCCCGCCTCAGTCCAGGACGTTGCCGACGGCTTGCGCGGGGTCGGGTACATCCCCGGCGAGTCGACTGCGCTGGTCTCCTACCTGGCCACCCGGCTGGATAAGCCGGTGCTCGTCGAGGGTCCGGCCGGGGTCGGCAAGACCGAGCTGGCGAAGGCGCTCGCGAAGTACCTCGACCGCTCGCTGATCCGCCTGCAGTGCTACGAGGGCCTCGACGAGGCCAAGGCCCTGTACGAGTGGAACTACCGCAAGCAGCTGCTGCGCATCCAGGCCGAGCGCGAGGGTGAGGCGTGGGACACGGTGCGCGGGGACATCTTCGGGGAGGAGTTCCTGCTCGCCCGCCCGCTGATGACCGCGATCTCGTCGCCCGAGCCCGTGGTGCTGCTGATCGACGAGATCGACAAGACCGACCAGGAGTTCGAGGCGATGCTGCTCGAGCTGTTGTCGGACTTCCAGATCTCGATTCCCGAGCTCGGGCGCATCGAGGCGCGCACACAGCCGGTCGTGCTGCTCACCTCCAACAACTCGCGTGAGCTGACGGAAGCGCTCAAACGCCGCTGCCTCTACCTGTGGCTGGACTACCCGACGCCCGAGCACGAGCTCGAGATCGTGCGCCTGCACGCCCCGGACCTCGGTGAGGCCATCGGCCGGCGACTTGTCGAGGTGGTCGCCATGGTGCGCGACCTGGACCTCAAGAAGCCGCCGTCGCTGGCTGAGTCGATCGACTGGGCGCGTGCCCTGCTGCTGCTCGGCGCCGACGACATCACCCCGGACGTCTTCACGTCGACGATGTCGGTCATCGTCAAGCACCGCACCGACCTCGACATCGTCGCCGAGCGCGTCGGGGTCAAGCTCGGCCTCGCGCCCGCCTGACCCTCCCGTGTCCTTCGACGCCCAGCTGCTCGCCTTCGGCGACGACCTCCGCCGCGAGGGCATGGCGCTCGGGACGAGTGAGCTGCTCGACGGCTTCGCCGCCCTGCGCGAGGTCGGCTGGACCGAGCCGGTCCAGTTCCGCGAGGCGCTGGCGGCGACCCTGGCCAAGTCCCCCGAGGACCGGCGCATCTTCGACCTCGTCTTCGAGCGCTTCTTCTTCCGCGCCGCCGAGGCCGAGGCGGTCCGGCGCGGGGTGCGCGAGGCGGGCGAGGCCGGCGGCGGCGAGTCGCAGGAGCTCTCGCTGGAAGATCTCCGCGCCGCGGTCGAGCAGGCGGTCCGCGACGGCAACGAGTCGGCGCTGCGCGACCTCGCCCGGCTCGCGATCGCCGCCTTCGGCCAGCGCGGCCAGGGCTCGGGGGTCCTCGGCGTCGACGTGCAGCGGATCCGCCGCGCGCTCGGATTGAGGTCCGATCCGGCGCCGCAGGTCGATCCGGACGCCCCGCCCACCCTCACCCGGGAGCAGATCCGGCGCTTCGAGCGCGCGTTGCGCCGCGAGCTCGAGCGGGCGCAGATCGAGCGCACCGAGGAGCTGCCGCCGTCGCGACCGCTCAACGAGCTCGACCGCGCGCTCCCGTCGGGCCCGCTGCAGGACCTCGCCGCCGTGCACCGCGTCGTCACCCAGCTCAAGCGCCGCCTCGCCACCCAGGGCCACCAGGCGCGCGGGCACCGCAAGCACGCGCATGTCGACGTCCGCCGCACCATGCGCGCCTCGCTGTCGACCGGCGGGGTGCCGGTGGAGCTGAAGTTCCGCCCCAAGCGCCCGCGACGGCCGGAGATCTACGTGCTCTGCGACGTGTCGACGTCGGTGACCAGCGCCTCCGTCTTCTTCCTGAGCGTCCTGCACGCGCTGCACGACACCTTTCGCAAGATGCGCTCGTTCGTCTTCGTCGAGCGCATCAGCGAGGTGACGGACGTCTTCGCCCGCGAGCGATCGTTCAAGGCCGCGTCCCAGGCCATCTCCAAGGACGCCGGCGTGGCCGACGTGTCCGGCTACACCGACTACGGTCGCGTGTGGCGGGAGTTCCTGGAGCTGGTGGAGGACGATCTGCACCCGCGCGCGACCGTGATCGTCCTGGGCGACGCGCGCACCAACGGCCGCGATCCGCGCGCCGACCTCTTCTCCGCGGTGGCCGACCGGGCCGGAAGAACATTCTGGCTCAACCCAGAACCCCGTTTGTACTGGAACTATGGCGATTCCGTGATCGCCGCCTATGAGCAGCATTGCGAGGCGTACGAATGTTGGACCACCAAACAGCTCGAAGAATTCGTCAAGGCGCTTACGCGACCTGTGCGCTGATCTGCGCGCTGGCGGCGTTCGTCCCCGCCGGCGCCGACGCCCAGGCGCCGCCGTCGGCCGACAGCCCGACCCTCGGCGGCGATGCCGCCCACCGCAACGCCTGGGCTCACACCGGCCTGCGCCCACCGCTCGAGCTGGCCTGGCGGTCGGACGCAAGCCCGCTGTTCGCCGCCATCGCGGTCGGCCCGCGGGTGATCCTCCAGACCGCGACGGCGCTGTCGGCGGTCTCCACGAGCGACGGCACGCCGCTGTGGACGGTCCCGCTCGCGGTCGCCCCTGCCGAGATCGCCACCGAGGGCGGAGGCGTGTACGTGACCAACGCGGATGGGGTCGCCGCGCTGAACATCGAGAACGGCGCGGTGGTCTGGTTCGCGCCGGACGCGGGATCCACCGGCCCCGTGCTCGACGCGGGCCGGCTGTTCACCGGCAACGCGGCCGGTGAGCTCGTCGCCCGCCAGGCGTCGTCGGGCAACGAGCTGTGGCGCACTCCCGTGAGCATCACCGGCGCCCGGCCGGCCGTGGCCGGCCCGCGCGTCTACGCCACCGGCACCTGCCGCGGCGCGTCGGTGGAGGTGACCCTCGGCGTCGAGCAGTGGACGGCGGGCTGCGCCTCGGCGCCGGCCACGCGCACCGTGCTGACCGGCGACACCGTCATCTCCGAGGACGGCGCCATGTACGCGGCCGGCGACGGCGCGGTGCTCGTCGGGGGCGGCGGACCGGGGACCGTCGGCGCCGGCGTCCTCTTCCAGAACCCGCTCGGCAAGAACGTTGGCGCGCTGCGTGCGCTCGACGCCGGCTCGTTCGCCCCGCGCTGGACCTGGACCCCGCCGCTCGCCGGCACGCTGCAGCTGCGCCCGTCCGTCGTCGAGAGCCAGGTCTATCAGCTCGTCGACACCGGCGATCAGGGCCTGCTGCTCGGCGCACTGGACGCGGCGACCGGCGCCGAGCAGTGGACGGGCTTCCTGCCCGGCGACGGATCCTTCACCCCGGCCACGACGTCGGCCGTCGCGGTCTCGGGCGCGGGCCTGCTGCTCGTGCCGACCGCCGGCGGCGGGCTGGTGGCGCTGCGCAACGCGACCCCCGGCCCCCTGGGCCTGCGCGCCGCGCTGCCGCGCAACGTCGTGCCCGTCGGCGACGAGACGACCATCACCGGCCACCTGGTCCCCGACGGCCACGGGCTCGTCGGCCCGCGCGCCGTCTTCCTGCAAGCCGACCCTCATCCGTTCGACAAGAAGTACAAGACGCTCGACGGCGCCCTCGCCCGCCGGGACGGCTTCTCCTTCACGGCCGCGGTCGAGCGCAACACCCAGTTCCGCCTCGTCGCCGACGGCGTCGTGTACCCGCCCGCGCTGATGTACGCGCAGCCGAGGATCCGCGTCAAGTACAAGGACACCAAGGTGGACCTCGTCGTCCGGGCCACCCTGCGCATCGGCGCCGAGCCGGGCTTCCGCCGCGCCGGCCGCGTCGGCCTCTACCGCCTCAAGGAAGGCGCCGACACCGCGACGCGGATCGGCCGTGGCCGCTCGCGCAAGAACGGCGTCGCGCGCTTCGGAGTCCGCATCCCCGCCGACCTATCCGAGTCCGACCGCGTGCTGCCCTGCCTGCGCGGCGGCTCCAAGCGGGGCTTCGGCCCGCCCAACGTGCTCGACCGCTTCTGCGGCGACCGCACCATCACGGTCCCCGCTCAGTCGTCGTCGGCCGCAGGCCTGAGCCTGAGGACTCCAACCGGGTCCGCGATGCCCTTGAAGCGCTTCATGCCGGCTTCCGTGAACTCATAGCCGGCGGCCTCGGGCAGTGCGTCGAGCTGCCGTGCGCGCGCGGTCGCGGCGCCGTCATCGAGCCCCGCCAGCAGTCCTTCCGCGCTCCAGTCCATACTGGCCATCATGCCCGACGAGCCCACCGCCTCCGACCTTCGCGTCCGCGAAGAGGAGGAGACCACGAAGGAGCACCAGGCGGTGCAGCCCGAGGAGGCGCACGCCGCCCGCCGCCGCGCCGACAAGGCCGGCTACCTCGCCGAGAAGCTCGCCGAGCGCGAACGCGCCGACGCCGACGCCGACGCCGATCAGTAGGCTGTTGCTCGCACTAGGGGGGCTGGCGGAGGCCGGCTGAGATAGCGCCCGTCGCCGGCGCTGACCCTTCGAACCTGTCGGGGTAATGCCCGCGAAGGGAGTCTTCGAAGTGACCACCGTGGTCGAGCCCGACCGCACCCAGCAGCAGCCCGGCGTCCGGCTGGACGGCGTGCGCAAGGCGTTCGGGTCCGTGCAGGCCCTCGACGGCGTGTCGCTGGACGTGCGCCGCGGCGAGGTGGTCGCGGTCGTCGGGCCCAGCGGGTGCGGGAAGTCGACGCTGCTCGACCTGGTGTGCGGCCTGGCCCAGCCCGACACCGGCACCGTCGTCGCCGCGCCCGCCACGCTCATGCCCCAGCGCGACGCACTGCTGCCGTGGCTGTCGGCTGAGGACAACGCCGGGCTGGCGCTGCGGGTCGCGGGCGCCTCGCGCGCGGACGCCCGTGCCGCCGCGCGCCCCTACTTCGCCCCGTTCGGCCTGGCCGGGTTCGAGCGCGCCCGCCCCGCGCAGCTGAGCGGCGGAATGCGCCAGCGGGTCGCTTTCCTGCGCACGCTGCTGGCGGGGAAACCGGTGCTGTGCCTCGACGAGCCCTTCGGCGCGCTGGACGCGCTGACCCGCGTCCAGATGCAGGCCTGGCTGGCCGACGCGCTGCGACGCGAGCCCAGGACCGTCCTGCTGGTCACGCACGACGTCGAAGAGGCGATCGTGCTCGCCGACCGCCTCGTCCTGCTCTCCGCCCGGCCGGGCCGGGTCGTGGAGACGCTGACCGTCGACATCCCCGGCCCGCGGCGGCGCACCGACCACGCGGTCGCCGATCTGGCCCGTCACGCGCTCGACGTCCTCGGGGTGCGCGGCTGATGTACGCGCTGGCGCTCGTCCTGCTGCTGCTGGGCGGCTGGGAGGCCGCGGTGCGCGGCGGCGCGGTCGACCCCCTGATCCTGCCCGCTCCCACGAGCGTCGCACAGGCGCTGTGGGAGGACCGGTCGGTGCTCGCGCCCGACCTCGCCACCACGGCGCTGGAAGCCGTCCTCGGCCTGCTGGCAGCGGCCGTGGTGGGCGCGGCGATCGCCGTGGCGATGCACGTGTGGGCGCCGGCGCGCAAGGCGCTCTACCCGCTCGTCGTCGGCTCACAGGCGCTGCCGATCGTCGTCCTCGCAGCACCGCTGATCCTGCTGCTCGGCTTCGGCCTCGCGCCCAAGGTCGTCATCGTCGCGCTGGTCTGCTTCTTCCCGATCACCGTGAACGTCTACGACGGCCTGCGCAGCGCCGACCCCGACCAGCGCAAGCTGCTGCGCTCGCTGCACGCCGGCCGCCGCCGGACGCTCATGCTCCTGGAGGCGCCCGCCGCGCTGCCGCAGGCGTTCACCGGGCTGCGCGTCGCGGCTGCCGTGTCGGTCATCGGGGCGGTGTTCGCGGAGTGGAGCGGATCGGAGAACGGGCTCGGGCATCTCGTGCTCGTCTCGCTCGGCCAGCTCGAGTCCGCGCGCACCTTCGCCGCCACCTTCCTGCTGTTCGCACTCGCCGTCATCCTGTACGGCGCCTTCGCCCTGGCGGAGCGCCGGCTGGTCTCCTGGAAAGGTTCCCCATCGTGAAGAAGCTCCTCCCGCTGCTCCTGCTCCTCCTGCTCACCGGCTGCGGCAAGAAGTCCGAGCCGTCGACCAGCGGCGGCGAGCTCGAGAAGTTCGTCGTCGCCCTGGACTACTTCCCCAACGCCGACCACGCGCCGCTGTACGCCGCGCAGGCCAGCGGCGAATTCGAGCGCGCCGGCCTCGCGGTCGAGTTCGTCACCCCGCCCGACCCCGCCGCGCCGCTGCGGCTGCTCGTCGGCGGCCGCGTCGACCTGGCGCTCACCTACGAGCCCGAGCTGCTGCTCGCGCGCGACAAGGGCACGAGCCTCGTCGCCGTCGGCGCGCTCGTGCAGAAGCCGCTGACGTCGCTGATGGCGATCGAGGGCTCGGGCGTGCAGAGCGTCAGCGACCTGGAGGGCAAGACGGTCGGCACGGCGGGCATCTCCTACCAGACCGCCTACCTGGAGACGATCCTCAAGGCCGCCAACGTGCCGGTGGATTCGGTCGAGCGCGTCGACGTGGGCTTCAACCTCGTGCCGGCGATGCTCACCGGCAAAGTCGACGCCACCCTCGGCGCCTTCTGGAACTACGAGGGCACCGACCTCGAGCTCCGTCAACGTAACCCGACGATCCTGCGCATGGAGAGCCTCGGCGTGCCGACCTACAACGAGCTCGTCTTCGCCACCGAGCCCGACGCGCTGACCTCCGAGCAGTCCTCGCGCATCCGGCGCTTCCTGCAAGCCGTGGCGCGCGGCGCCAATCAGGTCCGCGACGATCCGGCCGGCGCGGTCGAGGCCCTCCTCGACGCCAACGACGACCTCGATCCGGCGCTGCAGGCCGCCGTCGTGGAGGTCACCGCCGACGTCTTTCTGCCCGCGGACGCGAAGCGCCCGTTCGGCTTCCAGGACCTCGCGGACTGGAACGAATACGCGAGCTGGATGGCCGAGAACGGCCTGATCGGCTCCGACCAGGACGGTGAGGACGCCGTCACCAACGAGTTCCTCCCCGGCCAGGGCCTCGCGGCCAACACCGCCGAGCCGTGATCACAGGGTGAGGTGCAGGCGCAGCGCGTCGTCGACCTGCGCCATGAGCGGTTGGGGAACCGCGCCGACGCGCCGCCCAATTCGATCGAACGAGATCGACCGAACTTGTTCGGCCTGAGCCTTCGACTCGGCCCGCAGGCCGGTCTCAGCGGCCGGAAGCTCGACTTGGAAGAGATGGACGCTGGCGACGTTGCTCGTGAGCGGCACCACCGTGATCACCCCCTGTCCGAGGCTTACCACTCGGGCGTTCGCGCCGTCATTGCTGACGACGATCGCCGGGCGGCGCTTGGCCACCTCGCTGCCGTGCGCCGGATCGAAGTCGGTCACGCGGATCTCACCGCGGAGCATCGAGGAGACCGTCGCCCACGGTCGAGTCCCACAGGGCGGCGTCCTCCGATTCCTCCCATTCCTTCCAAGCAGCTTCGTACTGGTCGCCCAAGTGAGGGTGCCGAAGCAGTCGGACGGCGTGCTGGACCGCTGCCGATCGCGTTCCCACGCCGGACGTGCGGGCGTACTCGTCGAGGACCGCCACGTCCTTTTCCGACAGGCTCACACTGATCTTCATACCTGCATGCTACCGCGTTCCTACCCGGTGGCAAGCCAGCCGCGGGCGGCGGCGACGCGCAGGTATTCGCCCGCGAGGCCCTGCCACTCTCCGTAGCGCGCGAAGAACGCGCGCACGTCCGGAATCTCGGCGCGGGCCTTCGGGCGCCCGGTGAGGACGCGGCCGACGATCTTGATGTAGCCGAGATCCCCCGCCGGGATCTGGTCGTAGCGGCCCTGCCCCTGCAGCGCGAGCATCTCCGTGGTCCAAGGGCCGATGCCCGGAATCGCCCGCAGGCGCCGCCAGCCCGGCTCCGGATCGGTCGCGTCGAGATCGACGCGGCCGCGCGCGACCTCGACCGCCGCGCGCAGCAGGGTCAGAGCGCGGTGCGACGGCAGGTCGAACGCGCACAGCTGGGCGGGCGAGAGCACGGCGATGGCGGCGGCGGCGGGCGACCCGCGCAGCCCCGTCTCCGCGCAGCGATGCCCGTAGGCGCCGATCAGCCGGCGCTGGATGACGACGGCGCGGTCGAACTCGATCAGCTGCTCGGTGATCGCGCACACGAGCGCCTCCCACGGGTCCGGGCGGCGGCGGACGCGCAGCTCGGGAAAGGCGCGGACCGCCCGGCCGATGTGGGGGTCGTGGCGGAAGCGCGTGCAGAACTCGCGGTGGTCCTCGTCGACGCCGGTGGCGGAGCGCAACCGGCGGATGGCCGACTCACCCGCCTCGGCGGACGGCCCGCGGGCGGCGAACAGGACCCGGTCGGCGCGCGCGATGACGCCGCAGAAGACCCACTCGTCCCCCACCCGCACGAGCCGCTGCACCGCGGTTCCGCGGCGCCGGTAGAGCCCGTCGCGCGAGGGAACGCTCAGCCGGAACGGCCACGGCGGCCGCACCTCTGCCCGGACGGTCGTGGTCAATCGCGGCGCAGCAGGTGCACGTCGACCAGGAACGAGTTGCTCCCGACGACCTCGCCGAACGGCAGCCGCTTGGTGCGCCGCTTGGCGGCCATCAGCTTGGACGTCTTGCGACGGTGCGACAGCGCCATCGAGGCGGCGCCGACGATGAAGCTGCCCGCGGCGAGCGCGGCGACCTGCCGGTTGCCGACCACGGCCAGCTCACCTGCGCTCTCCGACCGCACGGGCGCCGGGGCGTCCTCGGCCAGCACGGGCAGCCCGTCCACGACCTCGGCGTCTTCAGGTTCAGTCACGTCGTCAGTCTTGCGCACTTGGCAGACGTCAGCGCTGTTTGGGGGGCGCGGTGCCGAACACGGTGTCCCACCATGGCGCGCTGACGCCGAACATGCGGTCGCCGTCCTGGAAGTGATGGCGCATGTGCAGCTCGCGCAGGCGCTTGCCCCACGCGGTCTTGGGCACGTGATGGTGCACGTGGAAGTGCAGCATGTCGTAGAAGAGGTAGCCCGCGAGGAAACCCGCGCCGAACGCCTGCCAGCCGGCGGCGGGCAGCACCGCCCAGAAGAGCAACAGGAACAGTGCCGCCAGGGGGATGCTCGCCGACGGCGGCATCACCAGCCGCAACCGGTCGTTGGGGTGGTCGTGGTGGACGCCGTGGATCATGAAGTGCATCCGGCGCCCGAACGCGTTGTCGGGCTCGAAGTGAAAGACGACGCGGTGCAGCCAGTACTCGGTCAGCGTCCAGAACAGGTAGCCGCCGGCGATCCAGGCCAGTGCGAGCACACCGGCGTCGATGGCACCGAACACCCCGAGGACGCCGATCGCCGGGCCGAACAGCACCAGCGGCACGAGCGGGTGCACGCGGGTGAAGAAGTCCAAGAAGTCGGACTCGAACATCTTCGGCGAGGCCTTGAGCACGTCGCTGCGGCGCATCGCTGGCAGAGGTTAGTGCGGAGCCTGCTGCCGCTACCGGCGAAGCCGGTCTCAGTGGAACACGCGCTCGAAGATGCGGTAGCGGCAGACGACCTCGCCGCCCATGCCCTCCATGGCGCGGTTCATGGACTTGTTGGTCTCGAGGATCCAGCCCGTCTCGCCGACCTTCTGCGCGGTGCGCTCGGCGGAGTCGTAGTGCATCGCGTAGAACTTCGCCGCGATGCCGGTGTGCTGGTAGGCGCGCTTGACCCCGAGCGCGAAGACGCGGACCCGGTCGATCTTGCGCTTGCCGAGCAGGAACTTCAGCCAGCCGATCGGCAGCAGCCGGCCGTTCATGTGGCGGAAGACCTGGTTGTAGTCGGGCAGCGAGAGGGCGGCGCCGGCGACCTCCCCGTCGGCGGTCTCGGCGATCATCGCCCACTTCTCGTCGAGCAGCGGGCGCAGCTGCTTGGCGTAGTGGCGGACCTCTGACTCCGTCAGCGGGACGAAGCCCCAGTTGCGCTGCCAGGCCTCGTTGTAGACCTCCAGGAAGCGACCGACCTCGGCCTCGATGTCGGACTTGCGCATCGGCCGGCAGGTGATGCCGTGCTCGGACTCGACCTTGGCGGCGAGCTCGAAGATCGCCGGATGGACCCTGTCGCGGTCGACCACATTGAGCGTCCACATCAGCGTGTCCATCGCCTTGGCCAGGCCGGCGCCCTCCAGCAGTGCCGGGTAGTACGGGTGCGTCCAGTTCATGAGCACGACGGGCAGGCGCTCGAACCCCTCGACGAGCACCCCGCACTCGTCGTTGATGGTGAAGTCGAACGGGCCGACGAGGCGGTCGCAGCCGCGGTCGCGCACCCAGGCCTCGGCGACGTCCAGCAGCGCGGAGGCCACCTCCGGGTCGTCCTCTGACTCGAAGAACCCGAACTGGCCCCAGGTGTTGTCCTGAAACTCGTGCAGGTGGCGGTCGACCTGCGCGGTTATGCGGCCGACGACGCGGCCGTCGCGGCGCGCGAGGAAGTACTCCGCCTCGGCGTGCTCGAAGAACGGGTTCTTGGAGCGATCCAGGAAGCGCTTGCGATCGGCGATGATCGGCGGGACCCAGTACTCGCAGCCCCGATAGAGCCGGAAGGGGAGCTTGATGAAGGCGTTGAGATCGCCCCGCCCCTCGACCCGTGTGACCGTAACCGCCATCGGGGCCGGAGGGTACCTTCACACGATGACCGAGACGTCCCTCGACGTTTTCCACAAGGCCCGCCATCACGACCGGCGCGAGCAGCTCGACGCCGCGCGCGAGCAGGGCCTGCTCCCCTACTTCCGCCAGCTGGAGGGCCCCGCCGGCCCCGTGGTCGAGATGGAGGGTGCCGAACGGATCATGCTCGGCTCCAACAACTACCTCGGGCTCACGGAGGACGAGCGCGTGATCGCGGGCGCCCGCGCCGCGCTGGACAAGTACGGCACCGGCCTCACCGGCAGCCGCCTGCTCAACGGCACCATCGACCTCCACCTCGAACTCGAGGCGGAGATCGCCGCCTGGATGGGCACGGAGGAGGCGCTGGTGACCTCAACCGGCCACGGCGCCAACCTCGCGGCCCTGGGCACCCTGCTGGGGCCCGGCGACACCGTGATCGCCGACTCGGGCGACCACGCGTCGATCCTCGACGGCATCCTGCTCTCGCGGGCCAAGCTGCGCCCGTTCCGCCACAACCGCCTCGACAAGCTCGAGCGCCAGCTGGTCAAGGCGGGCGACGAGCAGAGCCCGGCGCTGATCGTCGTCGACGGCGTCTTCTCCATGGAGGGCGACATCGCGCCGCTGCCGGAGATCGTTGCGCTGGCCAAGGCGCACGGCGCGCGCCTGATGGTCGACGAGGCGCACGCCGCGGGCGTGCTCGGCGCGCGCGGCGCCGGCGCGAGCGAGCACTTCGGCGTCGAGGACGACGTCGACCTGCGCATGGGCACGTTCTCGAAGTCGCTCGCCTCCTGCGGCGGCTTCCTCGCGGGCTCGCACGACGTCATCGACTTCCTGCGCATCCAGTCGCGCGCGTTCCTGTTCACCGCCAGCGCCGTTCCCGCCGCGATCGGCGCCGCGCTCGCCGCCGTGCGCATCGTGCGGTCAGACGAGGGGCCGCAGCTCTTCGCGCGCGTGCTCGACAACGCGGTCTACCTCAAGGCCGGCCTGACCGAGCTCGGCTTCGACGTCGGCGACGCCCAGGCCACCATCATTCCCGTCGTCGTCGGCGACGACTGGAAGGCGGTGCTGCTGTGGCGCGCTCTCTATGACGCCGGCGTCTACGTCAACGTCGCGCTGCACCCCGCCGTGCCGCCGGCCGGAGCGCTGTTGCGCACGAGCGTCATGGCGACCCACGACCGCGCGACACTCGACCGCGCACTGGCCGTTTTCGGCGCAGTCAAGCGGTCCTTCGAAGCCGAGCACGGGCCGCTTCCGAGCGCTCCATAGCACCTTCCCGCGCGTCCACAAGCGGATCTCCCGTGGTCTGACACGGCAACACAAAAAGCATGCTCTTAGCTGGAAACACGGTCGGTCCGACGTTGCAACCAACCTGTGAACTCCACTAACTTTGCCCCCGGCTGATCGGACGGCAACACCGCGGAGAGTGTGCCCGCCGACCGGCCTTCGTTTTCATTCATTTCCTAGAGACGCGCCGGCCGTAACCGTCCTGGCGTGTGGGGAGGACCATTCATGCAAACAAGGGCGACGACTGCGCCCCAGCACATGCGCGCGCTTGACCGGGCCAATCAGGTCCGGCTGGCTCGCGCCGAGCTCAAACGGGAGATCGGTGAAGGCGTCCGCACGGTTGCGGAAGTGGTCACGGAGTGCCCGTGGGAATCGGAGAGCATGGCGATCTCCGACCTTCTCATGAGCCAGCACCGCTGGGGCCGTACGCGCTGCCGCAGGTTTCTGGCCTCCGTGCCGATGACAGAGACGAAGACGATCGGGACGATGACCGAGCGCCAGCGCACCTGTCTCGCCGCGCGCCTCAACGGGGACGCGGTCGCCGACCCGTTCGCCGACCGGCTGGCGCTGGCCTTCTAAGCAGTCGAGGTCGGCGCGGCTGCTGCCTCGAGCAGCCGCGTCGCGATCTCGACCACGTGACCGTCGGGGTCGCGCACGTAGAGCGAGCGGAAGCCGCCGCGGTCGAAGACGTCCGAGCACTGGACGTCGGCGCCCATCAGGTAGTCGCGCCAGGCGTCGAGCTCCTCGGAGGACTCGACCGCGAGCGCGAAGTGGTGCGTGGAGCCCGTGCCCACGGCGCCCGCCGGCAGCTGCGGGTACTCCATGACCGAGAGCAGGCGCCCGGGCGTCCCGTCCACCGCCCCGAACCAGACGTGCCGGGTGTCGGGGTCGTCGTCGGACGGCGCGTCGCGCACGATGCCCAGGCCGAGCACGTCCCGGTAGAACGCGATCGAGCGCTCGATGTCCGCCGTGATCAGCGTGAGGTGGTGCAGCCCGGTGAGCTGCATCCGGCGCTCTGGCGTCACGTCGCTCAAACCTTGAAGTTGACGCCGGTGCGGCGCTTGAAGGAGGCGCGGAACGCGAAGAAGGAGATGGCGAAGACGAGCACGGCGGCCGGCAGGACGATGGGGAGGTTCACGCCGATGAAGCCCATGAGGATCGCGGTCAGGACGGTCGGCATGGCGGCCAGGAGCGAGCTGTGCGAGCGGAAGCCGGTGAAGTGCTCGCGCGCGGCGGTCTCCAGCCCCGCCAGCGCGGCGAGCGCGAGGCCGAAGAGGATTGCCAGCCGCCCCTGCGGGTCTTCGCGGTTGATGATCCCGACCACGAGCAGCACGATGCCTGCCAGCACGGACAGCTCGACGAGCGGGACGGGATGCCAAGGCGGTTTGGGCCGCTCCTCGGCGCGCTCGATGAAGCGGTCCACGCGGCTCTTGCCGACGGTGCTGCGGCGCGGACGCGAGGTCTCCGTGACCTCGGAGACGCGCACAGGACCGGTGGGGCGCTTGCGAGAGCGCTTACCCATTCAGGTCCGGGGCCGCGGCAACCGCCACGGCCCCCAGGCTAATGGACAGCCGGAGGAGACTTTGACGTGCCACCAGCCCGCCAGCATCCCGATGATGCCCAGGCGAGGGCGGACATGCCAGTGCTTGCAACCCGGCTCGCCGATGTCCTCGCCGCTGACGCGCACCCAGCGGTAGTGGCCGGGATCGAGCAGCATGCGCTCGACGAGCAGGCGCTTCTCGGCCTGTGCGTCGGCATGGTGCAGCCGCTGCGCGCGCAGGTCGGCCGCCTTGCCGGCGAGGTCGTCGCGGACGGCCTCGAGGTCGCCCAGCGAGAGCAGCCGCGGGCCGGCGAATCCGCCGCGCGCCGTGATGCGCGGAAGTTCCAGGCGTGGGTGGGCGGAGGTGGCGACGCTGACCAGCGCCCGCTCGAGGTGGGCGATCTGATCGCGAAGCGAGCGGCGGGCGGCCGCTTCATCGACCTCGACCTCTTCAATGCGGTGCTCGAGTAGCGCCATCTCCCTCGTCGAGAATATCACCGGATTCAGGCGCCTGGGGCGCCTGCTTGCGCCTCGAGCACGATGTCGGACATCGTCCAGAGCGCTTCCGACACGTGGATGGCCGGGACGCCGTCCACCTGCACGGTGAACAGCAGCACGCGGCGGGTCGCCTTGGTCACCGCGTGCGGCAGGGCGACGTCGCCGAACAGCACCGCGACCGCGCCGAGCACATCGGCCACGACGAGCCTCCCCTCCGGCAGCCACAGCGCGTGGGCGTCGCGGCGCCCGAGCGGCTCGTGCTCGACTGCGCGGCGCAGTTCGAGCTCGCCGGTCAGCGTGTCGGCGTCCAGCGCCCAGACGGGCACGTTGGTCTCCATGATCGCGATCGTCTGCGCGTCCTGGATGAGCGAGCGCGACTTGAAGCCGCCCGCCTTCAGCCGCTCGACCACCACCGCCTCCACGGGAACGCGGGTGATGTCGGGGTCGAGGCCGATGTGGCGGTAGAAGACGCGGTAGGCGTGCGGGATCGGCTTGGAGCGCAGCGCCACCGCGTGCGAACCGTAAAAGCGGCTCGACAATCCCTTCATGCGGTGCTTGAGCTCGGGCGGGCTCGGGCCCTCCCCCGCGTCGAGCGCGAGCGACCACAGGCGCAGGCCGGGCAGCTCGCGCCCGATCTCGGCTTCCACCAGGCACTCGATGGGCTCGGCGGCGGCGGTCACCGCAGCAGCCTGATCTCCTTGACGATCTCGGCCTCCGTCGAGGCGCCGAGCGTCGTCTTCTTCACCGCGCCGCCCTGCGCGGCGAAGGTGATCGTCGGGCAGATGGCGACGGCGAACGCGTTGGCGACGGCGCCGTCGTGGTCGTAGGCGACGGGCAGCTCCCACCCGCGCTCGCGGATCAGCGCGTTGAGCGCGGCATGGTCGCCGCGGATGGCCACCGCGGCGAAGGACACGTCGGGAAAGCGGGGCGCGAGGTCGTCGAGGACGTCGACCTGGTCGATGCAGCGCTGCGAGGGCTCGACAAGGAACGCGAGCACGAGCGGCCCGTCCTCGGTCAGCTCGCAGGAGTTGACGATGTCGGGCCCGCGCACGTCGCACGCCTGCGGCACCCCGTCGCTCTCCTGCAGCAGCACGTTGGCGTCGCACTCCTCCTCGCCCTCGCATTCGACGTTGGCCAGCGCGAGCGGAGCCGCGAACGGCGGGATGTCCCGGCCGACGACCACACCCTCCGAGCCCGGCCCGTCCGTGGTCAGCGAGTTGAACGCGACGTAGACGAGGATGCCGACGAGCAGCACCCCGACGATCCACGTCGACGGCGACGGCATCCGGCCCGAAGGCGGCGGCGGCCGGCGCGGCGGCGGCGGCGGCGGCGTCTCGGGAGCCGGCTCCTGCGCAGGCGGCTCCCCCGGATGGCGGCCGAAGGGGCCCCCGCTCATGCCGGGATGACAGGCTCAGACGTGGCCGGGTCGGCCCGCCGGGCGCGGCGGCGCTCGGCGAGCACGAGCACTGCGGGCAGGACCGCGAGGACGCCGAGCAGCGATACGGACAGGTCGATGACGGTGACGCGGCCGAAGTCGCGCAGCATCGTCACGTCGGAGAAGGCGAGCACGGCGAAGCCGGCGATGGCGGTGGCGCCGGAGGCGAGCACGGCGGCGCCGGTGGAGGCGTAGGTGCGCGCGAGGGCGCCGGCGACGTCGAGCCCGGTGGCGCGCTCCTCGTGGAAGCGAGCGACGAGCAGGACGGCGAATTCGGTGGAGATGGCGATCACGAGCGCACCCAGTGTGGCCGACATCGGGTTCAGGGGGACGTGGATGATCCACAGCACGAGCGCCGACCAGCCCGTGGCCAGCGCGATCGGCACGAGGGGAACCCAGGCGCGCTCCCAGCGCCGGTAGACGGCCAGCAGGGCGAGGGCGACCACGGCCAGGCCCGCGAGCAGCGTGCCCAGCCGGCGCGCCGGGTCCGACAGCTTCGCGTTGGCCTCCGCCGCCAGGACCGGCAGACCGGCGAGCCGGGCCGTGACGCCGTCGGGCGGATCGAGCTCGGACCGCATCACGTCGAGCGCCTCCTCCTGCTCTGCGAGCGGCAGCAACTTGATCCCGAAGCTCATGACCGCCGAGCGCCGGTCGGTGGAGATGACCGCCCGCGAGAAGTACTCGGGCACGGCGTCCAGCAGCGCGCGAATGCGTTCCTGGTCGGCAGCTGCCTCGGGGCTGCGGAAGAGGTCGACGAGGGAGACCGCCGGGCACAGCTCCGCCTCACCGCAGCCGTTCTCGGCCGAGTAGTCGAAGCGCTCCTTCACGCGCTCCTGAAACGACTGCATCCACTGCACCACCGCGGGCTCGGTCAGGTCCTCCGCCTCGACGAGCACGTCGACCTCGCCGGCGATGCCCGTCTCGTCCTGCAGCGCAAGCACGTCGCGCACCACGGGGAGGTCCTCGGGCACCAGCTCGACGACGTCGGAGACGACCTCGGTGCGCGAGTCGACCACCCAGCCGCCGACCGCCAGCGCGAAGCCCACCCCGAGCACGAGCACCGGGCGGCGCAGCGACAGCGCCGTGACGCGCCGGGCACCGGAGGCGACCCGGCTCCCCACGGCGCCGGCCGGACCCGCAAGCGGCCGGCCGAACCCGGCAAACATCTCACGTGCGCCGCGCATCGCCGCCGACGCGCGGGCCGCGCGCTCAGGGCGCCGGCGCACGAGCAGCGCGAGCGCCGCAGTTCCCGCGGTGAGCGCGAGGAGGTAGGCGATGACGACGCCCAGCATGAGCACGATGCCGAAGCCGCGCACCATCGGCACCGGCGACAGCAGCAGCACCGCGAAGCCCGCGACCGTGGCCAGCACCGCGATCGCGATCGTCGGCACCGCCACCCGCACCGCGCGCACGACGCCGTCCTCCTGCACGCGCGCCTGGTACTGGATGGCGTAGTCGACCCCCAGGCCGAGCAGCACCGGGAGCACCGCCATCGAGGCGAGCGTGAGCTGGATGCCCAGCAGCGACATCAGGCCGCCGACGATCCCGGCGGCGCCGAGCGCGACGGCCAGCGGCAGCATCCGGAAGCGGGCGCCGCGGAAGACCAGCGGCAGCACCAGCGCCATCATGATCAGTCCGCCGATCAGCAGCCCGATCAGCGACGCCGACAGCGAGTCCGCGATGCCCTCGACGAGCACGGGCGCGCCCGAGACGAGATACGAGGCGTTGGTCAGCTTGAACTCGGGCATCTCCGTCGCCGCCCGCACGAGGCCGATCGCCGCCTCGCGCTCGTCGTCGGAGAGCCCCGGCTTCAACCGCACCTGGATAAGCGCCGACTCCGGGCTCGGGAACAGATAGGCGAAGCGCGACTTGGGCTCGAAGCTGCCGCTGGTGGGCTCGAAGACCAGCGCGTAGACGAACTCCTCGTTGTTGATCGTGAGGTCGCTGGCGGCGCTCTGCGGGATGCCGTACTGGGTGGCGAGCCGCAGCAGCTCCCCGATAGAGGCGTTCTGGACCTGTACCGCGGCGGTCTCCCCCGCCTGCGCGGCCTCGGCCTCGCTCGCGCCGGCGCGCAACGCCGCGCGCTGCGCCTGCTCGCGCGCTGCCTGCGCATCCGTCTGCGCCGTCCCCAGCTGCGCCTGCAGCTGCGCCGAGATCTCCGAGACCGCGGTGTTGATGAACGTCGCCGGCCCGAAGACGACCTGCACCGGCTGGGTCGCGGCCAGCCGTCCGCACGGCGAGTCGGCCCCACCCGGCACCGGCACGTCGGCGGGGGGAGCGACGCCGCTCAGGCAGCCCTCGAGCCCGACGAGCTTGTTGATGTTGTCGCTGAGCACGACGTCCTGCAGCGAGCCCTGCACGAGCACGGCGACCGGCTCGTCGCCGAAGTTCTCGTAGAGCTTCTCGGTCGCCTGGAAGGAGTCCGTGCCACGCCCCACGAGGGTGTCCGTCGCCGCACTGGGCTCCAGGCGCAGCGCCAGCAGCGCCCCCACGACAGCGACGAGGACGGCGACGAGCAGCACGCGCCACGGCCGCCGCGCCACGGCCCCCACGAGCTTGGTCGTCACTTGCGCGCTTCGACTCACGCCGGACGTGTTCGGGCTGCGCTGTGGCGCGTTATTCCATGCCCAGCGGGCCACGGGAGGCGCCACTGAGGAACTGGCGCACGAACATGTTGTCGGAGTTGAAGAGCTCTTGGGCGGGGCCCGACTCCACGATGCGGCCCTTCCAGAGCACGGAGATGTGCTCGGCCACGCGCTTGGCGCTCATGATGTCGTGGGTGATGACGACGTAGGCGCCGCCGTTCTCCTCGTGGATCTCCTGGATGAGCTCGCACAGCAGGGCGGTGCGGACCGGGTCCAGGCCCGAGTCGGGCTCGTCGAAGAGCACGATGTCGGGATCGAGCACGAGGGCGCGGGCGAAGCCTGCGCGCTTGCGCATGCCGCCCGAGAGCTCGTTGGGCATCTTGTCCAGCGCGCCCTCGAGGCCGACCTCGCGCAGACGGGACATGACGATGTCCTCGATCTCGTCCTCGCCCTTGTCGGTGTGCTGGCGCAGGGGGAAGCAGACATTGTCGAACAGGTTCATCGAGCCGAACAGCGCGCCGTCCTGGAAGAGCACGCCGAACTTCTTGCGCACCTCGAAGAGCCGGTCGTCGACCATGTTCGGGATCGACTCGCCGTGCACCAGCACGTCGCCGTCGTCGGGGTAGAGCAGGCCGACCATGTGCTTGATGCACACGGACTTGCCCGTGCCCGACGGGCCGAGGATCATCGAGATCTTGTTCTCCGGGATGCCCATGTTCAGGCCGCGGAGGATCTTGTTGCGACCGAACGCCTTGTGGACCTCGATGAACTCCACCGCGTCCTCGGTGTCGGTCTCGCGGATGCGGCCGGTGTGCCAGCGGTACTCGTCGCCGGGGTCGCCGCCGGGCGGGACCAACCCCTGCGCGTACTTCTCACGGTTCGCGGCACCCGGGATCTTGTTGGAGTTGTAGGCGTCCGCCGTCGGGTCGTAGTTGGCCATGTCGGGCGGGCCGCCGGGAGGGCGCTTCTCCTCCATGACGCGCGTCTCGCCCTTCTCGGAGGAATCCATCTCCTTCGGAGTCACGGGCGCCGTGGCCTGCGCGGCGCGCGCGTCGTCCTCCTCGTTGAGCCACGTCTTGTCGCCACCGTCGGGCGCGGCAGGGGGTGGCGGAGGGGGCACGTCCTGACGCTCCACGGCCGTGGGCGGCGCGGCCGGAGGCGGCGGAGGCGGTGTCGCTGCGGCGCCCTCGTCGGACTTGTTGCGGTCGAAGATCCCCATCCGTCTAACCCCCAATCGGTGCTCGTGGGTTGGCGCCCCAGAAGAGCTGGGTGCCGATCATGCCGATCAGGTGCACGAGCACGATGTTCAAGACCATGGACTTCGCCGTCGCGGTGCCCACACCAACGGGCCCGCCGCTGGCGTTGTAGCCGTAGTAGCAGCCGACCAGCACGATCACCGTGGCCATCGACATGGCCTTGATGCACGAATACAACAGGTCGGGTGGGTTCTGGAACATCCAGAAGATCAGGAAGAAGCCGCCGCTGGAGACCTCGCCGATCTGTTGCACCACCGCGAGGTAGGAGGCGAAGAAGCCCGCCCCGATCCCGGCGAGGTACATGAACGGCAGCACCATCCAGGCGGCGAGCATCTTCGTCGCGCACAGAAAGGTCAGCGAGCTGATGCCCATGACCTCGAGCGCGTCGATCTCGTCGGAGATCCGCATGGAGCCGAGCTCGGCGACGATGCCCGTGCCGACCTTCGCGGCCATCATGTAGCCGAACGCGTAGGGCACGAGCTCGCGCAGGTCGCACCAGGCGGCGAACACCCCGGCGTAGGCCGGCGCGCCGACGGAGCGGTTGAAGTACGCGCCCTCGATGCCGCACTGCAGGCCGATGATGAAGATCAGGCCCCAGATCACCAGCGTCGAGGAGAGGATCAAAAGGCCGGCCTGGCGCAGCGCTTCCCCGAAGAACTTGAAGACCCTGAGGCCGTAGACCTCGCCCACGATGCGCATCGAGAACTTGACGATCTCGCCCATCGACGCGATCCAGTCGCGCGGGACGCTGAGCCAACCCATTACTTGATGACCGCGATCTCGGGATGGGTGGCCAGCAGGGTCTGCGTGAACACGTAGTTGAACGCGAACACGCCCATGATCGCGATAACCACCGCCTGGTTGACCGCACGACCGACGCCCTCGGCGCCGCCCGACGCGGTCATCCCCTTGTAACAGCAGACGATCGCGATGATCGCCCCGAACAACGTCGTCTTGAGCACCGACCCCCACAGGTCGGTGATCGACGCGTTCGTGAAGAACGTGGCCCAGAACGGCCCGAGCGGCGCGCCGTTGACCAGCGTGGCGAGGATGCCGCCGAAGATCCCGAACAGCAGCGCGTAGATGTTGAAGAGGCCCGTCACGAGCATCAGCGCGAGAAAGCGCGGCACGACGAGGTTCTTGACCGGGTCCACGCCCAGCACCTGCAACGCGTCGAGCTCCTCACGGATCTTGCGCGCACCCAGGTCAGCGGTGATCGCGGTACCCGCAACACCCGCCATCACGATCGCGGTCACGAACGGTGCGAACTCACGGATCGAGGCGAGCACGAAGAAACCGCCAAGGCGATCCAACGCACCGAAGAGCACCAGGAAATTCGCGGCCTGCAGACCCGGCGCGCCGTAACCGAACGCGATGGTCGAAACCACGAGCGGGAACCAGCAGAGCTTGAGGGCGAAGAGGAACTGGCCCACGAACTCGCCGCCGTACGGGTACGGGGGCCTCACGGCGGAGACGATCGTCTTCCCCGTCAGGATCATCATGTCCCCGACTTCCTCCAAGAGGTTCTTGGTCGGAAGGAAGGCGCGATCGGCGACGCCGCGGACCATGTGTGTTAGCTCTCCCTACTCCACGCTTTCAATGCGCCCGGCGGACGCCACGGCAGAAGCGTAGGTGTTATCGGGCACACTTGGCAACCGGCGACCGCTGCCTAACACGCCCGCAACGCGAACGTGGCGCCACAACAACGCGTTGGTGGTACAACTTCGCTCGCGATGAGGGGGAGAGCGACTGCAACCGGCTGCGCCATCCTGGTCGCCCTGACCGGCTGCGGTGGGAGCGAGCGCCAGGATGCGAAGGAGCCTTCAGGGGACTTCAAGGTCGAGATCATCAAGGCCTCGTTCGCCGAGCAGCAACAGCTCGCGGACGAGCAGACGATGAAGATCACCGTCCGCAACGCCGACACCAAGCCGCTGCCCAACGTCGCCGTCACGGTCGCCACCCAGCCCGGCGACGCCGGCGGGGCGCCGCAGTCCTTCTCGACCGACATCGCCGATCCGAACGTCGCCGACGCGTCGCGGCCGATCTGGATCGTCGACGAGAGCCCCCGCGGCGGCGAGACCGCGTACACGAACACCTGGGCCCTGGGCCCGCTGCCCGCCGGCGAGACCCGCGACTTCGAGTGGAAGGTCACCGCCGTCAAGGCCGGCGACTACACGATCGACTACTCCGTCTCCCCCGGCCTGACCGGCAAGGCCAAGCCCGCCGGCGGCCGCACCACCGAGGGCACCTTCAAGGTGACCATCGACGACACCCCTCCCAACTCGCGCATCGGCGACAACGGGCAGGTCATCCGCGAGCCCGGCGGGGCGCGCGCGGGCTCGGGGCCGGGCTCGGGCTCGGGCTCGGACAACTGAGCGACCCCCTGCGGGTCGCCTACTTCCTCGACAGATACCCCGTCCTCACGGAGACGTTCGTCTCGGGTGAGGTGCGCGAGCTCGGCCGGCTCGGGCACGCGGTGCACGTCGAGTCCAGCAACGGCCAGCTCGCCGAGGACACGCGCGAGGGGCGGCTCCGCGCGCTCGGCTGGCTGGTCACGCGCCATCCCGTGCGCTGTCTGCGTGACCTTGCGTCGCGGCGTCGCTGGCGGCGGGAGGAGACGGTGCGCCCGTTGCGCTGGCTCGCACCGGCGGCGCGGCGGATCGAGCGGTTCGGGGCGTCGCACGTCCACGTCCACTTCGCCACGGGCCCGGCCCTCGACGGCATGCGGGTCGCCGCCCTGCTCGACCTCCCCTACAGCGTGATGACGCACGGCTACGACATCTTCAAGTCGCCGGCCAACCTGCGCGAGAAGCACGCGCGGGCGGCGTTCGCGGTGACGGCGAGCGAGTACAGCGCGCGGCTGCTGCCGGCGGGGGCGGAGGTGCTGGTGATGGGCGTCGACGGCGAGGAGTGGACGCGCGACCGCCCGCACGCGGACAACCGGACGGTGATCGCCGTGGGGCGCCTCGTCGAGAAGAAGGGCTTCGAGCATCTCGTCGCCGCCGCCGCGGAGCTCGACGCGCGCGTGCTGATCGTGGGCGACGGGCCGCTGCGGGCGCAGTTGACCCGTCCGGGGAGCGTGGAGCTGCTCGGCGCCCGTCCCCATGAAGAGGTCAGGGCGCTGATGCAGGGCGCCGCTGTGCTCGTCATGCCGTGCGTGGTCGCCGCCGACGGCGACCGCGACACCATGCCGGTCGTGGTCAAGGAGGCGCTTGCCCTCGAGATCCCCGTGGTGGCCAGCGACGCGGTCGGGCTGCCGGAGGTGGTGCGCCCTGAATGGGGCCGGCTCGTCCCGCCAGGCGATCCGGCGGCGCTGGGCGTCGCTTTGGACGAACTGCTCTCGCTGTCAGTCGAGGAGCGCGCGCGCATGGGCGCCGCCGGCCGCGCCTTCGTCCTCGAGCACTGCTCGCTGCGCGGTCAGGCCGAGCGCCTGGTCGAGCTCATCGCAGCAGTCGGTCGAGGCGGCGCGAGCGGCCCACCTCGTTAGGCAGCCCCCGGCTCTCGGCCAAGCGCGGTGACACCAGGGCCGCCGTCCGGTGGTTCCGGGAGGCGCGAGAACTCGCGCCCAAGAAGGCCGCCCTGCAGTGAGGCACGTCAGGCCCTGAGGAGGTCTTCGGCCAGCGACACGAGGCGCTTGGCGTGGTGGATCGCTGCCACTCGTCTGCTGCGGCGATACCCGCGAGCGCCGCCTGGACGCCGCCAAGCGCACCGGAGTCATCCGCACCGATGACGTCCGCCGTCTCAAGGTAAGCGCGAGCGTCTTCGAGCCGTTTGCGTGCTTTGGTCGCATCACACGGCTGCGTCTTGGTCTTGATCGACTTCACCGGCTTAGCCTCGATCCACCGTTGATCGTCGTGGCGGTGCTGGGCGGCCGGCGATTGACAGCTGATGGCGTCGCGTCGGCGCGTCGGGACGTGTCGGCGCGCCGGTGAGGCGGGTTGGGCCGTCTTGGTGGCGATGATCGCTGCGTTTTCGGGCAGGCTGCGGCCGGTGGTGTGGCGGGGCTGCTCGTCGTGGATGTGGTGCGCGTCAGGCCGGCGGCGGGAGCGCGCGCAGGCATGCGAGGACGGCGAGAAAGTCGTCGGCCCAGGGCCAGCGGGCGGGCATTCGCAGGCGTCGTGCGGCGCGCGGTGCGCGCGAGACGTCCCGGGATGGCCAGCAGCCGGCGGCGCAGGGTGCGGGCAGCTGGCAGCGTGGTGTCGGGTAGCCCGATGAGCGAGGTCCAGCGCAGCAGGTTGTGCGCGCGGGGCAGGCGTACCATAGGGGCCACCCGCACAACGGTCTCCGAACCGCTCGGCGCGACCGTGTGACCGAGTGAAACGACCGGCACAACACGCGTAAGCAGAATCCGCATGTCGTCACGCGAGACGACCGAAATGCCACCCCAGCGGGTTCAAGGCTGCTTCGACGGCGTTGGCAGACGCACCGAGCCGCCGCGGTGCTGAGCATCCCTTCGGCATCAGCGGCCTGGCAGTACTCCGTGCGGGTGCGTCGAGTCCGTCAGCGCGACGGCTCGGAAATGGGCTCGCGCGACCCCTCAAGGCTGCCCGGATTCAAGAATTGTCGACCCCACAGGGCTTTTCGTTGCGCCGCAGTCAGCTCGGCTTGATCACAGACCTCGTGCCAGTCCCGCGAGATCGTGTCGATCTGATGGTCCACGATTCCGGCCGCTTCATCCTCCGTCAACTGGTAGAGGCCGGCGCGCTCGATGCACCCGGCAACCTTGCTTGCCTTAAAATTGTCACGATCATCACCAATGAACATCGCTTGTTCAGCCGTGTGGCCGATTCTCTGCTGAGGGCAGATGTCGTAGGCAGGCGTGAGCTCTAGGACTTCTCCGTTCCAGAACGCCGCGTGATTGCGAGCGTGGTCGTCAAGGTTTGAGACCAAGATGTTGAGCGTGATCCGTTGAAACAGCTCGCGTAGCGTCGCCTGCGGGGCGGTGAAGCGTTCACGGACTTGCTGTGCGAGCTCGGCGTAGCTGGCGTATCGCGCGAACATCTCACCTAACCCGAGGATCGTCAATGCAGACACAACGCCACGGCGCTGTGCAGAGCCAGTGATTCGGTCGAACCGTTCGACCAAGAGCGCTCGTTTGCCTGCCGACGAAGCCAACTCCACATGAGCCGCGTTGACACCTGCGCGGGCGGCGAACGTCATCGCCACGTACTCAGCCTGCACGACCGGCATTGTGTCGGTGGTGGACGAGAACTTGGCGATGAGCTTGCGCTCGCCGTCGTCGAGCAGCGCCTTAGGTCGCGCACCGCCGATCGAGCTTCCACGCAGCAGCGCGTCTTCTAGCTGAGACGGGATTTCTTCGCCTGCATCAATTCGCTCGGCGGCCTGACGTAGGTCGTCGAGCGTCGCTGGACCCGCCTTTCGCGGCACGTAGACCTCTGATGAGGACGAGAAGTCCAGGTTGCCGGTGCGGTCGGAATCGCCGGCCAGCAGGTATGTGAGGGTGCTTAGCCGGCCGGGATCAGCCTCCCGTCCGTGCTCGCCGGTGATTCGGTCCAAGATGATTCGCTGGCCCCAAGCGTCCGGCCCTGCGTCAAGAATGCAACCAGGCACGGAGAGATCAGGGGGTGGTTCGATCAGGCCCGGGCCGAGCGGGAGCTCGGGAACGTAGACGCTGATCGCGTCCGGCCGATCAAGGTAGGCCCGCGCATAGCGGAAGCCAATCCTGCGGTCAGGCTCCATCAGCTCGAGGCGACCGCACAGGACAGGACGCTCTGACCCCGGCAGCCAGATCCACGCGAAAGCGCGATCGGTAGCGATCGGGTCAGAAGCCATCGTCGCTCTCCGCCCGGCGACGCCGAGCCGTGGCTGGCAGCAGCATGAGTCTGTCTCGGCTCTTCCCCAGCTCTCGAGCAAGATCCGCCCGGTCGATGCCGAACAGCGGCACGCCACACAGGACCGCAAGGTCGAAGCAGATGCCGATGCCGACTGAGGGATCGCCTTGCTCAACGCGGACCACTGTCCGGGGTGTAACTCCGGCGCGCTCGGCCAGCTCCCGGATCGGCCAACGCCTTTCAATGCGACTTTGACGAATCTCCGTGCCAAGCAGCTCGCAGGCGTGCCGGACGGTGCGTGAGTGGGACCGACGGGTAGGCATCAATTGTGTTCCTGTAGACGTACTGTAGACCCTTACGTGTCCCTACAGGGAACAGTCTTGCGGGATCGATGGGACGACTACTAGGAGCCATTGGCCGTCGGGCGGCCTTAACACACAGCGAGGGCAGGTTGGGCGCGACCGTCTTGCCGACCACAAGACGCTGGGTTAGCTGGGCCCCCACCTCCGGCCGTCACACTCTCCGAATGCCCTCCACGCAGCTCGCCGCCGGCGTCGACGGAGCCCGAGGCGGCTGGCTGACCGCAATCGCCCACGGTGACCCCGCCACCGGCGCCGTCGAGAAGGTCGAGCTGCAGCTCGCGCCGACGCGGGTCGCGGGTCAGGCGGCGGCGGGGAGCGCGCGTTGGCTGATCAAGCACGGTCGGCCAGGATCAGCAACCCGGCTTCCGTTCTACGTCCGCGATGTAGCCGAGCTCCCGGACAGCATCGAGAACATCCACCTGGCGATGACGGGCGCGGTCGCCGCAGAGCGACTCAACGTGCCGGTGATGACCGCAGCTCCCGTGCCGACGTTCCGCGCAGATTGCGGGCCGGAGCGTCTCGAAGATGTGCCGGCCCTCCTGCGCGGATTCAGGACGGACTCAGGTGCCACAGCGATTCTGATCGCGGATCCGAAACGCCTGGCGCACGTTGACGCTCGCCGTCTAGACGACGGAACACTTGTCGCGCCCCCGTCTCGTGTCATGCTCGATCTTCTTCTCGAGCGCCGAGGAGAGGCGGCTGCCGAACTCTTCGCGGATCTTTGGCGCGACCAGCGATGACCGGAACCGACCGGCAGACCCCGGACGCGCTCATGCGCGAAGCCGCCAGCCTTCTGCACCTGTTGGGAGGTATGTCTCTCGGTGGCGATGACCGAAGGGGTGTCAACGGCCATCGGTGGCGCAAGCGAGCAGAAGCGCCTGGGCTTCCGCTGATCGTGGATTTTCTCGCGACGAAGACCGAGGACACACCGCTGTCCGTCGAGGGCGCCATCGAGCCGGTTTCTGAGACCGTCGAATCCAATCTCGGAGTGAGGCTCACGCCGTTTGCGATCCGCGCCGGACGACTTGTCGACGAGGACGCTGGCACGCTGACCGTTGAAGACGTCGATCTCCTTTACGACCGCGCCACCGCCGACGTCGACGTGCGCTATGCCGGGCCTGTGGGATTCCTGCTCGCCAAGGCCGACGCACTCTTCGACCGCAACGAGACCAAGGACGGATACGACGTCGCGTGGTGGTGCCTGAACGCAGCGAGAACCCCGAGAGCTGTCGCCGAGATCGTCATCGAGCGTCCGGCCTATCGAGACGAGCTCTTCCCGGAGGCTGTCGCGGAGTTACGCCGTGCCTTCAAAAGTCCGGACGCTCCAGGCGCCCACGGTTATGCCATGGAGATGCACCCCGATCTGGAGCCCGGCGATGACGCTTCGTCCTCGAGCACTGCTCGCTGCGCGGTCAGGCCGAGCGCCTGGTCGAGCTCATCGCAGCAGCCGGTCGAGGCGGCGCGAGCGGCCCACCTCGTTAGGCAGCCGGCGTCCGAGGGAGAAGGCCAGGGCGGCGGCGGGGGGCATCAGCGCCGCCGCGCGCGCCTGCGGGAGACTGCGCGCGAGCCACCACGCGAGGCCGAGCGGGCGGTCGCGCTCCGGGAAGCTGCCCGGGTGCTCGCGCTCGAGCCACGCCGCGCCCGCGCCGTGGCGGGCCATCTGGCGCAGAACGGCGGCGGCGCTCGCCCGCGCTGCATGGCGCACGGAGGCGTCGCGCCGCTCGAGGCCCCAGCCCCGGGCGGCGAGCCGGAAGCAGAGGTCGGCGTCCCCGCCCGAGCGGATGTCCTCGCGAAAGCCGCCGGCCGCCTCGAACGCCTCGCGCCGAACCGCGCAGTGGGCGGTCTGCGCGTAGGGCCACGGACGGTCGAGCGTCTGCTCCTGCCCCATCGCCGCGCGGTCGCGCAGCCAGCGGGCGACGGCGGTGTCGGCGAGGACCTCGTCGACGACCGTCCCTGCCAGCACGCCCGTGTCCGTGGCCGGGGAGGTCGCGAACAGGCGATCGAGCAGATCGGCGTCGAACTGCACGTCCGCGTCGAGGAACAGCAGCCACTCGGCCTTGCCCGCCGCGGCCCCGCGATTGCGCGCGTAGTAGGACGACTGGCGCTCGGGAGCAGCCAGGATCTGTACGGGCCCGGCGTCGCGAGGCTCGGCTTCGGGCCGGTTGTCGACGACCGTCAGCGTGTCCCCGACGCCGGTCGTCAGCTCCGCCAGCCGCGCCGCGGCGAGCTTCGGGGCCATCGCCGGCACGACGACGTCGACCGACGGCCGAGGGCTCAACCGGTGCGGACGCTGAAGGGCAGGCGCCAGTCCTGATGGGACTCGCCGGCGACGGTGAGGCGCCATTCGTAGCGACCCCCGGGCTCGAGCGGCATCGGCGCGAGGTTGATCGCCATGGTCAGCGCGAGCGACGTGCCGGGCTTGACGCCGGCGGGCCGGCCAACCTCGAAGACGCCCTCGACCCGGACCGGCGCCTCACCGTCAGGACCGTCGGCGACGACCGAGTCGCCGTCGGAGTCGAGCAGCTCGAGGACGTATGGCAACTGCTGGTTGGCGCGGTCCCACGGGACGTCGACCACGATCCCGATCGCCGACGGCACCGGCTGCGGACCCGTGAACGTCCAGCCGCCGCCGAGGACGTTGAGCTTGCCGTCGACGGCCTGCGCCGCGTCGGCCAGCAGCATCGTGACCTTCATCGCGCCGAGGCTATCCGGCGAGCGTGACGGGCTCATGGGCGATGCTCACGGCCCGAGCGCGCCGATCAGCGACTCACGCGAGGTGCGTGATGTCATTGAAGCTGCGCAGGAAGAGCGTGCCGTCGGGGTGCACCACGATGCGCGTCACGTTCGTGTTGTCGTTGCGCAGGAAGGCGAACGGCCGGCTGGCGGTCGCGACGCGGCAGAGCTCGGCGATGACGCCGCCGTGCACGAAGGCGGCCACGCTGACACCGGGTCCCGACAGTGCGACCACCTCGGCGATCCCGCGGCGCACCCGCTCCGCGAAGTCCTCCATCGTCTCCGCGCCCGGCAGCACGTCCCAGCGCTCCTCGCGCAGCGCGCGCATGACCAGCGGGTCGCCCTGGTAGGCGCGGATGCGGAACTCGCCGCCCTCCCAGTCGCCCAGCGAGACCTCGGCCAGGTCGGCGATCGCCACCGGCTCGAGCCCCGTCCGCCGCACCAGCGGCGCCGCCGTCTCCGCGGTCCGCTGCAGTGTCGAGGTGAAGATGCGCACAAGGGGTTCGCGCGCCAGCCGCTCGGCCACCGCCTCGGCCTGCTGGACGCCGGTCGGCGACAGCGGAGGGTTGCCGCGACCCTCGAGGATCTCGTGCGTCTCCCCCGGCACCGCCGCCGCCGACGCGCCGTGGCGCACGAGCACGACCTCGGTCGCGTCCTCCGGCACGGCGTACTGGCGCTGCTCGTAGCTGACGGTCATCGGGAAGCACCGTACGGCTTGCCAGGGGGGTCACCTCGCAGTTAAAGTGACCACATGCGAGAGATGGGTGCCCGAGAGCTCAAGGCGACGCTCAGCGAGGTGCTGCGTGCGGTCGACTCCGGTGACCGAGTCCGGATCACGGTGCGCGGCCGGCCTGTGGCCGACATCGTCCCGGCGCAACCAACCCCCGCGCCGCAGTCATGGCTTGAACGGATGGTGGCCGAAGGGCGCATCACACCGGCGACGCGTCCGAAGCCCACCCACCCGCCGGAGCCCGTCAAACCGCTACCGGGAATGACCGCAAGCGAGTTCATCATCGCCGAGCGCGAATCCGAGCGTTGAACGTCTACTTCGACGCGAGCACGCCCACGCCGTCGGCGGGCAGTGGATCGAGCAGGTCGGCGTCGAAGTCGGCGTCGGCGTCGGCGTCGAGGAACAGCAGTCACTCCGCCGCCCCCCGGTTGCGCGCGTAGTAGGACGACTGGCGCTGCGGAGCAGCGACGATCCGTACGCGCCCGCATCCTGCGCGCCCGCGTCGGACCGATTGTCGACGCCGGTAAGCGTTTCGCCGGCGCGGGTCGTCAGCTCCACCAGCCGCCCAGCCGCGGGCGGCGGCGCCATCGCCGGCACAATCACGTCAACCGAGGGGCGTTCCACCTAGGTCGAACATAACGCCCCTCCACATGCGATCTTTCGCCAAAGGGGCCGACAGATCCTGGCGCGTTGCCGCGTATGAGAGGTCATGCGCCCCCGCCACCCCGTCTCCCCTTGGACGCTGGCGCTCCTGCGCCCGGCGTTCCGCCACTCGCTGACCCGCGACGCCTACGTCCTGCGCGCTGTCGGCGGCCGCCGCGGCCCCGTGCTGATCGACAAGAGAAAGCAGAGCCAGGTCGCGCCGAGCAGGTAACCGCCCAGCACCTCGTCGAGCAGGTGCGAGCGGTCGGTCGCCCGCACCGCGCCCATCAGCACGATCAGGGCGACGGCGATGGCCGCGACCTCACGGCGGCCGTGGCGCCATCCGAGCCACGCGATCGCTCCGTACGTCGTCGCGGCGAACAGCGTGTGCCCGCTCGGGTAGCCGCCCTCGAGCACGCCGAGCTGCGCCGCCGCGTCGGTCAGCCCGACCACCTCCGCGACCACCGGCTCCACCAGCGCGCCAGCGGCCGCCGCCACCACCAGGCCCGCCTGCCGCGCGCCGACGTTGCGCAGCACCACCGTCGCCGCCGTCAGCGCGGTCAGGACTCCCACGATGGGCGAGCCGAGCGTGCCGAAGAACTGCTGGAAGGTTGCGAACGACTCCGTGGTCGCGGGATGCGCCTGCGCCCACGCGTACAGCCGGGCGTCCCCCAGGATCGGCCCGTCGAACTTCACCCACAGCGTCAGGGCGATCCACACGATTCCGAGCGTCAGCGGCAATGCTAACTTCATGTACATGACGACGGTAGGCGTGGCGGAGCTGAGGCAGAACCTGAGCAAGTACCTGCGGCTCGTCGAGCAGGGCGAGCGGCTTGTCGTCACGGACCGCAACCGTCCCGTCGCCGAGCTCGGTCCCCCGCCTTCAACGGGAAGCAAGCGCGACCGGCTGATCGCCGAGGGTCTCGTGCGACCGCGCAAACACCCGCCACGCTTCGGTGCGCCACTCCCGAACGACGGCGAGAACCCGCGCGCGCTCAGCGAGGCGCTGGAGTACACGCGCGGCGACCGCTGAACCGGTGACGCTGCTCTACGCGGATGCATCGGCGATCGTCAAACGGATACGCGAGGAGCCGGAGTCCGCAGCGCTGCTCGCCTACGTGTCCGGCGCCGATCTGATCTCGTGCGACCTCGTGCTCGCGGAGGTGCCGCGCGCGATCCTGCGGGCAATCTCCTCGAACCCGGCGCTCGACCCCGACGGGCTGGGCCGCCGCGTCACGGACGTACTGAACGAGATTGACCTACTGCCGGTCGAGGCGGCGCTGCTGGAGGCCGCCGGCCGCTTCGCCGAGCCCTCCCTGCGGACCCTCGACGCGATTCACGTCGCCGCCGCGCTCGTCGTCGCCCCCGACGCCTTCGTCACCTACGACATCCGGCAGGCGGCCGCGGCGCGGCTCGCCGGTCTGCGCACGGTGGCGCCCGGCGATCAGCTCTGAGCGCTTGATCCGCCAGGTGCGTGGTGTCGTTGAAGCTGCGCAGCAACAGCGTGCCCTCGGGGTGCACGACGATCCGCGTGACGTTCGTGTTGTCGTTGCGGATGAAGGCGAAGGGCCGGCTGCCCGTCGCCTGCCGGCACAGCTCGGCGATCACGCCGCCGTGGACGAACCCGGCCACGCTGACTCCCAAAGAGTGTCGGCACCCGCGGCGAATCGTTTCATTTCAGGACTCCGAGCGGTGGCGAGGATGCGGACTCGACAGTATCGGCAGGGGCCGACGCAAAAATGGAGCGTGGGCGTCCGTTTTGGATCGGCGAGCACTATGTGCTGCAGCTGATGGACCGCAGTCCACCGCTTACTGCTCGGAACGTGCACACTTTGCGAGGGGGCCGTGGCAACTCGACCGCCTTGGCACCCAATCGCCGTTTAGAAGTCCCTCCGTCCGCAACGAGGTGTGCGTTGACGGCGGCGCGGCATCCGGACATTACGTTCGGCAGCGGTCAGGTTCTGCATGCGATCGAGCGCGTGCGTCCGCTCACTGCCTGAAAGATCCCAGTTCCTGCAACCGTAATCGAAGCGACACGGTCGCCGCCTGGCCGCACGAGGGCCACCCGTCGGCCTTTCGCAACGATGGTGACCGGTCTCGAGGACGGCGCCCGCAGCCAGACACGTGTGCCCGAGCCACGCCGCTCGCAGTCGAACGGGAAGGCAAACGCCCGCTTCGCCGGCTTGGCCTTGCCGTTTAGGAAGTAGACACCTGACTGGTTCGTCTCCGCAAAGGAGGGCTCGGGCTTCTGATCGCGCACGCGGAACCACAAAACCCGCGCGACCCCTTGCTTCCAGAGCTCGTGCATCGTCTGCGCAAGCCACCGCGCGTGGCGTTTGACCGGCACTCCGTTCGGGTCCGGCGGGCCTGAGTCCCACGAGACCTCCGTCACCCACGTCGGCTTGCGTTGGCGCGGTAGCGCCTTGCCGCTGCGGACAGCGCGGGCAACGATGTCGACGAGGCGGTGCACGTCCGGCACGGCGACGTCTTTCTTGCTGAAGGCGCTGGCGCGCGGGCCGCGGACGGAGTACGGGTGGTGCGAGAAGACGTCGAAGCGTGTCTTGCGCTTGAGCACCTGCTTCCAGAACGTGACGGGCGCGATCCGCAGCCCACCCGGATCGATATCGCCGAAGGGTGCGGTCCCCGCTACCACCAGCTTCGCCCCGGCGGCATGAACGCCAGGGTATGAAGCGTTGAGCATCGCCCGGAACAGCGCCGGCGCCACCGGCCGGAACTTGCCGCTGCGGCGCTCCCATTGGGGCGTGAGGTACGTCGAGAGGTTCGGCTCGTTCCAGACCTGGATGTAGTCGACCTGGCGCGCATACCGGCGGGCGAGGACCGTTGCGAAGGCGCCGACGTCCTGCGGATCCGGTCGGAACGTGGGCGCCTCGGCGCGCGGCGCCTTTCTGCGCTGCGCCCACCCAGGCAGCCCGGTGAAGGACAGCAGCACGTCGAGTCCACGCGCCCTTGCGTCGGCGATGCTCGCGTCCAGCGCGTCCCACGAATAGGCGCGATCGTCGGGATCGCGCGGACGGTCAGGACGGGTGACGGCGACCACGGACCAGTTGACCTGCAGTCGGATGGTGCTCGCATCCACTGCTCGCGCCTGGTCCATATACCTCCGTGCCGGCTTTGGGGCCTCGGCGAAGAGGGGATCGAAAAAGCCGGTCTCAAGCCCGCGCCCCTGCGCGCCGCTATCCAGCGCCAGCATCAGCACACCAGCGAGAATTAGGACCCAGGCGTTTTTGCGCACGGAAAATATTACGCGCACGGCAGCCGGTTCGTGACGCGTGTCGGGAGTTGGCGTCCTCGCGCGTATGAACCCCAGATGGACCGGCAGCCGCATCGCATCGACGAGGACGCGCTCGACGCCCGCCTGCGCGACCATGGCTGCGCCCCCGACCCGCATTGGGTGCGCGCCACCGAGCAGCGACTGTTCGCTCCGCGCGAGAGCTGGCTGCAGCGCCTGCTGCCGTCTGCGCCCGTCGCGCGCTTCGGCGCCGCGCTGGCGGTCTCCCTGGCCGCGCTCCTCTCCGTCTTCTCGCTGGCCGGGTCTGGCCCCTCCGGTATGGGCGAGCGTCCCGCTCAAGCCGACGACAACTGCCGGTCCGTCACTGTCACGCGCATGACACGCGTTCCCGCAATCGTCCGCGATGCCGACGGGAAGCTCAGAGTCGTGTATGACCGCCAGCCGGTCGAGCGCCTCGAGCGCCGCTGCGGCTGAGCCCGATCAGCTCGGCGTCCGCTCGACCGTGTCGCGCAGCTTGCGCAGGGTGCGCGAGAGGATTTGATGCACGTTGGCCTCCTCGAGGTCCATGAGCCCGCCGATCTCCCGCGCCGACAGGTCCGCCCCGTAGCGCAGCGTGAGGATCTGCCGGTCGCGATCGGACAGTCCGGCCAGCCAGGACCGGACCTCTTCGCGGTCGAGCAGCCCCTCAGTCGGATCCGCGGAGACGGCAAGTGTCTCGCCCACCAGCGGCTGATCATCAAGCGACACGGCCTGGCGGTGGTGCTGGCGGCGGAAATGGTCCGTGAGCAGGTTCCGCGCGATCGCGAGGATCCACGTGCGCTCGGACGCCTTCGCAGGGTCGTAGCGCTTCCAGCTTCGCACGACCCGCTCGAAGGTCGACGCCGTCAGATCCTCCGCGTGCGCGCGCGAGACCGAGAATCCAAAGAACGCGAACACCGCCTCGACGTTGTCCCGGTAGACCTGCCGGAGACGAGCCTCGTCATCCGGCTTCACAGGCTTGGCCCGCCTAGTCCTCCGTAGGAGAACGCCGGCGGAACGCCAGCCAGCCCCAGCCCATCATGGCGAGGGTCGCGAATATCAGCACGACTATCAGGCCGGCGCCGGACGTGGCCCCGGCGCCGACCGCCTGTGGCACTGCGCTGAGAGGATTGTTCGAAGGTGCCGCGGGCACCGTTCCCCCCGCACCTGAGGGCTTGGCGCCGCCGCCACTCCCGTTCTTCCCGGAGCCCGGACCGCCATCCGACGCGGGCGAGCCGTCCGACCCATGCCCCAGAGCCTGTGCGAGCGCCCGGCCGTCCGCCCCTGCCGCGTTGAGCTCCTCCACAGTTTCCGGGGCGACCGGCGCAGGGGCAGACGGATCGCCACTTCCGCGATCGCCATCGACAGCCGGCACCGTCTCGCAGTACTGATCGATCGCGGCGGTACCAGGCGGTGCCTCGCACCGCTGAGCGACCGCCTTCGTCGGCAAGACCAGGGCGGCGAGCAGCAGCACGAGCACGGGCACAGAGCGACGCATTCAGTTTCTTACGCATGACCTCGGCGATGAATGACACCTGTTCGGGTTCGTCAGCCTCCGTAGGGTTGCAGCCTCCCGTGAACGAACCCGAATCTGGACCGCAAGCAGACTTTGCCGAGCGCGCAGCAGTCTGCCACTAAGCTAAGCTAAGCTAAGCTAAGGCCCATCCGGTGATCTCTCTTGTGCAGCAGTCGATCGCGCGTTCAGATAGCACCAGCCGTGCTCGGCGACCCTGACCGAGGTCACGTCGAGGTGCCAGAGCTCGTCGGGCCGGGTGACCTGGAAGTGGCCCGGCCGGCGCCGGCGGCCTTCGGATCGCTTGGGCTGCAGGAGGCGGTGCTCGCGCATCAGTCGCTGCACCCGCTTGCGGTTGACCGGCTCGCCGCGCTCACGCGCGGCGAGCGCGGCGACCATCCGGGTCCCGTCGGTCGGGTTGTCGCCGGCAACGTCGAGCACGACCTTGTCGACGTCATCGAGCGGGCGGCGGTGGCCCTTCGGTGGCCGCTTGGGCCACTGGTAGATCGCTTTGGCGGACCGCGAAACCTGGCGGCGCAGCTCGTCGGCCTCGGTGCGCTCGCGCTTGCCGGCCAAGCGCTCCGCGCCGCCGGCGAGGAACTGCTCGCGCCAACGCCTGAGCAGCGTCTCGGAGATGTCATGCTCGCGGCACAGCTGCGCGATCGTCTTCGGGCCACGCAACGACGCGAGCACCAACTCGGTCTTCTGCTAGCCACTGAACTTCCGGTACTGCTTGCGGGTCTCGCCCACGATGGTCCCCTTCTTGAGGGTCGGGACGGCCATGCTGCGAGGCGCGCCGGAGGGCTCATCGCCGCTGCGCCTCGCCCTACGGGCTCACTCCGCGACGACCTGTCCGGCCACCACAATCCTCACGCGAGAACTGTCAACGCCCTACCGAAGTCCAGGCCAGAATGACTGGTTCGTCACACACGCTTCTTAGGTACTTCCCCCGGAAATAGTCGCTGGGTTTGCCGCGGTTCTGTCCGGCTCGGATGG
>JBBJOW010000018.1:0-64476 GCA_037724045.1 Solirubrobacteraceae bacterium
GTCGAAGGCGACGACTCGTGAGGACCCCGGCGTCCCTGGGCTTGCGCGCGCGGCGGCGCTTCGCTACGGTTCCCAGCGTTCAGACATCGCCGCCCGGTCCGCGCAAACGGTCAGGGAGGCCCTATCGAGGCGAAGAAGTGCCGGGGCACCGCGCAAACGGCCCCCGGCGTGACGCCACAGGAGGTTCAGACTCCCATGACGCTGGTCGAAACTACCGCCCCCGAGGGCGGAATGCTGCCCGCGACGCCGCTCCAGAATCAGGCGCGGATCATCGCCACTCAGTGGCTCCAGGTCCGCGACGAAGTCCACGAGGGAGGACAAGGTGCCCTGCCGGCGCACGTCCGGCGTGCGTTGGACACTCTCGCCGACATCATCGAGATGTCGCAGCCTCGGCCGTTGCCGGTCGCCGCGACGAGCCGGCCGATGGTCGCGCGGCGCATCCTGACGTCGGAGGGCGGCTCGATCAGTGTGCGCCGGGTCGGCGTGCGCAAGCCGGTCGTGTCGATCGAGAACGTCAAGGGCCGCGAGGTCGCCTACGTCGTGCTCGACGACGTCGGGGTGTCGCAACTCGCGACCGCGATCCGGTCGCTGCAGTCATGAGGCACAGGGGCCCCGTGCACAGGCTCCCTGCGGGCCCGTTCAGGGCGTGGCTGCAGACCGAACTCGGCTACAGCCACAACAGCACCTCCGAACTCGCCCGCCGCGTAGACCGCGACGAGGCCCAAGTCCGCCGGTGGCTATGCGGCGCGCACCCCACGGTCGAGCTCAACACGGTTGACCACTGCTTCACTCGCGCCGGTGACCCAGGAGCCTTGTCACTGCTCTATCCGACCGGCGACCGCTGATGGGTCGAGTGACGTCGGCGTGATGTCCGATCTCACGGAGCCCGTGCACCTGGTCGATGGGGTGAATCCATGGCAGGCGGTTGGCGCGGGATTTGCCGAGGCCCTGCGGCTAGTGCCGCCAGACCACCCTGATCGTGCGTACTTCGTGCGGGGCTACCGAGCAGCCTGCCATCTCACCGGGGCGCCCGCGCTGACGGTGGTGGGTTCCTGATGGCTCGCCGGCCGTCAGGCAGCGTCGTGGAGGTCCCGGGGAAGACCGGGACCTCCTACGCGCTCCGCTTCCGGGCGTACGGGAAGCGCCGCTATCTCACCCTCGGCGGCGAGCCGGAATGGACCCGTGACCGGGCCGAGCGCGAGCTTGCCTACGTCCTCGCCCAGATCGAGCGCGGGACGTGGCAGGCGGCCGAGCATGTCCAGCAGCCGGAGGTGCGCGAGGACCCGACGTTCCACGTCTTCGCCTCGGAGTGGTTCGCCCGCCATGAGAGCGAGTGGCGGCCCAAGACGGCTCGCGCCTACCGGGAGGAACTGTCGCTGCATCTGCTCCCGCATTTCGCGAGGCTGCGCCTTTCGGAGATCACGGTGGCCGAGGTCGACCGGTACCGCTCGGAGAAGGCCGGCGAGTGGCGTCGCTGGGAAGCGCTGCCGCCGGAGCGCCGGCAGGGCAAGCCGCGCGTGATCGGCCCGACCACGATCAACAAGACCCTTACGCGGCTCGGGCAGATCCTCGAAGAGGCCGTCGAGTACGGCCACCTAGACCGCAACCCTGCTCGCGGGAAGCGACGCCGGCTGAAGGCGAGCACACCGCCACGCGGCTACCTCGACCAGGCCGAGCACTTCGAGGCGCTCCTTCAGGCGGCTGGCGTGCTCGACGCGCGGGCAGCCGCAGGGCGGCAGCACGTCGGGCGGCGTCCCATGCTCGCGACCCTGATGTTCGCTGGCCTGCGCCTCGGCGAACTGATCGAGTTGCGGTGGCGCGACGTAGATCTTCCCGCCGGCCGCATCCGGGTCGGCGAGCGCGACGGTGGCCGCGGCGAGGCGAAGACGACCGCCGGCTTCCGCACCGTCGACATGCTGCCGGCGCTTCGTGACGAACTGCTCGCCTGGAAGGCGCGAGCGCCTCGCACGGGACCGGCCGATCGCGTGTTCGCGACCGCCACGGGCGGGACGGCGTCGCGCGACAACATCCGCAACCGCGTCCTCCTCCCCGGTATCGCCCTTGCTGACGAGCGGCTCGAGGCCGACGGGCGCGGCTCATTGCCACCGCGGCTCACGCCCCACGGTCTGCGGCACTCCTTCGCATCGCTACTCGTCGCGCTCGGCGAGGACCCGCGCTACGTCATGGCGCAGCTGGGCCACACCGACCCGACGTTCACGCTGCGCCTCTACTCGCACTCGATGCGTCGCCAGGAGGGGGATCTCGACCGTCTCCGCGCGCTCGTCGGGCACCCTGAACGGGCAGAAACGGGCAGAAACCGCGCGCAACGCCACGCAGCAGAGCCCGGAGTCGACTGGGCTTCCTTGCCGTCTGCCGCTCTGTAGAGCCAAATCCGGCAAGCGCCCCGGGCAGGAATTGAACCTGCGACCTACCGCTTAGGAGGCGGTCGCTCTATCCGCTGAGCTACCGGGGCCTGCGCGGCAGGGTAGGCGGGAGCGCGTAGAGCGCGCGCAGTCGCCCGCCCCAACCGAGGTCGGCGGCCAAGCGACGCCGGAAGGCCGCGCGCTGCTCCGGCGAGGGCGGCTGCGCGCCCGATCCATAGCGCGCTGCCCGGAGCGCTCGCAGGTAGCCGTCACCGGGGGTGTCGAGGCGCTGCTCGAGGCCTGCGAGCGTGGTTGACGGCGACGCGGCGCGACCCGCGCGGCGCAGTGCGCGCTCGAGCTCGGCGAGGGCTCCGTGCGCGGTGGCGGCCCGGGCGCCGGCGCGGCGGGCGGCCCATACGGCGCCGGCGACGAGGGCCACGGCGAGGGCGAGCCCCACCCACGGCCAGCTCGAGCCGCCGTCATCCGACGTCGCAGCGCCGGGCCCGGCACCGGTGTCGGCGCCGGACACGTCGCGCGGGTTCTTGGGCTCGAGGTTGGTCGCAGCCGGCCCGGTCTGCGCGGCGTCGCTGCCCGACACGCCCTCCTCGGTCGGCTGGTCGATCGCCGCCGTCTGCGAGCGCGCCGGCGTCGCGGCGGGGGTCGGGTCGAACGTCACCCAGCCGATGTCGTCGAACCACACCTCCACCCAGGAGTGCGCGTCCGTGTCGCGCACGACCCACTCGCCGCTGGGCGGCTGCCCGCCGGGCGTGAAGCCGGTCGCGACCCGGGCCGGCACGCCGCCCATGCGCAGCAGCAGCGCCATCGCGCCGGAGAACTGCTGGCAGTAGCCGCGCTGGGAATCCACGATGAAGTCCTCGAGCGGCGCCTCGCCCGCGGGGGTGCGCGGCGGGGTCTCGGTGTAGGCGAAGCCCGGCCCCGCCAGGTGGCGGTTGACGGCGAGCACGTAGTCGTAGGGGGAGTCCGCCCGGCGCTTCAGGCGCTGGGCGAGCTCCCACGTGCGGTCGTACAGCGAGGCGCGCAAGGCGTCGTCGCCGCCGCCCTGGAAGCCCAGGCGCTCGTATTCGGCCAGCGGCGGGTTGCCCGACTCGAACGGCGGGAAGGAGACGACCGCTTCGTCGGCTTCGAGCGGCAGCGGCTCCCCCGGGACGTCGATCTTCATGGCCTCAGGAAGCTCGACGTCCAGGACGAGCGCGTCCGCGCGGCGAGGATCGCCACCGACCGTCGCCTCCGCGAGCTCCGCCGGCCCGGGCGAGGGGGCGTAGACGGTGGCGGTGTAGGAGTCGCCCTTGGACAGCGACTCGCCGTCGGTGGCCACGAACTGGCCGGGGGCGTCGTCGTTCTCCTCGATCTCCTGCGTGGCGTCGTCGATCGCGAGCGTGGTGCCCGAGCTCACGACCTGCTCGGTCTCGAGCAGGTTGATCGCGACGGAGAACTTCGTCGTCCACTCCTCGCGCAGCGGGCCCGTCGGAAGGTCGTTCGCCGGGTCGTCGCTGCGCACCTCCGACGTCCACAGCCGCCCGTCGAAGGTGTTCAGGCCCTGGACGCGCCAGTAGCGCGGGCTGCCCTCGACGCGGAAGAGCTCGACGCCCTCGCGGCCCCAGTCGAGGGGCCCGTACTGGTGATCCCAGTCGAAGGAGACCGGGGTGCCGCCCGCCAGGCGCTCCGAGAACGCCCGGTAATCGAACCATGGCGCGTCCCGGTCGGCGGCGAGCCCGGCCGGCACCGCGACGAGGGCGAGGCCCACCACGAGGCCGGCCAGGCTCAGGCCCGGGTGGCGCGCCAGCCGCTCCAGCCACAGGAACGCGGCGACCAGGAGGGCGAGTGCGAAGCCGAGCAGCGCCGGGCTGTCGGCGCCGATGGAGACGATGGGCACCGCCGCGAGCACCAGCAGCAGCGTGAGCGCGGAGACCCGGCCCCGTCCACCCGGCCAGCACGCCAGCAGCGCCGCCGCCCAGCACAGCGCCGCGCCCGACAGCTGCACGGTGGTCAGCACCCACGGCTCCCGGCCGAGGTAGGGCAGGCGGACGGCGGTGAGCGCGTCCGCGCCCCGGCTGACGCCGCTCGCGAGCTCGTCGACGTGATTGGGCTCCAAGTAGGTGAGGTCGAGACCCGACGCCCCCACGGCGAGGCCCGCGCCGGCGAGCGCGGCGGCGGCGAGCGCCCACCGGCGATTGCCGGCCAGCAGGACCAGCGCACCGGTGATCGTCGCCGCGACGACCCAGAGCACGGCGCGTCCGGCGTCGGCGCCCTCCACGTAGCGGACCCACTGCAGCGCGCCGGCGAGGGCCAGCAGCGCGAACGCGGCCAGGCGCGCGACGCGCGGGGCGAGCAGCGCTGCGGGCCGCCGGGTCACGGCCGGCTCAGGGCGGTGGCGATCGACATCACGACGAGCGGCGCGGCGATCAGCACCGCGCCGCGCTGTGCGGCCGTCCAGTCAAGGCTGTAGCCCAGCGCGAGCGCGTTGTTGAAGGCGTGCACGCCCATGCCGGGGATCAGCGAATCCGTCCGCTGGTAGAGCACGCAGAGCAGCGCGCCGAAGACGGCGAGCGGCACCAGGAAGATCGCCGGCGTGCCGAGGTGGATCCCACCGAAGAGGACCCCGGCGAGCACCGCCGCCCAGATCCAGGGCATCGCCCGGCGCAGCGCGCCGAAGAGGAAGCCGCGGTAGAAGAGCTCCTCCACGAAGGGGGCCACCAGGGTCGTGAGCACCGCGACCGCGACCAGCGCGAGCGTCGAGTCCTTCGCGCCGAGGTCCTCCACGAGGTCGTCCTCGGCGCCGGGGTCGAGCTGCGACCACGCGATCAGGAACACGTAGAAGGCGACGAAGACGAGCACCGCCGTCAGCACGGCGCGGCCCCCGCGCGGCGGGCGCAGGCCAAAGGCGGCTGGGGACACGCGCACGCCGCTCAGGCGGGCCACGAGCACCATTGCGCCTATCAGGGTGGCGTCCAGGACGAAGGTCGCACCCAGCTTCATCCCGGGCGTGTCGGCGGAGCCTCCGATCGCCGCGGCGATCACTGCGAGGGCGACCGAGCCGGTGCCGATCGCGATCAGGAAGACGGCGAAAGGCGCCCACAGCGGAAACCCATCGGCGACGGGCGGCGACGGGCCGGAAGCCGGGGCGGGGGGCGTCACGCTCACGAGTCTGAAAGTAGGAGGCGAAGATCAACGCGCGGTCTGTCCAGGAGGATCGGCCTGACGCCCGCGGCGACGGCGGCTTGCGCGTCCTCAGGGCTGTCGCCGACCAGCCACGCCTCACCAGGCGCCGCGCCGGCGAGCGCGAGGGCGGCGAGCACGGGTGCGGAGTCCGGCTTGGCGGCACCCACCTCGGCGGAGCTCACCGCGCCGTCCAGGAGCGGGGAGAGACCCGTGCGCGCGAGCACCTCGTGCAGCGAGACGTCCCAGTTGGAGACGACGACGAGCCGGGTCCCGCGGGCGCGCAGCGCGACGAGCACCCCGCGCGTCTCCGCGAAGGGAGTGAAGACGAGGATGCTGAGCAGCGTGTCGACGTCGCAACCGGCGATCTCGGCGCAGTGCCGGCGCAGGTCGGCCAGCGCAGCGGCGTCCGTGGCCTCATGCATGTGGGCGCGGTAGTACGCGATCTCGGTCCGCATCCTGCGCTCCGCCTCGTCTGCGGCGATGCCGAGGGTGGCGGCCAGGCGCGGCCCGGGAGGCTGGAGCTCGAGCAGCGTGCCGAGGCAGTCGAGCAGGATGGCCCTAGGTTGGTCGCCCACCGTGGACGTGGATACCAGACAGCAGTGGATCGTGGCCGCCGTCGCGATCGTGCTGGCGATACTCGTGGTGACGCTGCTGCGCCTCGCGTTCGCGCGCCGGCACGTCGGCTTGCCGCCTGAGGCCGAGACGCGACTGCGCCTGGCGGAGCGACTCATCTACGCGGTCGTGCTCGTCGTGGGCATCTCCGTCGCCCTGTCGCAGTTCGAGGCGGTGCGCTCGGTCAGCAACGCGCTGCTGACCTCGAGCGCGATCGCCGCCGCCGTGGTCGGCTTCGCCGCGCGCCAGACGCTCGCCAACTTCGTGGCCGGCCTGATGCTCGCCGTCACCCAGCCGCTGCGCCTCGGCGACCGTGTCGTCGTCGAGGAGACGGTCGGCGTCGTCGAGGACGTCACGCTCTCCTACACCTTCCTGCGCTCGCTCAGCGGCGAGCGGATCGCGGTTCCCAACGAGAAGCTCGCCGCGAGCGTGCTGCGCAACGACACGCTCGGCGGCGCCCCGCTGGCGGTCGAGGTGAGCCTGTGGATCGCGCCCGACGCCGATCCGCAGCGCGCGCTCGCGGTGATCAGGGAGAATGCGGACGACGCCGCGCTGGTCGAGGCGACGCCCGAGGGGATGCGCATCGTGGCGAGCGCAGGCCACGCGCCCGTGGCCGAGCGCTTCGCCGCCGAGACAGACCTGCGGGCGCGCTGCCTCGCGCGCCTGCACGCCGAGGGCCTTCTTCCGCACGGCCCGTAGGAACCAGCGGCCCGGGATCGAACTATCCTCCCTGACGCATGAGCCGCTCGCAACGAACCCGCATGCGGCGCCGTAGCCGCTCCAAGCCGCGCAGCAGGTTCCTGCTCGGCTCCATGGTCATCCTCGCCATCGTCGCCGTCGCCGGCCTGTCCGCCGTCGGCTACGTGGCGTCGATCGCTGCGTCGGCCCCGCCGCTGGACTCGCTGAAGGCGCGCGACCCTGGCGGTTTCTCCGTCGTCCTGGACCGCGACGGCAACCGGCTCGGCGTCATCCAGGCCAACGACCTGCGCAAGGCAATCCCCGCCGACCAGATCCCGCAGAGCCTCAAGGACGCCACCATCGCCATCGAGGACTCGCGCTTCTACGAGCACGAGGGCGTCGACTACACGGGCATCGTCCGCGCCGCCTTCAAGAACCTCGAGGCGGGCGCCAACGTGCAGGGCGGCTCGACGATCACCATGCAGCTGGTGCGCACGATGTACGGCGACGACGCCGACACGTTCGAGCGCAAGATCCGCGAGGCCAAGCTCGCCGAGGAGCTCGAGGACGAGCACTCCAAGGAGTGGATCCTCACGGAGTACCTGAACACGGTGCCGTTCGGGACCTACGGCGGGCAGACCGCGCTGGGCGTCTGGGCCGCGGCCAAGACCTACTTCAACACGGGGCCGAGCAACCTGACGCTGGCGCAGTCGGCGCTGCTCGCGGGCCTGCCGCAGGCGCCCTCCACGTACTCGCCGATCCGCTCGGGCGAGGCGGCGATCGCCCGCCGCAACCAGGTGCTCGACGCCATGGCGCGCGAGGGTTCCATCTCGGAGGCCGAGGCCGCGACCGCGAAGGCCGAGGGCCTCGGGCTCAACATGTCGGAGTACTTCCAGGCGCGCAAGGAGGACTACTTCTTCGACTACGTCAAGGACGAGCTCCTCGAGTCCTTTCCCAAGCGCGTGGTCAAGCGCGGCGGCCTGCGCGTCTACACGACCATCGACATCGAGAAGCAGGAGGCCGCCCGCGACGCCATCGCCCAGCGCCTCGCCGGCGTCGGCCCGTCGTCGGCGGTCGTGACCATCGACCCCGACAACGGCGAGATCCTCACGATGGCCTCCTCGTCGGACTACAGCGTCTCGAAGTTCAACCTCGCCGCCCAGGGTCGCCGCCAGCCCGGCTCCTCGTTCAAGACGATGGCGCTGATGGCCGCGTTGCGACGGGGAGTCGACCCCGACAGCACGTACTACACGTCCATGCCGTTGGACTTCGTGGATCCGACGTACGGGCCGATCGAGACCAAGACCTACGACTCGACCTACGACGGCTCGATCAACCTGCGCTCCGCCACCGTGGCCTCGGACAACTCGGTCTACATGCAGCTCGCGCTCGACCTCGGTCCCGACAACGTCGCCGAGACGGCGCAGGACCTGGGCATCCAGACCAAGCTCGACGGCTACCCGGCCGAGACGCTCGGCGGCCTGACCATCGGCGTCTCCCCGCTGGAGATGGCCAGCGCGTACGCGACGATCGCCGGCGGCGGCGTCTACAACAAGCCGGTCGCGATCACCAAGATCAAGCAGTACGACGGCGAGGTGCTCCAGGGCGACGACCTGCCCAAGCGCCTGCGCCCCCTGCGCGAGCGTCGCTTCGAGGACGGCGTCACCGCCAAGGCGACCGAAATCCTCGAGGACAACGTCACGGGCGGCACGGGCACGGCAGCGCAGACAGGCTGCCCCACGGCCGGCAAGACGGGCACGACGGACGAGAACTCCGACGGCTGGTTCGTCGGCTTCACTACCGAGCTCTCGAGCGCGGTGTGGGTCGGCTTTCCCGATTCACAGGTGCGCATGGACACGGAGTACTACGGCGGTCCGGTGGTGGGCGGCTCCTTCCCGGCGGAGATCTGGGGCGACTACACGCAGGCCGTCATGGGCGACTCGTGCGAGTCCTTCCCCGAGCCCAAGAACCCGATGACCTTCACGCCCTTCTACGGCGAGTACGCGACTGGCGGCACCTCGTCGTCGACCTACGACTACGACACCACGGACGACTACAACACCGCGGACCCCTACTACGTGCCACCGGTCACCGCCACAGAGACGGTCGCACCCGAGACCACCACCGCACCGGTCGAGCCCGGGACGGACACGGAGCCGACGGCGCCCGACCCGGGCACGGACACGGGCGGCGCGGACGTGTACGACCCCGACCTCTACGAATCCCAACCCGACGGCTAGGGAGCGGCGGCGTGGGCCGCGGCGAGCGGGCGCTGATCGACGCGATCGCGGGTGTGCTCGAGCGCCCGCCGGGCTCCCGGGTGACCCGCTGGGTCGGCGACGACTGCGCGGTGGTGCACGCCGACGGGGTCCAGGTGGTCTCGACCGACGTGATGGTCGACGGCACGCACTTCGTCCTCAGAGAGGTGTCTCCGGAGGACATCGGGTGGCGCGCGCTGGCCGGCGCGCTGTCGGACGTCGCCGCGATGGGCGCGCACCCCGGCGAGGCCTACCTCGCAGTCGTGATGCCGCCGGGCTTCTCCCATGAGGACGCCCTCGCGCTCACCGCCGGGGCGCAGGCGCTCGCCCGCGCAGCGGGAGTGACGATCGCCGGCGGCGACCTCAGCGCCGGGCCGGCGCTCACGGTGGCGGTGACCGTCACCGGCTGGGCCGGCGGCGAGGACGATGTGGTGGGCCGCGACGGCGCGCGGCCCGGGGACCGCGTCGGCGTCACCGGCGAGCTCGGAGCGTCGGCGGCGGGGCTGGCCGGCGTGGCCGCGCACATCGCCCGCCACCGGCGCCCGGTGCCGCGGCTGGAGGCCGGAGCCGCCCTTGCGCGGGCGGGAGCTAGCGCGATGATCGACCTCTCCGACGGTTTGGCCACGGACGCGGCGCACGTGGCGCACGCGAGCGGCGCGCGGCTCGTCGTCGACCTCGACCGCCTGCCGGTCGCCGCCGGCGCCACGGTCGAGCAGGCCGCCACTGGCGGCGAGGACTACGAGCTCCTCGTCTGCGTGCCCGAGACGGCGGCGGCCGCGGCCGGAAGCCTGGTCACCTGGATCGGACACGTCGCCGGGGGCGAGCCGGGCCTCGAACTGCGCGGAGACCCGCGTGCCGTGGCCTGGTCAGGCCACGAGCACGCGGTGTGATCGGAATCTCAGCGTGGCTTGAGCGTGCTGCCGTCGATCAGACGGCGGATGATCGCGTCGGCCACCTTGGCCGTGTCGACTTCGTAGTTCTTCATGTCGATCCCTTCCATGGGAGCCTTCCTGATGGTCGTTACGCGTCGTTCCTCGCTCCTGCCTACGCGAGTGACCCGGGTGCTGCATGCACGTGATCGGTGGATGGTGATGCTCACATGATGAACATCGGCGTGATTGGACCGAACGTCGATCGGGTCCGCACCCCGTTTTGCGTCCCCCGATCCTGGGGATCTCGCCGGTTTCCGGGGGTTAGATGAGCCCGGAGCCGGGCTCGGTCTTGACTTCGCGCGCGAAGACGACGATTCGCTGAGCCGCGGAATACAGAGGGTGACACGCGGTGAGCACCAGGCGGTTGTAGTCCTGGCGGGCCGTGACCCAGGTCGCCGTCGGCGCCACGATCTGGAGCTTCTCCACCTCGTAGGTGATGGTCGCATACGGCATGCGCAGCTCGATGCGGTCGCCCTTGTCGAGCTTGTCGATGGTCCGGAAGGGCGCGCCGTAGGTGGTGCGGTGCCCGGCGACGGCGACAGTTCCGGGCGCGCCGGGCATGGGCTGGTCGGGATAGTGGCCCGGGCCTTTCTGCAGGTCGGCGGACTCCGTGCCCTCGACGATGACCTTCGAGAGCCCGAGCTTCGGGATCACGACGCGGCCGATGGGCTGGCCCGCCTTGGCCTTGCGGTCCAGCGCGCGGGCCGAGAAGGCAACCCGGCTCCCGGCGTCGGGCAGCGACTGCAGGGCGCGCGCTTCGAGCGCCGTCGGGCGCAGCTGCTCGATGTCGTCCTCGAGCTGACCCGAGAGCCGGCTCTGCTGGACCGAGTTGTACGCGGCCGAAAGCGGCTCCTGCCACACGATGGTCAGGCCGGCGTCGGCGAGCAGCAGCACGCCCGACACGATCAAGACCGTGGACAGCGTGTGCATCGCGGTGCGCAGGCGCGACCGCTTGCGCTTCGGCGGCTCGCTGTCGCGCGGCCGCAGCGTCATCCGCTCCTCGAGCGTGCTCATCGCCGCAGCGCGCTCTCGGTGCCGCCGAGCGAGCCCGGGCCGGCGTAGCTGCGAGGTCCACGCGTCATCAGACGTTCATCGGCCGCTGGCGCCGAGTCCGCGAGTGTGCGGCGCGCGCGCAGGATCGCGATGGTGGCGCACAGCGCGGCGAAGAAGCCCGCGGCCGTCACCGCCGCCCCGATACCGAGCACGCCCCCGGCGACGAGGTTGAAGGTCGTCCACAGTCCCTCGACGGGCCCGAGCTGCCAGGCGTTGACGTAGTAGGCGACGACGATCAGCGGGCCGAGCAGGCCGGCGGTGATGGCCGCCACGCCCATCCCGCGCCACAGGGTGCGGTCCGGTGCGGAAGCCAGCAGCCAGGCGTGCGTGGCCGGCAGCAGCACAGCCGCAGCGTAGGGGTTGAGCAGCCAGACGCCGAGGACCAGCGCGCTGAGCATCAGCCCGGCCGCAGTTGCCGGCGCGCCCGCGGCCAGCTGTGGTCCACGCGGCGAGCGGCGCACCACCGCGTAGCCCACCGCCGCGGCCACCAGCAGCGTCGACGCCATGCCCACCCAGCCGGCGGTCCCGAGGCGCAGGTCCCCGCCGGCGGTCGGCGCGCCCAGCGCGTTGACGGCGTTCGTGAGGTGCAAGAGGCGCGCCCAGAGCCACGCGACCGCCACCGGCAGCCCGAAGGCGAGCGCCCACAGCGCCCACGCGCCGATCGGCGCCCCTCGCCGGCGGGCACGGAAGAAGCCGTCGAAGGCGGTCAGCAGCGCCGGGGCGAGCAGGGCGAGGACGAGCAGCCGGATCGCCCATGTCGGCACGAGGCGCTTGAAGGCGACCACGCCGTCGCCGCGGTCGAAGGACTCGCCCTCGAGCGCGGCGTAGAGCGCGCGCAGGGTGGCGCGCCCGAAGGCTTCGACCTGCGCCGGCAGCACCTCCGCCGCAGGATCCGGCCGCCGCTCCGAGCTGGCGGAGATGAGCACGGCCGGCAGCCCCTCGCGGCTGACCGCGCCCTGCTCGGAGAGTGCCAGCGGCACCGCGCGGCGGATCATCTGCGCGAGCGCGCCGGGCTCACCGGGATCCACGCCGGCCTCGGCGCGCACCGCTGCGGCGACGGTGCGCGAAAGGCCCAGCGGGGCCGGGTCCGAGCCCGTGCCCCACGGCACGACCAGCGGACGCCGGCGGTTGTCGGAGGCAAGGTCTCCGAGGACGATCACCCCGTCGACGGGTCCCTCGACCGCGCGCGCCGCCTCGCGCGCCCCCGCGAATCCGCCGCTGCCGCCGGAGACCGAGGCGAGCACGACCGTCTTGGCCAGGTCGCGGTCGGCGAACAGGCGTGCGAGCTCGAGCAGCACGGCGGTGCCTGACAGCTCAGCCGCGGCGCCGACGCCGGGCGCGTCGCGATGCGCGATGACCAGCAGCGCCTGGCGCGAGAGGCCCTCACGCGTCGCGGCCACCGTCTCCAGGGACGCGTCCCCGTCGATCGTGTCCGCGGTGAACCCCCGCCGCTCGACGCCGTCGGCCGGCGCGAACCCGGTCGCCTCGAAGCGCTCGGCGACGACGTCGGCGAGGCGCGAGTCGTCCGTCGACCCCGGCCGGCGGCGCGGGAAGCGCTCGGCGAGGTCGCCGACGGTCGCGGTGGCACGCGCGGAGTCGAACGCCAGGGGCGCCAGTCGCGTCGTCTGCGCGCGCGGAACGTCGCTCAGCGAGAACGCGAGCACGAACACCGCCACCAGCGCGGGCAGGAAGGCCGCCCGGTAGACACGGTGGTCGAGCACCCCACCATTGTTACCCGGGCGTGTCCCTATCTTCATAAGCGAGGAGAGTCAGTGCCCCCCGCGACCGATCGTTCCCCCCGCATCCTGCTCGTCGACGACGAGCAGCCCATTCAGACGCTGCTCTCGTTTCCCCTGCAGCGCGACGGCTACGACGTCGTCACGGCGGCCGACGGGCGCAACGCGCTCGCCCGCTTCGCCGAGCAGCACTTCGACCTCGTGGTGCTCGACCTGATGCTGCCCAAGATGGACGGCCTGGAGGTGTGCCGGCGGCTGCGCTCGCAGGCCGGCAACGGCAAGACCGTGCCGATCATCATGCTCACGGCGCGCTCGGAGGAGATCGACAAGGTGATCGGCCTCGAGCTCGGCGCCGACGACTACATCACCAAGCCGTTCTCCGTGCGCGAGTTCCGCTCGCGCGTCAAGGCGGCGCTGCGGCGCGCGGCCCTGGCCCGCACCGACCCCGCCGACGAGGCGCCGATCGAGACGCTCGCCCTCGTCATCGACCCCGTCAAGCGCTCCGTCGAGGTGCGCGGGCAGATCGTGCAGATCACCTTCGTCGAGTTCGAGATCCTCTCCGCGCTGGCACGCTCGCCGGGGCGCGTCTTCACCCGCGACATGCTGCTGACGCGCGTATGGGGGGACTCCGCCTATCGCGACCCGCGCACGATCGACGTGCACATCCGCCACCTGCGCGAGAAGCTCGAAACCGACGCCAAGGAACCGGAGTACCTGTTCACCGTGCGCGGGGTCGGCTACCGGTTCCGCGACGTCGTCTAGCCCGGGTCGCGGATGCGCTCTCTGCGTAACCGGCTGGCCGCGCTGTTCGGCCTGATCGTGCTCGGGGCGATCGCGATCGCCTACCTGCTCGTCGTGCCGCCGCTCGAAGGCCAGCTGCGTGACCAGAAGGTCGACGGGCTCGAGGAGGCCGCGCGGCTGCACGTGGGCCCGATCCGCGAGACGGTGGGCGCCGACAACCCGGTCGCCACGGTGCAGCGACGCCTGGAGACGGCGTCGGCACGAGCCCGCGCGCGGGTGACGCTGCTCGACGTCGGCTCAGGCACACAGGGCCTGCAGGTGTCGGGCGGCCTGGACTCCGAGGACGATCCCGGCGACGAGAGCCGCTTCGTGCTCGCCGACCGGGCGGCGCGGTCGGGCAGCGTGGAGACGGGGACGGAGCCGACCAGCCTCGGCCGGGTCGCCGAGGTCGCGGTGCCGCTGAAGGTGGATGGCACTGTCGTCAAGATCGCCGTCTTCTCCGACGACCTCGAGGCCGTCGACGACAACGTCGCCTTCATCCGCTCGCGGATCCTGCTCGGCGGCATCGTCGCGTTCGGCGTCGCGGTGCTCGCGGGCTACGTCGTGGCACGCGCGCTCACGGCGCGCGTGCGGCGTCTGGAGCGCGCCGCGCGCAGGGTCGCCGAGGGGGACTTCTCCACACGCATCCGCGTGGACTCCGACGACGAGCTCGGCCGCCTGGCCGCGGCCTTCGACCAGATGCAGGTGCAGCTCGCACAGCTGCAGACCGCGCGCGAGCAGTTCATCGCCACCGCCTCCCACGAGCTGCGCACGCCGCTCTTCTCGCTCGGCGGCTTCGTGGAGCTGCTGGCCGACGAGGAGCTCGACGAACAGACGCGACGCGAGTTCACGGCGCAGGTGCGCGGGCAGGTGGAGCGGCTGACCAAGCTCGCGACGGAGCTGCTCGACCTCTCGCGGCTCGGCTCCGGCGCGGTCGTCCTGCGGCCCGAGCCGACCGATCTCTCGACGCTGGCGCGGGAGGTGACGGCGGAGTTCCGGCCCGCTCTCGGCGACCACGAGGTCGAGGTGACGGCGCCCAGCGCGGGAGTCGAGGTCGAATGTGACCCCGAACGGGTAGCACAGGTGCTGCGTATCCTGATGGACAACGCGCTGGTGCACACCCCGCCGGGTACGGCGATCCGCGTGAGCGCGGAGCGCGTAGACGGAGAGGCGCGCCTGACGGTGGCCGACACCGGCCTCGGGATCGCACGCAAAGCCATGCCCCGCATCTTCGAACCCTTCTTCACCGCCTCCGACGACGGCTCCCGCGGCGCCGGCCTCGGCCTGGCGATCGCCTCCGAGCTCGCGGAGCGCATGGACGGCGAGCTGACGGCCGCCTCCCGTCCCGGCGGCACGACGTTCACCCTGGTGCTGCCGGCGTGAGCTGGTGCGCGAGAACGGCTGCGGTCGCGGTGACGATCGGCCTGGCCGGTTGCGGTGGCGGCGACGACGACGTCGCCGAGACCCGGACCGTCACGACGGAGACCTCCAAGGTCGAGGTCGTGGGGGAGAGCCCGGCGGCGGCCGGCACCTTCGATCCGGCGGCGATCTACGCCCGCGAGGCGCCGGGAGTGGTGACCATCTACTCCTTGAGCGGGAGCCTGCTCGACGGCGACGGCGAGGGCGGCCAGGGGTCGGGCTTCGTGCTCAACGGCGACGGCGAGGTCGTCACCAACGCCCACGTGGTCACGCGCGGGGAGAACGAGGAGATCGAGGTCGTCGAGGACGTCTACGTCGAGTTCTCCGACGGCAACCGCGTGCCCGCAGACGTGCTCGGCTTCGATCCCAACGCCGACGTCGCGTTGCTCAAGATCGATCCGGCGGGGCTGGCGCTGCGCCCGTTGCCGTTCGGCGACAGCGACGCAGTCGAGGTCGGCGAGCCCGTGGCCGCGATCGGCTCCCCGTTCGGCGAGCGTCAGTCGCTGTCGGTCGGGATCGTCTCGGCGGTGGACCGCGACGCGCAGTCGCTCAACGAGGAGTTCTCGATCCCCGGCGCGATCCAGACCGACGCGGCGATCAATCCGGGCAACTCCGGCGGGCCGCTGGTCGACGCCGGCGGCCGCGTGATCGGGCTCAACCAGTCCATCGAGACGGGGTCGGGTGCGAGCGCCGGCGTGGGGTTCGCCGTGCCGAGCAACCTCGCCCAGCGCTCCGTCGACCAGATCCGCGAGAACGGCGAGGTCGACTACGCCTTCCTGGGCGTGTCCACCACCACCGTCTATCCCCAGCTCGCCGAGCGCTTCGACCTCCCAGTCGACGAGGGCGCGTGGGTGCAGGAGGTCACGATCGACGGGCCGTCCGAGGACGCCGGCCTGCGCGCCGGCGGCACCGAGGACGATGCGGTTCCGTTCCAGGCGCAGCCAGTGATCGACGGCGGGGACATCATCACGCGCGTCGGCGACTTCCCGATCGTCTCCCCCAGCGATCTCAGCGAGGCCGTCGCCCGCCTGAACCCCGGCGACGAGGTGCCCGTGGTGATCTACCGCGACAATGAGCGGCGCAGCGTCTCGCTGACACTGGGCCTGCGCCCCGGCGGGTAGCGTTCGTAGAAGTGACTGACGCTCCGCCGCTTGTTCTCGTCTCCAACCGCGGGCCGCTCACCTACCAGGACGACGGAGCCGTCAAGCGCGGCGGAGGCGGCCTCGTCACCGCGCTGACCGGCCTGGCCTCGTACCGCGACGCCACCTGGATCGCCTCGACCATGACCGACGCGGATGCCGCGCGGGCCCGTGAGGGCGGCGGGCGCCCGATCACCATCGATGCGCCCGACGGCGGGTCGTACTCCGTGCGCCTGGTCGAGTCCGATCCCGACGCCTACGACCGCTTCTACAACATCTTCGCCAACCCGATTCTGTGGTTCATCCAGCACTACCTCTGGGACCAGAGCAACGCGCCCGACATCCGCCGCCACGAGGTCGAGGCGTTCGAGCTCGGCTACAAGGCGGTCAACCAGGATCTTGCGAACGCCGTGCTCGAGGAGCTCGACGGTCAGCACGAGCCCGTGGTCATGGTCCACGACTACCACCTGTACACGCTGCCGGCGATGGTGCGTCAGGCGAGGCCCGACTGCTTTCTGCACCACTTCATCCACATCCCGTGGACGCAGTCGGATTCGTGGAAGGTGCTGCCCAAAGCCATCCGCGAGGAGATCTTCAACAGCCTGCTCGCCAACGACATCATCGGCTTCCACACGATGTCCTACCGGCGCAACTTTCTGCAGTGCTGCGTCGACCTCATGGGACTCGCGGTGGACATGGAGCGCGGCGTCGTGTTCGTCGACGACCGGACCGTGTGGGTCCGCGCGTATCCGCTGCCGATCGACTACGAGGCGACGCGGGCACTGGCGGCACGTGATCGGACGCGGGAGTTCGAGGATCGGCTGCTCGCGCGGCGGCGCGACTTCTCGATCCTGCGAGTGGACCGGGCGGACCTGTCCAAGAACATCCTGCGCGGCTTCACCGGCTTCGACATCTTCCTCGAGCAGCACCCCGAGTACCTCGAGCGCATCACCTTCACCGCTCAGCTGATGCCGTCGCGGACCGACGTGCCCGAGTACGCGGAGTACCTCGAGCGCATCGAGGCGCTGGTGGCCGTCGTCAACCACCGCCACGGGACGCCGGACTGGATGCCGATCGACCTGAAGCTGCGCGACGACCTCGAGGAGGCCGTCGCCTCCTACAAGCATTACGACGTGATCATGGTCAACGCCATGTTCGACGGCATGAACCTCGTGGCCAAGGAGGCGGCGCTGGTCAACGAGCGCGACGGGGTCTCGATCCTGTCGGAGAACACGGGTGCGCACGAGGAGCTCGGCGAGTACGCGCTGACGGTGAACCCGTTCGACGTCCAGGAGCTCGCGGACTCCATCCACGAGGCGCTGACGATGGACGCCGGCGAGCGGGCGCGGCGGGCTGCGGCCCTGAAGGAGATCCTCACGTCACGCGACCCGGGCGACTGGATCGACGAGCAGGTACGCGACATCCGGCGCAAGGCCCGCGGCGAGGACGCGTCGGTAGTCGATCCCCCGCCCGCCGCCCGCGAAGTCGGCTGACGAGGGGCCTGACGGGGGTCCTGGCAACCCTCAGGCCCCGACTCACCGCTCGAAGCCGTCGAACTCCCGCCGGGGAGCCGGCGCGGCCGGTGCCACTGGCGCGGCAGGCGGCGGCGGAGCGATCGCCACGACGGTCGGCGCCACGGTGACGGTCGGAGCGATCGCCACGACGGTCGGCGCCACGGTGACGGTCGGAGCGGCCGTCACCGCCGGTCGGACCCGAGCGGCCTCCCCGACCTCCCTCCCGCTCAGCTGCCCACCCAGACCACCCTTGCGACCCCCCGGCGGCGCCACGCGTGGCATCCGTTTGCGCGGCCTAGGAGTCGCCGAAGGCCGAGGCGACGGTGTGGCCGCAACGTGCTCCACCACCCCCACCGGAGGCGGCAGCTCAACGTCCGGCGACCCCAGCAGCGGCCACCCCGCAACCAGCCCCACCACCCCGAGGACCACGACCGCCAGGACCACGTTGTTCCATCGCACGCGCGTGAGCATCACCCCTCCTAGGCGCGAGCGGCCGGATTCTCTCCGCTACTCTCGTCCGTCGCCAATGGCCCGCGAAGCTCCCATCTACGACCTGACCCTTCTGCTCGACGCCGAGTCCGACGAGGAGCGCCGGACGAAGATCATCGTCGACATCGAGACGCTGATCGATCGCCACGGTGGTTCGCTGGTCGGTCGTCACGACTGGGGCGTGCGCCAGACGGCCTTCGAGATCCGCAAGAAGGCCGACGCGGACTATCACCTCATCCAGTTCTACGCCACCACCGAAGTGCTGGAGGCGCTGAACCACACGCTGAGGATCACGGACGGCGTCAGCCGCTTCCGCGTGATCAAGCTGCGTCCCGGGACGCCGGATCCCCCGGACCTGCGCGCAGCGGCCGCCGGCGCCACCGCCGGCGAATCCGGCGACGACGAGTAGGCGCACCCGTCGTCCTCTGTGACGACTTCGTGCCGATAGTGCGGGAACTCAGCATCCCCCGCCATCGCGCCGCCGGACCCAGATCTAGACTCGGTTCCAAGCTTTCCGACAACGGATGAACTGAGAAAGGAGCCACCCTCCCGTGGCCGCCACGAACATCAACCGGGTGATCCTCACCGGCAACCTGACCCGCGATCCCGAGCTGCGCACGACGGGCGGCGGGCTGAACATCTGCAGCCTGCGCCTCGCCGTCAACACGCGCCGTAAGGACGGGCAGTCGGGCAACTGGATCGACGAGCCCAACTACTTCGACGTCACCGTCTTCGGCGCGCAGGGCGAGAACTGCGCGCGCTTTCTCACCAAGGGCCGCCCTGTCGCCCTCGACGGTCGCCTGAAGTGGCGCGAGTGGACGGACAACAACACGCAGCAGAAGCGTCAGGCGGTCGAGATCATCGCGGACTCCGTGCAGTTCCTCGGCGGCGGGCGCGAGGACGGCAACGGTGGCGGCGGCGGCCAGGGCTTCGCTCCGCAGTCCGACGTCCCGTCGGACACGTCGGACTTCCAGCCGGCCGGCGCCCCGACGGGGACGGCCAACGGCCAATCCGCCCCGGCGGACGACGACATCCCGTTCTAGTGGTGCGCCCTGTAGCGGCCGCTATCCTTTCCCGTTCGAGCCGGGTGCCCGGCGCTTTCGCAAGCGCTGCGCCCGGTGTCTGACGACGACTTCAGAGGGTTCAACCAGTGGCCAAGCAGCGCAGCCGGCCGACCACGCGTCGGAAGGAGAAGATCAGAGGTGGGGGGCCGGGACGGCGCAAGCCGTGCCCGTTCTGCCGCGACAAGATCGATTTCGTCGACTACAAGGACATCACCACCCTGCGGAAGTTCATCTCCGACCGCGGGAAGATCCGCTCCCGGCGGATCACGGGCGCCTGCCGCCGCCACCAGAACCAGATCGCGACCGCCGTCAAGCGCGCCCGCGAACTCGCACTGCTCCCGTACGTCGCCGAGTCAACCGGCAACGACCGTGAAGAGGGCCGTCGGGGCCGCGGCGGCGACCGCGGCGACCGCGACCGCGACCGCTGATCATGCCCCAGGCGATTCTCCTGCAGTCGGTCGAGACGCTCGGTGAAAAGGGTGCCGTCGTCGAGGTCTCCAAGGGCTACCTGCGCAACTTCCTGATTCCCCGCAAGCTCGCCGAGCCCGCCACCCGCGGATCCATCCAGGCCGCCGAGCGGCGCCAGGTCCTCGCCGAGCGCGCCGTCGCAGAAGCCGAGCAGAAGGCTTCCGACAACGCCGCCGTGCTCAACAAGACGGTCCTCACCATCTCCCATCAGGCTGGCGACGACGGTCGCCTCTTCGGCTCCGTCACCACCGAGGACATCTCCGACGCGATCCGCGAGGCGCGCGGGCTGCGCATCGACCGCCGCCACATTCAGCTCGACGACGCCATCAAGTCCGTCGGCACCCACATGGTCACCGTCGAGGTCGCCCCTGGCGTCACCGCGACGGTCAAGACCATGGTCGTCGAACAGAAGTAGGCCGCGCCCGGGTCAGCCGGAGCTCGAGCCGCTGTACGTCGTCCTCCGCGTCGAGCCACACGCCGACGGCGCGACACCGGATGCAGACCCGACGGGCGAGTCCGTGACAAGTCTGCGCAAGAAGCGGATCGAAAGCACGCGCGGGTCCGTCCGGGGCGGGTGCCACGTTCTAGGGTCGCGAAGCTGATGGCGATCGAAGAACGAGCACACTCGAACGGTGGCGGCCCGGCACCCGCGCCCGGAGGGCTGCTGCCGCCGCAGAACCTCGAGGCCGAGCAGTCGGTCCTCGGCGCGGTCCTGCTCTCCGAGCAGACGATGTACGCGCTGACGATCGACGTGAACCTCAAGCCGGAGGACTTCTACCGGCCGTCGCACGCGGCGATCTTCGGCGCGATGCTGTCGCTCTACGAGCAGGCCCAGTCGATCGACCGGGTCACGGTCACCGACCGCCTCAAGCAGACGGGACAGCTCGAGGCGGCTGGGGGCGCCGCGGCGGTCGAGGCCCTGTCGGCCGCCCCGCCGGTCGTCGGCAACGCCAAGCAGTACGGCGCCATCGTCAAGGAGACCGCCCTCGTCCGCGGGCTGCTCAACGCGACCTACGGCATCCAGCAGCAGGTGGCCGAGCACGCGGGCAACCCGCTGGAGCTGCTCGACCGCGCGGAGCGCTCGATCCTCGAGATCGGCTCCGACGACCGCCGCAAGGACTTCCGGCCGATCTTCAACGTCCTCGAGGACGAGATCTCAAAGCTCCACGCGCTCGCCGAGGGCGATCAGGAGATCACCGGCACCCCGTCGGGCTTCGCCGACCTCGACGAGATCACCGGCGGCTTCCAGCCCGGCAACCTGATCATCCTTGCCGCTCGGCCGGCCATGGGCAAGTCGAGCCTGGCCGCCGACTTCCTGCGCAACGCTGCCGTGCGTTACGGCAGGCCGGGTGTGATGTTCTCACTCGAGATGGGCGAGTCGGAGCTCGCACAACGCTTCCTGGCGGCTCAGGGTTCCGTGAAGGGCAACGACCTGCGGCGCGGCAAGGTCGACTGGCAGAAGGTCACGACGGCTGCGAATCTGCTCTCCAAGGCGCCGATGTGGATCGACGACTCGAGCGACCTGACCGTGCTCGACATCCGGGCGAAGGCCCGGCGGCTGGCCCAGCAGCTCGACGGGGACCTCGGCCTGATCGTCGTCGATTACCTGCAGCTGATGCGCTCCGACAGCCGCTCGGACAGCGTGGTGGAGCAGATCGGTGAGATCTCCAAGGGCCTGAAGACGCTGGCGCGGGAGCTGCACGTGCCGGTTATCGCCCTGTCGCAGCTCAGTCGCGCGGTGGAGCAGCGCCATGAGAAGAAGCCGATGCTGTCGGACCTGCGCTCGTCGGGCCAGATCGAGCAGGACGCGGACCTGGTGATGTTCATCTATCGCGAGGAGTACTACGACAAGGAGACCGAGCACCCGGGCGAGGGGGAGCTGCTGATCTCCAAGCACCGCAACGGCTCAGTGGGCGACGTGCCTCTGGTGTTCCAGCCCGAGTACCCGCGCTTCATGCCCGGGGTGCGCAACGTGGATCGCTACTCATGACCGACTGCCGCTACAGCGAGTGCGACGGATCGGGCTTCGTGGTGGACGCAGAGGCCTACACGACACGCGCGTGCCGTTGCCGGCCCGAGCGGATCGCGGCCAATCGCGCGAAGCGACTGAACGCGGTCATACCGAGAAGGTTCGAGGGCGTCTCGTTCGATCGCGCGCCGATCACCGACATGGACCCGCACGTGGTCAACGAGGTCCGCCGCTACGTCGCCGACCTCGACACGAACCTCGATTCCGGCCGCGGGCTGTGGTTCATGGGCGACGTCGGGACAGGCAAGACCACCCTCGCGATGCTCGTCTCCAAGACCGCGCTCGAGCGGCGGCGGACGGTGGCGATCTACTCGGTGCCGCGCCTGCTGAGCGAGCTGCGCAAGACCTTCGGCGACGACAGCGAGGTCTCCTACCTGCACCTGGTCGACTCGCTGACCTCCGTCGACCTGCTCCACCTCGACGACGTCGGTGCGGAGAAGACGAGCGAGTGGGTGCTCGAGCAGCTCTACGCGATCGTCAACGCGCGCTACGAGGAGCAGAAGGCGGTGGTCATCACCACCAACCTCCAGCCTGACGCGCTGTCGGACCAGATCACTGAGCGGACGACATCGCGGCTGATGGAGATGTGCGGCGACCCGCTGCCGCTCTTCGGCGAGGACAAGCGGACGGTCGTCGAGGTGCCGACGCTCACGGTCGCGCGCGTGCCCGCGCGCTACGGGCAGCTGCCGACCTAGAATCGGCGCATGGCCGGGATCGTGATCATCGGCGCCCAGTGGGGCGACGAGGGCAAGGGCAAGGTCACCGACCTGATGGCCGAGCAGGCCGACGTGGTGATCCGCTTCCAGGGCGGCAACAACGCCGGCCACACCATCGTCCGCGGCGACGAGGTGTGGAAGTTCCACCTGATCCCGAGCGGGATCCTCTACCCGGGCAAGAAGTGCGCGATCGGCAACGGCGTCGTCATCGACCCCGAGGTGCTGACGGGCGAGATCAACGGCCTCAAGGCGCGCGGGGTCGACCTCTCGGGCCTGCGCATCAGCGCCAACGCGCACCTGATCATGCCCTACCACCTGCTGCTCGACACCGCCGGGGAGACGCGTCTCGGCAGCGCGCAGATCGGCACCACGCGGCGCGGCATCGGGCCCTGCTACGCCGATAAGGCCAGCCGGCTGGGTATCCGCATGCAGGATCTGCTCGACGAGAAGATCCTCAAGAAGAAGATCGTGGCGGCGATGGAGCCCAAGCGGCTGAGCCTGCGGCCCTTCGCGCGCGAGCCAGCGCTCGACCTGCAGGGAATGACCGAGGCGTACCTGACCTACGGCCATGCGCTCGAGCAGTACATCGCCGACACGCCGAAGATCGTGTGGGAGGCGATGGACCGCGGCCAGAACGTGCTCTTCGAGGGCGCGCAGGGCACGCTGCTCGACATCGACCACGGCACCTATCCGTTCGTCACGAGCTCGAATCCGGTGGCGGGCGCTGCGTGCGCCGGCGCCGGCGTCGGCCCGCGCGACCTCCACGAGATCTGGGGCGTCGTCAAGGCGTACACCACGCGCGTGGGCGCCGGCCCGTTTCCCACCGAGCTCTTCGACGAGACCGGCGACCTGATCACCGAGCGCGGCCACGAGTTCGGCACCACCACCGGCCGCCGGCGCCGCGTCGGATGGCTCGACCTCGTCGCCCTGCGCTATGCCACCCGCCTGAACTCGCTCACCCACCTCGCCGTGACCAAGCTCGACGTCCTGTCGGGCATCGGGGACATCGAGGTGTGCACGTCCTATCGCGGCAACGAGCGCATCTGGACCGAGTTCCCCTACCACCAGTCCGTGTTGCACAACGTCACCGGGCAGACGGAGAGCATGGCCGGCTGGGACGAGGACATCACCGACATGGAGACCGAGGCCGACCTTCCCCAGGCCGCTCGGGACTACCTCGCCTACGTCGCGGACTTCATCGGCGTGCCGATCGCGCTCATGGGCGTCGGCCCGGGTCGCGATCAGACGATCTGGACGGACTCAGGCCGTGCCAGCGCCCTTTTCGACACCGCCGCGGTTTAGGACGGGGGGCCGCCCGGGTCGGGGCACCTGGTCATGTGTCGTGTCCCGCCCGGTCACCCCCTAGCACCACGCGCTCGCCCCGGCGCAGCGCGCGCAGTGTCAGGGCCAGCGCCCCGAGCAGGGACATGGTCCCCAGGGTCGCCTGCACGGACAGGATGCCTTCCTCCGACCAGTAGACGTCCTCGAGCTCGATCAGCAGCGCCGCCTCGTCGAGCGTCAGCGCCGCGCCGACGCCGAACGGCACCGCGAACCAGGGATCGAGCCCTTCGTCGCGCGACACGATCGACGCGCCGCCGGCCAGGAACGCCAGCGCGATACCCGGGAGGAAGTGGTGGATGTGGCGGCCGGAGACCGTGCGGTTGCGAAACGGGCCGAAGCTCCCGCGCGACCGGATCACGGTCGTGGCGACGCGGACGATGCCGGCGGTCAGCGCGTAGGAGACCATCAGGTTGAGCAGCGAGTTCTCGCGCAGCGGCGAGAGCCGGTAGCCGGTGACGGCGATCTCCACCGTCTCGCGCGCCGCCTCGGCGCCGGCCTCGAGGACGTGCTCGGTCTCCGTCGGCAGCGGCGCGCGACCGCGGCGCCAGATCGTCAGGTACTCCTGTCCGACCGCCGCGATCGTCACCCCGACGGCGGTCGCTCCCAGCAGGTCGGTCTTGGTCGGCGCCCTCACCGCCAGCGCTCCAGCAGGTCCTCGTCCTCCACCTGCCGCACGACGCGCCCCGGGACGCCCATGAGCACCGCGCGCGGCGGCACATCGCGCGTGACGACCGCCCCGGCGGCCACGAACGCCTCCTCGCCGACCTCCACGCCGGGGCACAGCACCGCACTACCGCCGATCCGGCACGCGCGCCGCAGGGTGGCGCCGCGCAGCGCGTAATCGGGGCGGTGACGGCCCATGGTGTCGTCGTTGGTGGTCGACGCACCCGGCCCGAAGAACACGTCGTCCTCGACCACGCTGAACGCGGTCAGGTAGCACCCCGTCTGCACGCTCACCCGTGCGCCGATCGTGACGTCGTTGTCGACGGCCGAACCGCGGCCGATCAGCGTCCCGGCGCCGATGCGCGCCCGCTCGCGTACGTAGGCCTGGTCGCCGACGACGCAGCCATCGGCGATCTCGGCCCCCGCGAAGACGATCGCCTGTGCGCCGATGACGACGCCGTCCCCGATCACCAGCGGCGGCCACTCGCCGCCGCCGCGCAGCGACGGCTTGCCGAGGATCGCCCCGTCCTGGACGACGCAGTCGCGCCCGAGCACGGTCCCCGGGTAGACGACGGCGCTAGCCGCGAGCATGGTCGCGTCGCGAGTCGTCGAGCCCCGCCTGCGCGGCCTCGAGCACGCGCACGACGCGCAGCCCGCTTGCGCCGTCCGAGCGCGGCGTCGCGCCCGAGCGGATGCACTCGACGAAGTGCTCGCACTCGATGCGCAGCGGCTCGCGGTTGGGGATGCGCGGGCTCCAGATGTCCCCGGAGCGGGTGATGTACTCACCGTAGGTGGAGGCGGACTCGTCGAAGCCCTTGTCGTAGACGGTGACCTTGCGCTCGAGGTCCATGTCGTCGAAGGTCGCCATCCGCTTCGCGCCGACGACGGTGAAGCGTCGCGCCTTGTGCGGGTCCAGCCAGGAGAGGTGCATGTGCGCGGCACGGCCCGACGGGAAGCGCATGAAGCAGAAGACGACGTCCTCGACCCCCGGGCGCATGTAGCCCTCCCCGCGCGCCGTGATCTCCGAGGGCTCCTCGCCCAGCAGGTGCAGCAGCACCGACACGTCGTGGGCGCCCAGCGACCACAGCGCGTTCTCGTCCGCGCGCAGCTTGCCGAGGTTCAGGCGGTGCGAGTAGACGTAGTGCAGCTCGCCGAGCTGGCCCGAATCCGCGATCTCCTTGAGCGTCTCCACCGCGGGGTGGTACTCGAGCAGGTGACCGACCATCAACAGGCGGCCGGCGCGCTCGGCCGCGGCGACGGCGCGCTCGGCGTCGGCGACCGTGGTGGCGAGCGGCTTCTCCACGAAGCAGTGCTTCCCCGCATCGAGGACCTGCTCGGCGAGCGCGGCGTGGGTCGGCACCGGCGTCGCCAGGATCACCGCGTCGACCCTCTCGTCGGCGAGCGCCTCCGCCAGATCGGCGGCGCGGCGCGCCTCGGGATGGCCCGCGCCGACCCGAACGAGCGCCTCCGGGTTGGCGTCGACGAGCCACGTCACCTCGCAACCGGGCAGCGCCGCGAAGTTGCGCGCGAGGTTCGGCCCCCAGTAGCCCAGCCCTGCGACTGCGACGCGCACCCGGTCCGTCATCCGCACAACCTAATCAAGGCCTCGACGACGCGCTCCCCTGCGCGCCCGTCGCCGTACAGCGCGGCCCGCTCGGGCGGCGGTGTGCGGGAGAGGGCGGCGAGGGCGGCGCCCGCGTCGAGATCGACGAGCGTGTTCCAGCCGGCGTCGACCGTCTCCGTCCACTCCGTCGTGTCGCGCAGCGTCACGCACGGGACGCCGGCCAGGTACGCCTCCTTCTGGACGCCGCCGGAGTCCGTCAGCACTGCGCGCGCGTGGCGGACGTAGCCCGTGAAGTCGAGGTAGCCAAGCGGGCCGAGCAGTGTGGTGCCCGCCGCCAGCCGCTCGAGCAGGCCCGCCGTTTCGAGGCGCGCGCGGGTACGCGGGTGCAGCGGGAAGACGACCGGGCCGGGGACGGCGAGCAGGAGCTCGACCAGCATGGCCAGGCGGGCGGGGTCGTCGACGTTGCCGGCCCGGTGCGCGGTGACGAGCACGTAATCCTCGAAGTCGGGCTCGGGCACCCGCTCGGCGACCAGCCGGGCCACATCGACCATGACGTCTCCCACGACCTCGATCCGGCCGGCGACCCGCTCGGCGCGCAGGTTCGCCGCCGGAGCGTCGGCGGGGCACAGCAGGAGGTCGGAGGCGTGGTCGGTGAGCACGCGGTTGAGCTCCTCGGGCATCGCGCGGTCGAAGGAGCGCATCCCCGCTTCGACGTGGGCGACCGGCACCCGCACCTGCGCGGCGGCGAGCGCTCCCGCGAGCGTCGAGTTGGTGTCGCCGTAGACGAGCACGGCGTCCGGCGCCTCGGCGATCAGCAGCGCGCCCAGCGCGCTCAGCATGCAGGCGGTCTGCTCGGTGTTGGAGCCCCGGCCGAGGTCGAGCCGGTGCTCGGGTCGCGGCAGCCCGAGCTCGTCGAAGAAGACCCGCGACATGTCGTCGTCGTAATGCTGGCCCGTGTGGACCATCACCTCCGTCGCGACCGCGCGCAGGCGGTCCGAGACCGCAGCCGCCTTGACGAACTGCGGCCGGTTACCGATGACGGTGAGGACCCGCACTCAGAGGGTCTGGGCGAGGTGCTCGGCGAACGCTCGCTGGACGCTCTCGGTCACCGGCCCGGGCGCATGGGGCAGCGGGCGCCCGTCGATCTCGGCGATCGGCAGCGCCTCGCGCAGGCTCGAAGCGATGAATGCCTCCTCGGCGGACGGGAGGTCGTCGAGCGTGGTCACCTGCTCTTGGGCGTCGGTGATCTCCAGGATCTTCTCGCGCGTGATGGAGCGCAGGATGCGGTCGCTCAGCGGCGGTGTCAGCAGCTTGCCGTCGCGCACCCAGAAGAACGTCCACGTCGGCCCCTCGAGCACCCGCCCGTGGGGGGTGACGAACAGCGCCTCGTGCGCGCCCTGCTCCTTGGCGACGCGCCCCGCGAGCATGTTCGCGCCGTAGGACAGCGTCTTGAGCCCGTCCAGGATGCGACCGGGGGAGAAGGTCACCGTGACGACCTTCGCCGTCCCCGGGGTCTGGGGCAGGGGCTCCACGATCGCGATGCGCCGGCCCCCGCGGGTCACGACGAGGCGTAGCAGCGCGTCGGCGGGGCCGACCTCCTCGAGGAGCGCGTCCACCTCGCGCCGCAGCGCGACGATGTCGATCTCCAGCCGGATGCCTTCGAGGCTCTGCTGCAGGCGCGTGTAGTGGTCCTCGAGCGCGAACGGGCGGCCGTCGTAGAGCCGAACGACCTCGAAGGCGCCGTCACCGCGCAGCAGGCCTTCGTCGGTGATCGAGATGCGGGACTCCTGGGGCGGCGCGATCGTGCCGTCAACCGATGCGAGGTAGGTGGTGCTCACCTCCGGCAGCCTACGCTCGGCGGCACCGTGACCGCGCGCTCCGTCCTGCTCTTCGTCGTCGCAGCGGTCGCCGAGATCGGCGGCGCCTACCTGATGTGGCAGGCCATCAAGGAGGGCCGCGGGGTGCTCTTCGGTCTCGCGGGCGCGGTCGCGCTGACCGGCTACGGCGCGGTCGCCGCGCTGCAGCCCGACGGGCAGTTCGGCCGCGTGCTCGCGGCTTACGGCGGGGTGTTCATCGTCGGCTCCCTGCTGTGGGGCATGGCTTTCGACGGCTTCCGGCCCGACCGCTTCGACGTCGCGGGCGCGGCGGTCTGCCTGCTCGGCGTCGCGGTGATCATGTACGGACCTCGAGGATGAGCTGGCCGGCGGCGGCTGGCTCGTCCAGGTTCGTGACCGTGATGCCGACCAAGGTGAGCCCGCGGCGCGCCGCGGCCGGCATGACCTCGGCGAGCAGGTCCCGGGCCGCGGTCAGCAGCGTCGGCGCCGCGGCGGTGGCGACCGGCAGCGTCTGCGACCGCGTCGCGCGCGTGGCGTAGTCCTCGTAGCGCAGCCGCAGCACCACCGTGCGCCCGACCCGCTCGGCCTTCTGCATGCGCGCGCTCACCCGCCCGACCACGCGAGCGAGGGCGTCGTCGAGCGCCGCCGGCGAGTGCTGCGGCCCTCCCTGGGCCGACTGCGCACCGAAGGAGCGCCGGCCGCGCCGGGCGCGCGGACTTCATCTCGACGTTCTGCGCGAGCGCGAACACCGTCTTGCCCGGACCGCGCCCGAGGATGGCGACGAGCTCCATCTCGGACAGGTCGGCGAGGCGCCGACCGTTCGCAGACCCTGCGCGTGGAGCTTGTCCGCGCTGCTCGGCCCGAGGCCCCAGAGCTTGCCCAGCGCGAGTGGGTGCAGGAACGCCTCCTCGTCCTCGGGCTCCACGATCGTGAGACCATCGGGCTTGGCCGCCGCGCCCGCCATCTTCGCCACCAACCGGGTCCGCCCACCGCCGACGCTGATCGGCAGCCCGACGCGCTCGCGCACGCCGCTGCGGATCGCCGCCCCAATCTCCGAGGGTGTCCGCGTCGAGACCGCCGATGTCCAGAAACGCCTCGTCGACGAAGAAGGCGTCCAGGTCGGCGTGCAAGAGCGGGACTGGCATCGAACGTATGTTCGCATGTCGGTCGGCGGAAGGCTACGGGCAGGCGGCCTCGCGCACGTCCGCGGCGAACGCGTCGACGTCCGCCTCAGTGGTGTCCCATGAGGTCATCCAGCGCACCTCGCCGGTGCGCTCGTCCCAGACGTAGAAGCGCCAGTCGCGCTGCAGCCGCTCGGTCGCCGCCGGGTCGAGCACAGCGAAGACCGCGTTGGCCTGCGGGCGCTGGGTGACCATGACGCCGGGGGCGCCGTCGACGGCGTCGGCGAGCCGTGCGGCCATCGCGTTGGCGTGCGCGGCGGCGCGCTCGGCGAGGTCGCCCGCCAGCAGCGCGTCGAACTGGGCGCCGAGGAAGCGCTGCTTGGAGCTGAGCTGACTGAGCTGCTTGCGGATCCAGCGCGCGGGGTGGGTGGGGCCGTGTTCACCAGGCCCCAGAAACACGGCGGCCTCCGCGCCGAGCAGCCCGATCTTCGTCCCGCCGAGCGACAGTGCGTCGACCCCGGCGTCGGTGATCATCTCGCGCAGGCTCGCGCCCGCCGCGACGGCACCGTTGAAGATGCGCGCGCCGTCGACGTGCAGCAGCAGGTCGTGCGTGTGCGCGAAGTCGGCCAGCGCGCGGATCTCGGCGACGGAGTAGACCGTCCCCAGCTCCGTGCTCTGGGAGATGGAGATGACGCGCGCCTGGGCGGCGTGCTCGTCGCCGACGCGGACGACCTGGTCGGCGCACAGCTGCGGCGTGAGCTTGCCGTCGGGCGTCGCGACGGGCAGGAGCTTCACCCGAGCGAGCATCTCGGGCGCAGCCGCCTCGTCCACGTTGAGGTGCGACGTCCGCGCGCAGATGACCGCTTCCCATGAGCGGCACAGGCCCGCGAGGCAGATCACGTTGGCGCCGGTGCCGTTGAAGACCAGCAGCGCTTCGGCGTCCTCCCCCAGGCGGGCACGGATCGCCGCACGGGCGCGCTCGGTCCATGGGTCGGCGCCGTAGGACACCGCGTGGTCGACGTTCGCAGCCACGACCGCGGCCAGGACCTCCGGGTGAGCGCCGGCGTGGTTGTCGGAGGCGAAGCCGCGCGGGTGCATCGCACCCAAGCTACGACGCGACGACGGTGATCGCGGCGCACAAGCGTCACGACGTTCGTGACGCCGATCCGGCCTGGTCGAGCCGGGAACTCGAGGCCGCGCTGCGCGGCGGGTACCGCAAGGTCGGAGTCTGAGCGGTCAGTCGTCGATTCGCGCGTGCGCTGCCGCGAATGACTCAACGCTGCGCGCAACGCCGAGCAGGCCGAGCGCACGTGCCTGCGTGCATGTCGCCTCGCGCAGCACCGTGGCCTCGACCTCCTCGCCGGCGGCGGTCAGGGCGGCGCTGCGCGCGAAGGCCACGTCGAGCGCCAGCAGCGGTGGGGCATCGGCACCCGCGCTCGCGGCTGCGGCCTCGGCCAGCGCGCGAGCCCGGTCGGCATCCCCGAGCGCCGCGGCGATCCTCGCCCTGCGCGCGTCGACCAGGCCGTGGATCATGCCGCAGTAGTGCTGCACGACGAGCGTGCCCGCACGCTCACCGAGCGCGGCATCGAAGGCCCGGAGCACCGGCTCGGCCGCCCCGGACAGAACAGCGGCATCGGCGAAGTACGAGCACGCGGCCCCACGGTTCGGATCGACCAGCGCGTCCAACCCGTAGGCGATCATTCGATCGAGGAGGGCGAGGGCTGTGGCACGGTCCCCGACAACCGCGGCGCAGTAAGCGACCCCAGCGGACCACCCGGGTATGGTGGCGCCTTGTGCGACGTAGGCTGCGGTGGCCGCGCCCGCTTCCTCGTTGCGTCCCCCGGCGATCGCGAGCGAAAGCCACTGCGTGGCCAACGCAGCCTGCACCACCTGGTCATCGCCGAGCCTCGCGGCGAGGGCGTCGGCGGCGCGGAGTTGCGCCTCGGCGTGATCCAATCGCCCGTCGAGCAGCTCGAACGATGGCCGCGCCATCGCCTGCGCCCAGCGGTTGTAGGGCACGCGCGCGGCCGTCGCCGCGACCTCCCACTCCGCGAGTTCTCGGCGGGCGGCGCCCAATTGGACGGCCTCCAATCGATCGCTGGTTCGCAGCATCCGCGCATGCAACGCCAGCTCCGTGCGGCCGGCGGTGCGCGCCAGGACCATCGCTTCGTCGACGAGCCCCATCCGGGCCGCCGGGTCAGCCAGGAAGACCGACGCGGTGTGCGCGGCCATCAGGACCTCAGCGGTCACGCCCGGATCACCGCTCGCCCGCGCCAGCCCGAGCGCCTCGGCAATGAGGTCGTCGCGCCGCCCGCGCGGCCCCTCCAGGAGCAGTCCGGCCAGGCGCCCCGCGAGGCGCGCACGCACGACGCCGTCCGCGAGCGTCGAGGCCGCCAGACCCTCCTCCACCAGGGCCACGAGCTCCGGATCGTTCAGTGCAGTGCCGAGCCGGTGCCCGGGCGCATCGGCAGCGATCTGCGCGACCAGGTCGGCGCGACCGAGCGCCCGCGCGCGACGTTGCGCCTCCCGCATCGCGGCGAGGCCGGCCGTGAGGCGGCTCGCTGCGTTGTGCGCGCGCCCACACAGCGCGAGCAACTCCACCTCCCGTGCCGGCTCGGCGCCGGCGAGATGCGCGAGCGCCCGCTCCGCGTGTGACACCGCGTCCTCGGCGGCCAGCAGGTCGAGCGCCCGCTCGGCGGCCCGCTGCTCCCAGGTCGCCGCGCGCGCCCGGGCCAGGCCGGTGCCACCAAGGCCCCAATGTGCGGCGATCGTCGCGGGCGCTCCACCGGCGGCCTCGTGCGCCCGAGCCAGGCGCCGATGGAGGTCGGCCCGCTCGGCAGAGCCGAGTCGGGCGACGAGCGCCTCGCGCACCGACGTGTGCACGACATCGGTTCCTGCCGCCAGGAGTCCGGCGTCCCGGGCGCGATCCAGCGCCCGAACGGCGCGCTCCAGCGACAGCCCGGCGGCTTCGGCCAGCACGTCGATGCTGGCCCCCGTGTCGTCGAGAGCCGCGGCGCGCATGAGCGGCGCGGCGTCCTCACCAGCCCAGGCGATGAGCGCCCCCACGGCGGCTTCGAGATCCTCAGGGTGCCCTCCGGCCGCCAGCGCGGCCCGCACGAGGAGCGGCGTCCCGCCGGTCTGCGCAAGGAGGTCGTGCGTCAGCGCCAGGCTGGCCGCGGCATCGAGCTCGGGACGGCTGTGCCCGACCATCTGCAAGATCGATTCGGCGCCCAGCGCGTCGAGTGTCGTCGGGTGGACCCCGCCGGTTCCGGCCGCGGCGAGAAGCGTCGCCGCGTTCTCGGCCTGTGGCCGGGCTGTCACGATCAGCGCGAGCCCGACCACGGCGTCGGTGGCCAGGAGCTGGGCGATGAGCGCGAGGCTCGACGGGTCCAGGCTCTGCACATCGTCGACGACCAGAAGCGTCCCGCCGCCAGAGTCCGCCGCATCCAGGAGCGTGCAGATCGCCTCGAAGATACGAAAGCGCTCGGTGTCCGGGGAGAGGTGGTCGCGACGTCCGTTGACGTCCGCACGGAAGACGGCGAGTCCGGGGAGCAACGCGGCGAGGTCCCCCGCGAGGTCACCGAGCAGGGCGCGCAGATCAGCCGCATCGTTGTGGCGGACGACGGGACGCAGCGCCCCGGCGAGCGCGGCGAACGGCCCGGACCACACGCTCGTGCCGCGCGCCAGCAGGACGGTGGCGCCGGCCGCGTGCGCCGAGCGCGCCAGTGCTGCCGCGACGTGGGTCTTCCCGATGCCCGGCGGCCCTTCGAGGAGCACGAAGCGACGCGCGTCGAGCGCGGCGCGGGCGTCGGCGATTTCGTCGTCGCGGCCGAACAGCGGCGCGCCGGCCACGACCCTCAGTGTCTCGGGCAACGGCGGGGTGCGCATCGCCGGCGCTCCGTCCTCGGCAAGGAGACGGGCGTGCCGCTCGCGGAGTGCCGCGCTCGGCGCCATCGCGAAGTCGTCGCGCAGCCGGCAGCGCAGCCGGTCGTAGGCGGCGACCGCGGCGGCACCGTCCCCCTGCTCCACCAACACGTCCATCAAGAGCGCCGTGGGCTGCTCGGCGTGCGGAGTCAGGGCGACCAGCGTCCGCGCGGCGGCGGCGGCCCCGCCGGTGGCGTCCGCGCTCGCGCCGGGCACCAGGCCTGCCTGCCCGACGAGCGTGAGCGCCTCGGCGCGACGCTCGCGCAGGGCGGCACGCTCGGCGTCCACCCACGCGTGGCGACAGCCCGGGGCGAGGTCACCCATCAGGGCACGGGACGCCGCGGCTGCGAGCTTCGCCCGGTCCTGCTCGTCGTCGGCCGTGCGTGCCGCGTCGAGCAGCGCCAGTCCGGTGTGGACATCGACCCGGACGAGGTCGGGATCGAGGCGCACCTGGCCGCGGCCGCTCACCGGTCCGACGATGCGCCGCAGCCGCGAGAGCAGGGGGTCGAGCGCCTGGGAGCCGCCGGCCGGCGGCGCCTCGGGCCACAGGAGCTCCAGAAGCTCGTCGCGGGTGGCCCCGCGTTCGCCGCGAACCCCGAGAACGACGAGCAGCACGAGCAGCCGGCCACGAGCGGGAACCACGACCCCGTCGAGCGTGCATTCACCGCACAGCTGCAGTTTCTTCGTCGGACCGAGGCCCGCGGATGAAGCTCCGTTCACGCTGGCCCACCGCCCATGCTGGCATGATGGCACTCGTCCACCGTCGTGCCAGCAGGAGTGTCCGTCGATCGGAGGTGCCGCGTCGAGCCGCTACGGCCCCGCACTCACCTCCATCCGGGCCTCTGTCGGCTCAGCCACCACAAACGTCCACGAACGAGTTGATCGTGAACGAGAACTTCTTCGGGGCGGTCTTCTTCTCCACGAAGTGCGTGGCCGTGACCGCGATCCGCGCGCCCGCCGCCGCCGTCTTCGGGACCGTGAACGAGGCGCTGAACGGGTTGGTCTTGTCCGTCTTCTTCTGCGCACCGAACTTGTAGACGACCTTCTCGACCTTGCCGCGTCCCTGCCCGCCGGTGGTGACCTTGGTCGACTTGCCCGGGACGACGCAGCTGCCGCTGACGTTGAGACCCAGTGTGATCCCCTTCTTCGTCACCGTCTTGCTGACCCTCGGTGTCGAGGGGTCGACCACCTCGGTGACGTCGGCGGCGGCGATCGCGCCGTCGCGCGGCCACACCGCGAGTCCCGCGCCGGTGTCGTCGTAGGCGACGTTGACGTTGCCGAAGATCTCGTCGTTATTGACGATCGTCTTCGGGTCGTACTTGCCGTTCACCGGCGTCGCGAACTGCAGGCCCCGTCCGTTCTCGCGATAGACGACGCCCGGGGTGCCCCCGGACGTGACGGTCAGGTCGGCGACGTAGCCGTTGGTGGGTGCGATCAGCGCCGGCGGCCCGAACGCGAGGCCGCCCCACTTGCGGATCTCGAAGCGGGTGTCCGCTGATCCGGCGCCATTGGTGGAGGCGACGAACGCGGTCCCGCCCCCGCCGGCCATGGTCGAGTCGGTCCCGGGCCCTACGAGCGTCCTGGGGCCCCAGGACGAGGAGGCGGTGAGCGGGCTGCCGTCGGGCGCCCCCCAGAAAAAGACGTTGTCGAGGTCGTCGCCCGTCGTGAGCGTTCCGCCCGTCAGGTTGGCGACGCTGACGTTGTAGGCGGGGTATAGGCCGCCCCCGCCCTCCAAGTCCGCTCTCTGCTCGCTCTCGCCGTCAGAGGTATCGTGAAGGTTCGGGCCGTCGATATTCGCCCGTGGGACGAGGACCGTCACCCGGTCGTCCAGGAGGATCGGGCGCCCCGATTCGATGCTGTTGCAGCACCTGTGGACGCGTCGCTGGGCGGAGAACGTCGTCCCGTCGTCCGTCGAGGTGGACTCATAGGTCGCCCCGTCGTTCAGGTACTTCGGGTGGACGAGCCGCAGCGGTCCTCCGTCGGGATCGACGACGATCCACGCCGATTCCGGGGCGCCGCTCTGGGACGTCTCGAATCCGGGTGGGTTGTCGTTGAACGGAATCAGCGCGGTCTTGGCGCAGCCGAGGCTCGGCAGCTTGATCTGGCAATAGCGGAAGACGAAGGCATCCGGATCGTTCCATACGACGTGGAAGACCCCGTTGCCGCCGGCGGTGACCGTTGGCTCGCTGTGGTTTGCGTTGCCCAGCGTGACCGGCACGCCGGCGGCGGCACTCGTCGGCACGAGCAGGCCGATGGAGATCACTGCGGTGGAGATGAGGCGTTTCATCGGACGAGGCTCCTGTTCCCGGGACTAAGGGAGCGAGTGATAGCGACCGGACCTTGCACGAACCTTGCACGCGGCGGTCGCTCATCTCAGCCCTGGGTGACGGCCCATTCGCCGTACGAGACGCGCCGATCGCGAGGAAGTGGACGTGCGTGGCATCGAGCGCACCCTGCATGCCACGCTGTCAGGTTGGGCACCAACGCTAGAATCCAGTGTTCACGTTTCGGGCTTCTCTCTCGTTGCTCCTGTCCGATGACGCTTTCCGTAGAGCGCGGGGGAATCGAGTTCCGTGCACGCAGTACGACAAGTCGGTGAGCGGCCCGCGCTCAACCTGGCGATCTCGGAATCGATGGCGGCCCTCTACGCCCGCGTCTACGGGCACGACCGCACCACCGCGACGACGTACATCAATGACAACGTGGTTGTTTGCATCCTGGAGGACATCCTCAGCACCGCCGAGGGCTCTGAGGTCGCAGCCGGGGATGGCGTCGGGGTCATCGACAGGCGCGTCGCGTTCCAGGCGGACATGCAGGACGAGTTCACCGCGGAGATCGAGCGCCTGACGGACCGGCATGTCGTCGCCTTTCTAAGTGGGAACCAGTCCTCGCCGGGCATCGCGTGCGAGCTGTTCTTCCTTGAAGCGCCTCCGGGGACGGCGCCCTCCGAAGCCGTCGCATGACGGCCACGCTCGCCTCTCAAAGTGAGGCCGACGACGCCGAACTCATGCGTCGTGTCCAGAACGACGATGCGAATGCCTTCGCGGCGCTATACGACCGCTTTGGTGTTCCCGCGTATTGGATCGCGACTGGGATTGCGCACAACGGGACCCGCGCTGAGGACATCGTCCAGGAGGCGTTTCTGTCCATCTGGCGCAGCCGTGCGGGCTACCAATCGGATCTGGGGTCCGTCGGCGGCTGGGTGATGGGCACGGTGCGCAACCGCGCGCTGGATTCGCTGCGACGCAACAAGCGTCACGACGACCGGCGTGCGTCCAGCGATCACATCGACGAGCATGTTCAGGCCACCGGCGATCTTGAACAGACCGTCGCAGAGCGCGACCAGGCAGCCCAGCTGCGAGACGCACTGGCCCGGTTGCCTGCCGCGCAGTGTGAGGTCATCGCCCTCGCCTACTTCGGGGAGATGAGCACCAGCGAAATCGCCCGCGAGCTGACCCTGCCCTGGGCACGGTCAAAGGGCGCATGCGCCTCGGCTTGAACGCGCTGCGCTCCCGGGTGGCGTCCTCGTCCTGATCCGACGTTGGGGGTCGTCGCGCGGGTACTTGGATGCGGCGCCTTCACGACCGCCTTCTCCACCGGCCTCAAGGACATTCTTCTCGTCGGCGCCGCCATGGTCATCGCCGCCGCCACCTTCCGTGGTGGCCGTCTCATTCGCGGCGACCTTCCCCCCACCGGACGCATCCGAGCCGGCGAACCCCTGGATAGTGAGCAGAAGCTCCGCCTGCTCCTCGAAGGAGGTGGCGATCAACGTCTTACGAGTCATCTCCTCGCGCAACACGGCATCTCAGAAGCCGAGTTCCAAGACTGGCGCGATATCGCCCGCACCGGCGCATCGCGCGCGCTCACCGACCACGCCGACCGGGCGCGCTGAGCCGCCAGTCGGGCCAGCCATCCCGGCGGAGGTGGCCAATGCCACCGCGGTGGGCACGGCCTCTGCGAAGAGTTGCGCGGTCAACGACCGGCGGACTCTGCTCGGCCTCTGATGCCCCCGGAAGGAATCGAACCTTCAACCTTCGGATTAAGAGATCGCCAGAAACCGCCCGACACGGTCGATATCGGCCGGGTTACCTCAGGTTGGCTCAGTCTCGGTCACGTCGAATTAGCCGAACTCGGGACACCCTTGGGGACACCGTTTTGTCGTCGCGTTCATGCCTTGAGATACACGACCCGGTCACCCAGCCGCTCCGACCGCACTTTCCCGACCGCCGTCACGATCGCGGCGCGTCCCCCCGGGCGCCGAGTGAATCGCGAGGACAGCGCGATCAGCACGCCCGGGTGTCGCCTCCCAGCCGTGAGCCAGTCGGCGGCGATGCGTGCAAAATCGGCGACGTTCTCGGTGAGAAGCACGTACCCCCCGGCTGCCGCCGCTTCGAGCACGTCATCGTCGGACCGGCCCGCGAGGCCGACCTCGGCGACCGTCACCGCATCGATTCCCGCAGTGCGCAAGGCCTCGGCCAGCGCCCTCGGATACATCTCGTCGAGAAGAAGCCTCAACGCTCAGTGGCAGACGCCGTGACGTGACGGTGCAACTCCACCCGCGCCTCGATCTCCGCCGGATAGTCCGCCCGATACGCGACCGCCGCGTCGATCTGCGGCGACGTAACAAGACCGTCCTCGACCAAGGTCCCTCCCGGGTCCGGCTCGCCGTCCAGATCGTCAATCCACAACGCGACCTCCCAGACATCCGGCCCACCAATGAGCCCGGCACGCCGCCCGGCCGGACCATCCCGGAACGTGATCAACGGGTGCTCGTCGCGGCGCGTGCCCTCCTCTGCATAGCGCCGCAAGCGATCTGACAGAGTCTCGCCAGCGGCGCGCGCACGCAGGCGCAGCCGCTCGGCCAGACGATCGTCAAGACGTACCGATACGTTCATGTCTGCATTGTCGCACATCGACAACGAAGCACCTTTTTTTGGGCGCGTCCGACCTGCACGAAACGCTCGGTGACCGGCCACCGGTGAGGTTCGAAGCACAGGCACTCTCTGTCGATCCAGACCGAGGGCCGGCTGCGGGCGCCGCTCAACTGAGATATCCAGGTTTGGTACTCCCTCGCGGTACTCCCACCGGTGCGGTTCCAACCACTGAGGGAGGATGCCCTGCCAAGAAACCGCCGTTTGCGAGGATTTTGCTGCTATGCCCCCGGAAGGAATCGAACCTTCAACCTTCGGATTAAGAGTCCGCTGCTCTGCCAATTGAGCTACAGGGGCGCGCGAAAACGCGGCCGGTGAGAATAGCGGGAGGGCTACTTGCCGGACGGCTTGGACTTCGCGTCCTGCTTGCCCTCGCCCGCGTTCTCGCCGGCCTTCGCCTCGTCCGACCGCTTGGCCTTCGCCTTGCCCTTCGGCGTGGCGGTGGCGGACGCGGACGCAGCCGGCGTGGCCGACGGGACGGCCTGCCCGGGAGCCTGGGCCTTGGCGGCGTCGAGCTGGCCCTTGAGGACCTCGCGATCCTCGGGATCCGCCAGCTCCAGCGCCTTCTTGGCCGCGAGATCGCCCTTGCGCGTCTGCCCGGCGGCGTAGGCGAACTGCGCGAGCTCGGAATACGGACCGACGGCCTCGCGGTTGAGGGCCACGACTTCCTGAACGCTGACAAGGCCCTCGATGTCCTCGAGTGCCAGATAGGCGCGGGCGACGACCGAGGCGATGCGGGCCTCCTCGTCATCGTCGGCCGGATCGATCTCCTGGTAGCCGTCCCACGAGGCGATGGCCTCGCGCAGGTCGGCCTTGCCGGCCTCCGTATAGAAGCCGGTCTCGAGGTCCAGCCCGCCGCTGGTGTTGGCCAGGCTCGTCTGGGCGCGGATCAGGTCGACCCAGGCGGTCTCGTCCTCGGGATCGGTCTGCAGGCGGGCGCGGGCGTCGCGGATGTCCTCCTCATAGGACTCCTCGTCGATGGGGTTGCCCGACGAGTCCGTGAAGACGCTCGCCAAGCCGCCGTCGCCGGTGTTGCTGCCGATCCCGAACAGGACCAGGCCGCCGCCCAGCAGCAGGGCGAGGCCGAGATAGACCACCTTGATGACGTTGCGGCGGCCGCGGCCGCGGAGGTCGAAGAGCATGCGTCAGTCCTCGTCGTCGTCGTGGGTGGCGGAGCGGGCGTACGGATTGTCCAGCTCCTCGTCGTCCTCGTCCTCCTCGCGGTCGCCGCGGCGCCGGGCGCGGCGGTCGAGCAGGGCCGACAGGAGGATAGAGCCTTCGAAGAGCACCAGAAGCGGGGCCATCGACAGCAGCATGGTGACGGGATCGGTGCCGGGAAGCAGCATCGCGAGCACCGCGATGACGAGGATCGCGTAGCGGCGGTTGGCCCGCAGCTGCGCCACGGAGACGATCTCCATGCGCGTGAGGGCGAGGATCCCCACGGGGACCTGGAACAACAGGCCCAGCGCGATGCACGTGAGGATCGTGAACTTGTACAGATCGCGCGCCTGGACGAGGATGTCGAAGTTGTCGGAGTTGAAGTTCTGCAGGACCTCGATGGCGCTCGGGAGCACCACGTAGTACGCGAACACGGATCCCCCGATGAACAGGAAGGGCACCATCATCATCAGCGGCAGCGCCGCCCTTCGCTCTCGCGGGGAGAACGCCGGCAGGACGAAGGCGTACGCCTGCCAGAGGAGGATCGGCAGGGAGACGAGGAGCGCCGCGTAGGCGGCGACGCGCAGCGTCGAGGTGAACGGCTCGGCCACGCCGAGGGTGACCGGCAGGCGCTCGGAGGAGGGGATGTTGTCGGCCAGCTCGCGGTTGAGATCGGCAGCCGCCGACGCGCGCGCGCGCGTCACCGCGCCGAGGTCCTCCTCGTCGCGCAGCGCCTCGAAGAAGGCGGTGTTGGCTGCGGCGACTTCGCCGACCTGCTGGTTGAACGTGCGCGCCTGGCCGAGCGGGCCGCTGGCCTGCTGGTCCTGCGTCGCCTTGATGAACGGCGCGTTGACGATCTCCAGCACCTTGTCGTTCTGCCAGAAGGCGAGCCCGAAGCAGACGATGAAGGCGGCCAGGCTGACGAGGATGCGCGTGCGCAGCTCGTCGAGGTGCTCGATCAGGCTCAGTTGATCCTCGTGCTTGACGGATCGCAGCGCGGTGGCCACCGGGGGCGCTCCCCTAGACGCGGCGGTCGGGCTCGCGCACGACCTCGCCGTCGAGCCCGGTGCGTTCGCGCTCGTCAGCGGACGGCAGCCCGCTGGGGTCGTCGTCGTCGTCCTTGCTGCGGACCGAGTCCTTGAGCTCGCGCAGCCCGCTGCCCACGGAGCGACCGAGCGCGGGGAGGCGCTTCGGCCCCAGGATCAGCAGGATCACAAAGAGGACGATGAGGAGCTCGGGGAGGCCGATTGAACCCATGGCGTCAGAGATCGGTGCGTGCACCCGTTAGGTGAGCGCCCTGTCGAAAGCGTAGTCGTTCCCCTGTAGCACGCCGTACAGAGGGACTCAAGGCCCGCGGACGACCTGCCGACACGGGCAGCAGGTACCCGACATGCCGTCCGCGCCCGACAACCGCCACTACGTCCGCCGCGTCGTCCTGCCCTCGGGACGTGCGATCGAGGTCGTCTACTTCGAGAACCCGGCACCGGCTGCGGTCGTCGACACCCGCGAGCTGCACGTCTGCCCGGAGTGCGACGGCCGGCTCGTGTACCCCGTCGACTGGGAGGAGCACGGCCCCGATCACTGGCTCGTCACCCTGCGGTGCCCGAGCTGTGAGTTCAACGACATCGACCTGTATGCGCAGGAGCTCGTGGATCGGTTCGACGAGGAGCTCGACCGTGGCACGGAGGCGCTCGTGCGCGACCTCAAGCAGCTCACGCGGGCGAACATGGAGGACGAGGTCGAACGCCTCGCCTTCGCGCTCGCCAGCGACGGCCTGCTGCCAGAAGACTTCTAGCCTGACGTCGGCCAGAGCCGGCGCTTGCGCCGTGCCGGCCGGGCGAAATCAAGCGAAACGATGTACGACGCCGTCGGCGACCAGCTCAAGCGCTCCGCGCTGGCCCTCGGGCAGCGCCGGCAGCGCGTCCTTGGCGGCCGCGACCATCTCCAGCGCCTGGGCGCGGGCCTCGTCGAGGGCACCGGTCGCGGCGATGCGGTCGCAGACCCCCTCCGCCTGCTCCGGGGTGCGGACTGCGCGCAGGTCGAGCGCGGCGAGGCCGGGGTCGCGGTCGCGGGCGGCGATCAGCGGCAGCGTGACCGTGCCGTCGAGCAGGTCGGTGCCGCGGTGCTTGCCGGTGCGCTCGGCGGGCCCGGAGACGTCGAGCACGTCGTCGAGCAGCTGGAAGGCGAGACCCACGCGACGGCCGAAGGCGCCGAGGATCTCGACCGGGCCGCCGGCCTCGATCGCGCCCAGCTGCCCGGCCGCCTGGAACAAGCGCGCGGTCTTGAGGTCGCAGCGCTCGAGGTAGCGCTCGCGGGGCACACCGACGTCCCAGGCGTCCGCGCGCTGCAGCAGCTCCCCCGCGGCGAGCGCCGACGAGGCGTCGGAGAGGACCTGCACATCGCGCGGGCGGCCGTTACGGGCCAGCTCGGCGAACGCCTGCGCGAAGAGCAGGTCGCCCGTGGCGGTGGCCATGAGACGGCCGGCCTGCGCGAACACCGTCGGGCACCCACGGCGCAGGGGCGCCGCGTCGAGGACGTCGTCGTGGACGAGCGTCGCCGAATGGACGAGCTCCACCGCCGCGGCGGCGCGCAGCAGGCGCACGGCGCTCGCCTCGTCGGCAGGCGGGCCCGCGGCGAGCAGGACTAGCAGCGGCCGCAGGCGCTTGCCGCCCGCGGCGATCGTCGCGCCTGCGTGCGCGCCGAGCGTCTCCCCGTGCCCCGTGGCGAGCTCGGCCAGGCGCACCTCCAGGCGGTCCATGAGCTCCGGGACGTGCGCGCCCGCGGCTTCGATGACGGCGAGGACGGCCTCGGCCGAGGCCATCAGCCGTCGCGCCGCTCGGGAACGCGGCCGTGGTGGAGGGCGATGATGCCGCCCGCGGTGAGGACCCACCGCACGTCGACCAGGCCGGCGGCGGCAAGGCGCGCGCCGAGCTCCTCGGGCCCGGGGAAGCGGCGCACGGACGAAGGGAGGTACGTGTACGCGTCGTCGAAGCGGCCGAGCAGCGGGACGACGCGGTCGAACCACAGGCGGAAGAAGGTCGACAACGGCGGGCGCTGCGGCACCGTGATCTCGAGCACCACGACCTTGCCGCCCGGCCGCACGACGCGGGCCATCTCGCGCAGGCCGGCGTCGAGGTCGCCGAAGTTGCGCGCGCCGAACCCGACCGTCGTCGCGGAGAACTCGCCGTCCTCGTAGGGCAGCGCGCGCGCGTCGGCCCACGTCCACTGAAGGTTCGGCGCCTTCGCCCTGGCGCGGTCGAGCATGCCCTCGCTGAAGTCCGAACCGACCACGGACGCACCGCGCCGCGCCAGCTCGATCGCCAGGTCGCCCGTGCCGGTCGCGACGTCCAGGGCGCGTTCGCCTGGACGCAGCTCGGCGAGGTCCGCCGCCCGTGACCGCCACTGGTGATGCAGGCCGGCGGTCATGACCGAGTTCATGACGTCATAGACGCCGGCGATGCGGTCGAACATCGCCTGGACCTGACCCTCGGGGAGGGTGCCCGCGCGGGCCTCCGCGGAGGGCACGGCGGCGGCCTAGCCGCCGGTGGAGGCGGACTCGGTTGCCGCGCCGGGCTCACCCGGTGCAGGAGCCTCGTACTCCTCACCCTCGCGCAGCGACGCGAGGAAGGCGACGATGTCGGTCTTCTTGTCCTCCGGCAGCCCGCGGAAGGAGGGCATCGGCGACGTCGGGTTGTCGAGCGTCCGCCGGATCGCGTCTGGCAACAGCTTGTCGCCGACGTGGGTCAGGTCGGGACCGAGGTCGCCGCCGTTCTCGCCGATCTTGTGGCAGGCCAGGCAGCCCGACTGGGCCGTGACGAGCTTGCCGGACTCGAACTGCGGGGCGACCTCCATCTCGATTTCGTTCGGCGAGCCGGCCGCGGCGCCCAGGAAGGTCAGGTACGCCATGGCGACGATGGTGAAGATGCCGGCGGCGGTGGCGACCGGGCGGCGCTCGGGCCGGCGCTCAGGACCGCGGTCGTAGAAGGGCAGCAGGAAGAGCAGGACCATGCAGATGGTCGGCACGCCGACCGTCGCGACCGGGGTGAGGATCGCCGGCTTGATCACCCGCAGCACCTCGAAGAGGAAGTAGAAGTACCACTCCGGCCGCGGGACGTAGGTGGTCGTCGTCGGGTCCGCCTTCGGGCCCAGCTCGGCACCGAAGATGAGCGCCATCATGATGATCGAGAAGACCACCACCACAGCCATGATCGAATCCTTGGCGATGGCGTACGGGAAGAACGGCTTGCCCGCCGCCTTGTGCTGGGCGTACTCCCTGAGGTACTGCTCCTTCTCGCGCTGGTTCACGGGAGACTCAGACCTTGTCCGTCTTGAGCTCGGGGTCCACGGGGGCCTTGAGCCACGGAGGCGCGGTCGTGCCGAGCTTGGCCACCAGGTACAGGTGGAAGCCCATCATCGCCGCGAGCAGCCCGGGCACGAGCAGCATGTGGATCGCGTAGAAGCGCGAGAGGGTGGCCGAGTTGAACTCCGACCCGCCGCGCATGAAGTCCGACAGGAACGGGCCGACGAACGGGCCGGTGCCGTTGATGTTCACCCCCACGATGGTCGCCCAGTAGGAGCGCTGGTCGAACGGCAGCAGGTAGCCCGTGAAGGACATCGCCATCGTGAGGATGAGCAGCACGACGCCGATCACCCAGTTGAGCTCGCGCGGGTACTTGTAGGCGCCGAAGAAGAAGGTGCGCGCCATGTGCAGGAAGACGAGGATCACCATGACCGTCGAGCCCCACTTGTGCATGCCGCGCACGAACTCGCCGAGGAAGACCTCGTTGGTCAGATACCGGATCGACTCGTACGCCCCGCCCGCGGCGTCCGGCGTGTAGTACATCGCCAGGAACACGCCCGTGACCGCCTGGGAGAGGAAGGCGAACATGCACGCCGACCCCAGCGTGTAGAACCAGTTCGTCCCCTTCGGGACCTTGCGGAACATCGTCCAGCGCAGGCCGCCCGACAGCGAGGTGCGCTCGTCGACCCAGTCGGCGGCGGAGATCCCCGCCTCCTTGACCTGCTCGAGCGGCTTGCGCGTCGGGACCGAGCCCGGAGGCTTGGGCGCCGGCTTGAGCTTGTCGGGGACGGGCGGGAGGGGAAGCTTGGGAATCGGCATCAGTGAGCCACTACTACTGCTGCGGGGTCGAGAACCGGCCGGGATAGAGGAACTGCCCGATGCCGTCCAGGTCCTGGCCGGGATCGCGGTACTTCTCGAAGACTTCGAACTCGGAGTTGATCGAGTAGCGCGGACCGACCTCGAGGTTGCCCTCGCGGATGCGCAGATGGAAGCGATCCAGCGGCCGGACGGGCGGGCCGCCGTTGACCTTGCCGGCGAAGTCGTACACGCCGCCGTGGCACGGGCAGATGAAGCGCTTGGCCGCATCCACGAAGCGCACGGGGCAGCCGAGGTGCATGCAGCGCGTCGAGATGGCGAGGAACTCGATGCCGTCGGGGAACGCCTCGTCGGGGTCGATCGCCGGATCGGGGTTACGGGCACGGACGTAGGCGGTCGTCTTGCCGATGTCGCCGACGCCCTGACGCTCCGTGATGACCTTCGGCACGTAGGTCTCGGTGGGGAAGTCCTCGGGCGGGCCGACCGGCGTCCACACCGGGGGCGGACGCTCGAAGATCGAGGACCCGGCGGCGAAGCCGAGCACCGGCAGCGTGAAGCCCATCGCCGCCAGCGCGCCGGCGCCGTGGGCGGTGCCGACCATCAGGCGACGGCGTGTGACCGTCTCGCCTTCGAAGGCGCCGGGGATGTTGCGGTCCGCCGTGTACTTGGACTTCGGCGTCTTGCGTGCTCGGGAGGAGGCCATGTGCGTCTTCAGCTCCTGGGAGGGGAGCACCGGGAATAGTACGCGCTGGATGCCGCGGGCAGGCGCCCGATCGAGATGGGTGTGCGCCCGGTCACAGTCCCTCGGCCGCCTTCCAGGCCTTCGCCGCGTCCGCGGGCTGACCCTCGGCGTGGGCCTGCGCGCAGCGGGCGATGATCCCGGCGAGCAGCGTGACGGCCTCCAGATCCTCGCGGCGGGCGAGCTCGGCGAGCCCCAGCGCGTACAGGTGGTCGCCGGCCAGCAGCGCCAGGTCGGGGTCGCGCTCGTCGAGGATCCGCGCCCCGCCGTAGTGGGCGAGCTCGCCTTCGCGGATCGCCTCGACGACGACGTCGGAGTGGAACCCGGCGCCCTCCGGGGGGTCGACGGTGGCGCCGGCGAGCAGGCCGCCGCCCGCGCGCAGGCCATCCGCCAGGTCGGCGAGGGCGGTACGCCCCACGGGGGCCCGCCCGGCCTGGCCACCGGGTTGCGGTGTCGTGTCCAGTCCGGGCACCCCTAGACCTCAGCGAAGGCCGCCGCGGCGGCCTCGAGGGTGCGCTCCACGTGCTCCGCGGTGTGCGCAAGGGACGGGAACCAGGCCTCGAACTGCGACGGCGGCGGGTACACGCCGCGCGCGAGCAGCGCGCGGCACCAGCGTGCGTGCGCGTCGAGGTCGCAGGAAGCCTGGGCGGTGGCGAAGTCATGCACCGGTGTCTCGGAGAAGAAGACGGTGAGCAGGCCGGTGGTGTGACAGACCCGGACGCGATGGCCGGCGGCCTCGGCGGCGGACGCCAGTCCCTCCGCCAGCGCCTGCGTGGTCGCCGACAGTCGCGCGTAGGCCTGGTCGTCGAGCAGCTCGAGCGCGGCGAGCGCAGCGGCGGTGGCGAGCGGGTTGCCGCTCAGCGTGCCCGCCTGGTAGACGTCACCGGCCGGCGCGATGCGCTCCATCAGCTCGACCGATCCGCCGTAGGCGGCGGCCGGGAGCCCGCCGCCGATGACCTTCCCCATGACGGTCAGGTCGGGCAGCACGCCCGTGAGCTCCTGGGCCCCGCCGGGCGCGACGCGGAAGCCCGAGATGACCTCGTCGAAGACAAGCAGCGCGCCGTTGGCCGAGGCGCCCTCGCGTAGGAGCTCGAGGAAGCCGGGCTTGGGCGGGACGAGGCCCATGTTCGCCGGGTAGGGCTCGGCCAGCACGGCCGCGAACTCGTTCGTCGCCAGCGCGGCCTCGACGGCCCGGGGGTCGTTCCACGGCACGATCACCGTGCTCGCGGTCGCCGCTGCCGGGACGCCGGGGGACGAGGGGAGCGCCGCGGTGGCGAGGCCGGAGCCGGCCTCGGCGAGCAGGCCGTCCACGTGGCCGTGATAGGCGCCGGCGAACTTGAGCAGCTTCTCGCGCCCGGTCGCGGCGCGCGCGAGGCGGATGGCGCTCATCGCCGCCTCGGTTCCCGACGAGGTCATGCGCAGCATGTCCACCGAGGGCACGCGCGCGGTCACCAGCTCCGCGAGCGCCACCTCGCGTTCGGTGGGGGCCCCGAAGGTCGTCCCCTGGCGCGCGGCCGCGTCGATGGCGGCGAGCACCGAAGGGTGCGCGTGGCCGTGGATGAGCGGACCCCACGAGCACACGTAGTCCACGTAGCGGTTGCCGTCGACGTCCCAGAGCTCCGCGCCCTCCGCACGGTCGACGAAGACCGGGTCGCGACCGATGGAGCGCATCGCGCGGACCGGCGAGTTGACCCCGCCGGGAAGCACCTTCACCGCCCGCCGGTAGAGCGCCGCGGAACGTGTGTCAGTCAGCGAGGCGGTCACACGCCCGCGTACTCGCGCTCCCACTCCCGGAACGCGTCCGTGAAGTAGATCATGCGCGTCTTCTTGTACTCGGTGCTCGAATACAGGGTGGCGCGCTCGCGGATCCCCGTCGCCGCGGAGATGGAGTCGAGGATCGCGTCGCACTCCTCCTTGGAGCGGCCGTGGGCCATGGTGAAGACCGAGTAGGGCCAGTCCTCGTACGTCGGGCGCTGGTAGCAGTGCGAGATGCCGCGGAAGGAGGCCATCCGCGGGCCGAACTCCTCGATCTTGCCCTCCGGGACCACCCAGACGCCCATCCCGTTGGCGCTGAAGCCGGCGCGGCGATGAAAGAGGATCGCGGCGACGCGGCGCAGGATGCCCCGCTCCTTCATCCCGGCCATGTGCTCCAGCAGCGCGCCCTCGGTGATGCCGAGCTCGGCGGCGGCGGGCGCGTAGGGCTCGGCGGTGACCGGCAGGTCGCCCTGCGTCGCGCGGATGACGGCGATGTCGAAGTCGTCGTAGGGCACGCCCTCCAGCTCGACCGGCGCCTCGGCGACGCCCTCGGTCGAGAGCGACTTCGTCGTGCCCTCCATCTCGAGGTCCATGCGGATCTTGAAGAGCTTGAGCGTCGGCAGCTGGCGGATCGACTCCGCGCCGGTCTTCTCGCGCAGCACCTCGAGCGTCCCCTGCATGCCCAGCGGCGAGCCGGGCTCGACGGCGAGAGTGAACCACAGGTTGAACTCGTGGTTGCGCAGGTAGTTGTGCGTGACGCCGGGGTGCGAGTTGATGACCTGGGCGGCGCGGTGGGGGTGCTCGGAGTCGACCTTGGCGGCGACCAGCATCGACTCGTAGCCGAGCGCGCGCGTGTCGAAGATCGGGGTGATCTCGCGGATGATGCGCTTGTCGAGCAGGTAGGCGGTGCGCTCCAGCACGTCGTCCTCGGTGAGGCCGGCCGCGTCGGCGATCGCCGCGAACGGGCGGCGCGCGATCGGGAACGAGCCCTGCAGCAGGTTGAGGAGCTGCTTGTCGGTGTCGTCGAGCGGGACGGCGCTGCCGTCCTTGCGCGAACGGATCTTGTGTTTCGCCGTCGGTGCTCTGGAGTTCGCACCTTCCGGCGACGTCAGGTCAGCCACGTCGCCGCCTCCTTGGCGTGATAGGTGATGACGATGTCGGCGCCCGCGCGGCGGATGCCCGTGAGCGCCTCGAGCACGGCGGCGCGCTCGTCGATGTACCCGGCGGCCGCTGCGGCCTTGATCATCGCGTATTCCCCACTCACGTTGTACGCGGCCACCGGCATCTCGGTTCTGTCCTTGACGCGCCGGATCACGTCGAGGTAGGGCAGCGCCGGCTTGACCATGACGATGTCGGCGCCCTCGGCGACGTCGAGCAGCACCTCGCGCAGCGCCTCGTCGCCGTTGCCCGGCTCCATCTGGTAGCCGCGCCGATCGCCGCGCTGTGGGGTCGAGCCGGCCGCCTCGCGGAACGGGCCGTAGAAGGCGGAGGCGAACTTCGCCGAGTAGGCCATGATCGGCGTGTCGCTGAAGTCGTGGTCGTCGAGCGCTGCCCGCAGGTGACCGACGCGCCCGTCCATCATGTCGCTCGGGGCGATGACGTCCGCGCCCGCCTGCGCTTGGGAGACCGCCGCGCGCGCGAGGAGCTCGAGCGTCGCGTCGTTGTCCACGGTGTCCCCGCGCAGCACGCCGCAGTGGCCGTGGCTCGTGTACGCGCACAGGCACAGGTCGGTGATGACGAGCAGGTCCGGGTGTGCGGCCTTGATCGCGCGGGTGGCGAGCCCGACCACGCCCTCGTCGTCCCACGCGCCCGTGCCGTCCTCGTCCTTGTGCGACGGGATGCCGAAGAGCAGGACGCCCGGGATGCCGAGCGCCGCGCACTCGCCGGCCTCGCGCACGGCCTCGTCGATCGAGAGCCGGTCCGCGCCGGGCATCGCCTCGACCGGCGCCCGTCCGCTCTCGGTGTGGACGAACAGCGGATAGACCAGATGCCGCGCCTCCAGCGAGGTCTCGCGGACCAGATCGCGCAGCGCGCCGGTGCGGCGCAGGCGGCGCATGCGAGTCGCGGGGAACACGTGGAGAACATTAGGAGGGGCCCGCTCGGCCGGCCCCTCCGGGCCCGGCGATCGGCTCGCCCCCCCGGGTCAGGCGAAGCGGCGCATCGCCAGCCGAGCGATCGCCCCGAAGAACAGCGTCAGGCCGATGAGGTGCAGCGCCGGCGCGAGCAGGCCCGGCTCGGCGTCGTTGACGGCCGCGTCGAGAGCCTGAAGCGCCCACTTGAACGGGAGCGCGAAGTTGACGACGTCGACGGCCGCGTCCGCCGCGCCGGTGAGCGCGCCGCTGGGGACGAGGGCGAGCGCGGCCATGGGGATGCTCAGGGCGAAGACGAGCAGCGAGGCCGAGCGCACCTCGCGGGCGAGGCAGCCGACCGCGACGCCGAGGCCCGCGAACGCGAGCGCACCGAGGGCGAGCGCCGGGATCCACAGCGGGAAGCGGGCCCAATCGACCTCGACGAACAACGCGAGCACCAAGAGCATGACCAGGCAGACCGCGAAGGCGACCAGCGCGGCGAGCAGCACCTTCTCGGCGACCAGCGCGAGCTGCGACACCAGCCCGCGCACGAGGCGGCCGAAGGCGTGCTCCTCGCGCTCGAGGGCGAGCATGCCCGCGGCGAGCAGGAGCGTGACGAAGGTCAGCGCGATCGTCACCGTGAGCGGCACCGCGAACGCATTGAGCGTCGAGGACTTGCCGTTGACGATCGTCTCCTTGACGCCGATGGGCTCGCCGATCGAGGCCAGGATCGGCTCGGACACGTCGAGGTTCTCCGACGCCAGCTGCGCGAACCGCGCGACCTGCTCCAGCGACACCCCGACCGGGTCGCCCGCCGGCAGGGTGGCGATCGCCGCCTCGATGATGCGTTGCGAGTTCTGCAGCCCGAGCACGTTGAAGCTCTGGCCGAGGAGGCTGAAGTCGCCGCCCTCGACGATGATGTTGATGTAGTCCGCCGCGACCGTGGTCAGCTCCTTTGAGAGCGCGGCGTTGGCGCGCGCGAGCTGGGCGGTGATCACCGAGCGGACCTCGCGCTCCTTGAGCGGGTTCTCGGCGTTGTAGAGGACCTCGACCACTGGCGGGTCGTCCCCAGCGGCGAGGCTGGAGGTCGCCTGCAGGCGGTCGGTGATGTCCTCCGGCACGATCAGGGCGGCGACGACCTGGCCGGACTCCACGAGCTCGAGCGCCTCGGCGCGACTGTCGACGGGCACCGGGTCGATCGCGTTGAAGATCTGATCCGCGTACTTCGACAGATCGATGTTCTCGCCCCCGAGCGAGACCTCGTTCTCGTCCGACGGGACCTCGTTGAGGAACGCCGTGCGCGGCTTGCCGGGCCCGGCGTTGGTGGCCACGCCGACCATCAGCGCGAGCAGCGCCGGGTAGAGGACCAGCGTCGCGAGCAGCAGCTTCGAGCGCCGCAGGATCTGCAGGTCCTTGAGCAGCAGCCAGCGCATCAGTGGCCCGCCTCGCGCAGGAAGGTCACGAAGGCGTGCTCGAAGTGCGCCGCGTCGCCGCGCAGCTCGGCGGGCGGGCCGGTGAACAGCAGCTCGCCGTCGGCGAGGACCAGGACGCGGTCGGCGTAGTGCTCCGCCTCGCCGACGTTGTGCGTCGAGTAGACGACGGTGGTGCCGCGCTTCGCGAGACCGCCCACGAAGTCCCACAGCACCTCGCGCTGGCGCGGGTCCAGCGACGACGACGGCTCGTCGAGCAGGACGACGGGGGGCTCGCTGAGGAGCCCGACCGCGATGTTGACCCGCTGGCGGTTTCCGCCACTCAGCCGGCCGACCTCCTCGCCGGCGCGCTCGCGCAGCCCCGTCTGCTCGAGCATGCGGTCGACGGTGGCGTCGACGTCGCTCACCTTCTCGAGGCGCGCGAAGAGGCGCAGGTTCTCGGCTACGGAGAGCTTGCCGTAGACGGCCGCCTGCTGCGGGACCCAGCCGATCGCCCCGTCAGCGGAGACGCTGCCGTCCGTCGGCTCGAGCGCGCCCGCGAGGATCTGCAGCAGCGTCGTCTTGCCCGCGCCGTTGGGACCGATGATGGCCACGCGCTCCCCGGCCCCGGCCTCGAAGGAGACCTCGTCGACCGCCCGGCGCGCGCCGTAGTGCTTGCTCACGCGCTCGGCGCGCAGTGCGGTGGCCACGCGGTGAACTTAGCCCGGTGCGGCTGCGGCGGCAGCTCGTCCCGCCTGGTCGTCGGGAAGCTCCGTCCCGCACGCCGTGCACACGACGTCTTCCTCGCGGACCGGCGTCGCGCACTCCGGGCAGCGGTGTGGGCCGCTCATCTCGATGCCGGTTCCGACACCGGCCAAGGACGCCTGCGGCCATGGCTCGAGCACCAGGTGGCGGCGCAGATACACGACCGCCTCGCGCAGCATCGCCGCGATCGGCAGGGAGATGAACGCGCCGATGAGCCCGTACAGCTGCCCGCCCATGAGCAGGGCGAAGATCACGAGGATCGGGTTGATGCGCAGCGCCTGGGCGAACACGTTCGGAGCCACGACGTGCCCTTCGAGCTGTTGCAGCGCAGTGAAGGCGATGATCAGGTAGAGGCCGTCGATCGGGTCGGCGCCGAGCAGCGCCGCGAAGACGGGCGGAGCGGCGCCGATCGCCGGGCCGACGTAGGGGATCAGCTCCGCGAAGCCGAAGAACGCCCCGAAGGCGAGCGCATAAGTCTTACCGTCGGGGAAGATGCCGACCGAGCCGAGGATGAACAGCAGCACCCCTGCGCTGGTCCCCATGATCAGCGAGAAGAGCGTCTGGCCGCGCACGTAGCCGAGCACCGCCTGCTGCAGGCGCGTCGGGAAGTCGTCCTCGGGCGAGCCGTCGCCGCGGGGAAGCAACGTGCGCACGCCCGTCCCGATCCGCTCTCCGTAGAGCAGCAGGTACACCGACAGGACGAGCACGAGGATCAGCGCGATCGACGCCTCGACGAGCTTGGTCAGCGCCTCCCGCGTGAAGCTGACGATCTCCTCCGAGCCCTCGGAGAGCCGGTCGCCGAGGGTCTGGAGCGCAGTCTTGCCCTGGGCGGCGATCTCGACGTTGATGCCGTTGTCGTCGAAGAACGCCTGGACGTCGGCCAGCGAGGCGTTGGCGTCGTCCACGTAGTCGGGGACGTCGCGCTGGATCGAGGACACCTGGTCGGCGATCGGGTCCGAGATCAGGATGCCGACGCCCGTGAGCACGGTGATCAGCCCGAGGAAGACGATCAGGACGGCCAGGCCGCGCGGCAGCCGGCGGCGGCGCAGCACGGTCACGAACGGGTTCAGCAGCAGCGCGATCAGGCCGGCGATGACGAACAGCAGCAGGACCGCGCCGGCGGCGCGCAACAGGCTGTACGCGCCCAGCACCGCGAGCGGCAGCGCCACCAGCTGCACCCAGCGCGGGACGACCACCGGCGCCGCGTCAGCCGGAGGCTGCGCAGTGGGTGCCGCCAGCGGCTCCGGGACGTCGGGTGCGGGCTCGGGGTCGGTCACGGTGTGGGTAGGTTGCCAGCCGTGCCGCCCAGCATCCTCTTCGTCGGCGACGTCGTCGCCGCGCCGGGTCGCCGGGCGCTGGCCGAGCTGCTGCCCGCGCTGCGCGAGGAGCTGGCGATCGACTTCGTCGTGGTCAACGGGGAGAACGCGGCGGGGGGCATCGGGATCACGGTCAAGACCGCGAAGGAGATCTTCGCGGCAGGGGCCGACGTCATCACGCTCGGAAACCATACGTACCGCCACCGCGAGGTCTACGGCTATCTCGACGACGAGCCGAACATCCTGCGCCCGGTGAACTTCCTGCCTTCGCAGCCGGGGCACGGCACGTGCGTCGTCGAGCGCGGCGGCGTCACGCTCGGCGTCGTCAACTTGAGCGGCAATCTCTACATGAACGCAGCCCGGCCGGCCTTCACGGAGATCGAGAGCGCGCTGCGCGACGTGCGCGACGCCGACCACGTCCTCGTCGACATGCACGCGGAGGCGACCAGCGAGAAGGTTGCGCTGGGCTGGGTGCTCGACGGGCGGGTGACGGCGGTCGTGGGCACGCACACCCACGTCGCGACCAACGACGCGCGCGTGCTGCCCGAGGGCACGGCCTACATCACCGACGTCGGGATGACCGGCGCGCGCGGCGGCGTCATCGGCGTGCTCAAAGAGGACTCCATAGCCCAGCTGCGCACGCGGATGCCCGTCCGCTACGGCGCGGCGACCGAGGATCCGTGGCTCAACGCGGTGCTCGTGCGCTGCGCGGGGAAACCCCGGTCGGCGTCCTCCATCGAGCCGGTGCTGCGGCCGATCGCGTAGGGAGCGAGCAGCGCGACGAAGGCGACGGGCAACAGCCAGTCGAGGTAGAGGTAGAACCAGTGGCCGGCGGTGAGCTGCACGGCCACCAGCAGCGCCGCCGCGAGGGCGTAGCGGTCCCCTTCGCGGCGGGCGGCGAGCAGCGCCAGGCCGGCCACGGCGAGTTGCGCGAGAAATTGGCCCCGGAGGTCGTAGAGGCCCCACACGGAGAACGGTGAATCCCGATCTACCTGAAAGAGGACTGTACGCTCGAACGCGTCGCCGAGGCCGCCGTCGAGGACCGCCACGAACGCGAGGGCGGCGGCGAGGACGGCAGCCGCGGTGAGCGCGTCGCGCCTGGTGCGGACGAGCAGGGGAAGCAGGACCGCCGGCGCGAGCTTGGTCAGGGCCGCGGCCATGCCGAGGGCACCCCGCCCGGCGGGGAGGGCGACCGCGGCGAGGACGAGCAGGCCCGTGAGGGCGTCGTTGGCCCCCGAGTTGGCCGCGAGCAGCGTGAACGGGAACGCGAGCCACAGGTAGGCCAGCAGCAGGCCGCGGGTCGGTGAGCTGCGGCGGCCGACGAGATACAGGCCGGCCGCGCAGGCGAGATCGAAGACGGCGCTCGCCGCGTGCGCGGCGGGAAGGTCGTCCCACGTGCCCGTCCACGGCGACAGGAGCTCGAACGGAACGTAGGCGAGGTAGACGAGCGGCCCGTAGGTGTCCCCGTGGGGGTTGTCGGAGGGGAAGCTGCCGTACAGGTCCTGGCCGCCCGTGATCCGGTCGGCGCCGATCACTCCTGAGTAGCCCACGTCGATCACGTTGGAGTGAAAGCCCTGCAGGGCGAGCCGGAAGCCGATCAGGAAGACGATGCCCGCCGCGAGCCAGCGCGCCCCGACGAGGCGCAGCGGCTCCGGCGGCCGGCCGCCGCGGCGGGCGAGGTGCAGCAACCGCGCGAGCAGGTACAGCAGCGGCGGATAGGCCAGTGGGACCGAGACCTCGACGGCGCCGCGGCTGAAGAAGGCGAGGGAGATCGAGAACGACGCGAGGACGAGCAGGTCGACGTGCAGCATGCGCCACGGCCGCCGCGCGAAGGGGGCCAGGAAGAGCAGCAGGCCCACGAGCCAGACGGGCAGCGAGGCCGCTTGGCGCCCGAACGCGCCCTCGTAGCCACGGGCCATCGTCCAGTCGACCTGGATGCCGCTCCACGCCTCGCGGACACGCGCGTCGTCGCCGATCACCACCTGGGCGACCTCGTCGCCGGCACGGATGAAGCTCACCTGCCACGCGTCCGGGGAGCGGAGGTAGAGGCGCTCGGCCAGCCCGCCGCCCTGACCGGCGACCTCCGGGGTTGCGCGCGCGATGGCGAGCACCCGGCGCGGGTGCAGCGCCCGGCCGGGCACCGCGAGGACGGGCCCGACTAGCTCGAGCACGGAGTCGGGACCCTGCCCGGCGGTGCTGCCCGCCGTCTGCGCGTTCGCGATCGGCACGAGCGCGAGCGCCAGCCCGAGCACCGCCGCGACCAGCAGGAACTTCAGCTGCGGAAGCTCCAGAGCCGGTTGCCGACGAAGCTCAGCGGCGTCGCGCTCACGATGGCCACGGCCTGCGCGGCGATCTCCGGCGTGTCGGCGAAGACCACGAGCAGCTCCAGGATGGCCAGCGAGAACAGGAACGCGACCACCGACACCGCGAGGAAGCGCGCGGCCTGGAAGCCGGCGTGCCCGGCGCGGGCGTCGAAGGTCCAGCGGCGGTTCCACACGAAGTTGTTGCTCACCGCGACCAGGAACGCCGCCACGGCTGCGGAGCGGTGGCCGGTCCCCAGCGGCGCGACGAACGCGAAGAAGACGGCCAGGTTGACGACGTAGCCGCTGGCGCCGACCACGCAGAAGCGCAGCAGCTGGAGCCAGTGGCGCGGCTCGCGCAGCGCACGGATCGCGGTGGCGCCGGTCATGCGGCCGCCTCGGTCTCGCTTCGCTCGCCACCGCTTCGAGCTGCGCTCGAGATCTCCGCTTTGAAGTGGTCGAGGATCATCGGGGTGATGTCGCAGAGAGTCCACTGCTCCTTGTCCTCGGCGGCTGTCCCGGTCCCCGCCCACAGCAGGACGCCATGGGAGTCGTTGGCGTGCAGCGAGCCGTGCGACCCCCCGCCCAGGTGCACGGAACCGCCCCAGTCGGTGAACTCGTACCCGGGCGCGGCCGAGAGCAATACGGAACCCGACTGGCGGCAGCGCAAGGCGGACCAGATCCGGCCGAGCGCGTCCGGATACGCGGCCGAGCTGACCTTCCCGTCGGCGACGTCGAGCTCGAGCGCAGCGTGGTCGCCGTCGACGCTCCAGCGATCCCCGCGGAGGTCGGTCAGATCGCCACCGGGCCGGAAGCGCAGCTCGCCGCGCCCCGAGCGCACGATCCCCTCGCCGTCCGGGTGGTCGGTGCGGTGCATGACGAGGTCGACGCCCTCGAGCGCGAGCGCGGTCCGCACGATGCGGCGCCGCAGGTCCCCCTCGTCGTCGCGATCGAGGATGTAGACCTGCGCCGAGCGCGACGCCGGGCACAGCGCGATCTCGCGCTCGTCGGCGCGGGCGGCGTCCGGCGGCAGCACGTCGAAGCCCTCGAAGGCGGCGAAGAGGTCTATCTCCGCCTCGACCTGCGACTGCGAGTGGTCGGAGCACACCACCACCGCGTGGTCTTCGAGGAAGGCGTCAGGACCACCGCCGGCGTGCATCATCCGCTCCAGTGCGCGGTCGGCCTCGGCCAGCGAGGTGACCTGCGCGGCCGGCCCGTTGCGATGGGAGTGGCTGTCGTTGTCGGGCAGCGAGAGCAGGAAGAAGTCGAACAGATCGTGCTCCATCAGGTACGCACCCACGCAACCCGCGTGGCGGTCGCGCAGGCCGGGCATTCCCAGCGTCGCCTTGCAGCCGGTGCGCCGGGACGCGAACAGGTCCGCGTAGAAGAACTCCCGCGGGCCGTTGACCGGCTTGCGGAAGACCTGCGTGGCGATGCGCGCCAGCGCGGTGTCCACGTTGGGCTGGTGCGCGTGACGGCCGCGGTACATGAGGTACGTCGTCCCGGCGGTGCGGATGTCGGCGTCGTCGAGGGTCTCGAAGACCGTCGGCGTCTCCTCGGAGAGGTGCTCGCCGTTCATGTTGTAGACGGTGTCCGTCAGCGCTCGGCGCAGGCCGAACGTGCGCGACGCGCCGAAGCTCGTCCCGTACTCCACATAGCGGCTCTCCTCGCGCAGGAACCAGTTCATGGACGGGATGCGGTGACGGTCGGGCCCCGCGCCGGTGGCGATCGAGGCGGCGCAGACGGGTGTGACCGACGGGAACGCGGCGACGCAGTCGGGCCGGTAGTGGCCGCGCTCCATCAGCGCCTTCATCGCCGGCGCCTTACCGGTCGAGATGGCCCGCTCGAGCATTGCGGGCTTCATCGCGTCGACGACCGCGAGGATGAGCTTCTTGTCGACGCTCACCGCAGGATCCGCAGGCCCGCGTACTTCTCGCCCTCGCGACGGCGACCCCCCAGCAGCAGGAACGCCAGCCCGGCGACGACCACCAGCGCCAGCGGTGGGAAGAGGACAGCGAGCGCGGCCGCCGCCAGGGCGAGCGCCTCGCGGTAGAGCGGCAGCAGCCCGGCGGCGCTCTTGTCGAGGCGCGCGCGGACGCGGGCGAAGACGGGCGGCACGGCGGCCACTGCCAGCGCGGCTCCCGCCAGCGCAGCGACGATCCCCGCAATCACCGGTCCGTCGCGGTCGGCAAGCGAGCCGGCACCCAGCAGCCCGGCCACGGCGAGCGCCGCGACGGCGAGCGCGATCAAGCCCGGTCCTGCGTCCAGGGGCTCCTCCCCCGAGCGGCGGCGGACGAGGTCGACCAGCACGAGGCCGACGATCATCGCGACCAGGAAGGGCGGCCGCTCCAGGAAGGCGAAGTCCGTCCCGTCGAAGTCCACGCCGAGGTCGGCCGACGCGAGGGCGCCGACCAGCAGTGCGGGCATGAAGGGCCGGATGCCCGCTGCGGCGCCGATGCCGAGCGCTTGCAGGATGTCGAGGACCGTGTCCATAACCTTGTGGCGTGACCTTAGAAGGGGGCCGCCGCCCGACCACGCAGCACGAGCTCGAGCGCTACGCCGGGCTCTTCGCCTCGCGCACGCAGGTCATGAAGTCCTCGGCGATGCGCGACCTGATGGCGATCACGCAGCGGCCGGAGGTCATCTCGCTCGCCGGCGGGCTGCCCGATACGAGCACCTTCCCGCCCGGATCGTTTCTCAACGTCATGCAGGGCGTGGCCGCCAACCGGCTCGCGAAAGCGCTGCAGTACGGGCCGACCGAGGGTCTGACCGAGGTCAAGGCGTGCGTCGCCGAGGTCATGGCGGCGGAGGGCATGCGGGTCCATGACGACGACCTGCTCATCACCACGGGCGGCCAGCAGGTCATCGACCTCGTCTGCAAGACGTTGCTCGATCCGGGCGACGTGGTCATCGCGGAGGCGCCCACGTATCCGGGTGCCGTGCCGACCTTCTCTTCCTACCAGGCCGACGTGGTCCAGATCGAGATGGACGACGACGGAATGTGCATCGACGTCCTGGAGCGCGAACTGGCGCGCCTGGACGCCGAGGGGCGCACGCCGAAGTTCATCTACACGGTGCCGAGCTTCCAGAACCCCGCCGGCGTGACCATGTCGCTGGCGCGACGGCGGCGGCTGGTGGAGATCGCGCGCCGGCGTGAGCTGCTCGTGCTCGAGGACAATCCCTACGGCCTGTTGCGCTTCGAGGGTGAGCCGCTCCCGACCCTGCGGTCGCTGGACGGCGGCGACTACGTCATCTACCTGGGCACGTTCTCGAAGATCCTCTCCGCCGGGCTGCGGCTGGGCTGGACGGCGGCACCGCGCCCCGTGCTGGCCAAGATGAACCTCGGCAAGCAGGCGTCGGACCTGTGCTCGTCGTCGCTGACCCAGCACTTCGTGGCGGGATTCTTCGCCGAGGGCGACTGGCGCCGTTACGTGGGCGACCTCGTCGGCCTGTACCGCCGCCGCCGGGACGTGATGCTCGAGGCGCTCGCCGAGCACCTCCCCGCCGAGGCGACCTGGACACGGCCGCAGGGCGGGCTGTTCGTATGGGCGACGCTGCCCGACTACATCGACACCACCGATCTCCTGGTCCGCGGGCTGCGCGAGAACGTCGCCTTCGTGCCCGGCCGCGCGGCCTTCCTCGACGGCCGGGGTGGCTCGTCCATGCGCCTGAACTACTCAGGGGTCGACGAGGACGCCATCCGCGAGGGCGTGCGGCGGATCGGCAAGGTCGTGCGCGAGCAGGTCGGCCTGTACTCGACGCTCACCGGCGGGGCGGCGTCTGCGCCGCGCCCGGCCCCCGCGTCGGCCGATGTCGTGCGCCTGCGCCGCTCCGCGTGAGGGTCGCAGTCCTCAAGGGCGGCCGCTCGCTGGAGCGTCAGGTCTCCCTGAGCTCGGCGGCGCGCGTCGAGGACGCGCTTGAGCGCCTCGGGCACGAGGTGATCCCGATCGACGTCGGCCCGGATCTCGTCGCGCGGCTGCGTGAGGGGCGGCCCGACGTGGCCTTCGTGGCGCTGCACGGCGAGGATGGCGAGGACGGGTCGGTCCAGGAGCTGCTCGACCTGCTGGACATCCCCTACTCCGGCTCGCGCCCCGGCGCGTGCGCGCGGTCGTGGGACAAGGTGCTCGCCAAGGACGTGCTGCGCGACGCGGGCGTGCCCACGCCGGAGTACTGCGCCTTCAATCAGGCCGCCTTCCGCGATCTGGGAGCTGCGGCCGCACTCCCGGAGATCGAACGTCGGCTGGGCTTTCCGATCGTGGTCAAGCCGGCCCGCGGCGGATCCTCGCTGGGAATCAAGTTCGCGCGTTCGGACGCCGACGTGGCGAGCGCGCTGGTCGCCGCCTTCGCCTACGACACGCGGATCCTGCTCGAGCGCTTCGTCGAGGGGCGCGACCTCGCCGTGTCGCTCATCGACGGCCAGCCGCTGCCGGTGATCGAAGCCTTGCCGATGACGTCGTCCGAAGCGACGAGCGCGCGAGTCGCGCGGGCCGAAACCCGTCCTTCCTATGACTTCGAGGCGCGCTACGAGATCGGCGCGACGGCCTTCGTCTGCCCGGCGCCACTCCCGGATGCGGTCACCGCGCGTGCGCAGGAACTGGCGGTGGCGACCTGGAACGCCCTCGGGTGCGCCGGATTCGCGCGAGTCGACCTCATGCTCGACGGCGAAGACCTCTTCGTGCTCGAGGCCAACACCATCCCCGGCCTCACGGACACGTCGCTACTCCCCCAGGCCGCAGACGCCGCGGGGATCGCGTTCGACGATCTCGTCGCGCGCATCCTCGCCCTCTGTAAAACGTGAAACGTCCGGTTACTGGTCGTCGGCGTCGCCGGCGAAGTCGTCCGGCGAGACGTCGTCCAGGAAGGCCTTGAACTTGTCGACGACCTCGTCCTGGTCCTCGACCTCGTGCTCGAACTCGATCGCCGACTCGGTCATGACGTCCTCGGCGGCGAAGATGGGCGCGCCGGCGCGCACGGCGAGGGCCAGCGCGTCGCTCGGCCGCGAGTCGATCTCCACGTCACGCCCGTTCACGGTGAGCGTGATCGTCGCGTAGAAGGTGTTCTCCCGGAGCTCGGTGACCGATACCCGGGAGCAATTGACCTCGAGCTCGCCAAGCATCTCGAAAACCAGGTCGTGGGTCATGGGGCGCGGCGTCGTCGCGCCCTGCAGCTTCATCAGGATGGCCGCCGCTTCGGGGTGGCCGATCCAGATCGGCAGGAACTTGTTGGTGTCGACCGCCTTCAGCAGCACGATCGGCTGCTTGCCGACCATGTCGAAGGAAACGCCGTAAATCACCATCTCCTGCAAGGCGAGGGCAGTATAGGTGCGGGTCCGTTGGTGGCCCGGCCCTCTGGCGGGTCTGCGCGGGCGCTCTATCTTGCCTGTGCCGTGTCCCGCCTCGCCCTGCTGGTCGTGCTCATGTTCCTGTTTCCGGCAGCGTCCCAGGCACGCACGGACGCCCGGGGGGCGCAGCGTGCCGGCATCGCCGTCACCGACCTCAGCGGCGTGCTCACGTCAGCGGCTGCGGGTGCCCGCTTCAACGTCGAGGGCCGGGTCACCGCCGTCGGCCGCAAGGCGCGCAAGGCGACCCTCATCGCGGTGCTCCGCGGCACCGGTACGAGCGAGCGCGTCGCGCGCAGGGTCGTGCGCAAACTCAAGCGCGATCGAGCCAGGCGCTTCAGTCTCGGCGTGACGCTTCCCGCGCGCGGTCTGCCGGCAGGCAGCTACCGGTTGCGCGTCTGCGCGCAGAGCCGCGGCCGCAGGTCGCGCTGTGCGAGCCGGCCACTGACGATCACGCCGCCGTACGTGGCGCCGACACCGACGCCGACCGCCACGGCGTCTGCCGCACCGAGCGCCACTGCTACCGCCACTGCGCCGGCGGTCACGGCGACAGCCACGCCCCCGACTGGCCTGGTCGGCGGCGAGACCGTCGGCGACCGGCTCTTCCCGAACCTCGGCAACACGGGCTACGACGCGGTGGGGTACGACCTCGCCCTCACCTACCAACCGCTGCCGTTCACGGCGGGAAACCTGGCGGGCACCGCGACGATGACCGCCACCGCCGGCGCGGACGCTCTGGCCGGCTTCAGCCTCGACCTTCAGGGCTTCACCGTGACCGCGGTCACCGTCAACGGGCAGCCGGCCACCTTCGCCCGCTTCGACGCGGTCACGCCGGGCAACGACCCCGAGGCCCACAAGCTGCGCGTCACGCCCGCGGTGCCGATCCCCGCCCGCAGCACCTTCACGGTGGTCGTCGCCTACAGCGGCACGCCGCCCGAGATCGTCGACCCGGACGCCTCCTCGGAGGGCTTCCTGCCCACCAGCGACGGCGCGTTCGTGGTCGGCGAGCCGATGGGCAGCATGGGCTGGTTTCCGAACAACAACCACCCGACGGACAAGGCCACGTTCAAGCTGAGCATGACCGTGCCGTCGGCGATCACCGTGGTCGGCAACGGCGTGCTGGTCTCGAGCGTCACGTCTGGCATGAGCCGCACGTGGGTGTGGAACGAGACACACCCGATGTCCACGTACCTGGCCACAGCGACCTTGGGCTTCTTCAACGTGTCGACGAAGACCGACCCCGACGGCTTGCCGTACTACGACGCGGTCGACCCCTCGGCAGGCACCGCCCCCAACCTCGCCTCCGAGCAGACAGTGATCTCGGTCTTCGAGAGCCGCTTTGGCGACTACCCGTTCAGCATCACCGGCGCCATCGTCGATATCGCGCCGACGGTCGGATACGCGCTGGAGACACAAACCAAGCCCGTGTATCCCGGACCGCCGAGCGTGAGCCTGATCGCGCACGAACTCGGGCACCAGTGGTTCGGCAACAGCGTCTCGCCCGCGCGGTGGGAGGACATCTGGCTCAACGAGGGCTTCGCCTCCTTCGTCACCGAGCTCTACGGCGAGAGCCAGAACCCCGCGGACACCACCGCCGCGTACTACAACTCCGTCTACAACAACAACGCCGCCGGGTCGGCTTTCTGGACGATCCCGCCGGGCCGCCCGCCAACAGCGGCAGACCTCTTCGCCGGCGCCATCTACAGCCGCGGCGGCGCCACCCTCGCGGCGCTGCGGATCATCACCGGCGACGGCGAGTTCTTCCAGATCATGCGCTCGTGGGCGACCGACAACAAGTACGGCGTCGTCACCACGTCGCAGTTCGTCGACCTCGTGAAGTCGGTCAGCACCAGGCCGGACGCGCGCCTGGATGAGTTCTTCCAGGACTGGCTCTTCGACGCCGACAAGCCGACCATCACCCCGGCGAACTTCTGATGGCCTCGGCCCCGGCTCGCCGGGCCTGAGCTCGGCGGCCGCCGCCCCGATTGTTGCCAGGTTCCGCCCAGCCGGGATCGCGGGAGGTTCGCACAGGAGGAGCCCTTGATCGACACGCGAACGCTGTTCGCACAGCGGCTGGGAGGCGGGCGGGCCAGTGCGGAATGATACGCCTAGGGCAGCGACTCGACGGCGACCGCGAGCCGCTCCACGCTCTCTGACAGATCGGCCCAGCGCCGTGATGATGGCCTCTGCGCGTGGGGTTGTGGGCGACCGGCCCGCGATAATCGCGCCTCCTGCGCACCGTGCGCCAGCGCGGGCAGGATGATTGGCTCGTGCGCGACGTGCGGCAAGCCCGCCAGGGGTGAAGGCGGCAGCTTTTGCAAGCGCCACGACCGGCACTTGCGCGAGGCCGTTGCAACCTGAGCCAACGGGCACTGTGCGGGCACTGGGAAGGCCAGCGCTTACTGCTCCAAGAGCCCTTAGAACGACGAAACCCCGCCGTAGAGGGGCAGCGAGAAGATGGGCGATCCAGGACTCGAACCTGGGACCTCTTCCTTATCAGGCGACGAAACCATCCGGGCGGAATCCGGGCGTGGTCGCGCTGCACAGGCAGCCCCGCGCCCCTAGTAGCAACGCCGCGCTACGCCGCGCTCCCAGTTGTACGGAGACGTTCACTGGATGCAGAGTCCCTAGGGACCCCTGGCGACGTGCCCAGCACCGGAGAACTTTGACGCTGCTCCGCATGGGTCCCTAGACGGCGGCGCCTCGTGGTTCCGGAGCCTCACCGACGTGGAGGTCTCCTCTGCATGGCGGCCGCCGCGACGGCGAAAAACGCGATCGCGACAAAGAACATGTACGCGCTGGAAGACGCATTCGGACCGGTAATGCCGACCAGCCACAGAATGAACCATGCCCCGGCCAAGATGAACCACACGGCCGCGCCTTTCAGAACGTTTTTCATCAGTGGCGAGAGGCTAAGCCCACGATCCCGACTAGGGATGCTCTCAGCGCCATCTGGGAGGGGTGCCCATATGTCACCCGCATGTCACAGCGCCCGGCGCGAGCGCCACCGTCAACTGCCCCGGAACGACAAACCCCCACTAGCGACGCGTCACCGGATGGGCAGGGTGTCCGTCTATGGGGTCCGGAAGTGGTGCCGCGCTACCGTTCCCGATCGTGAGGGAGCTCTTGACACGCAGGCCGCGCCGCCGCGGCGCCGCGGCGGCGCTGCTGGTCGGCCTGGCGGTCGCGGCGGTCATCTGGGCCGTCGGGACGGCCGTCCCACCGGCCCAGGCCGCGTTCGCCGGCAAGAACGGGCGCATCGCCTGCGCTGGCCTGCGCGGTCCCGCAGCCAACGCGAACCGGACGGAGATCTTCACCGTCAACCCCGACGGCACCGGGGAGACGGTCCTCAGCGACAACGCGACCCGCGACGCCGACCCGGCCTACTCACCGGACGGTACGAAGATCGCGTTCGAAGGCCGCCTCGACCCCACGCAGCCCGACAACTCCGACATCTACGTCGCCGACAACGACGGCGACCTCGGAGGCCCGGACCTCAAACGCCTGACGTTCAACAACGGTGTTCGCACGGGGTTGCCCCGCAGTGCCACGGCGGCCAGCGACCGCTCGCCGTCGTGGTCGCCCGACGGCACCCAGATCGTCTTTCACAGCGGCCGCGAGACCACCTTCAGCGACATCGGGGTCTCACCGACCACGGACTTCGAGATCTACAAGATGAGCGCGACGACCGGTGAGTCGGTGACCCCCGCGGTCCGGCTCACCAATCATCGCGGCCAGGACGCGATCCCCTCGTGGTCGCCCGACGGCACCAAGATCGCCTTCCAGCGCACGGCCGACGCGCAGGGCACGCCTCCGCTGACCAACCCGTTCGACCTCGAGATCTACACCATGAATCCCGACGGCAGCGGGCTCACCAACATCAGCAACAACCACGGGACCCCGAACGACCCGCTCACGCCGGGGGACGAGCGCAGCGACTCGATCGACTCGTTCGCCACCGGCTGGTCGCCCGACAGCCAGCAGATCGCGTTCAGCAGCACGCGCGACAACGAGGTGCCGGGCAACCAGAACTTCGAGATCTACCGGGTCGACCGCGACGGCGGCAACCCGACGCGCCTGACCAGCAACGCCTCAGGTGACACACCGGACCTCGACAACGACTACGACTCGGCCGCCACGTGGTCTCCTGACGGCAGGCAGATCCTGTTCGTGAGCGGTCGCACCAGCACCGCGTCGACGAGCACCTTCCTCGTCTATGTCATGGCCGCCGCAGGCGAGGCGGCCGGCGGGGCCCAGCCCATCGCGGCGTCGAACATCTTCGAACGCTGCGACTGGCAGGTCCTCGATCCGGTGGGCCCGACGCCAACGCCGACCCCCACGCCAACGCCCACGCCTACGCCAACGCCCACGCCTACGCCTACGCCTACGCCTACGCCTACGCCCACGCCCACGCCAACCCCGACCCCGACCCCGACCCCGTCACCGTCGGTCACGGCGACCACCAGCGCTGTGCCGACGCCCGCAGGGACTCCGGCACCCACGCCGACGGCCCCGCCCGCCCCGCAGGGCGGCGCCACCGACTCGCGGGCGGAGAGCCTGCGGCGCTGCCTGGCCAAGGTGGGACGTCATCAAAAACGTGAGCGGCGGCTCGCCAAGCGCGGCCCGGCGGGCAAGCGCGCGGCGGCGCTACGACACATGAGACGTCATGCCAAGAGCCGCCGGCGCGCGTGCCTGAAGCGCT
>JBBJOW010000019.1:0-53487 GCA_037724045.1 Solirubrobacteraceae bacterium
GGCCGGCGAAGCCCGTACCGGTGGTACGGGCGAACCGGACGGGCGTGATCCGGCGAAGCGTCAGCGGCGCGCCTGGGGCCGCGGGGTCGTGGAATCAACCATCTAGACGTCCTGCGTCAGGACGTAGATGCCGGCGGCGGCGGCACCGCCCGCGACCAGGACGGTGCCGGCGACGGCGCCCGTGGGCAGATCGCCCGCTGCGCGCAGGGTCGCCGTCAGGTCCATGAGGTCGGCCGCAGCGCTGCCGAGCAGCCACGGCTTCGCTGCGTCGCCGTCGCCGGCGTTCAGCGCGGCCAGCGCACCCGCGCCGACGACGATGTCACGAGCGCCGAGCCCCATCGCCATCACCTTGGTGCCGGTGCGCTCGCCTTCGGTCGCGCCCACCCAGTGACGGGTGACGCGCGTAGGCGCGACGAACAGCATGAGGCCGACGAGGACACGGCCGGCAGCGACGATCTGTGCGAGAAGACGGGGGGTCATGGGCGAAGCATAAGCTCGCCGGATGCCCTTCGCGGACGTGAACGGCGTGACGCTCTTTCATGACGAGCGCGGGACCGGGGAGCCGTTGCTGTGCGTGATGGGCCTCGCCTCCGATCACCAGGCGTGGGCGCTGCAGCTGGACGCGTTCGCGGAGCGCTTCCGCACCATCGTGTTCGACAACCGCGACGTCGGCGCGTCCACGATCTGCGAGGAGGACTACGAGATCGCCGACCTCGCGGCCGACGCGCTGGCGCTCGCAGACCATCTCGAGCTCGAGCGCTTCCACCTGCTCGGGGTCTCGCTCGGCTCGTGCATCGCCCAGCGCGTGCACTCGCCGTGCCCGAGCGCGTCCACACCCTGACGCTGGCCGCGACCTGGGCGCACAGCGCGCCCGCCTTCTCCGAGATGCGCGCGCGGGTGTGGGAGCGCGAGGTGCGGCGCAGCACGCGCGAGGAGTTCCTGGAGGAGTTCATGCTGCTGACGCTCTCCGAGGGTCTGTTCGAGACCGAGGAGGCGGTCGCGACGGTCAAGCGGATGACGTGGGAGAATCCGAACCCGCAGCCCATCGACGCGCTGATCCGGCAGATCAGGTCGATGGCGCGCCACGACGTCCGCGATCAGCTCCCCCGAGCTGCGCATGCCAGTCCACGTCATCGCGGGGGAGCGCGACCTCCTCATCCCGCCGTGGAAGTCCGAGGAGGTCGCCCAGTACGTCGCTGACGCCTCGCTGACCGTGCTGCGCGGCATCGGACACGCGATGAACCTCGAGCGCGTCGATCAGTTCAACGCGGCCGTGCTCGACTGGTTAGACGAACATCCGTTCGGGTAATTCCACCACCATGTCAGACATGTCGAACACGGAGAAGGACCCGAACGAGTGGGTCACGGGCGACGAGAAGATGACGGGCGCGCAGGCCTCCTACCTGCAGACGCTCTGCCAGGAGGCCGGCGAGGACTTCGACGAGACGCTCTCCAAGGCCGACGCGTCGCTGCGTATCGACGAGCTGCAGGCCAAGACCGGCCGCGGCACGCCCGACGCCGCCGCGTAGTCAGTGCTTGAAGTGCCGCCGGCCGGTGAAGACCATGGCGATGCCGGCGGTGTCCGCGGCCTCGACGACCTCCGGGTCGCGCATCGAGCCGCCGGGCTGGATCACGCACCGCACGCCCGCGTCGATGGCCATCTGCGGGCCGTCCGCGAAGGGGAAGAACGCGTCTGACGCGAGCGCGCCGCCGGCCAGGTCGACGCCGGCGCCCTGCGCCTTCTCCACGGCGATGCGCACCGAGTCCAGTCGGCTCATCTGACCGGCGCCGATCCCGGCGGTGGCCAGGGCGCTGGTGAGCACGATCGCGTTGGAGCGCACGTGCTTGCAGACCTTCCAGGCGAACAGCATCTCGCCCCACTCGGCCTCGGCGGGCTTGCGCTCGGTGACGACCTGCATCGCCGAGCGATCCTCGAGGTCGATGTCGCGGTCCTGGATGAGCAGGCCGCCGACGACGCGCTTGTAGTCGCGCTCGCCCACGTTGGGCCCGCGGCGCTCGTTGTCTTCGAGGATGCGCATCTTCGGCTTGGCCGCGAGCACCTCGAGCGCCTCCTCGGTGAACTTCGGGGCGAAGACGATCTCGGCGAACTGCTTCACGAGCGCCTCGGCGACCTCGCGGTCCACCGGCCGGTTGAGGCACACCACGCCGCCGTACGCCGACGTGGGGTCGCCCGCGAAGGCGCGCTCGTAGGCCTCGAGCCCGGTCGCGCCGACCGCGCATCCGCACGGGTTGTTGTGCTTGATGATCGCGCACGCCGGCAGCTCGAACTCGTCCACGAGCGCGCGCGCGCCGTTGAGGTCGAGCAGGTTGTTGAACGACAGCTCCTTGCCGGCGAGCTGGCGCACCATCGACAGCACGTGCATACGCGAGCCGACCTCCGCGTAGTAGGCGGCGCGCTGGTGCGGGTTCTCGCCGTAGGAGAGGTCGAGCACCTTCTCGTAGGCGTTCATCGCCAGGGTCGGGAAGTCGTCCTGGCGCTCGGCGAACCAGCGCGCGATCGCGAGGTCGTAGCGGGCGGTGTAGGAGAAGGCCTCAGCAGCGAGGTTCTCGCGGGTCTGCACCGAGAGGCAGCCGTCGGTCTCCGCGAGCTCCTGCAGGATCGCGTCATAGCTGACCGGCGAGCTGACGACGGCGCTGAAGGCGGCATTCTTGGCCGCAGCGCGAATCATGGTCGGCCCGCCGATGTCGATGTTCTCGATCACCGCCTCCTCGGACGCGCCGCGCTGGGCGGCGACCGCCTCGAAGGGGTAGAGGTTCACGCAGACCAGATCGACGAACTCGATGGCGTGCTCCTCGGCGGCCGCCATGTGCGCCGGGTTGTCGCGGCGCGCGAGCAGCCCCGCGTAGAGCTTGGGGTGCAGCGTCTTGACCCGCCCGTCCATGATCTCCGGGAAGCCGGTCAGGTCGGTGATCGAACGGACGGCGATGCCCTCTGCCTCGAGGGCCTTCGCGGTACCGCCCGTGGAGATGAGCTCGACGCCGAGGTCGACCAGGCCGCGGGCGAAGTCCACGACGCCCGTCTTGTCGGACACCGAGAGCAGAGCCCGCCGGATGCGCACCTCGCCAGGCTCGGTCACGTGGCGGACCCTATCGATCAGGCCTGGTCACGCGCGAACGCGCGGACGACGCCGGTCAGCAGCTCGTGCTCGAGTGGGCGCAGCGCCATCATCACGTCGTCGGCCGAACGTGCCTCGGGCAGCTCGACCGCGCGCTGGGTGATGATCGGCCCCGAATCCACACCCTCGTCGACGTAGTGCACGGTGACGCCGAACACCTTGACGCCGTAGGCGAGCGCCTGATCGACCGCGTGCAGGCCGGGGAACGCCGGCAGGAGCGCCGGGTGCACGTTGATGACGCGGTCGGGGAAGCGCTGCAAAAAGCCCGGCGTGACGAGCTGCATGTATCCCGCGAGCACGACGAGCTCGACGCCGGCGCCCGTGAGCCACTCGGCCATTGCGAGGTCGCGCTCCACGCGGTCGGCGAAGTCGTCTAGCTCGAACACCCTGGTCGCGATGCCTGCCTCGCGCGCCCTCTGCAGCGCGAAGGCGTCCACCCTGTCGGAGCCGACGGCGACCACCTCAACGCCGTCGCGGCCGTGGGCGTGCTCGAGGATCGCGCCGAGGTTCGATCCGAAGCCGGAGGCGAGGACCCCTACGCGCATTGCAGCTTGGGAAAGCGCCCGCCCGTCGAGCGCAGCGTCCCGGCGGCGACCAGCGCGTCCACGCGCGTGAGCACCGTGGCTCCGGTGAGGTGCCCGTAGGTGCCGTACTCGGGCAAGCCGTCGTATGCGTACTTGACGATCACCTTGGAGCGGCCCCCGCGCAGGACCTCCACGGCACGCGTGCGACCGACCGGGGGATCGGCCGACGCCACCACCGAGAGGATCGCGTCGTCGAGGGCGTCGGCGTCCAGCGGACGCGCGTGGAGCTGGCGCGCCCGACGAGCGGCAGCGCGCGCGGGCGGGGCCGGCGCGGCGGGTCTTGCGGCTGGGTCGCAGACGTCGCAGCACGGCACGCCTTCCATCGGCGTGGGCGCGCTGGTGTCGCCGAAGTGGCGCAGGATCCCCGTTCGCCGGCACGCCGACCCCTCGACCCAGCCCCACACGCTGCGGTACTGGCGCCAGCGCGCCTTCGTGCCCTCGAGCGCCGACGTGCGGCTCTGCGCCTTCGCCCGGCCGTCCCAGGCGCCGACGACGCGGCCGTACGCGCGGTCGGGGGGTGACGGCGCCGGCTGCAGGACGCCGGCGCGCGCGAGGTGGCCGAGGATCGCGCGGACGGCCTCCCCGTCGTTGTCACCCACGGCGTGCCCGAGCTCGTCCATGCCGACGTCGTAGCGGCCGTCCTGCGCGCGGCCGAGCACCCGCCGCGCGACCGCGGCGATCTTGTCCTCGTCCACCGTCGAGCGCTCGATGAAGAAGACGTGCAGGCCCTTGTCGCGGCTGGACGCGAAGAGCAGACACCGGGCGGGCTTGCCGTCGCGCCCCGCGCGGCCGGCCTCCTGGTAGTAGGCCTCGATCGAACCGGGCACCGACTCGTGGCACACCGTCCGCACGTCGGCCTTGTCCACGCCCATCCCGAAGGCGTTCGTGGCGACGACGACCTGCACGTCCCCGGCCATGAAGCGCCGCTGGGTCTCCGCGCGGGTGTCGCGCGGCAGGCCGGCGTGGTAGGCGAGCACGCGTGTGTCCAGCGCGGTCGAGAGCTGGCCGGACAGCCGCTCACACTCCTTGCGCGTGCCTGCGTAGACGATCGCCGGCAGCGCCCCGGGCTCGGCGAGGGCGGCCGCGATGCCGCGGTGGCCCGCCTCCTTGGTGGCCGCCGGCACGACGGTGAAGGTGAGGTTGGGCCGGTCGAAGCCGGTCGCGACGTGGACGGGATCACGCAGCGCCAGCCGCGCCACGATGTCGCGCGCGACCTCGGGTGTCGCCGTCGCCGTCGACGCGACGATCGCTTCCGCGCCCAGCCACCGCGCCGCGTCCGCGAGCCGGAAGTAATCCGGCCGGAAGTCGTGGCCCCACTGCGACACGCAGTGCGCCTCATCGACGACGAACAGGCCGACGCGGGCGCGGCGCAGCTTCTCGACGAAGCCGGGCGAGCTGAAGCGCTCCGGCGCCACGTAGAGCAGCCGCAGGTCTCCGCGCACCGCCGCGTCCAGCGCCCGCCGGTTGGTCAGCGCGTCCTGCTGGGAGTTGACCAAGGCGACCCGGCCCGGTGCGACCAGCTTGAGCGCGTCCACCTGGTCCTGCATCAGCGACACCAGCGGCGAGACCACCAGCGTCAGATCGGGCCGCATGAGCGCTGGCAGCTGGTAGCACAGCGACTTGCCCGAGCCGGTCGGCATGACCACGAGCACGTCGCGGCCGGCGAGCGCCGCATCCACCGCTTCCCGCTGGCCGCGCCGGAAAGCGTCGAAGCCGAACAACTCGCCCAGCGCGCCCACAGGATCCGTCGCGCGCGCGACCGGCGCCTGCGGATTCTCGTCCAGACCGGGAAGGCTCAGGGTCGACACCCCGCGCAAGCTACCTGCGGCTCCGGTCGGACCCGAACCGTTCGCGGAGAGTTGTTGCGATGTCCGACGGTCGCTAGTGTCCCGAGTCGTTAGTTCGTTGACACCGAGAGGGATGCCGGATCGTGTCTGCCGTGCACCGGTATTCGTTGGCATACCGGGCGTACGTCGGCGAATACCGGGGCGCGGCAGACGCGGGCCGGCGCCGTCCGAGTGTCAACGAAATACTGACTCGGGACACTAGGCGCGGACGAGCGGGAGCGGGTGCTCGAAGGCGTCCTTGGCCTGGGCCGAGGCCTCGGTGTCCGCGAGCGGATAGTCGCCGGAGAAGCACGCGTCGCAGTGGTCGCCGCGGTCGCCCTCGACGGCCGCGTACACACCGCCGAGCGACAGATAGGCCAGTGAGTCGCAGCCCAGCTCGGCGGCGACGTCGGCCACCGTGCGGTCGTGGGCGATCATCTCCTCGCGCGTGGACATGTCGACGCCGTAGTGGCAGGGGTTGCGGATCGGTGGAGCCGAGATGCGCAGGTGCACCTCGAGTGCGCCGGCGTCGCGGAGCATCTTCACGATCTGGCGGGTGGTGTTGCCGCGGACGATCGAGTCGTCCACCACGACGAGGCGCTTGCCGCGCACGACGTCGGGCAGCGGGTTGAACTTCAGGCGCAGGCCGTGCTTGCGCAACTCCTGGCCCGGCTGGATGAAGGTGCGCGCGACGTAGCGGTTCTTGACGAAGCCGTCGTCCTGGGGGATGCCGCTGGCACGTGCGTAGCCGCGCGCGGCGGCGTTGCCCGAGTCGGGCACGGGGATGACGAGGTCCGCGTCGACGGGCGCCTCGCGGGCGAGGATCTCGCCCATGCGCGAGCGCGAGGTGTGGACGACCCGGCCCTCCAGGCGCGAGTCGGGCCGGGCGAAGTAGATGTGCTCGAAGACGCAGAAGGCGCGGCGGTCGCCGTGCATGACCTGGCGACTGCTCAGGCCGTCGGCGGTGAGCGTGACCATCTCCCCGGGCGCAACGTCGCGCAGGTGGGTGGCGCCGATGATGTCGAAGGCGCACGACTCCGACGCGACGCAGTACTGGTCCCCGAGGCGGCCGAGGGCGAGCGGTCGCAGGCCCGCCGGGTCGCGGAACGCGCACACCCGGTCGCGCGTCATCACGACGGTCGAGTAGGCCCCGTGCAGGCGCGGGAGGACGTCGGCGATGGCGTCCTCGATCTCCGGCGCCTCGTGCGTGGAGAGCAGCGCCGCGATGATCTCCGAATCCGACGTCGAGCGGAACGCCACCCCGCGTTCCGCGAGCTCGGAGTGCAGCTCGACGGCGTTGATCAGGTTGCCGTTGTGGGCGAGGGCGACCTCGCGCACGTCGGAGCGCCAGACGGGCTGCGAGTTCTCCCACGAGCTCGCGCCCGTGGTCGAGTAGCGGACGTGGCCGATGGCCATCTCGCCCTGCAGCGCGCGCAGCTTCTGCTCGTCGAAGACCTGATTGACGAGGCCCTGGTCGCGCACCGTGAGGATGCGCCCGTTGGACGAGGAGGCGATGCCCGCCGACTCCTGCCCGCGATGCTGGAGCGCGTACAGCGCGAAGTAGGCGAGCCGGGCGACATCGTGCCCGGGAGCCGCGACGCCGAAGACGCCGCACTCGTCCCGCGGACCGTCGCGAAGGTCGAGCACTCCCTCAGTCAAGCAGGTCGGCCAGACCGCTCGCATGGGTATCGACGAGCTCCGAGACGGTCCACGTCGCAGCGCCGGCGGCTGCCCGCAGCTCCAGGGAGTCGCCGCCGACCGTGCCGATCATCTGCACCGCTCCGCCGAAGGCGCGCAGGGCCTCCGGATCCCCGGAGACCACGAAGGCGCCGGGGCACTCGCCGAAGAGGAGGTCCTCGTCCTCGCCGAGGGGCGAGGCGTCCACGGCCGCGCCGCGGCCGCTCGCCACGCAACATTCGGCCAGCGCGATCGCGAGCCCGCCTTCGGCGACGTCATGGGCCGAATGCAGGGTGCCGGAGCGCACCCCCGTGCGCAGCGCGGCGTGCAGCGCGCGCAGCTCGCCGAGGTCGGCGGCGGGCAGTGACGTCGCCAGTGTCTCCCCCCGCAGCTTGCTGAGCTCCGAGCCGGCCGGCGACGGTGCCCAGCCGCTCGCACGCAGGACGGCGACCGCGTCGCCGTCGGCGGCGAAGCCGAGCCGGCCAGCCGCGCGCGCGTCGGGCAGCTCGCCGACCATGCCCACCACCGGCGTCGGGTAGATCGGCCCTCCGCCGGGATGGTGGGATTCGTTGTAGAGGGAGACGTTGCCGCCGACGACCGGCACGTCGAGCGCGCGGCAGGCGTCGGCGATGCCCGCCACCGACCGGGTGAGCTGCCAGGCGATGTGCGGCTTCTCGGGGTTGCCGAAGTTCAGGCAGTTGGTCAGGCCGAGCGGCTCGGCCCCGGCGCACGCGAGATTGGCTGCGCACTCGAGCACCGCCTCCACCGCGCCTCTGTAGGGGTCGCACGCGACACGACGCCCGTTGCCGTCGATGGAGACGGCGATGCCGGGGCGCGGGCCGTCCACCGGCTCCGGGTCCAGGACGAGGACGGCGGCGTCGCACGCCTCCGGCCGGCGCACGGTGCGCGAGCCGACCAGCCAGTCGTACTGGGAGAACGCCCAGCGCCGCGAGGCGAGGTTGGCCGAGCCGAGCAGGCCCAGCAGCGTGTCGCGGAGGCCGACCGCCTCGAGTGTGCGCGGCGGAGCGGGGTACAGCGGGGTGGTCGGCGCGACGGGCTCGAGCTCGTAGACCGGGCAGTCGTCGACGAGCGCGACGACCGGCATCTCCCCGACGACCTCGCCGCCCTCGAGCACGCGCATCGTCCGTGAGTCCGTCACCTCGCCGATGACGGTGCCGTGGACCTCCCACTTCGCGCACACCGCGAGCACCGCGTCGACCTGCGCCGGCTCGACGACGCAGAGCATCCGCTCCTGGGACTCCGACACCATGATCTCGAACGGCTCCATGTCGGCCTCGCGCAGCGGCACCAGCGAGACGTCGATGTCGATCCCGACCTCGCCCTTGGAGGCCATCTCGGAGGAACTCGACGTGAGGCCGGCGGCGCCGAGATCCTGCAGGGAGACGAGCAGGCCGAGGTCGAGCAGCTCCAGCGAGCACTCGAGCAGCTTCTTCTCTGCGAACGGGTCGCCGATCTGAACGGTCGGCCGCTTGGCGCCACTCCCGGCCTCCCCGAGCTCAGCCGACGCGAGTACGGACGCCCCGCCGATCCCGTCCCGGCCGGTGCGCGCCCCGAAGAGCACGAGCCTGTTGCCGACGCCCGCGGCCGCCGACCGGATCAGCCGTTCGGTCTCGATCAGCCCGAGGCACATCGCGTTGACCAGGCAGTTCTGCTCGTAGGGGCCCTCGAAGTAGATCTCCCCCCCGATCGTGGCCACGCCGATCGAGTTGCCGTAGTGGCCGATACCGGCGACGGCGTGCTCGAGCAGGTAGCGCGACCGCGGCGACGAGACCTCGCCGAAGCGCAGCGAGTCCAGGATCGCGATCGGCCGCGCGCCGACGGCGAACACGTCGCGGAGGATCCCGCCGACGCCGGTGGCCGCGCCCTGGAAGGGCTCGACCGCGCTCGGGTGGTTGTGGGACTCGACCTTGAAGGCGCACGACATCCCGTTGCCGACGTCGACCGCGCCGGCGTTCTCCCCCGGGCCCATGACGAGCTTCGGACCCTCGACCGGCAGCGTGCGCAGCAGCGGCTTGGAATGCTTGTAAGCGCAGTGCTCGGACCACATCAGGCTGAACATCGCCAGCTCGACCCGGTTGGGCTCGCGCTCGAGCTTCTGCGTGATGAGCTCGTACTCGGCGTCCGTGAGCCCGAGCTCGCGCCATGGCGCGGCGGCGGCCGTCATTGGGTCTCGCTTCGCTCGCCACCGCTGAAGACTGCGTCTTCGCTCCCCGGGACCATCGTGGCCGAGCGGAACAGCCTGAGCCCGTCGGCGCCCCCGCACAGGTCGTCCACCGCGTGCTCGGGGTGCGGCATGAGCCCCAGCACGTTGCCGGCGGCGTTGCACACCCCGGCGATCCCGTCCAGCGAGCCGTTGGGCACCGGGTCGGCGACGTAGCGCAGGGCGACCTGCCCGCGCTCCTCCATCTCGTCGAGCACCGGCTGCGAGGCGTAGTAGCGGCCGGCGAAGTGCTTCGCCGGGATCGACAGCACCTCGCCCGTGTCGCAGCCGCGCGTCCACGCGCAATCCGTCGTCTGCACCTGCACGGCGGTCTGGCGCATGGCGAAGCGCAGGCTCGCGTTGGGCAGCAGCGCACCCGGCAGCAGGCCGGCCTCGCAGAGCACCTGGAAGCCATTGCAGATCCCGAGCACCGGCCCGCCGACACGGGCGAACGTGTCGATCTCCATCATCACCGGCGCGAAGCGGGCGATCGCGCCGACGCGCAGGTGGTCCCCGTAGGAGAACCCTCCGGGGATGACGACGGCATCGACGCCCTTGAGGTAGCGGTCGGCGTGCCAGAGCTGGACGACGTCGCCGACGAGCGAGCAGGCGAGCCGCGCGTCGGCGTCGTCACAGGATCCGGGGAAGGTGACGACCCCGAACCTCATTCGACGATCTCGTAGTCCTCGATCAGCGGGTTGGCCAGCAACGCCTCGCACATGGCGGGCAGCAGCGACGGGTCCTCCACGTCGAGCTCGACGAGCCGGCCGACGTGCACGTTGGACACGCCGGCGAAGCCGAGCGCGGGCAGCGCGCGCTCGACGGTCTGGCCCTGCGGGTCCAGGATGCCCGCCTTCGGGCGGATCAGGACTCGGGCGCGCACCGGATCTCCCATTCGGCGAAGGACTGCTCGGTCAGGCGCTCATAGGCCTCGACGTAGAGCTCACGGGTGCGAGCGACCACGTCGTCGGGGATCGGCGGCGCCGGCGGGGCCTTGTCCCAGCCGGTGCCCGCCGCCCAGTCGCGCACGTACTGCTTGTCGAAGCTCGGCTGCGAGCGCCCGGCCGCGTAGCCCTCGGCGGGCCAGAAGCGCGAGGAGTCCGGGGTGCAGACCTCGTCGCCCAGCACCAGCGCGCCCGACTCGTCGAGCCCGAACTCGAGCTTGGTGTCCGCCAGGATCACGCCGCGCTCACGCGCGTGGTCGGCGACCCGCTGGTAGACCGCGATGGTCACTTCGCGCAACCGTTCCGCCAGCGCGCGGTCGCCGATCAGCGCGACGGTCTGCTCGAAGTCGATCGCCTCGTCGTGGCCGACCTCGGCCTTGGTCGACGGCGTGTAGAGCGGTTCGGGCAGCTGCGCTGATTCCTGCAGGCCCGCAGGAAGCTCGAGGCCCGACACGCGCCCGGTGGCCTGGTAGTCCTTCCACCCCGAGCCGGTGATGTACCCCCGCACCACGCATTCGACGGGCAGCATCTCGAGCTTGCGGACCCGCACCCCGCGCGCGCGGACGTCGTCGGGCACGCCGTCCGTGTAGGACACGACGTGGTTGGCGACGAGGTCTTTGGTCAGCTCGAACCAGAACGCCGAGATGCCCGTGAGCACCTTGCCCTTGTCGGGGATCGGCGTCGGGTGGACCACGTCGTAGGTGGAGATCCGGTCCGACGCGACGAGCAGCAGCTCATCCTCGAGGGCGTACAGCTCACGGACCTTCCCGGACGCCAGGAGGGGCAGGTCGGCGGCTCGGCTCACTCAGGTCAAGCTACCGCCTGCTGCGGACGATCGGCAGAGCAAACTCCGCAACGAGCGCCGCCAAGCCGGGGCGGAGGTCGAGCCCGTCCTGCACCGCCTGCTCGACGGGATCCTGGGCTAGCCGACCTCGAGGGCCTCGGAGGCCTCGAGCCAGGAGGCCTCGAGATCGCCGCGCTCCGCGGCGAGCGCGGCGAGGTCGGCCTGCAGCTCGGCGAGCCGGGTGTGGTCGGTCGCGGCCGCGGCCATGGCTGCGTGGAGGGCCGCTTCCCGCGGCTCGAGCTTCTCGAGGGCGCGTTCGAGCCGGACGACCTCCTTGCGGGCGGCGCGGCCGTCGCCGGCGCGGGCCGGCTTGCGGGGCGGCGACACCGCGGCGGGCTCGGCGATCGCTCGCCGCTCGGCCACGTACTGGTCGATCCCGCCGGGGAGGTGCCGGCGGCCGCCGGTCTCGGTGATGGCGTGGACGTCATCGCAGACGCGGTCGACGAAGTAGCGGTCGTGGCTGACGACCACGAGCGTTCCCGGCCAGCTGTCGAGCAGGTCCTCGAGCGCGGTCAGCGTGTCGATGTCGAGGTCGTTGGTCGGCTCGTCGAGCAGCAGGACGTTCGGGCCGTCCATGAGCAGTCGCATGAGCTGCAGGCGCCGGCGCTCGCCGCCGGAGAGATCGCGGACGAAGGTGCGCGCCTTCTCGCCGCGGAAGCCGAAACGGTCGCAGAGCAGGCCGGCGGTGATCTCCTGACCGTTGCTGAGCACGGCGCGGCCGCGGACCGCCTCGAGCGACTCGAGCACTCGCATCCCACCCGGGATCTCACCTGTGGATTGAGATAGATGCGCGAGCTTGACGGTGGCGCCGGTCTCGACGACGCCGCTCGTCGGCGCGAGCTCCCCCGTGAGGACCTTGACCAGCGTCGTCTTGCCCGAGCCGTTGACGCCGACCAGCGCGACCCGGTCGCCCGGCCCGAGGCGCCAGGTGACGTCGCGCAGCAGCGGCACGTCGCCGAACGAGACGCCGACGCCGACGGCATCGAGCACCTTGTCCCCCAGTCGCGCGCCGGCGAAGCGCAGCAGCTCGGCGGTGTCGCGGGGCTCGGGCTCGTCGGCGATCAGCGCGTTGGCCGCGTCGATGCGGAACTTCGGCTTGGAGGTGCGGGCGGGCGGGCCGCGACGCAGCCATGCGAGCTCCTTGCGGAGCAGGTTGCGGCGACGCTCGTCACGCGCGGCGGACTGGTTGTCGCGCTCGGCCCTGGCGAGGACGTAGGCGGCGTAGCCACCCTCGAACTGGTTGACACCGCCGTCGACCACCTCCCACGTGGCCGTGGCGACGGCGTCGAGAAACCAGCGGTCGTGGGTGACGACCAGCATCGCTCCGCGGCGCGCGGCGAGGTGGCGCGCGAGCCAGTCGATGCCCTCCACGTCGAGGTGGTTCGTCGGCTCGTCGAGCAGCAGCAGCTCCGGCCCGTCGAGCAGCAGGCGCGCGAGGGCGATGCGCCGCCGCTCGCCCCCGGACAGGGGCGCGATGCGGGTCTCCATCCCGTCGGGGAAGCGCCCGAGCGACACGCCGCCGAGCAGGCCGTCGAGCACCGAGCGGAAGGTCGCGTCGCCCGCCCACTCGTGGTCCGCGCGAGCACCGACGAGCTCCTGCCGGATCGTCCGCCCGGAATCGAGCTCGTCGCCCTGGCCCAGCAGCGCGGCACCGACCCCGCCGGTGACGGTGACCGCGCCGGCGTCCGGCTCCTCTTTGCCGGCGATCAGCTGCAGGAGCGTGGATTTGCCCTGCCCGTTGCCGCCGACGATCCCGATGCGGTCGCCGGCGTTGACGCCGAGGGTGACGCCGCGCAGGACCGGACGGCTCCCGTACGCCTTCGCGACGTCCTTGAGGTTGACGAGGTTGCGGACCAGCGGACTACAGCTCGTACGGGAAGTCCGTCAAGACCTCGCAGCCGTCCGCGGTGACCAGCACGAGATCCTCGAGCCTGACCCCGCCGTAGCCCTGGCGGTAGCAGCCGGGCTCGAGCGTGATGACGTCGCCGGCCATCAACTCCTGGCCGGCGAGGCCGAGGCTGGGCGCCTCGTGGATGTCGAGGCCGACCCCGTGGCCGAGGCCGTGGAAGAACCCGTCGGTCGACCCGGCCGGCGACGAGCGCGCCGTCGGCTTGCCCGCGGCCTCGTACACCGCGGACGCGATGCCGTGGACGTCTGAGCCATGGACTCCCGGGCGCACCGCTTCCGTCGTCTCCTCAAGCGCGCGCCGCGTGAGCTCCCAGTACTCGCGCAGCTCGGCGTCCGGCTCGACGCCGCCGGCAACGAAGGTCCGCGTCATGTCCGCCCAGCAGCGGGAGGCCACGTCCTGCGGCCAGATGTCGACGATGACGCCGTCTCCGGGCTCGATCGGGCCCTCGCCCTGATCGTGGCCGGCCGCGCCCTGCTCGTTGGGGCCGACGACCACGTCACCCGGCAGCGCGCAGGCGTGCGCCCGGCAGAACTCCTGCATGGCGAGGCGGACCGCCTCGGCGGTCAGGCCCGGCTCGCACGCGTGGACCATGTTCGCGGCGATGGCCATTGCCCCGTCGGCCGCCGTCTGCGCGCGGCGGATCCCGGCCAGCTGCCCCTCCGTCTTGACCCGCCGCCGCGCCTCGATTCCTGCGACGTCGACCGTGACCGCCACGCCGTCGGCGCGCAGCACGTCGGCGAGCGCGAGCGGGAACTGCCAGGGGACGGCAACGTCGCGCACGCCGAGGTCGGCGAGCGCGCGCCGCACGATCTCGAAGCCGACCGCGTGCCAGTCCATGCCGCTCAGCATCAGCTCGCGGCGGCCGTAGGTCTCGGGGTCCACCACCTCGATGCGCGCGTCGGCGGCGCGCACGGTGCCCGCGTCCAGCGAGGAGATGACCGCGACGCGGCGCTCGCCCACCTCGACGTACAGGAACGGATCGATGATGTTCGCCGGTACCGCCGCGAACAGGTCGGTGGACGTCTCGGTGTCGGCGTACAACACGATGTTTCGGCCTCCGGTCATCGCAAGCGAGGACCTCCGGACGACGTCACTCATGGCAGTCGCTCCAGGATCTCGGGGACGTGGCGCAGGTACGCGGAGTAGTCGAAGATGGCGTCGAGGTCGAAACCGTCCACCTCGGCGGCGAGCAGATCACGCAGCGGCGTCTGCTCGTCCCACGCCTGCTGGGCGAGGCGCTGGACGAGGCGGTAGGCCTCGTCTCGTTGCATGCCGCGCGCGATCAGGGCGAGCAGGACGCGCTGGGAGAACAGCGCGCCGCAGGTGAGCTCGAGGTTCGCGCGCATGCGGTCCTCGTGCACCGTCATCCCGCGCGCGACCCGCAGCGCGAGTGACTGCATGTAGTCGAGCAGGATCGTGGCGTCGGGCAGCACCACGCGCTCGGCGCCCGAGTGCGAGATGTCGCGCTCGTGCCACAGGGCGACGTTCTCCAGGCCGGTCTGGGCGTAGCCACGCAGCACGCGGGCGAGGCCGGTGATGCGCTCGGTGGTGATCGGGTTGCGCTTGTGCGGCATCGCGCTCGACCCCTTCTGGCCCGCGCGGAACGGCTCCTCGACCTCCCGCACCTCGGTGCGCTGCAGGTGCCGGATCTCGGTGGCGAAGCGCTCGAGGCCGGCGCCGGCGAGCGCGATCGCCTGCAGCAGCTCGGCGTGGCGATCGCGGGGGACGACCTGCGTCGAGACGGGCTCGGCGGCCAGGCCGAGACCGGTGAGCACCCGCGCCTCGTAATCGGGTGAATGCGACGCGTAGGTGCCCACCGCCCCGCTGAGCGCGCCGACGGACGCCTGGGCGAAGGCGCGCTCCAGCCGGTCGGCGTTGCGGGCCGCCTCGAAGGCGTAGCCGGCGAGCTTGAGACCGAAGGACGTCGGCTCGGCGTGCACGCCGTGCGTGCGGCCGACGCAGACCACGTCCGCGAACTCCCGCGCGCGCTCGGCCAGCGCTTGGGCAAGCTCCCGCGAGCCCGGGAGCAGCACGTCGCCGGCGCGGCGGATCTGCAGCGCCAGCGCCGTGTCGAGCACGTCCGAGGACGTGAGCCCGAAGTGGATCCAGCGCCCGGCCGGCCCGGCGGACGCGCTCAGCACGTCCACGAAGGCGGCCACGTCGTGGTCGGTGACCGCCTCGCGCTCGCGGACCGCCTCGACGGTGAAGGTCGCGCCCCGGATCGCCGCCAGCTCCTCGAGCGTGGGCTCGTCGAGCGCCTCGGCCGCCGCGACCTCGACGTCGCGCCACGCCGTCATGCGCGCCTCGTCGGTCCAGACGGCGCCGAGCTGCGGCCGGGTGTAGCGGGCGATCACGGCCCGCACCCTAACGGCGGTTCAGCCGGAATCGAGAACGGCCAGGAAGGCCGTGACGACCGCGGCGTCGAACTGCGTGCCGGCACCGCGGCGTAGCTCGGCCTGCGCGTCGGCCCCGCTCAACGGAGCGATGCGATACGGGCGGGAAGCCGTCATCGCCTCGTAGGCGTCCGCGACGGAGAGGATGCGCGCCTCCACCGGGATCGACGTGCCGACGATCGCGTGCGGATAGCCGCCGCCCTCCCAGCGCTCGTGGTGGGCGAGCACCCATGCGGCGATGTCGCGCAGCCCCGCGTGCGAGCAGATGCGCGCGCCGACCTCCGCGTGCCGGCGCACCTCGCACCACTCGTCGGCGTTCAGGCGGCCGGGCTTGTGCAGGATCGCGTCGGAGACCGCGAGCTTGCCGATGTCGTGCAAGAGCCCGGCGACCTTGACCCGCTCGACGCGATCGGGCGGGAATCCGAGCTCGGCGGCAATCCGCTCCGCGTAGCGACCGACGGTCTGCGAGTGGCGGGCGGTGCCGGCGTCGCGCAGGTCGAGCGTCTCCGCCAGCAGCAGCACCGCCGAGAGCTCCTCCGAGCCACGCGCGTCCTCGGTGTCCAGTGAGGCGAGCAGCGACTCGAGGGTGAGCGGGTCGTAGACGACGACCCGGTCGCGCCCGAGCTTCTTGGCGACGAACAGCGCGCGCGTGGCAGCGCGCAGCAGCGCGCCGGCGTCCTCGACGCCGGGCTCGGTCTCGGCGAGGCCGACCGACACCGTCAGCCCCCACGGGATGTCGATGGTCTCGGCGACCTGCCGGCGCAGCGCCTCCGCCGCCAGCCGGGCGCCCGCCGCGTCCGTGCGCGGCAGCACCAGCGCGAACTCCTCGCCGCCCAGCCGCGCGGCGAAGCCGTCGGGCGGCAGCGTCTCCCCGATCACCCAGGCCAGGCCCTTGAGGACCGCGTCCCCGGTCTCGTAGCCGAGCTCGTCGTTGACGCGCTTGAAGGCGTCGGCGTCGACCACCAGCAGCGACACGCCCTCCGAGTTGGCGATCGCCTCGTCGATGGAGCGCTTGAAGTCGCGGCGGTTGCGTAGGCCGGTCAGGGGGTCGTGCTGGGACAGGTAGCGCAGCCGCTCGCGCGCGGCGGTCGCCTCGAGCGCGCTCGCGATCTGGTTTGCGAACGCGCGCAGCGTGCGCAGGCGCTCGAGGGTCGGCACGAGCCGGTCCGCCGGGTCCTCGGGCCAGATCAGCCCGATCAACCGGCCGTCCTCGTCACGCAGCGGCACAAGCAGCCAGTGGTGCTTCCAGGCCAGCGGGCCGCGCCCGTTGCGCCGCGACGAGTAGACACGGTGCAGATTGGCGGGCGCAAGCGCGTGCGCGTCGGCGCGCGTGAGCAGGACGCAGCCGTGCTCGGGCGCCTCGGCGCCGAGCAATCCGGTCAGCTCGGCTTCGGTGGCGACGGCGTCCAGCGACCCGGGCTCCCAACCCGCGGCGGCGGCGGAGACGAAGCGGTCCCCGCCCGGCTGGCGCAGCAGGAGCGCGACGCGCTCGTATCCGAGCGCCGCCTGGATGCCATCGCACGCCGCTGCGGCGATGCCGGTGCGCGAGCGCTCGCTGGTGAGGCGGCTGGAGACGTGCAGCAGTTCCTGGACGTCGGCGCGGTGGCGGCGCGCGGCCTCGGCATGCTGGGCCGCCTCGATCGAGAGCGCCGCCTGTGCGGCGACGGCGACCATCACGTCGAGGTCCTGGTCAGACGGACGGCGCCCGCTGCGCGGCTCGTCGACCGACATCACGCCCAGGACCATCCCGGTGGAGTCGCGCAGCGGCACGAAGAGGGCGTCCTCGGCCGTCCAGGCGCCGGGGGTCGCGGTGGGCGCCAGCACGGGCACGTAGGAGACGCGCGCGTCGGCGTCCCAGTCAAAGGCACCGTCGGGGATGAAGTACGCGCCGCGGCGCTCGAAGCGCTCGTCGATCAGCAGCGACCAGTCCTCGGCGGGCGAGCGCATGCCGAGCAGCATGCGCCGCGCCGCGCCGGCGCCGTGCACGGCCACCGTCTCGAAGTCGTTGAAGGCCGGGCGGTACAGGGTGATGGCCACCGTCGCGACGCCGAGCGTGTGCGCGATCGAGTCGGCGACCGCCTCGAGGGTCGGCTCGAGGTCCGGACGGGTCCGCAGGGCAGCCGTGACGGCGAGCAGACCGTCCAGGGATGAGGTGGCGGGAGCGGGAGAGGCGGGCAAAGTCGGAACGTCCATCGGCGCCCGCCGACGCCGACTTGAATGTAGCGCGAAGTACGCCTTTCCGGGGGGTCAGGCGGTGAGGATGCGTGCGGCGAGGTGCGCGGCGTTGCGCGCGTTGTCCAAGCCCACGGCGGCGACGGGGACCCCCGGCGGCATCTGCACGACCGACAGGATCGCGTCCAGGCCGCCGGCAGCCGACATGCGGCCCGAGAGCGGCACCCCGATGACGGGCAGGTCGGTGTGGGCGGCGGCCACGCCCGGCAGGGCGGCCGACAGCCCGGCGCCCGCGATGATGACCTTCAGACCGCGCATCCGCGCGTTCTTGCAGTAGTCGGCGACCATGTCGGGATCCCGGTGCGCGGACATGACGCGGATCTCGTAGCGGACGCGGTACTCGTCGAGCACCTCGCCCGCCTTCTCCATCGTCTCCATGTCGGACTTCGAGCCCATGATGATGCCGACGCGCGGCGCGTCGACCTCGATCTCCTCGAGCTCGGCGACCTCGGTCTGCGTGATCGGATCAGACACCGATGTCGCGCCGCAGCTGGAGGCCGTCGAAGGCGATCATGTCGGCCGCAGCATACGCCGCCGACCGGGCGCTCGAGCGATCCTCCCCCAAGGCGGTGACGTTGAGCACGCGGCCGCCCGCGGTCACGATGTCGCCGTCGCGCTCCGCCGTCCCCGCGTGGACGACCTCCGCGCCCTGCGCTGCCGCGTCGAGCCCGTGGATGACGTCGCCGCTCGACGACGACGCCGGGTATCCGCGCGAGGCAAGCACGACCGTCACCGCGGCGCGGGGGTCCCACTCCGGCTCACCGGCACCGGCCAAGCCGCCCAGCCGCGTGCAGCGATCCAGCAGCTCGAGCAGGTCCGAGCGCAGGCGCGGGAGCACGACCTGCGTCTCGGGGTCGCCGAAGCGTACGTTGAACTCGAGCACCTTGAGGCCGGCGTCGGTCAGCATCAGCCCGGCGTAGAGCACGCCGTGGAAGGGCGTGCCCGCGCGCGCGAACTCGTTCACCACGGGCTGATGGACCGCTGCGATCGTCTCCTCGACGAAGCCCTCCGGGAGGTCCACGGGCGAGAAGCAGCCCATGCCGCCGGTGTTGGGCCCTGCGTCGCCGTCGCCGATCCGCTTGTAGTCCCGGGCAGGCGCGAGGGCGACGGCGCGCTCGCCGTCGCAGAGCGCGAGCAGGGAGACCTCCTGCCCCACGAGGTGCTGCTCGATCAGCACCGGCCCGTCGCCGAAGCGGCGTTCGACGAGCATCGCCTCGAGCGCCTCGCCCGCTTCCATCTCGTCGCCGGCGATGACGACGCCCTTGCCCGCGGCGAGGCCGTCGGCCTTGAGGACGATGGGGTACTCGCGGATAGCGGCCAACCCGGTCTCCACGTCGTCGACCACCGCGAAGTCGCCCGTCGGGACGCCGGCCGCGCGCATGACCGACTTGGCGAACGCCTTGGAGCCCTCGAGCGCGGCGAGCGCCCGGCGCGGGCCGAAGGCGCGGACGCCGGCGTCCTCGAGGGAGTCGACGAGCCCGGCGACCAGCGGCACCTCGGGGCCGACGACCACCAGGTCGATGCCCGCTTCTGCGGCCGCCCGCGCGAAGCCTTCGACGTCGGACGGGTCGGCGTCCAGGGGCACGGCGTCGGCGCGGATGCCCGCATTGCCGGGCGCGCACAGGACCTCGGGCCGCTGCGGGGAGCGCAGCAGCGCGCGGACGAGCGCGTGCTCGCGCCCACCGGATCCGACGACGACGACCCGAGACCGCTTCGCTTCCGCCCTCACACCGACACTTCCCTCTGACCAAGCGCGATCGTGAGAGCGGTGTCGGCGTTCGGCCATGTCACAGGGAATCGATGAAGTCGTCGATCGGGATGGCGGTCATCGACTCGTACTTGCCCGTGCCGCGCGAGCCGAGCTCGAGGGAGACGCGGGCCATGGTGACCTCGTCTGGCACCTCGACGACGCTGACGAAGTCGTAGCGGCCGATCGTGGCCCACTGAGCCTTGACCGTGGCGCCGAGCTGCTCGACCTCGCTGGCGACCTCCTTGATCCGGCTGGGGTTGTTCTTCACGGTCTGCACGCCCTCGGACGACAATGAGGCGAGCATGATGTAAGTGGGCATGAGCGAAGCTCTACCCCATCCGGGGTGTTCATGCTGACTGACACCGTGTCGTTCCTTCTCGCCCCCACCATCGCCGCCGCGCTCGCCGCCGCGCCCTACCCCGTCTCCACGCCGGTGCTCGATCCGCTCAAGCTCTGCTACGTGACGGTCCAGACGGGCCCGGAGACCTTCGAGACGGAGTCCGTGCGGGTCGCGGGCAGCCGCTTCACGCCCAACTCGGTGGTGGACGTCAAGGTCAACGACAAGGTGGTCGTCTCTGGCGCGCTCGTGGATGGCGGGGGGAACCTGCCGGCCGGCTTCGTCGCCTCGCCGCCCGTCCTCAACGGGGAGCGGCCGTTCACGCTGACCGCCACCGAGCGGGGCGAGGGCGGCGCGTCCATCGCCCTCGAGTCGCTTGCCTCCACCTTGAGCGTGCGGGTCAAGCCGCAGCGCGCGCGGCCCTCGGACAAGGTGCGACTGCGCGGCCGCGGCTTCACCGCCCGCGGCGGGATCTACGCGCACTACCTGCTGCGCGGCAAGCTGCGAAGAACGGTCCGGCTCGCGAAGGCGGCCTCCGGTGCGTGTGGGAGCTTCGACGTCCGCGTCCCGCAGTTCCCCTTCAAGCCCAAGCAGGGCACGTGGCGGCTGCAGATCGACCAGCAGCGCCGTCTCAGCGACGAAGGGCCGCTGATCAACCTCACCATTGACGTGCGCCGGCGCCCCCGCGTCTAGCGAAGCGAAGCCGTGACCGGCGCGCCGGCCTTGGCGAAGGTCAGCGCGCCGTCCTCGTCGTCGACCAGGACGCGGTCGCCGGTGGCGAAGCGTCCCTCCAGGATGCCGCGCGCGAGCCCGTCGACGAGGTGCTTCTGGATGACTCGCTTGAGCGGCCGCGCACCGTAGGTCGGGTCGTAGCCGAGATCGCCGAGCAGTGTCCGCGCGCCGTCGGTCAGCTCGATCTCGACGCCGCGCTCGGCCACGCGCTCGACCAGCAGGGCGACCTGGAGGTCGACGATCTCGGTGAGCTGGTCGCGTGACAGGGCGTCGAACTCGACGATGTCGTCGAGCCGGTTGACGAACTCCGGCTTGAAGAACGCCTCCGCACCCAGGCGGCCCCCCGGGATGTTGGACGTCATGATCAGCACGGTGTTCTTGAAGTCCACGGTGCGGCCCTGGCCGTCCGTCAGCCGTCCGTCGTCGAGCACCTGGAGCAGGATGTTGAACACGTCGACGTGGGCCTTCTCGATCTCATCGAGCAGCACGACGGCGTACGGCCGGCGGCGCACGGCCTCGGTCAGCTGGCCTCCCTCGTCGTAGCCGACGTAGCCGGGGGGTGCGCCGACAAGGCGGGAGACGGCGTGCTTCTCCATGTACTCCGACATGTCGATGCGCACCATGGCCTGGTCGTCGTCGAACATGAACTCCGCCAGGGCCCGCGCGAGCTCGGTCTTGCCCACGCCGGTCGGGCCGAGGAAGAGGAAGGTGCCGATCGGCCGGTCGGGGTCGCTGAGCCCGGCGCGCGAGCGGCGCAGGGCGTTGGCGACCGCCTCGACGGCCTCACCCTGACCGACGACGCGCTCGTGCAGCCGGTCCTCCATCTGGATGAGCTTCTTCATCTCCCCCTCGAGCAGCCGCGACACGGGGATGCCCGTCCAGCGGCCGACGATCTCGGCGATGTCGTCGGCATTGACGGTGTCGGAGAGGTACACGTTGGGCTCGGCGGCCACGTCATCGACTTCGTGGGCGTCCTCGAGGCTGCGCTCGAGCTTGGGAATCTCGCCGTGGCGCAGCTCGGCGGCGCGCTCGAAGTCGGCCTGGCGCTCTGCGCGCTCGAGCTCGACGCGGGCCTGATCGAGACGCTCGGCGATCCCCTTGTGCCCCTTCGCGCGCTCTCGCTCGGCCATCCACTGGGCCTCCATCCCGGAGAAGCGCTCGTTGGCCGCGGCGAGCTCGCGCTCGATCTCCTCGAGCCGCGCAGTCGCAGCGTCGTCCTTCCTGACGGCGACGTGCTCGATCTCGAGCTGCATGATGCGGCGCTTGACCTCGTCGATCTCCGTCGGCATCGAGGTCAGCTCGATGCCGGCGCGCGAAGCGGCTTCGTCGACGAGGTCGATGGCCTTGTCGGGGAGGAAGCGGTCGGCGATGTAGCGCTCGGACAACGTCGCGGCGGCGATCAGGGCCGCGTCGGTGATGCGGACGCCGTGATGGGCCTCGTACTTCTCCTTGAGGCCGCGCAGGATCGTGATCGTCGCCTCGACGCTCGGCTCGCCGACGAGCACGGGCTGGAAGCGGCGCGCGAGGGCGGCGTCCTTCTCGACGTGCTTGCGGTACTCGTCGAGCGTGGTGGCGCCGACCGCGCGCAGCTCGCCCCGGGCGAGCATCGGCTTGAGCAGGTTGGCCGCGTCCACGGCGCCCTCGGACGCGCCGGCGCCGACGATCGTGTGCAGCTCGTCCATGAAGAGCACGACCTCGCCTTCAGCGTCCTGGATCTCCTTGAGCACGGCCTTCAGCCGTTCCTCGAACTCGCCGCGGTACTTGGAGCCGGCGATCAGGGCGCCGATGTCGAGCGAGACGACCTTGCGGTCCTTGAGCGACGCGGGGACGTCGTCGTTGGCGATGCGGATCGCCAGGCCCTCGACGATGGCGGTCTTGCCCACGCCGGGCTCGCCGATCAGGACCGGGTTGTTCTTGGTCCGCCGCGAGAGGACCTGGATGACCCGCCGGATCTCGTCGTCGCGGCCGATCACCGGGTCGAGCTTCCCGTCGCGGGCCGCCTGCGTGAGGTCGCGGCCGAAGCGCTCCAGGGCCATGTACTTGTCCTCGGGCGACTGATCGGTCACCCGGTGCGAGCCCCGGACCTCCTGCAGCGCCTTGAGGATGCCGTCCGCGGACGCGCCGTTGCGGCGCAGCGCCTCGCCGGCGGCGCCGTCGGATTTCACGAGCGCGAGCAGCAGGTGCTCGACGGAGATGTACTCGTCGCCCAGGGGCTTGAGCTCGGGCTCGGCCGCGCGCAGCACTCCGAGCACCTCGGTGGAGGTGGTGGGCTCGGACGCGTCCGCGAGGACGGGTACGGCGTCAAGGGCGTCGGCAAGCTCGGCGCGCAGCGCATCGAGGCCGACGCCGAGCTTGCGCAGCACGGGAGTGACGAGGCCGTCGGGCTCAAAGAGCAGCGCGGAGAGCAGGTGCTCGGGCAGCACCTGCGCGTGCCGACGATCAGCGGCGAGTGCTAGCGCGGCGCTCAGCGCCTCCTGGGACTTGATCGTGAAGCGGTCCGTCTGCATTAAATCTCAGTCAGATCGACTGAGATAGTAGCACCGTGAGTCAGCCCAGAGGGGTCAACCGGATGACGTAGCTCGCCGAGCCCTCGACGCACAGGTACAGGCCGCCGCCGTCCAGAACCGCGGGGGACTGGCCGAAGGGCTCGGCCATCTGCAGGATGGTGGCGTACCGAGCGTTCTTCACGCCTCGCTTCAGCGGGGATTTGCACAGACGGGGGTCGGAGGCGTAGGAGATCTCGAGCGCCGGCTGCGTCCTCCAGTCGAGGTACTGCGCGTTGTCGTACTGAACGAATTCGGCCTTGAACGAGCGCCCCGCGGCCGGGAAGTCGAATGGCCCGAAGCTCCGCCTTCCCGTCCCCTCGACGAAGATCGTGCCGGGCTTCCTGGGTCGCCCGGCGAGGCGGTCGGCGCGCGGACCGGTCCGCAGTGCCGGGTCGATCGTCGGCGTGCTGGTTGGCTTCGGGGTGGCGGCGGTCGGGGCCGGTGCCGGTGCCGGATCGTCGTCGGATTCGGAGCCGAGGATATAGCCGATCGCCAGCACGGCGACGACGCCGAGGACCACTGTCGCCAGCCGCCAGGCACGATTGGAGTCAGGCACGCGGGAAGCGTAGGGGGAGGGTTACGACCGCGGGCGAGGCCTGAGCCTCGCCCGCGTGAATCACTGTGGCTTCGGCGGGGGCTAGACGGCCTCGATCACCGTGCCGGCGACGACGCAGTCGGTGTTCGCGAATCCGAAGTTCACCGCGTACGTCAGCGTGACGACGGAGCCGGAGGCGCTCAGATACGTGAGCGTACCCTGCTCCTCGGGAGTTGTGTTGATCGTAAAGACGTCACCGCCGTCGAAGTCGAAGTCCTGATCGAACCTCGAGGCATCGTTGCTCTGGACTATGCCGTACTGGATTCCGCCGTTGTCCTGGAGGGAGCGGGCGCGGAAGTTCACCGTGCCACCGAGACAGTCAGCCTCGAGCTGAAAGCCGGGACCAGCCGACGTGAAGATGACCTTGGCGCCCACGCCCTGGATCTCGCGGTAGAGGAACTTCTTGGTGGAGGAGCCAGCGGACGAACCGGCGGGACCGGCGGGACCAGTGGCGCCGGTGGCGCCGGTGGCGCCGGTGGCGCCGGTGGCGCCGGTGGCGCCGGTGGGACCGGCGGGACCGGCGGGACCGCGGGCGCCCGTCCTGCCGCGCTTGCCGCGCTTGCCGCGCTTGCCGCGCGGGCCGGGCACGTGGCCGGCGGCCTCAGCCTCAGCGGAGCCGGAACCGGGATCTGCCGGCATAGCGCCGGCGCCGGAAACGGAGATGCCGCTGACGACAAGCGCCACAGCGGTAACAAGGACGAGCGCCAGGCTACGTCCGGAACGAACCTTCATTTATGTCCTCCCAAGCAGGGTTTTTCTTAGGTTCGCACCCTCAATGGGCGGCGCGAACCCCGTTGACGCGGGCACCATACCTAAAGCGCATCGAAAGTCATAGGGGCGGTTTCGGGAGTGTCCGTCTACGACGGGTGCCGTCGGACGACCGCAACTCTGGGAGCCTCGTAGCGCACGATCTCCGCGCGGTAGGAGCGGTGCACCTGCTCGAGGGCCTGCGCCATCTCGGCCTGGATGCGCTCGGCGCGCCGCTCGAGCTGCTCGACCCGGCGCGTCATGTGCTCGAGCTGGTCCTCCATCTCCAGGACGCGCTCGACGCCCGCGAGGTTCATGCCCAGCTCGACGGTCATCCGCTGGATGCGCCGCACGCGCTCGACGTCGTCCTGCGAGTACAGCCGCGTCCCCTTCGCGGAGCGCTTCGGCGTGATCAGGCCGCGCTGCTCGTACATCCGCAGCGTCTGGGGGTGCATCTCGGCGAGCTCCGCGGCCACGGAGATCATGAAGACCCCGCGACCGGTCGCGACCGTCGCGGTGATGGTGGTGCGCCGTGTCGCCATCAGCCGTCCGCCGCCGCCGCCTTGCGCAGCAATGCCGTACGCGGGTTGCCGTTGAGCACGCGCGCGAGGTCGTCGACCGCGTCGCGCTGCTCGTCGTTGAGCGCGTCCGGGACCTCGATCGCGAAGCGGTAGTGGATGTCGCCGCGGCCGGCGCCGTCCAGGCGCGGGGGACCCTCGCCGCGCAGCCGCTGCAACGTTCCGTGCGGGGTGCCGGCCTTGACGCGCAGCGTCTTGGTTCCTGCGAGCGTCGGCACCTCGACCTCGGCGCCGCGCAGCGCCTCCACCACCGTGATCGGAATCTCGACCTCGAGGTTGTCCCCTTTGCGCGCAAAGACCGGCGACGCTCCGACACGTGTGATCACGTAGAGGTCGCCCGATGGCCCGCCGCGCATGCCCGCCTCCCCCTTGCCGGCGAGGCGGATGCGTGAGCCGTCGCGCACACCGGCCGGGATGTTGACCCTGTAGCGCTTGAGCTCGCGCTGGCGGCCCTCGCCGTGACAGGTGTGACAGGGCCGCTCGATGATCGTGCCGGCCCCGTTGCAGCGCGCGCACGGTCGGCTGATGGAGAACAGCCCCTGGCCCTGGGACTCGACGCCACGCCCCTGGCAGACCGGGCAGACGATCGGCTCGGTTCCCGGCTCTGCTCCGGTGCCGCGACAGGTCGGGCACGGGGTGTGGGTGGTGACGCCCACCGGCACCTGGGCCCCCGACATCGACTGGGAGAACGAGATCGAGATCTCCGTCTCGAGGTCGCGGCCCTTCTCGGTGGCCGGCTTGGTCCGCGGCCCGGTGCCGGCGCCGCCGAAGCGGCCGCCGGTCGCGGTTCCGAAGAGGTCGGAGATGATGTCGGAGAACCCGCCCGGATCCGGGCCCTGGCCGGTTCCGAACGGCGAGCCGCCCCCCGCGAAGACCGACCCGCCGCGGTCGTACTTCTTGCGCTTCTCGGGGTCGGAGAGGATGTCGTAGGCCTCCGAGATCTCCTTGAAGCGCTCCTCGGCCCGTGCGTCGTCCGGGTTGCGGTCGGGGTGCCACTGGCGCGCGAGCTTGCGGTACGCCTTCTTGATCTCCTCCTGGGTGGCCTTCTTCTCGACCCCCAGGACCTTGTAGAAGTCGCCCGTGCGCGCCATCAGTGGACCACTCCTACGCGGCCACGACGACGCGCGCCGGCCGCAGGATCGTGTCGTTGAGCCGGTAGCCGGCCTGATAGACCTCGGCGACGGTGCCCGACGCGACGCCCTCGACGGGCGCCTGGGCCATGGCCTCGTGCTGATTGGGGTCAAAGACCTCGCCCAGCGGCACGAACGCCTCGACGCCGGCGCGCCCGAGCGCCGTCTTGAACTCCTCCTGGACCGCGCGGATGCCCTTCACCCATTCCGCGGAGTCGGCGTGCTGCTCGGCAGCCGCGAGCGCGAGCTCGAGGTGGTCGAGCGCGGGCAGCAGCTCCTTGGCGACCCGGCCGATCCCGCGCGCCTCCGCGAGCGCCGACTGCGCGCTCATGCGCTTGCGGAAGTTCTCGAACTCGGCCTGCTTGCGCTGGGCGAGCTCGAGGTACTCCTGCGCGCGCGCCTCGGCGACGGCGACCGGGTCCTCCGGCGAGGGGGCCGCCTCCGGGGCGTCCTGGACCTGGACCTCCTCAACGACGGGCTCGTCGCTCACTTCTCGTCGACCACCTCGGCGTCGACGACCTCCTCCTCGTCTGAGGACGTGCTGTCGGAGCCGTTGGGGGACGAGGCCTGGTGCTCGGACTGCGCCTTCTCGTACATGGCCTCCGACACCCGGTGGAACGCCTGCTGCAGGCGGTCGGTCTTGGCCCGGATCTCCTCGGCGTCCTCGGACTTGACGACCTCGTTGACCTCCTTGATGGCCGCCTCGATCTCCTCGCGCGACGAGGCGTCGACGGCTTCGCCGAGGTCCTTGAGCTGCTTCTCGGCGTTGTAGGCCGCGGACTCCGCGTTGTTGCGCGCCTCGACGAGCTCGCGCAGCCGCTTGTCCTCGTCGGCGTGGGACTCGGCGTCGGAGACCATGTTCTTGATCTCCTCGTCCGACAGGCCCGAGCCGGACTTGATCTCGATCTTCTGCTCCTTGCCCGTGCCCAGGTCCTTCGCGGTCACGTTGAGGATGCCGTTGGCGTCGATGTCGAAGCCGACCTCGACCTGCGGGATGCCGCGCGGCGCGGGCGGGATGCCGGTGAGCTGGAACTTGCCCAGCGACTTGTTGTAGGTCGCCATCTCGCGCTCGCCCTGCAGCACGTGGATCTCGACGGAGGGCTGGTTGTCCTCCGCGGTCGAGAAGACCTCGGACTTGCGCGTCGGGATGGTCGTGTTGCGCTCGATGAGCTTGGTCATCACGCCGCCCTTGGTCTCGATGCCGAGGGTGAGCGGGGTGACGTCGAGCAACAGGACGTCCTTGACCTCGCCGCCGAGCACGCCTGCCTGGATGGCCGCGCCTACGGCGACGACCTCGTCCGGGTTCACGCCGCGATGGGGCTCCTTGCCCGTGAGCTCCTTGACCTTCTCCTGCACCGCGGGCATGCGGGTCATGCCGCCGACCATGACGACGTGGTCGATCGCCGACGCACCCTTGTCCTTGGCGTCGTCGAGGGCCTGGCGGACCGGGGGGACCACGCGGTCGAGCAGGCTCGAGACGAGCTCGGTGAGCTTGGAGCGCGTGAGGCGCAGGTCGAGGTGCTTGGGGCCCGACGCGTCCGCCGTGATGAATGGCAGGTTGATCTGCGTCTCCTGGGCGCTGGAGAGCTCGATCTTGGCCTTCTCGGACGCCTCGAAGAGGCGCTGGAGGGCCATCTTGTCCTCTGCCAGATTGATTCCCTGATCTCGCTTGAACTCGGAGACGAGGAAGTCCACGACCGCCTTGTCGAAGTTGTCGCCGCCGAGGTGGTTGTCGCCCGCGGTCGACTTGACCTCGAAGACGCCCTCGCCGATCTCCAGGACGGACACGTCGAACGTGCCGCCGCCGAGGTCGAAGACGAGGATGGTCTGGTCGGACTCCTTGTCGAGGCCGTAGGCCAGCGAAGCGGCCGTCGGCTCGTTGATGATGCGCTTGACGTCGAGGCCGGCGATGCGGCCGGCGTCCTTGGTCGCCTGGCGCTGGTCGTCGTTGAAGTACGCGGGAACGGTGATGACCGCGGCGTCGACGCTCTCGCCGAGGTAGGCCTCGGCGTCGGCCTTGAGCTTCTGGAGGATCATCGCGGAGATCTCCGGCGGCGAGTGCTGCTTGCCGCCTGCCTGCACGCGCGCGTCGCCCCCCGGGCCGCTGACGACCTCGTAGGGCACCATGGACTCCTCCTCGTGCACCTCGGCCTCCTTGCGGCCCATGAAGCGCTTGATGGAGAAGACGGTGTTCTCGGGATTGGTGACGGCCTGGCGCTTGGCCACCGTCCCGACGAGGCGCTCGCCGGACTTCGCGAAGGCGACGACGGACGGCGTCGTGCGGCCGCCTTCTGCGTTCTCGATGACGGTGGGCTCACCGCCCTCGAGCACCGCCATGCACGAGTTCGTCGTGCCGAGGTCGATGCCGATGGTTCTGCCCATATGGGTTCCTGACTCCTTTGTTGCGAAAATCTCAGTGGGATCGACGCAGATTGTAGCGGCGTGAGCTCAGACACCGACGCGCGGGCACATGCGGCGCAGGGCGCAGGTGCCGCAGGTAGGCCGGCGGGCGTGGCACGTGCGCCGGCCGTGGCGCAGGAGGTTGACGTGCACCTCGATCCCCTCTCCCGGCCGGGCGATCGCGAGCATGTCGTCGTGGAGCTCCTCGAAGGGCGCGCCGGGCCGGAACATCCCCATTCGCGTGACGACCCGGCTCACGTGCGTGTCCACCGGTATGTCGTGCATACCGAACGCGAAGAGCAGGACGCAGGCCGCCGTCTTGCGGCCGACGCCGGGCAGCGCCACGAGCTCATCGCGGGCCTCGCCGACGGGCATGTCTGCGAGATGGGCGAGGCTGATCGGATCCTGGGTGCCGAGCGCGCGCAGGATCGCCTGGATGCGCACCGACTTCTGGCGGTGCAGGCCGCCGGGCTGGATCGCCTCCGCGACCAGTTCCAGGGGCGCGTCGCGAACCGCTTCCCATGACGGGAGGCGCTCCTTGAGGCGCAGGAACGCGACGTCGCGGTTGCGGTCGGAGGTCGACTGGCTGAGCACGGTGAGGATCAGCTCGTCCAGGGGCCGCCCGTGCGCAGGCGCGACCGGGATGCCGTAGACGGTGCGCAGACGGTCGCGGACCGCGACCAGGCGGCGGCGGCTGGGGCGCCGCCAATGCGCGCGCGGGACCGTCCGAGGTTTCATCACGGCTGGCCGAAAGTATCGCTACGGTGCGGCCTGAAGCGGGGAACGAAGCAACACGGGGGCAGACCGAATTGAAGACGGGGCAGACAACGCGCGCGTTCGTCGCGTGCCTCATGGGTTTGTGCGTGCTCGCTTCGCCTGCCGCGCAGGCGCGGATGCGCGGCGACGAGCAGAAGGTCGTCAAGCGCATCAACGCGCTGCGGGCCTCCTACGGCCTCGAGGACGTGCGTGCCGACCGCAAGCTCGCCCGCGCCGCAGGGGCGCACGGCCGCGACATGCTCCGCGGCGACTTCTTCGCGCACTCGTCGTCCAACGGCACGAGCCCGTTCGACCGCATCCGCCGCTATCGCAACTCGCGCCTGGTGGGCGAGACGCTGGCCTACATGCCCGCGGGCGGTAGGACTTCGGCGGGCGCAGTCATGAACATGTGGATCGACTCGCCGCCGCACCTCGGGGTCCTGACCACCGCCCGTTTTCGCCGCGTCGGCATCGATAAGCGCCGCGGCACCCTCTACGGGCAGAAGGTCACGATCTGGACGGCGGACCTGAGCTCGCGCCGGTAGCGGGTCCACCGGCCGGTTAGCCTGCGCGGCGCATGGCGCAACGCTCAACCGTCACCGACCGGCTGATCGAGTCCCGGCTCACGCCGAACGCGATCTCGCTGACCGGCTTCGTGCTGTGCCTCGTCGCCGCGGTGCTCGTCTGGCAGGACGAGTACCTGCTCGGCGGCATCGCGTTCGCCGTCGGCTCCATCTGCGACGCCCTCGACGGCCGCTACGCCCGGGCCTCGGGCAAGGGCACGCCGTTCGGCGCCTTCCTCGACTCGACGCTCGACCGCATGGAGGAGGGCTTCGTGCTCGCCGCCGTGGCGGCCAACTTCGCCGAGGCGGGGGACGAGGTGGCGGTCGCCGCCGTCGTCGTGGCGGTGATCGCCTCGCTGATGGTGTCTTACACCCGGGCCCGCGCCGAGGCGCTCGGGGTCGAGTGCAAGGTGGGCATCGCCGACCGCACCGTGCGCGTCTTGATCCTGTCGGCGGGGCTGATCTTCGCGGAGCTCCTCGACCTGATCGAGCCGGCGGTCTACGTGCTGGCCGTGCTCGCGCTCGTGACGGTCGCCCAGCGCATCTGGCACGTGCGCGGCGCGCTGCTGGCCCGCGCGGCGTAACCGCACGCCCCCCGGGGGAGTATTTCCGACCAAGACCTTTACAGAGGAGAACCTGCTTGTCCAAGCAATCCAAGAACGGCGGCCCGCGCCGCTCGCCCGACAAGGTGCGCGTCGCCATCATCGGCGTCGGCAACTGCGCCTCATCGCTCGTCCAGGGCGTCCAGTACTACCGCGACACCCCCGCCGGCGAGCAGGTGCCCGGCCTCATGCACCTCGACCTCGGCGGCTACCACGTCCGCGACATCGAGTTCTCGGCCGCGTTCGACATCGACGCCGACAAGGTCGGCAAGGACCTGTCGGAGGCCATCTTCTCCGGCCAGAACAACACCCTCAAGCTCGGTGACGACGTGCCGTCGATCGGCGTTCCGGTGCAGCGCGGGATGACGCACGACGGCCTGGGCAAGTACCTCAAGCAGAAGATCACCAAGGCCCCGGGCGAGACCGTGGACATCGTCGGGATCCTCAAGCAGACGAAGACCGACGTCGTCGTCAGCTACCTGCCGGTCGGCTCCGAGCTGGCGACCAAGTGGTACGTCGAGCAGATCCTCGAGGCCGGCTGCGCCTTCGTGAACTGCATCCCGGTCTTCATCGCCCGCGAGAACTACTGGTCCGAGCGCTTCCGCAAGGCCGGCCTGCCGATCATCGGCGACGACATCAAGTCACAGGTCGGCGCCACCATCGTCCACCGCCAGCTGGCCCGCCTGTTCCACGAGCGCGGCGTCAAGATGCTGCGCACGTCGCAGCTCAACGTCGGCGGCAACATGGACTTCTACAACATGCTCGAGCGCGAGCGTCTCGAGTCCAAGAAGATCTCCAAGACCAACGCGGTGACGTCGATCATGGGCCACACGCTGCCCGACGACGACGTCTACATCGGCCCCTCGGACTACGTGCCGTGGCTGACCGACCGCAAGTGGGCCCACATCCGCATCGAGGGCCAGGCCTTCGGCGACGTGCCGCTCAACATGGAGGTCAAGCTCGAGGTCTGGGACTCCCCCAACTCCGCCGGCATCGTCATCGACGCCGTCCGGATCCTCAAGCTCGCGCTGGACAACGGCATCGCCGGGCAGCTCGACGGGCCGTCCTCCTACCTGATGAAGTCGCCGCAGAACCAGCGCCCTGACGACAAGGCGCGCGAGCTGACGGAGACCTTCATAGCCGAGAACGCGCGGACCCGCGAGGCCGGCCAGGCCGCCCGGGAGCGGCTCGCCGAGTCCGAGGAGATCAAGGCGCAGGCCTAGAGGCACCGCCGCGCGACGGCATCGGGTCTAGGCTTGCGCCCGGTGCCGCCGCTCTCCATCGCCCAGGTCACGCCGTACCCCTGGGAGGACGAGCACGAGGTCAACGCGCACGTCGCCGCCCTGAGCGCGGAGCTGGCCGCGCGCGGGCACCGGGTGCTGATCCTTGCGCCGAGCCACGAGCCCGACGCCGTGCGCGAGTCACGGCGGCGGATCCGCTCCGGCGACGTGTGGGACGCCAGCGGGCCGACCGTGCTCCTTGTCGGCGAGCTGCTGCCGACGCTGTCCCCGCGGCGGGCGATCCCCTCCCTGCCGGTCGACATCGCGCGCACGATCGAGGAGCTGCTCGAGGAGGTCGAGCTCGACGTCGTCCACGTCCACGAGCCGTGGGCGCCGAGCGCGTCCTCGACCGCGTTGCGCCACTCGCGGGCCCTGAACGTCGCCACGTTCCACATGCCGGCCGAGCGGGTGCTGTCCACGCAGATGGCGCGGCGCTTCGTGGAGACCTTCTTCGGGCGCATCGACGCGCGGATCGCGTCGTTCGAGGCGACCGCGGAGCTGGTCAACCGCTTCTTCCCGGCCGGCTACGAAGTGGTCCGCCCCGGTGCGGACACCGTCGTCCCGGAGCCCGGTGACGGCCAGCCGCACATCGTGTTCCGCGCGGTTGAGGAGCGTGCTGCGCTGCGGATCTTCCTGCGCGCGCTGCGGCGGCTGCCCGAGGACCTCGAGTGGCGCGCCACCGTGTACGCCCCCGGGGGGATCGTCCCCGCCAGCGCGACCCGCTCGAAGCTCCGCGAGCGCGTGACGATCGTCGAGGAGGACCCGGAGGTGGCGGGCGACATCACCGTCGCCGCGTCCTCGGGCATCGCCCCCGCGCCCGGGATGCTGCTGCGGGCGCTCGGGCGCGGGTCGGTCCCGGTCGTGTCGCGCATCGGCGTCTACGAGGAGATCGTGGCCGACAACGACGCCGGCCTGCTGTTCGAATCCGGCGACGTCGACGTGCTCGCCGCCCAGCTCGAGCGCGTGGTGTCCGACCCTGCGCTGCGTGCGCGGCTGCGTGCCGGCGGGGACAGCGTGCGCGCGCACCTGCCCTGGTCGCGTGTGGCCGACGACGTCGAGGCCGTCTACACGCGGCTCATCGGGCGCCGCCACGCGGACCGCAGCACCCCGGCCGTCGTCAGGCGCCTCGCACCCCGGGCCGAGATCGACGTCGACCTGCACATGCACACCGACCACTCCTTCGACTGCGCGACGCCGGTGGAGGCGCTGTTGGCCGCCGCGCGCGACCGCGGCCTCGGCGCGATCGCCGTCACCGACCACAACGAGATCTCCGGCGCCCTGGACGCCGCCGCCAAGGCCGACGACTACGGCGTCAAGGTGATCGTGGCCGAAGAGGTCAAGACGGCATCCCAGGGCGAGGTCATCGGCCTGTTTCTCGAGGAGCGCATACCTCGCGGCCTCACGCTGCAGGAGACCATCGCCGAGATCAAGCGCCAGGGCGGCCTGGTCTACGTGCCCCACCCGTTCGACCGGCTGCACTCCATCCCCGACTACGAGCACCTGCTCGACGTGCTCGACGACATCGACGCCATCGAGGTCTTCAACCCGCGGATCGCCCTGCCGGCCTTCAACGAGGAGGCGGTGCGCTTCGCGGCCAAGTACCGGATCGTCGGCGGGGCGGGCTCGGACTCCCACGTGGCCCAGGGCCTGGGCAGCGTCCGCATCCGCATGCGCGACTTCGACGGGCCCGAGGAGTTCCTCGCCTCGCTGCGCGAGGCGGACATCGTCGCGCGCCCGTCTGCGCTCTACTACGCGGGTGTGCAGGCTCTGAAGTTCCTCCAGACCAAGGCGGGCACACCGGCCGGCCGGCGGGCCGCCCGGGAGCGCGCCGTCAAGAAGGCCACGCGCAACCTCTGATGCAGCAAGAGGGAAAGCCGGCACCCCCGGGGAACTCGCTTGGCGGCATGCCCGTCACCGACGACGAGATCCGCGAGAAGTATCTGGAGCGCGCCATCCGCGAGCTCAACCACTTCAGTCGCGACCTGCAGTCCTGCAGCGCGTGCCCGCGCGGCGACCACATGCCCGTGCTCGGCTCGGGCCACCCGCAGGCCGACGTCTTCCTGATCAAGTACGCGCCGTCGCACGCGGAGATCGAGGAGGGCGTGGCGTTCTACGGCCGAGCGGGGACGGCGCTGATGAAGTCCCTCAAGCGGCTGGGCATCGACCCGCTGCAGGTCTACGGGACCGTGTGCGTGAAGTGCCCGGTGCCCGACACGTCCATGGCCGCGCCCGAGTGCCTGGCCCGGCTCGTCGAGGAGCTCGCCATCGTGGCGCCCAAGATGGTCGTGGTCATGGGCGAGGACGCGATGGGCGTGCTCAACGAGGCCGCCCTGCCGCTCGCCAGGACGATCGAGCCCGACCCCGGCGTGGTGCAGACGCTGACGCCGTCGATCGAGGCGCTGTACGTCCCCGACATCGACGGCGCACTGGACGAGGAGGACGCCAAGCGCGCCTGGTGGGGCGCCTTCCGGCAGCTCGGCGACTGGTACGCCGACTTCCCCCCGTACTAGACGAGGATGACGACCTTGCCGAGTTTGCCGGGCTCCTGGAAGAACGCGTAGGCCTCTGCGGCCTCCTCGAGCGCGAAGGTCCTGGCGACCGGGACGATGAGGTCGCCGATGTCGAAGCCGGGCAGGACGTTCTTCTCGACCAGGCGCGCGGCGCTCGCCTTGTCCTCGAGCGAGCGGGCACGCAGGGTGGAGGCGTGGATGGCGCCACGCTTGCCCATCAGCGCGACGAGGTTGATCTCCGCCTTGCCCCCCGCCCCGACGCCGATCACGCAGACGCGGCCGCGCTGGGCGAGCGCCGACAGGTTGCCGGCCATGTTCGGCGCGCCGACGAGCTCGAGGATGACGTCGAAGGGACCGGCGGCCTCGAAGCCCTCGGGATCGATGGCGTTGGCCCCGAGCGCGGCGATGCGCTCGCGTGACGCCTCGTTGCGCACCGTGGCCGTCACCCGCGCCCCCGCCATCTGACCGAGCTGGACCGCGGCGGTGCCGACGCCGCCCGCGGCGCCGTGGACGAGCAGGCGCTCACCGGCCGTGAGGCCGCCCTGGCTGAAGAGCGCGTCGTGGGCGGTCGTGAAGACCTCCGGCGTCCCGCCGGCGGCATCCCATTCGAGCTCGTCGGGAACCGGCATGACCAGGCGCTCGTTGACGGCGATCAGCTCCGCCTGGCCGCCGCCGCCGACGACGGCCATGACGCGGTCGCCGGGCTCGAAGCGATGGACGCCCGGCCCGCACTCGGCAACCTCGCCGGCGAACTCGAGGCCCGGGATGTCGGGCGGCGAGCCGGGCGGCGCCGGGTAGCGGCCCTTCATCTGCATGACGTCAGCGCCGTTGAGGCCGGCAGCGCGGACGCGGACGAGGATCTCGCCGGCCTGCGGGCTCGGGTCAGGGTGTTCTTCGACGCCGATGGCGCCGTCGCGGACGGTCACGGCTCGCATGACCGCGAGCCTATTTGACGCGGACGCGCAGGCGGTTGCGCGAGGACGGCACCTCGGCGTTGCCCGCGGTGTCGCTCGCCTGCACGGCGATCAGGTAGCGGCCGCGCGGCAGCGAGGCGGAGAGCTGCAGGCGCCATGGCCGCCCGCCGGCGACGCGCAGGGGCCGCAGGCGGCGGCACGGGCCTGCGGGACCCAGCGCTCCGGCGCGCAGCAGCGGCCGGCACTTCGATCCGCCGCGCAGGATCCGGCTGACGGCGACCCGGATGCGGGCGATCCGCGCGCAGCCGGGCTCGAACGTCCGGCCGGCGAGATCGACCCGGCTACGGGTGATGCGCTTGCGGACGAAGTGCGAGAAGGGGCGGCGATCGTCGGCGCACCCGGCGGGGCCGGGCGCCCGGGCGGTGCGGTCGACCACCGCGGGCCGGCCGACGTTGCCCTGCTCGTCGACGGCACGGACGGCCACGTAGCGCAGCACGGTCCCGGCGAGCGGGATCGTCTCGGCGCTGCCGACCGCGGCGGGCATCTGCGGTGCGGCGAGCGGGGCGGCCGCGGCGAGGTTTCCCGGTTTGATTCGGCTCGCCGAGGTGACGACCTCGTAGGCCGTCGCCGTCCCGCACTGCAGGTCGTCACCGGTCGCCGTGAACTTCAGCTCGGAGCCCACGACGGTCGCGGCCTCCGGGTGGCCGGGGGAGATCGCGTCGCGGCGGGCGTCGCCGGAGTTGGCCGGATCGTGATGGAACTGCGGCCAGTCGGCCGGGGCGCACGCCGTCGCCGCGGTCTCGTAGGCCTGGAGCCGCCCGCCGCGCGTTCCGGTGAAGACCGCCTTCGTCGCGCCGTCTCCCCAGGGGCCGATCGCCGGGTTCATGACCGTCCAGTCGCCCGTGAGCTTCGGCCAGCTCGCGTCCATCGGGTCGCCCGTGGCGCCGAGCGCGTACAGGTCGTCGCTCGCGGTGCCGCCGACGACCTCCTGGCCGGGCAGGCCGCCGAGATCGGCCACCGACGGGCCGGTGAGGAACTGCAGATCGTTGACCTCGGCCGGCCAACCCGGGGCGAGCTGACCCGTCGACGTGTTGTAGGCCACCAGATAGTCGCGCCCGCCCTGGTACTCCGGCAGGACGACGTCGGCGGCGCGGGTCACGCCGGCGGCCGGCACGAGCAGCGATTTCTGACCGCCGACGGTTCCGAAGGCCGGGTGCCCGAACGCGGCCAGGAAGACCGGGTCCGCGCCGGCACCGCCCGAGGTCGGCAGCGCCCGGTCGAGCCCGTTGACGCGCCCGTAGCAGGACTGGCCGTTGGCATTGACGACGTAGGGCAGGCCCGCCGCCGGCATCGTTCCCACCCGCGGCGCGGACGTCGACCCGTTGCACGGGACCGCGTCGATGACCGGGTTACCGGTGATGCCCTCGCCCACCAGCGGCAGCACTCCCGCCTGCAGGATGCCGACCTTGAAGGGCCAGCCGGCCAGGTACAGGTCGTTGTTGAGCGTGGGCCCGCCGGGCTCGCCCTCGGCCTTGATCGCGAACAGCCGCCCGTTGGCGGGCTTCAGGGCGGCCCCTAGCGGTGCGTAGGCAGCCTGGTCGAGCCCGCCGGCGTTGAGCGGCTCGGCGTAGGACTCGTTGGTGCCGACGACGATCTCCGGCTTGCCGTCGCCGGTCAGGTCGCCGATCGCCGGCGTGTCGACGATCGCGCCCTGCTCGAAGGTGGCGCCGACGTCCGGCTTGAAGGTGATCTGGTGGGTGACGGGGTCGATCGACAGCACCTTCGTGCGGTCGATCGTGAGCACGGGCCAGCCGTCGACCGCGGTGCCGTTCGTCCTCCAGGCGTAGACATGGCGGTCCATCGAGGCGGCGATGATCTCGAGCTTCGCGCCGCCCGCGATGTCGGCCAGCACCGGCGAGCCGATGAAGCCCGGCTGCACGCGGTTCCTGTTGTCCTTGCGGACGTTGACGAACGGCTGTGCCGGGATGCCGGCGTAGATGGCCGGCGTGGTCAGGGTCCGGTCGAGCGTGCCGTCATGGTTGAACACACGCACGCGACGGTTGAGGTCGGCGACGACCACTTCCAGCGTGCCGTCCTTGTCGATGTCGCCGACCGCCGGGGTGGCGAGCACGGCTTCGTGGCCTGAGTCGACACCGCCCGCGCCCAGACCTGGTGCCGCGTCGTGGTTCGGGCGCACGGCGCCGGTGGTGGCGGGCCAGGCGCCGGCCGCCTCGCCCCCGTCGCGCTCGAAGACGTGCACGAGCCCGTCCGAGTTCGCGACCACCAGCTCGTTCTCGTTGTCGCCGTCGACGTCGGCGAGCACGGGGGAGGCCTCGGCGTCGCCAGGCAGCTGCTTCGGGAAGCCCTCGAGCATCGCCGCGTCGCGGTGCAGATAGGCCTGGCGGCGGTCCTGACCGACCAGCGGGACCGCTGGGGTGCCCGCACTGGCGGAGGTGGCGACCACCTTGACCACGAAGCCGTAGGGCTCGGTGTTGGGCCGGCCGCCGTAGGTCTGCGCACCCGCGCCCGGTTCGCGGCCGGTGAAGTCGAGGGCCTGCGTCGCCTGCGGGAACAGCGCCTTGAGGTCTGCCATCGGCACCGTCGCGATGTCTCCTTCGAAGCGGCCCGTCCTGGCCGTGCCGTCGCACTGGGTCGACGTCCCGGTGAGCTCTCGGAAGTCGTCGTCGCCCGGGTAGGAACCCGCGGCCGCGAATACCCTGCAGGAATAGGTGCCGCTGCGGCTGTCGATCATCCCCGTGACCTGCATGGCCGCCTGCGCCGGATCGACCATGTCGAACCAGTTGGGCGAGGTGACCTCGACCTCGGGCGGGATGCGGGAGGGCACGAGCGCTGTCTCGGGCGCCACGGCGTCGACCGCCCGGTTCATGTTGACGCGGCCGTAGCCGTAGAACTGGTCGTGCCCCTTGCGGGCCGGATAGGAGGCCCCGGGTTGGCCGGGTCGGGTCGTCGGCGCGGCGAGGAAGGGATCGGTGCACCCCGGCGCCGGGCAGAAGAGCTCCGTCGGCAGTTGTGCGCCGAGCGGCGTCTGGGAGAAGTTGACGTCATCGGAGACGGCGGTCCCGCCGACGAGGCCCGAGGCCATGACCTGGCGGACCTCGTTGGGGGTGATCAGGCAGCGCGCGCCGCCGACGCGAACGCATCCGGTCTTCGAGTGCGGGAGCAGCTGATTGCGCGCGACGGCGTTCTTGGCCGCCGAGTAGACGAGGCCGGCCATGCCGGCGGCGCGGCCGGTGGCGTCCGACGAGCAGGACACGGACGGGATGGCCAGCGTGATGCGCGAGGAGAAGTTCGTGCAGCCGTTGAACTGCAGGTAGGAGACCGGCGACGGGCCCGGCAGGTCGTCGGCCACGTCGGCGTGGGTCACCGAGTTGACGACGATCGAGTAGGGCAGCGACGACGGCTGGTTGTGGTGCTGGGCGGCCTCGTCGGCGGCGGAGGCGATGACCGTCGTCCCGTGGTCGTAGGCGTACTTGATCGCGTTCAGCGCGAATGCGGACTTGTTGAGCGTGCCGAGCGCGTCCTGCACGACCAGGATGTTGTTGTCGGTCGCGTAGACGACCGCTTCGGCGAAGCGGTTGACGTCGGCGATGAAGGACGTGCCCACGCGCAGGTGCGCGACCATGCAGTTCGGGCAGCTCGCGAGCTCGCCGCCGTTGTCGGCCTCGGCGCTGGAGTCGCGCGCCTCCCCCGTGCCGTGCCCGTACTGGACGTCGTCGTAGGGATCGTTGTCGTCGTCGAGGAAGTCCCAGCCGACCAGGTCGTCGACGTAGCCGTTGAGGTCGTCGTCGACCCCGTCGGAGAAGGCGATCAGGACGTCCTGGGGCTCGAGCACGCCGGCCGGGCCGACGCCGTTGGGAGAGTCGAGCTCGACGCGCGTATCGCAGGCGTAGTCGATGACGTTGAAGACCCCGTCACGGTTGCGGTCAAACCCCGACGTGGCGAAGGTCGCGCAGGTCTGGCCGGCTTCCGTGGCGACCTGCCGATCCACCTGCGGCTTCTTGGCCTCGCCGCGCGCGATGCGGGTCTTCTTGCGCAGGTCGGCCATTGCGCCCGGGTCGTTCCACTTGATGCCCGAGTCGGTCACGCCGATCGTCACGTCGGGGCGGCCGGTGGTCGAGTAGAACGCCTGGTCGGCGGTGGCGTCCGCATCGATCAGGTGGGCGCCGCGAACGCCGTTGAGCTCGCGCGCGTCGCGCGTGAACGGCGAGCCTGCCTCGGCCGTGGCCGCGTACATCCAGGTCAGCTTGCCCTGAAGGTCGTTCGGCCTGGGAGTGGCGGGGGTCAGGCGATACTTGTCGTACTCGCCCGGCAGGCCCTGCGGCTGGTAAGGGAACTCGGCGCGCGCGGATTGCGCGCTCGCACCGAGCATGGCAAGAATCACCACCAAGACCCGCGTCCCCCTCATCCGCGCAGCAACCTAGAGCAGCGGACGGCCGCGTGAGCCGGTTGACCGCGACGCCCCGTACTGGCGCAACGACGACGGACCGGTAAACTTCGCGTCAGCAGGTTGCGCCGCCATGCGTCTTCCGCTCCCCTCCGTCCCCCCGCTCTGGCGTGAGACTCTCGTCGGTTTCGAGGCTGCCCATCTGCGGCGCAGCCCTGAGTGGCAGGGCGTCGGCCAGGTCCCCGGCGACGGGCGCGCCGTGTTGCTGATACCGGGCTATCTCGCGGGCGACGCCTCGCTCGCGGTGATGACGCGCTGGCTGCGCGGGCTCGGGTACCGGACGCGCAAGGCCGGCATCCGCGCCAACGTGGACTGCTCGTCCGCCGTCTGCACGGCGCTCGAGGCGCGGCTGGAGACGATGGCCGACGTCAGCGGCGACCGGGTCGCGATCGTCGGCCAGAGCCGCGGCGGAGTCATCGCCCGGGCGGTGGCCAAACGCCGGCCCGACCTCGTGTCGGGGATCGTCACCCTCGGCTCGCCCAACGCGGGAATGCTGAACATCCACCCATTCGCACTCGGCACCATCGGGGTCGTCGGCGCGCTCGGCTCCCTGCGCGTCCCGCACCTGTTCACGCTCAAGTGCCTCATGGGCGACTGCTGCAGCGAGTTCCGCACCTCGCTGAAGGCGGCCGATTTTCCCGACGAGGTCGGCTACAAGGCGATCTACTCGCGCCGCGACGGCGTCGTCAACTGGAAGGCGTGCCTGGATCCGGCCGCCGACGAGCTGATCGAGGTCGTCTCGTCGCACATCGGCATGGCGGTCAACCCGCACGTCTACGGGATCGTCGGGCGCGCCCTGGCGGAGTTCGCCGGCGTCGCGGACGAGCCCGTCTGGACCGCCTGGGCTAGAGCCGCGTAGCGCGGATCCGCTCTGCGAGCTGCGGGTGGCCGCCGTGCTCGGCCCAGCCGTCCGCCGCGCCGCCGTGCTGTCCGTCGCGCAAGGTGGAGTCCGCGCCGGCGTCGAGCAGCAGGTCGACGATCTCCTCGTTGCCGGCCTCGGCGGCGATGTGCAGCGGGGTGACGTCGCGGCCGTGGGTCTCGCCCCCGAAGCCGCCGCGGCCGTCCACCTCGGCTCCGAGCGCCAGCAGCTCGCGCACCGCCGCCGCAGCGCCGGTGGCGGCGGCCCAGATGAGTGCGGTGCCGCGGTAGACGTCGGCTCCGAGCCGGGCGCCTGCTTTCACGAGCGGGGCGAGGACCGCGGCGCGGTCGTTGCGTGCCGCCCAGGCGAGCGCCTCGTCGAGCACCTGCTGGGGATCGTCGGACGGCGCCCATTCGGGGAAGCCGGAATGCGGGCGGTAGTAGGCCCGGTGCGCACCGGCCTCGGGCGAGCCCAGCACGGCGAGGTCGCCGGCGGACGCTCCGGCGCGCAGGTTGTGCGGGAGGGCGGGCAGCAGCTCCATCACGGCGCGGCGGCCCCAGAACGCCGCGACGATGAAAGGGGTCCCGCCGTCCCCGCGCGCGCTGAGCGTCGCGTCCGCGCCGGCGTCGAGGAGCATCGGCACGAGGTGCGCGGCGTTCGCGTACCCCGCCTGATGCAGCGCTGTCCAGCCATGGACGTTGGCCTGCGTCGGGGACGCGCCCGCCTCCAGCAGCATCGCCACCGTGCGCTCGTCGCACGTCGCCGTCGCCCTGCCGAGCAGGTCGTTGGCGTTGGTGCCGCCCGTCTGCCCGAGGACCTCCGGGTGCGCGGTGAGAACCGTTTGCAGCGCGTCAGGATCGTGCGCGTCGATCGCGCGGTGAGCCTCGTCGAACGGCGCCATGGGGTCTATCATCTCAAGCATGCCGCGCCATGAACCCCTCGGCCGCGCCCTGCCCGGCGACATCCTCGACGGCATGAAGGTGAAGATGCGCCGGGACGCCGACGGCAAGCTCGTCCCGGTCACGCCGCCCAAGCGCACGATCGCGACGACCGAGGCCAAGCCTGACCCGCGTGATCAGCCCGACCCCCGCCCGGTCGGCATGCAGAACGTCCCGCCCTACGGCGCGGGCCTGTAGCCCTCCGGCCGCTTAGCCTGGCTTAGTCGCGGTCGGGGTTCTTCACGCCGTCCGGCCCGGCGGTGAAGCGCGCGACGCACTCGATGTGCGGCGTCTGCGGGAAGAGGTCGACGGGCCGGACGCGGTCCAGCGTGTAGCCGGCCTCGACGAGCTGCGCGGCGTTCGGCGCGAGCGTGGTCGGGTTGCAGGAGACGTAGACGATGCGCTGCGGGGCGGCGTCGACGATGCGGCGGACGACCTTCTGCGAAAGGCCCGCGCGGGGCGGGTCCACGACGACGACGTCGGGCTTGCCGGCCTGCTCGACGAGCTCGCGCAGGCTGGTGCGCACGTCGCCCGAGTAGAAGGAGGCGTTGGTGATCTCGTTGAGCTTGGCGTTCTCGGCGGCGTCCTGGATGGCGTCCTCGATGAGCTCGAGCCCGTGGACGGCGCGGGCGCGCGGGGCGAGGGTCAGCGCGATGGTGCCGATGCCGCAGAAGAGGTCGAATACGCGCTCGGTGCCGGTCAGCTCCGCGTAGTCGGAGGCGATGCCGTAGAGCACTCCGGCCATCTCGGTGTTGGTCTGAAAGAACGCCTCAGGGGAGATCAGGAAGCGCAGCTCGCCGATGTGGTCCTCGAGCTGGGGGGCGCCCGCGAGCAGCTGTGACTTGCCGCCGCTCGTCGTCTCCCCCAGGCCGTCGGTCTGCGTCCACCAGAGGCTCTCGGCGTCGACGCCCTCGCGCAGCGCCTCGACGGGCAGCGTGCCCTTCGTCGTGACGATGCGGACCTGGTACTTGCCGGTGGCGCGGGCCTCGCGGATCACGAGGTTGCGCAGGAAGCCCTTCTGGGTGCGCCGGTCCCACGGTGTCAGGCCGGCCTCGCGACAGACCGCCAGCGTCGCCTCGCGCAGCGCGTTGCCGCGCTCGGAGGCGAGCTTGTTGTCGGTGACCGACACGATCTGGTCGAAGCGCCCGGGGGCATGGAAGCCGCAGATCAGCCGGCCGTCCGCACCCTCGCCGAAGGAGTACTCGAGCTTGTTGCGGTAGCGCCACTGCTGGACCGCCGGGACGATCTCCTCCAGCACGAAGCCGTCGAGCTTGCCCAGGCGGCGCAGGGACTCGTCGACCTGCTCGGCCTTGACGATCAGCTGCTTCTCGTACGGAAGGACCTGCCACGGCGCGCCGGGGTGGTCGGCGACAGGGTCGACGCGGTCCGGGCTCGGCTCGACGACCTCGAGCGCGCGGGCCTCTGCGTACGCACGCTTCGACTTCTCGATGCGCGCACGGACGGTGTCGCCCGGCAGCGCGCCCGCGACGAAGACGACGAAGCCGTCGGACCGCGCGACCCCCTTGCCCCCGTAGGCGAGACGGTCGACGGTCAGCGTCAGCTCGTCTCCGGCCTTGGGCCGACTTCGATTTCGCTCTTCGGTCATCGCAAGCGAGGACCTACGAGCGACGTCACATCTCCAACTTGGTCTCGATCGCGGCGAGGACCGTCTTGCGGTTGGCGTTGCGGCGCTCGAAGTCGCGCACCTTGCGCAGCTCGGCCTTCGACAGGTCGTCCAATCGCGTCTGCACCTGCGCCGCGGTCAGCTCCTCGTAGCCCGAGACCGGGAAGCCGGCAATGCCGGTGGCGCGGCGAGCGCGATCGACCTCCCGGCGCACGCGATCGGTCGGCAGCAGCCCGATCAGGTCCTCGGTCGTGCTGCGGCCGCGGGAGAAGATCTCGGTGACCAGCTCCGTCGCGTCCGAGCGGGTCATGCGGCCGCGGCGCACCGCGTCGTCGACGACCTCCTGCAGGCGCTCCCGGGTGACCACGACCGCGTCCGTGGGACTCAGCGGACGGCGCTTGGGTGGGGTCGTCGCCTTGGGCTGCGGCATCACCGGGGAGGCTACTCCTCCGGGGTCACCAGCAGTTCGAGCAGCGCCTTCTGGGCGTGGCGACGATTCTCGGCCTGGTCCCAGATGCGCTGGCGGTCGCCGTAGAGCAGCTCGGCGGAGATCTCCTCGCCCGGGTGCGCGGGCAGGCAGTGCAGCGCGAACGCTCCGTCGGCGGCGTGGTCGAGGAGCGCATCGTCGAGGCGATATGGCGCGAGCGCGGTGCGGCGGTCGGCAGCCGTCCACTCGTCGTCGGACATGGACACCCACACGTCCGCGTAGACGGCGTCGGCGCCCTCCACCGCGGCCTCGGGCTCGGAGTAGACCTGCGCGCCGAGGCCGTCCTCGAGCTGATAGCCGCCGGGCGCGGCGATGGCGACCTCGAGGCCGGCGATCGCCCCCATGACCGCCAGCGAGCGCGCCATGTTGTTCTTGCCGTCGCCGACGTAGGCGAGGCGGCGGCCGCGGAGGTCGCCGAGCGCCTCGCGCAGCGTCATCAGGTCGGCCAGCACCTGGCACGGGTGATGGCTGGGCGAGAGCGTGTTGACCACGGGGACGTCGGCGTGCTCGGCCATCTCGGCAAGGGACTCGTCCGACGCGGTTCGGTAGCCGATCACCGCGGCGTGCCGGGAGAGCACGCGGGCGACGTCGCCGATCGCCTCCCCGCGGGTGAGCTGCAGCTCGTCGGCGCGCAGCACCATCGGGTGGCCGCCGAGCTCGAAGACGCCCGCCTCGAAGCTCGTGCGCGTCCGCGTCGAGGGCTGCTCGAAGACCAGCGCGACCGTGCGGCCCTCCAGGACCCGCGATCCGAGCGGGTCGGCCTTCATCGCGATGGCCCGGTCGAGCAGGGCGTCGAGCTGGTCTGCCGTCAGTTCGTCGCCGCGCAGAAAGTGCAAGCGGCGAGCCTACGGCCCGGCCGGGCTACTTCTCGCGCTTGAGCCCGAAACCGCGCAGCATCAGCAGCGCGCGCTCGCCCATGGTGCCCGGCCGCGGCAGCACCCCGAGCTGCGTCGCGGCGCCGTAGAGGTCGTAGAACGCCCGGACGCGGTGCAGCCGCTCGTCGCGCAGCTCCGCGTAGACGACGACGTGCACCACGATGAAGCGGTTGGTCGCCGCGAGGCCGTAGAGCTCGCGCGTGTGGGTGGCGAGCAGCTTCATCGGTGCCGCCGCGTAGCCGTTGTCGTCGAGCAGGCGCGGACCGGTCTTCTGCAGCCGGGAGTCCGGGAAGCCGGTCCACAGGCGCTCGGCGTGCTTGGCGATGGCGGCCGGCGATTCGAGCGGCCCCGGGGTCAGCGGATCCTCGTAGTGGACGTCCTCGGGATCGCACAGCGGCGCAAAGGCCGCGGGGTCGCGCCCCGACCACGCGCGCTCGAAGTCGTCGAAGAGCTCGTCCACGGTCACGGCCTCCATGATGACCACATGCGCCGCGCGCTCGCGTGCCGGGATTTCCGGCTGCTGTGGATCAGCCAGGCGCTGTCGACCCTGGGCGACCACATCGTGCTCGTCGTCCTCGCGCTCTACGTCAACGAGATCGGGACGCCGACGGACGTCGGGATCGTGCTCGCGGCGAAGTGGCTGCCGTTCGCCGGGCTGCTGCTGATCGGCGGTGTGTGGGCCGACCGGCTTCCGCGCCAGCGCGTGATGGTCGCGACCGACCTGGTCCGCGGGGTCGCGCACGGGCTCCTCGCCGTCCTGATCGTGGCGGGCGACGTCCCGATCGTCGCGATCGTCGCGATCGAAGGGGCGTTCGGCGCCGCGCAGGCCTTCTTCCAGCCGGCCTACACCGGGCTGCTGCCGCAGACGGTGCCCGACGACCTCGTCCAAGAGGCTCAGGCGGTCACCGGCCTCACGCAGAGCGCCTCGAACTTCGTCGGGCCGGCGGTCGGCAGCGCGCTGTTCCTCACGGTCGGCGCGGCGGCGGCCTTCGCGATCGACGCGGCGACGTTCCTCGCGGGCGCGGCGCTGCTGCTTGTGGTCCGCGCCCGCGAGCGGTCCGAGCTCCCGGCGCGCGAGCCGATGCTCCGCGAGCTCGCGGGCGGCTGGCGCGAGCTGCGCGCCCGGCCCTGGGCCCTCCTCGTCATCGCGTACTTCAGCTTCATGCTGATGGTGGCGATCGCGCCCTTCTCCGCGCTCGGGCCGGCGGTGGCGGAGCTGGGCTACGGCGAGGCCGCGGTGTTCGGGCTCGTGAGCGCGGTCACGGGCGCGGGCGCCATCGCCGGCTCCGTCCTCGCGGTGCGCTGGCGCCCGCGCCGGCCGCTGTTCGTGCCGATGCTCATGCTCCTGCTCGAGATGACCGGCTACGCGGGCCTGGCCGCCGGCCTCTCGCTGTGGGTGCTTGTGCCGATCTTCTTCGCCGGTGGCGCTGGCTTCAGCACCTTCATCGTGTTGTACGACACGACGCTGGCGCGCGAGATCCCACCAGCCGCCCTCTCGCGCGTGTCGGCCTACGACTGGATGGGCTCGGCGGGCCTGCTTCCGCTCGGCTTCCTCATCGCGGGACCGATCGGGGAGGCGATCGGCGTGCGCGAGACGCTCGCCATCGGCGCGTCGGCGGCGGTCGTCGCGGGCGTGGCCGTGGCGTTCGCCCGACCTATCCGCACCTTTCAGTCCGAGAAGTCGGGGACCCCCGTCTCCGGTGTCGAGGCCTCGGCGTAGAGGCGGCGCGGGATGCGGCCCGCGTGGCGGGCGAGGTGGCCGGCCTCGACGGCGAGGCGGATGGCGCGGGCCATGGCGACGGGGTCCTGCGCGCGGGAGATGGCGGTCGCGCACAGCACGGCGTCGCAGCCGAGCTCGAGTGCGAGCGTGGCGTCGCTCGCCGTCCCCACCCCGGCGTCGAGGATCACCGGCACTCCCGCGCGTTCGACGATCAGGCGCAGGTTGTACGGGTTGAGGATCCCCTGGCCGGAGCCGATCGGCGAGCCGGCGGGCATGACCGCAGCGCAGCCGACGTCCTCGAGCCGGCGCGCGAGGATCGGGTCGTCGTTGGTGTAGGGGAGCACCGTGAAGCCGTCGTCGACGAGCTCCTCGGCGGCCTCCAGCAATGCGGGCGCGTCGGGCAGCAGGGTGCGGTCGTCGCCGATCACCTCGAGCTTGATCCAGTCGGTGTCGAACGCCTCGCGGGCGAGCTTGGCGGTGAGGACGGCGTCGCGTGCCGTGTAGCAGCCGGCGGTGTTGGGCAGCAGCCGCACCCCGGCACCGTCGAGCACCTCCACCAGGGCGCTCTGCTCACCCGCATCCACGCGCCGCAGCGCGACGGTGACCATGTCGGTCCCGCTGGCCTCGATCGCGGCAGCCAGCACCTCGTGCGAGCGGAACCCGCCGGTGCCAAGGATCAGGCGGCTCTCACCCGCCTTGAACGGCACGGATCACCTCCAGCCGCGACCCGTCACCAAGGACCGCACGCTCCCACTGCCCGCGGGGGACGACCTCGCGGTCCAGCGCCACCGCGATGCCGCGCGACGGGAGGTCGAGCTTGGCGATCACCGTCGCGACGGTGGCGCCCTCGGGCAGCGCCGTCGGCTCGCCGTTGACGAAGACGTCGATCACGCCGGCACCCCGGCCAACAGGTCGACCGTCATGTCCGCGGTGACCGGTGCGAGCAGGACGCCGTTGCGCCAGTGGCCGGTGGCGGCGATGACGCCGTTGTCGAGGCGGGCGATGATCGGCGCGTTGTCGGGGGTCGCCGGGCGAAAGCCCACGCAGACCTCCTCGAGCTCGAGCTCGAGCACGCCGGGGACGACCTCGCTCATGTCGCGTAGCAGCTCGAACACGCCCCCGGCGGTCGGTGCGGAGTCCCAGCCCCGGTCCTCGACGGTCGCACCGAGCACGTAGGCGCCGTCGGCGCGCGGGACGAGGTAGGCGTCGAGGGTGCGGATCGTGCGCTCGACGAGGCCCGGCCCGCGCGGGTCGCGCAGCCGCAGCACCTGGCCCTTGACCGGCCGGACGGGCACGTCGGCGAGCGCGGCCGACCACGCGCCGGCGGCGAGGACCACCTGGTCCGCGCGGAGCGTCTCGCCGTCGTCGAGGGTCACCGACCGCGCGTCGAGGGACACGGCGCGGCCGGAGCGCACGGTCACCCGCTCGCGCAGCGCGCGCAGCAGCGCACGCGGGTCCACGGAGCGGTCGCTGGCGACCTCGAGCGCTAGCCGGACGCTCGGCGCGAGCGCGCCCTCGCGGCGACGGGCGGCGGTCGGGAGCAGGCGCTCGGCGTCGAGCCCGAGGCCCTGGCGGAACCTATGCAGGCGGTCGAGCGTGTCCGCGTCGTCCTGGTCGCGCGCGACCACGAGCGTGCCCGTCTCGCGCAGCTCGACGCCGAGCTCGGCGCAGAAGGCCGGATAGCGCTGCAGGCTGTCGAGGCCGAGGCGCACGAGCGCGTCCTCGCCGAACTCCGCCTCCGTCACCGGGGCGAGCATCCCGGCCGCGACGCTCGCCGCCGCGGTCTCGCCGGCGTCGATGACGAGCGGCTCCAGCCCGCGCTGGACGGCGCGGTGCGCGATGGCGAGGCCGACGATCCCGCCGCCGACGATGAGGACGTCGTTCATCGAGACTGAGGGTACGTTCTTCGGGTGCTCTACCTATGCGCCCACGCGGCGGCCGAGACAGCGGTCGCCGCGGCCCTGGACGGCGGCGTCGACCTGCTCCAGCTGCGCGACCCGTCCCTCGACGATGACGACGTCCGCCGCGTCGGCGCGCGCTGGCGCGACCTCGCTCACTCGGCGGGCGCGCGGTTCGTGCTCAACGACCGGCCCGACCTCGCGGCCGAGATCGGGGCGGACGGCGTGCACGTCGGACAGGGCGACGCCGCGCCCGCCGACGCGCGGGGCCGTGTCGACATGGTCGGCCAGTCCACACACGCGCCCGACCAGGGGGCCCGGGCAGCCGCCGACCCGGCGGTCGACTATCTGTCGATCGGGCCGGTGTGGGCGACGCCGACCAAGCCGGGGCGCCCCGCGGCGGGCCTGGACTACGTGCGCTGGGCGGCAGCGAACGTGACCGGCAAGCCGTGGTTCGCGATCGGAGGCATCGACGAGAAGAACGTGCACGAGGTGGTGGAGGCGGGCGCGCGCAACGTCGTCGTCGTGCGCGCGCTGCTCGATGCCGCGGACCCCGCCGCCGCCGCCCGGACGCTCAGGGCGGCGCTGGATGCCTGAGGCTCCACCGCCGCGCCTGCGAGGTGAGGCGCGCAACGAGGAACTGCGCGCCGAGCTCGAGCCGCTCGCGCCGGGGGAACGGCCGAAGATCATCGCCGTCAGCGCGGCGATCACCCTGGTCCTCGCCGTCGTCAATGGCGTGCTCGCCGCCACGGGCTACGAGGTCGACGGTGCCAATACGACACAGAGCGCGATCATCTTCGGCGCGATCATGCTCGTGCTCACCGTCGGGCTGTGGCGGCTGCAGTACTGGGCCACCATCGGCTTCCAGGTGGTGCTCGGCCTCACCGCCGTCTCGGCCGGCCTGGGCCTGCTCGTCTCCTCCAACCTCCGTGCCGTCGTGCTGTGCGTAGTCCTTCTCGTCGCCAGCGGCACGCTGTTCTGGTTTCTCATCCGCGCCATGGGCCGGATGCAAGCGCCCCGCAGATAGGCTCGAAGAATGGCTTCTGACTCCTACGACTGCATCGTCATCGGCTCGGGCCCCGGTGGCTATGTGACCGCGATCCGGGCCGCCCAGCTCGGCATGAAGACGGCGGTCGTGGAGTCCGACGTCGTCGGGGGCCGCTGCCTGAACTACGCGTGCATCCCGGCCAAGGCCGTCCTGCGCGTCGCCGACATCCTCTCCGAGGTCGACGAGGCTGCCGAGTTCGGCATCGACGTCCCCTCCCGGACGGTCGACTTCGGGCGCGTCGCCGAGCGCCGCGAGAAGGTCATCAAGACACTGACGGGCGGCGTCTCCGGGCTGTTGGAAAAGAACGCGATCACCTACCTCGAGGGCGAGGCGTCGCTGGCCGGCGGCCGCTCGGTCCGCGTCGGCGCCACCGAGCTCGAGGCCACCAAGTGCATCGTCCTCGCCACCGGATCCGTGCCGCTTCCGATCCCGGGCACGGAGTTCGGCGGCCGTGTCATCGGCACGGAGGACGCCTGGGCCTTCGACGAGCTGCCCGGCTCCCTCGCGGTCGTCGGGGCGGGCGCGTCGGGCGCAGAGATCGCCTCCGCCTACGCCCGGCTCGGCAGCGAGGTCTCGCTCTTCGAGGCCGTCGACCGCGTGCTTCCGCTCGAGGACGCCGACATCTCCAAGGCCGCCGGCCGCGCCCTGTCCAAGCAGGGCATCAAGATTTACACCGGCACGCTCGTCCGGGACGTCCAGACCGAGGGGGAGAAGGTCACCTTCACCCACAACGGCGAGCCGGCCGAGGCGGACTGGCTGGTCATCGCGGCCGGCCGCGGGCCCGACGTCGCGGCGCTGGACCTCGACGGCGCCGGGGTCAAGGTCGGCGAGCGCGGGTTGATCGAGGTCGACGCCCGCATGCGCACGAGCGCCGACGGGATCTACGCAATCGGCGACCTGGTGCCCGGCCCGGCGCTGGCGCACAAGGCCTCCGACGAGGGCGTCATCGCCGTCGAGGACGCCGCGGGCCTGGACACGCACCCGATCACCCACGTCGACATCCCGCGCGCGACGTTCTGCACGCCCAATGTGTCCTCCTTCGGGCTGACCGAGCGCCAAGCGCGCGACGAGGGCTACGACGTCGTCGTCGGCAAGGTCCAGTACGGCGCGGTCGGGGCCGGCACCGTCTACGGCGATCGCCAGGGGATCATCAAGATCGTCGGCGAGAAGAAGTACGGCGAGCTGCTCGGCGGCCACATCGTCGGCGCCAAGGCGACCGAGCTGATCCAGGAGCTCGTCAACGTCCGTGCGCTCGAGGGCGGCTTCGCCGAGGTTGCCCGCATCGTCCACGGCCACCCCACGCTCGCCGAGGGCGTCATGGAGGCAGCCCGGGCGGCGGACGGCTGGCTGATCCACGGCTGAGTCCGCATGACGACGCTCGAGCAGGTCCGCGCCCACTGCCTCGCGCTTCCCGAGGTCGGCGAGCGCATCAGCCACGGGCATCCGTGGTTCTTCATCCGCGAGAAGAAGGGGTTCGTCTGCCTCCACGACGGGTTCCACGGCGACAATCGCCGGACGCTGTGGTGCGCCGCCCCGCCTGGCCAGCAGGAGGGCCTGATCGCGGGCAGCCCCGAGCACTACTTCCACCCGCCGTACGTCGGTCACCGAGGCTGGGTCGGCGTCTACCTCGACGCCGACCTGGCGTGGGACGCGGTGGCCGGCGCCATCGAAGAGGCCTACATCCACATCGCCCCCGCGAAGCTGGTGGCCCTGCTTGCCGGCTGACCACCCCCGCTTCTACTACGACCTGCGGTCCCCGGACGCCTGGCTGGCCGCCGAGACCATCGTCCACGATCTCGGGGAGGTGCCGGAGTTCGTGCCGGTCATGGCGTCGCGCGACAGCGCAGACCTCGACGACGTGGCGCGCCGCGCGGCCGCACTGGAGGTGATCGCCTTCCGGCCGCCGGCGGTCTTCCCGCCGGGCGACACGACCTTCGCGATGCTGGCCGCGACCTACGCCAAGCAGATCGGGAAGGTGGTCGCCTTCAGCCTCGCCGCCTTCCGCCAGGCCTTCGCGGCCGGACGCGACCTGGCCGATCAGGACACGGTGCTCCTGGCCGGCGCCGCGGCGGAGATCCATCCGAAGGCGCTGATCAAGGGCGCGGCGCTGAAGGGCACCGCCGAGCGCCTGAGGGTTGCGACGGAGCAGGCGATCGCGCTCGGCGTCCTCGATGTTCCCGCCGTGTCCCGCGACGGCAGACTGCTTTGAGGGCGAATCGCGCCTACGAGCTGCGCGTCAGCCGCGGCGCGCCGACCGCCATGATCGAGGTCCTCGAGATCGGTTCGGGGGAGATCGCGCTGTTCTGGGACGTGCGCCAGGATCAGGCGCGGCGGTTCGCCGGAGCGCTGCGCACGGACCTGGCACAGTTGGAGGCGGGCGACTTCCTGGAAAAATGGGCGAGGTGGGAGCAGTCGTGAACTCGTCCAGCCACGATTCAGGTCGCCACCCCACGTCGTGAGCGAGCGGCTCGCGTCCGCGGGTGCGCGGAGGGCGGCGGAGGCCGCGGCGACGATGCCGCGCTTCAGCGTGTCGGTCGATGCCGGCTGGCGCGACGAAGGCGCCGTGTTACGCGCGACCGCAGAGGCATTGGAGGAGGGGGATGTGAATGGCGCGTGGCGGGACGGGGCGTTCGTGGCGTACGACTCCGTCCGGATCGCGGTCTCGTTGCCGGGTCCCGTCTCGCCGGTCATCGGTGACCTTGCGTCGCTCGATGCCTTGCGCGCGCGCGATCCGGAGTCGTTCACCGCTGCAGAGCTGGCCGGCGCCACCTTCACCGTGGTCTTCGCCCCGGACGTGGACTCGATCGAGCCGCTGCTCGTGCCGCGGCAGGCGGGTGTGCTCGGCGTTGGCAGGTCGCGGTTGACGCTCGCGTGCGATGCGCGGGCGGTCTCGGTGGCCGCCGCCGGTGCGTTCCTCGCCAGCCTTTGCGATTAGCACCCCGATAGGGGGTGTTATTCGCAGAGGTCAGCGCTGGAAGCGGAAGTTCGGGATCTGGTTGGGGTCGCGGGTGACGCCGGGCGGCGACTGATCGGTGTTGACGAACAGGCACAGCGGGCGCTCCGGGTCGTCACCCGGGACGCAGGTGCGGAACATCCCGACCTCGACGCGGACGGCGTCCATCGCCTCGAGCGTCGGCACGTACTCGGGCTCCTGCGCGTGCACGTAGTCGAACGTGGCCTGGTACGAAGCGGAGCGGTCGCGGTTGTCGCGCTGCACGCTCGAGCGGTTGACGAAGCCGGCGATCACGAGGCCGGCGAAGAGCGCGGCGAGCAGCACCGTGCCCGTGAGGTCGGCGGCGATCGGCCGCGGCAGGTCGGGCCGGCGGCGGCGCAGCAGCATCGCGGCCATGGGCGCGAGCGCAGCGACCACCACGAGGTTCAGCCCGGTGGCCAGCAGCAGCGAGCCCACGATGTGATCGGGGCCGTCGCCGGAGAACGGCAGGGCGTCGAAGAGCACGCCCTCCACGAGCGTGAGCACGACGAACGCCGGCCACATGGTCGCGCCGCGTAAGCGCCAGCGCAGGCGGTTCACGTGAGCCAGCGTACGATCCGTGGGGCATGCAGGTCCGCCATCTCGGCCTGATCGACTATCAGCAGGCGCTCGAGTTGCAGCTCGCCGAGCGCGAGCGGGTGTGGGCCGGGGAGTCCGACGGCACCCTGTTCCTGCTCGAGCATCACGCCGTCTACACCCTGGGCCGCCGGTCGTCGGATGCCGATCTGCCGATGGGCGAGGACTGGTACCGCGGACAGGGCATCGACGTGCTGCGCTCCGACCGCGGCGGCAAGCTCACCTACCACGGCCCGGGCCAGCTGGTGGGCTACCCGGTCCGCCCCGTCGCGCGCATCGTCGACCACGTCTGCGCGATGGAGCAGGCAATCGTGCGGGCGCTGGCCGCGGAGGGCATCGAGACGCGCGGGCGCAGCGACGAGGGCGCGGTCTACGCCGGGGTCTGGGCCGGCGAGCGCAAGATCGCCTCCATCGGCGTCCACGTCTCCCGCGGGGTCGCGATCCATGGCTTCGCCGTCAATGTCGACAACGACCTGCAGCCGTTCGAGTGGGCGGTCGCGTGCGGATTGCCCGATACGCGCATGACGTCGGTGTGCCGGGAGACCGGGCAGACGGGACGGATGGGCGCGGTCGGTGCGGCGATCGCCCACGACCTAATCTCCCTGACGTGACCGCGACGCGCTCACGGGCCAATCCCGGCGGGGGCGACGTGCTCGACGTCATCGGCCGCGACGTCCTCCCCTTCCGCTCGCGCAAGCCGGCCTGGTTCAAGGTGCCCGCGCCCGGCGGCGAGCGCTATCGGCGCCTGCGCGCCGAGATCGCCGGCGAGGACCTGCACACGGTCTGCCAGGAGGCCGC
>JBBJOW010000020.1:0-15184 GCA_037724045.1 Solirubrobacteraceae bacterium
CCGAGCGACGGTGGCTTGCGAGACCGAGCGACGGTGGCTTGCGAGACCGAGCGACGGTGGCTTGCGAGATGCACGCGTCCAACGTCGGGGAGCCACAACATCCTCGGCGCATCAATTCCAAGGAATGTCCAAGAGGATCCCCAAATTTGGATTGCGCAGTGGGCCCCCTCGTGGGTTAGGTCGTGCTTGGCCAGCACAACGACCGGACGGAAAGTCGTCCAAGCCATGTCCAACTCGTCCCAAGTTCTTGGATATACTTCCAAGGACTTGGACCTGCTTGGAGTTCGCCTAGCGCAATGTACGTAGAACCCGCCCCTGAGATGAGCGACCTGTTCTCAGATGTCGCCGATCGCCTCGTGGATATTCTCCAAGCACCCGACGACCCTCGGGCGAAGCGGGAGTATCTCCACTGGGACAAGCTCAGGCATCTAGAACCTCCAGAGAACCTGAGCTCACGCGAGTGGTGGTTGAAGATCAAACTCGACCGATCCTCCGATAGTCGCCCTCTGCCGCTCCAGGACGGGGCGGCTGAAGCGTTCGGATACACCCTGCCGGATCAGATCCTCCGCCGCCTTCACTTCGTCGATCAGCGGTGCAGCGGCGAAATCGCGATGGAAGAAGTGGTAGCCGACGACGAAGCTGCAAAGCAGCACTACCTCGTCAACTCTTTGATGGAGGAGTCAATCCGCTCCAGCCAGTTAGAGGGCGCAAGCACTTCGCGGCGGGTCGCAAAGGAGCTGCTGACTACCGGACGCGCGCCGCGAGATAGAAGCGAGCGGATGATTCTCAACAACTACCGCGCGATGCAGTTCATGCGTGAGAGCGTCGGCGACCGGCTAACGCCGGAGGCTGTGCTCAGCTTGCAACGCGTCCTGACCGAGGGAACTCTGGACGATCCGAACGCAGCCGGTCGCTTACAGACGCCCGATGACGACCGAGTTGCGGTCTTCGCTCGCAATGATGGCGAGCTACTCCATAGGCCGCCGCCAGCCAGCGAGCTGCCAGTACGACTCGACCTCATGTGCGAGTTCGCCAACCAGGCCGATGACCACGAGCCCTTTATTCATCCGGTGGTCCGAGCGGTCATCTTGCACTTCTGGCTCGCCTACGACCACCCATTCGAGGATGGCAACGGGCGCACCGCGCGCGCGCTGTTCTACTGGCTCATGCGCACGCGTGGCTACTGGCTGGCCGAGTATCTCTCGATCTCTCGCATCCTCCGGGGGGCGCCCGCACAGTACGTGCGCGCATTTCTCCTTTCGGAGACCGACGGGAACGATCTCACTTACTTCCTCGACTACCACCTCGAGGTCGTCGAGAAGGCCGTCGACGAACTCCACCGCTACTTGAAGCGGAAGACCACAGAGATCAGAACGGTGGAGCGACTCCTGCGGGGTGCTCCAGAGTTCAATCACCGACAGCTGGCTCTGTTGTCTGACGCCATCAGGCACCCTGAACGGTCATATACCTTCGGGGAGCATGCGGGCGTCCATGGCGTCACGCACGAGACCGCGCGGACAGACATTTCAGCTCTAGCGGACCGCGCGCTGTTCGAGCGCCGACGCGTAGGGCGACGCCTCATCTTCAGCCCGCCTGCTGACCTAGCAGAGCGACTGCGCGCGGCCGATGATGCCCCGACGCGCGCGGCTTAGCGAGCCTCGGGCACTTCTGTCCGTAGAGTCTGAAGGGGTAGTTGTTGACGGTTGGGCGACGCCACTCACGTCCGTGACTACGGCAGGACGCCGAGATCTTCGATCGCGCCCGCGACGAGGCTCGGGTGATCGTCTCGGCGGACACCGACTTCTCGACGCTGCTGGCGCTTCGGCGGGAGGCATCCCCCTCGGTGTTGCTGTTCGGGCGCGGGACGGAGCGCCGCCCGAACGGCAGGCGTCCCTGTTGCTCGCGAACCTCACGGCGATCGCCGACGACCTCGGCCAGGGCGCGGCGCGCGTGTGCGACCTGTTCGCCGAGGCCAAGGCGGTCGCGCCCGCGATCTGTTCGAGCGTCGCCGTTCGGAGTACCCTTGAAGCATGCGTGACCAGACTTCAGTGACGCTGAATCTCGACCCTGCCGTGGCGGAACTGCTGCGGGAGCATGCGCAGTCCGAGGGCGTCACCGAGGGCGCGATCGTCGAGCGGGCCGTTCGGGTGCTTGACATCCGAGCGGTCGCCAGCGACATCCGCAGCCGGTCGGAGCTCGACGAGGACGCCGCGATGGCGCTCGCGGTCGCCGAGGTGAAGGCCGTTCGCGCCGAGCGTGACACGCGCGCTGCGTGATCCGCGCTGTCGTCGACGCCAACGTCTGGATCTCCGCCGCACTCGCCCGTAGCGACCTCGCGCCGTCGGTTCAGGTGTTCGAGGCGATGTGCGACAGCCGCCTGCAAGCGATCACCTGTCCGACGCTCATCGGTGAAGTCAGCTCCACGCTCGCCAGCGACCGGCTGCGGCGCAGAGTGCCCGAGGACCGCGCCCAGCGGTTCGTCTCCGACCTGCTCGCACTGACCGCTCTGGTCGTGGACCCGGCGGAGCCCTACCCGGCCATCTGCCGCGACCCTAACGACGACTACCTCCTGGCGCTGGCCAGCGCGACGGGCGCCGAAGTGCTCGTCACCGGGGATCGCGACCTGCTCGAACTCGAAGCCAGCCCCGTCCCGGTCCTCACCCCGCGCGCCGCGATCGAGCGACTCGATGCCCTGGACTGAGCCGCCCCGACACGTTCCCGGGACCACTTTCCCCAAATCTGTCCCACGCTCACCGTCGAGGCCCCGCAACCCCCGCCTCTCGGCGACCGCGAGAGCGTCCTCCTCGACGAGGACGCCCTGGCGCTCGTAGCGTTTGCGGGCGCGGCTGAAGCGGACGACGACCGCCGACAGGCCGCTTGCCCGCCTCGCGCGACGCGTCAGCGCCGCGTCGCCCGCGGGTAGGTGGACGAGGTGGTCCAGGTCGGCGCATGCCATGCACAGCGGGCCGGGCTCACTCATGATCAGCAGGTCGCCCGAGCCGCCGCAGGCGCTGCAGGTCCAGTCGCGGACGGCCGAGATGACGACCAGGTCGTGCCGCTCGGTCGTCAACGTCAGCGCGGACGGGGTCGTCGGGGCGGGGTACCTGTTGTCGCGCTGTGGCGCAGCGCGCGCGCCAGCAGCTCGGACCCGTCAGCCGTGAGCAGCATGTGCCCGCGGGCGGTGAGCGCGTCGAGGCCGGTCGCGGCGTGCACGAACGGGTCAAGCGCCCATCGCACGGCGCGCGTGGTGACGGGTCCACCCTCGGTGCGCCAGTCCTCGGCGACCGCGGGGTGGACGGCATCGACCAGTGCGTTGCTGTCGCGGATCGGCTCGGTGAGGAGCGCGGCGCAGGCGAGCTCGGCGACCTCGCGTTCGAACTGGTCGCCGGCGATCAGGCCGCGCGCGGCCGCTTGGGTCAGCACGTCGGCGTCGGTCAGCGCCGCCTCTCCGCGGCGGGTCAGGAGCAGACGCCGCCCGCGGCGGCGCAGCAGCCCGGTCCGTCGCGACAGCGCGTGCAGCTCCTCCAGCAGCGGGAGCTCGGCCGCCCGGTTCGGTGGTCCGAACAGGGCGGAGTTCCACCAATCCGGGAAGCGGACCGCGGCGTCGCGGACGACCTGGCGCCCGAGAGCGCCGGTCTGGGTCAGCGGCAAGCCGTCGCCGGCCGTGTCGAGCAGCCATCGCAGCGGCTCGAACGCGCCAGGCGAAAGGACGGTCGGCGGCTGATCGAGGACCGGCGCCGCGCGGTCCAGCAGGGCGCGCCGTCCCGCGCCGCGGGCGCGCCACGAGTCTGGCTCGCTGCTCCAGCCGGCGCCGGAATGGACCGTGTCCATGAGCATCCGCGCGCCTTGGTTGTCGCCCGGGTTCAACCAGAGCAGCGCGTCGAACACCGCCGCGGCATCCGCGGACCGCCCGAGTCGCCAGAGGCACAGGCCGTAGCCGTGGAGGCAGCGCAGGAAGGGCCGGTTGTCGATCCATCCCCACGGCAGCAACCCGGCGAACCCGGCCGGCAGACTGCGCTCGCCGATCGCCACCCCGGCGGCGAAGTGCGGCAACGCCAGTGCGGCCGAGTAATCGAATGCCAACAAGCCCAGGTGCGCGTGGGCGTCCAGGCACCGGACGTCGATGGCGAGCAGCGACGCAAGCAGGCCACGGGACTGCGCGCGTTCGGCGCGCGCCGCGAGCTCGACGGCCGCCAGGATCGGATCCTCCGACGTCTCCCAGTCATGGCCGGGCACGGCCTGCTCGAGCTCCCAGGCGTCCCGCGGGCCGGCGGCGATGATCGGCCGCAGAGCGGGAGCGACCGGCTCGTCCGGCTCACCCCAGTACTCCTCCTCAGGGTCCCAGCGGTGGCGATGCTCAAGCCGAAGCGGTACGCCGACTCCGGCGGCCAGTTTCCGCTCGTGTGCGTTCAGCGCCGAGGAGAAGACGGGGTAGGGCGGTGCCTGGGCGTCCACGCTGCGCAACCATAGGCACCCCCCTCCGTGGTGGTTTGCCCCTCATGCCGCCCACAGCTCCAACTGGTTCGGCGGTCCATGAGCGGGAGGCGGCAGCGCTTGAACTTCGTCCCCGAGCCCCACGGGCAGGGCGCATTACGAGAGGGCACCTCGAGAAGGTATGAACGGCATCGGATGTACCCGAGCGTCCTACGACCACAGTCCGCTCAGCGGGACCGCGGCGAGTCGGTCGCCGAAGGGGACGGTGTTCGCGCCGGTGTAGAGCAGGGCACCGGCCTTGAAGCGGTCGCCGAGCTTGTCGCGGAGGTGGGTCAGTCCGCGGAAGTCGCGTCGGTCGACGCTGGCGGCGGCCTTCACTTCGACGCCGACGATGCTGCCGTCGTTTCGTTCCATCACGATGTCGACCTCCCGCTGCTTTTGGTCGCGGAAGTGAAAGAGGCGCGGCCGTTGCGTTTGCCAGGCGATCTGTCGCTGGAGCTCCGTCGCCACGAACGTCTCGTAGAAGATGCCGCCGATGTCGAGGTCCGTTTCCAGGCGCGACTCGTCAGCGCCGACCAGGAAGGCCAGCAGGCCGGTGTCGGTGACGTAGACCTTCGGCTTGCGGATCGTGCGAGAGAGCAGGTTCGCGCTCCACGCCGGGAACTGTCTGGTCAGGAAGAGCGTCTCCAGGAGCGCGGTGTGCCGGCGCACCGTGGTCCCGGGAATCGCGAGCGCGCTGCTGAGCTTTTCGATCACCAGCTCGTTGCCGGAAACGGCGGCGATGGCTCTCAGCAGCGAGATCACGTTCATCCGCTCGGCGACCTCAGACAAGGTGGTGAGGTCGCGGTCCATGATGCCTTCGAGGTAGCTCTCAAACCACGGGAACCGCCGATCGGGCCGACGCGTCTGCATCTCGGGATAGCCGCCGCGGGCCAGGATGGGCGCGTAGGCCTTGCGGCCTGCTCGGGCCTCGCTGATCACAGGGAACTCGCCGGCGAACAGCTTCGGGACGAAGGTTTCCTGCTGCCCGCGCAGCTCGCCCTGGCTGAACGGATGCAGTCGCAGATACTCGGCGCGGCCCGCGAGGCTGTCTTTGACTTGCGTCATCTCGAGCAGGTTGGCCGATCCGGTGAGCAGGAACTGGCCGGCGGCCTGGTCGCGGTCGACCCGCAGCTTCATCTCGGTGATGATTGCGGGAACGCGCTGCACCTCGTCGAGGGCGACCGGCGTGTCCAGGTCGGCGACGAAGCCGGCCGGATCTGCGATCGCAGCAGCCCTGGTCGGCTGGTCGTCGAAGGTGAGGATGCGACGGCGCCCCTCTTCGGCGGCCACCACCTGCTCCAGGAGCGTGCTCTTGCCGACCTGCCGCGCTCCGAGGATGACCACGACGCGCGTGTCCGATAAGCCGGCCTCGACGGCCTCCTGAGCGTGACGCGCGATGATTCGGGGGGCGTTCGGCACGTGCACGATGGTAGCGATCAAAGGTGGTAAACCGCCACGGCATACGGTGGGGAATCACCGCGTGGGTCGGTGTGGACGAGCTGCTCAACCCCGTGTGAAATCGCCGCAGCGGGATAGGCCTCGAAACCGTTGAGCGCGCAACCCGCGTTCCGAGGGTTCGAATCCCTCCCCCCTCCACTTCCTACCTGCACACGCGCGGTATCCGCCTATACCGCGCGAGGCGAAGACGCGAGCCCGTCCGCCGAGGGGATCCGCGGCGATCTCGACGCGTGCTCGTTCATGTAGGGCAGGCGCTCCAAGGGCGACACGATGACGATCGGCCGCAACCAATGGGCGATGCCCGTGTCTAACCTGGCACGATGGTCCGACTGGTGACTCTGCTCGTCGTCGCCGGTCTTCAGAGCGGCGACTACGCCGTCAAGACGGAGGTTGCGCGACTCTCGCCGACGGCGCAGGCGGCTCTGCCACACGGTGCGGGGCTGCTGACACGCTTTCGAGTTCCCCGGACCGGCATCCTCACCGAGCGATCCTGCGCCTGCGGGTCACCTCGAAGACCCCGGCACTGCGGGCGTATCGCGTCCGGGGCAGCGGCCGCAAGCTGCGCCGGCTGGACCGCCGCGGCGTCGCGGGCGCCGCGGGCGTGCGCCGTGGGCGCGTCGTGCGCTTCGACCTGACCGACCGGGTCTGGCCGGGGCGCGGCCTCCGGCTGCTCATCGCGCCGGCCGCGGGGAAGCGATGGTCCGCGCGCTCGCCTCGGCCGGTGCTGGTCGTGCGCTTCGTGCGCTATCCGGACCCACCCACCGCGGAGCCGACGCCGACCCCGACCCCGGAACTGACGCCCACGCCGACCCCGACCCCGACCCCGGAACCGACGCCCACGTCGACCCTGGAACCGACGCCGACGCCGACGCCGACGCCGACGCCGACGCCGACGCCGACGCCGACGCCGACCCCGGAACCAACGCCCGCGCCAACCCCGGAACCGACGCCGACGCCGACCCCGCAACCGACCCCGGAACCGACGCCCACGCCGACCCCGGAACCGACGCCGACGCCGACCCCGGAACCAACGCCCACGCCGACCCCGGAACCGACGCCGACGCCGACCCCGACGCCGTCCCCGACCCCCATCCCGCGCGTCGTCTTCGCGGCGGGCGACATCGCGTGCGCGTCGAACGACGCCAGCTTCAACGGCGGTGAGGGCATCGGGACCCGCTGCCGGCAGAAGGCGACCTCAGACCTGATCCTGAGCCAGCCCGCCGACGCGGTGCTGGCGCTGGGGGACGTCCAGTACGAGAACGCGACGCTCGCCGAGTTCATGGGCGCCTACGACCCGTCGTGGGGGCGCGTGAAGGCGATCACGAGGCCCGCGGTGGGAAACCACGAGTACCAGACGCCCGGCGCGAGCGGCTACTTCGACTACTTCGACGGCGTCGGCGTGCAGAGCGGCCCCGCCGGCGACCGCAGCCAGGGCTGGTACAGCTTCGAGCTCGACGGCTGGCACGTGGTCGTGCTGAACTCCAACTGCACCAAGGTGGGGTGCACAGCAGGCTCCCCGCAGGAGACGTGGCTGCGCGCCGACCTCGCCGCGCACCCGACCCAGTGCACGCTCGCTGCGTTTCATCATCCGCGCTTCAGCTCAGACAACAGGGTTGGCTCGACGCCGGCGGTCGAGCCCCTCTGGAACGCGCTCTACGACGCCGGAGCCGAGGTCGTCCTCAACGGTCACGCGCACACCTACGAGCGCTTCGCGCCTCAGACGCCGACGGGCGCGGCCGACCCGCAGCGCGGCATCCGCGAGTTCATCGTCGGCACGGGCGGATACAGCCTGCACGGCCTCGCCACGCGGTTGCCCAACAGCGAGGCGTTCAGCGCCTCGTCGCTCGGCGTGATGAAGCTGAGCCTGCTCCAGTCGGGATACACCTGGGAGTTCCAGCCCGCGGCCGGCGGCACGTTCACCGACAGCGGCGCGGACGTCTGCCACTGACCCCGTGGCGGCGAGGGCCCGCCTATCGCCTTCTTGCCGTGCTCGAACGGCAGACGAGGATCGAGCAGAGGAGGCATCGCGAGCGTAAGTCCGACGAAAGCCGCCTTCAACTCAACCGTCCGCTCAGCGATGTCCTTCGGCATGACCAAACCCGTCATGAGACCTGGATAGCCGTTTGCAGCCCGTAGAGGAACATCAAGCCGGCTGATGCGCGCGCGTCGAATGTATTCTCGACGCATGGCGACCACGACGTTGCGCATGACGATCGTTTTCGAACAGGGCGATGATGGCTGGACGATCGCGTCCGTGCCCGAGGTGCCTGGCACGCACAGCCAGGGCCGGACCCGCGATGAAGCGCGCGCGAATGTCATCGACGCGCTCGAGACGATGCTGACGCCCGACGGAGACCTCGCAGCCGGCGACAGCGAAGCGCTCGTGCTCACCGTCGACCGGTGAAGCTGCGCGACGTCGAGCGCCATCTCCTCGACCAGGGTGCGCGCCGCGTCGGCGAAGGTGCCAACCACACGAAATGGCGGGGACCTGAAGGGTCACCGTCGGTTGTGCCTCGCCACCGCGAGATCGACTTCCGGCTCGTGCGAAAGATCTGCCGGGACCTCGGCATCGAACCGCCCGACGGACTCCGGTGATCGGACCCCGCAGCACGGCCTGCTCCCCACCGTGCACCCCACGAGGACTGCCGACCGAATCACTCCCCCTCCGCTTCAGACGTCGTCGTCGGAGTCCTCGCGCGGACCGGCGGCGCCGGCGCGGACGGCCTCGAGCTGCGCGGCGACCGCGAGGCCAAGGAAGAGAGCGACGGCGGACAAGAACGTCCACAGCAGGAGGCCGATGGTCCCGGCGATCGGCCCGTAGGTGGCGCCGAAGCTGCCGGTGGTCTCCAGGTAGATGACGAACACCGCCATGAAGCACAGCCACAACAGGGCCGAGGTGGCGGCACCGAACGCCAGCCAGGTGAACTCGGGTTGCCGGCGGCGGGGCGCGTGCTCGAAGAGCAGCGCGATCGAGGCGATGGCGAGCGCGATGCCCAGCGGCCAGCGCAGGATCACCCATATGTCGTCGATCACATCGCCGAAGCCGACGCTGTCGCGGATGGCCGAGCCGCCGACGAGGATCGCCGCCGAGAGTGCGGCCAGCGAGCCGGCGGTCGCGGCGAGGATCGCGCCGTTGAGGTACTTGCGCAGGAAGGGGCGGTCGCTCTCCGTGCCGTAGATGCGGTTGGCGCCGCGTTCGATTTGCGCCATCGCGGTCGTGCCGGCGAGTACCGCTGCGATGCCACCGCCGGTCAGGGCGACCTCGCCGCTCTCCTGGCGGGCGGCGCTGGTGCCCTGCTTGAGCGCGTCGGTGAAGATCTCGCCGACGGCGCCCGGGGCGATCTGCTGGATCGTCTCCTGCACGACGGTGGTGAACGTCTCGATCTCCAGCGCGGCGGCGAGGCCGACGACCGCGATCAGCCCGGGCAGCAGGGTGAGCGTGAACTGGAACGCCAGCGCCCGCGAGTGGCTGAAGCCGTCCGCGGCGCGGAACCGGTCCATGGCGTCGAGCAGGAGGCGCTTGCGTCCGGCCCGGCGCAGGGTCTCGAGCGCCTCGTCGCCCTCGAGCTCCTCGTCACGCGTGACTGGTACGCAGGCAGCCGTCGTCATCGACGGAGCAGACCATACGCGCGACGCGCGCGAGCCGGCCGCCGCAGCCGCCCAGGATCAGTTCGCGGCAGACGGTGCGGGCGCCCGGCCGGGCGCGGCCGGAACGCGCTCGAGGCGCCACGCGCCGCCTTCGACCGCCTTGGCCTCGTACATCGCGGCGTCGGCGGCGCGCAGGATGCGGACCGGGTCGTCGGCGGCGCGCGCGAGGCTGATGCCGACGCTCGCCGACACGCCGACCGTCGTCTCGTCGTTCACCGCAAAGGGCTCCTCGATCGCGGCGATCATCCGCCCGGCGAGCTCCACGGCAGCCGCCTCTCCCTCGAGCGCCTCGGCGAGCACTGCGAACTCGTCGCCGCCTAGCCGGGCCACCGTGTCCGACGGGCGCAGCACACCGCGCAGCCGCTCGGCCACTCCGACCAGCAGCGCGTCGCCGGCGTCGTGGCCGTGCGCGTCGTTGACGGCCTTGAACGAATCGAGGTCGAGGTAGAAGACGCCGACCGGGGTCTCGTTGCGCTTGGTGCGGGCGAGCGCGGTGTCGAGCCGGTCGCGGAAGAGCACACGATTGGGGAGGCCGGTGAGCGGATCGTGCAGGGCGCGATGGGCGAGGTCGTCCGCCTCGCGCTTGAGGTGGAAGAGGTCGATGAACACGCTCGTCTTGGAGCGCAGGACGATCGGGTCGAACGGCTTGAAGAGGTAGTCGACCGCGCCGGCGCCGTAGCCGCGCCGTGCCGCTTGGTCGTCGGCGTCGACCGCGGTCAGGAAGATGATGGGGACGTGGCGGGTGCGCTCGCGCGACTTGATCAACAACGCCGTCTCGTAGCCGTCCATCCCCGGCATCTGGACGTCCAGCAGTATGGCTGCGAAATCGTGGCGCAGAACGGCCCACAGCGCGCCCTCGCCTGAGCTGGCGCGCACGAGGTTCTGGCCCAGGGGCGCGAGGATCGCCTCGAGGGCGAGCAGGTTCTCATCGCGGTCGTCGACCAGCAGCACGCTGGCGGGGGGACGGCGGCTCACAGCGGAACCTTGCGGTGGAGGTGCTGGGCTTCGGCCGCGGCGATCACCGGTGCAGCCATACCCGCATGAGCGAGACCAGCGAGTCGATCTCGACCGGCTTGGTCACGTAGTCCGACGCTCCGACCTCGATCGCCTTCTCGCGATCGCCCTTCATCGCCTTGGCGGTCAGGGTGATGATCGGCAGGCGCGCGAACCGCTCCTCGGCGCGGATGGCCGTGGTCGTCTCGTAGCCGTCCATCTCGGGCATCATCACGTCCATCAGGACGAGGTCGACGTCGGGGTTCGCCTGCAGGACCGAGAGCCCGTCGCGTCCGTTCTCGGCGAACAGGACCTCCATGCCGCGCACCTCGAGCGCATTGGTGAGCGCGAAGACGTTGCGCACGTCATCGTCGACGATCAGGATGCGGCGGCCGGTCAGCGCCTCGTCGGAGTCGTGCAGCTGCTCGAGCATCCGGCGCTTCTCGGCGGGCAGGCGCGCCTCGACGCGGTGCAGGAACAGCGAGGTCTCGTCGAGCAGCCGCTCCGGGGAGTGGACGTCCTTGACGATGATCGCCTCGGCGTGGCGGCGCAGCACGGTCTCCTGCTCGCGTGTGAGCGCCTGACCCGTGTGCACGATGACCGGGAGGTCGGCGTAGCGGCCGTCGGCCTGCAGGCGCTCGAGGAGCTCGAAGCCCGAGGCGCCGGTTGCCTCGGCGTCGAGGTTGACGTCGAGCACGACGCAGTCGAACGCACGCGCCTCCAGAGCCGCGAGCGCCTCGTCGCTGCTGCCGGCGGCGATGACGTCGACGTCGTCCTCCGCGCCGCCGATCAGCTCGCCGATCGAGATCCGTGCCGCCGCGTCGTCCTCGACCAGCAGCACCGCGCGCACGTCGCGGTCGGCGAAGTCGCGGATGCCGACCATCGTCGACTTGAGGTCCGCGCTCGTGATCGGCTTGTCCAGATAGGCGACGGCGCCGGCGCGCATGGCCTCGCGGCGGTGTTCGTCGTGGGCCGAGACGACGTGCACCGGGATGTGGCGCGTGTCGGGATCGCGCTTGAGGTGCCCGAGGACGTCCAGTCCGTCCGTGCCGGGCAGCTTGAGGGCGAGCAGGATCGCGTCAGGCGCGAGGCGGCGGGCGAGCGCGAGGCCGGCGTCGCCGCGCAGCGCGACCACGCCCTTGAAGCCCTGCTCGCGCGCACCGTCGAGCACGATGCGCGCGAAGTCCGCGTCGTCCTCGATGATCAGCAGCAGGCGGTCGCCCTGCTCCAGCGACTCGCGGTCGTCGGCGACCAGGTGCTGCTCGATCAGCGACTCGTCCATCCGCTCGGCGAGCGCGGCAGACGCACCCGTCGGCGAGACGATCGACGGGGCGGGGATCGCCACCGACGCGCCGCCGGACGCGGCGGGAGCGGCGGGCGCGGCGGGCGCGGCCGGAACCGGCGGCGGCGCGAGCGGCGCTCGCGCGGCCGGTGCCGCGAGGCCCGCGGCGAAGCCGGCCAGCTCGGCCTGCTCGCCGCTGCCGACGATGTAGCGCTCCGGCAGCACGAGCGTGAAGGTCGACCCCACGCCGGCCTGGGACTGCACGGTGACCGCGCCGCCCAGCGCGCGGGCGATCTCCCGTGAGATGGAGAGGCCCAGGCCGGTGCCGCCGTAGCGGCGGCTCGTCGTCCCGTCGGCCTGCTGGAAGGCTTCGAAGATGACCGCGAGCTTCTCTTCGGGGATCCCGATGCCGGTGTCGGACACCGAGATCGAGATGGACCCGTCCCCGCCCGCCCCCGCGCCGACCGCGAGCGTGACCGCTCCGTCGTCGGTGAACTTGAACGCGTTGGAGAGCAGGTTCTTGATGATCTGCGCGAGGCGCTGCTCGTCGACGTACAGCGAGGCCGGCGCGGCCGGGTCGACCACCACCTCGAAGTGCAGCCCGCGGTCGGCGGCGATCGCCTCGAAGTTGCGCCGCTGGCTCTCCATCACGCGAGCGATGGGGACCTCCGTGGCGTGGACGTCCATCTTGCCCGCCTCCACCTTGGACAGGTCGAGGATGTCGTTGATGAGCGCGAGCAGGTCCGAGCCGGCGCCGTGGATCGTCGACGCGAACTCGCGCTGCTTGTCGGTGAGGTTGCCGTCGGTGTTCTCCGAGAGCAGCCTGGCCAGGATCAGCAGTGAGTTCAGCGGCGTGCGCAGCTCGTGGCTCATGTTGGCCAGGAACTCCGACTTGTAGCGCGAGGAGAGCGCGAGCTGGGCCGCCTTCTCCTCGAGGCCGACGCGGGCGCGGTCGATCTCGGAGTTCTTGGTCTCGATCGCCGTGTTGCGCTCGGCGAGCTCTGCGGCCTTGCCCTCGAGCTCCTCGTTGGTCTGGCGCAGCTCCTCCTGCTGGGTCTGCAGCTCCTCGGACTGCGACTGCAGCTCGTGCGCGAGCGACTGGGACTGCTCGAGCAGCTCCTCCGTGCGCATCGTCGCCGTGATCGTGTTGAGCACGACGCCGAGCGACTCGACGAGCTGCGCGAGGAAGGTCTGGTTGACGTCGGAGAACGCGCGGAAGGACGCGAGCTCGACCACGGCGAGGACCTGGTCCTCGAAGATGATCGGCAGCACGATGAGGTTGACCGGCGTCGCCTCGCCCAGGCCGGAGGACACGCGTACGTAGTCCGCGGGGGCCTCGGTGATGAGGATCGACTGCTTCTCCAGAGCGGCCTGACCGACCAGGCCCTCGCCCGGGTGGAAGACGTTGGAGATCCCCTTGCGTTTCTGGTAGCCGTAGGAGGCGATCAGGCGCAGGCGGTACTCGTCGCCGACCGCGCCGTTGCCGGTCGCGGTGGAGGCCACCGGCCCGTCGGTCTGCACGCCTTCGGCGAGGAAGAACGCGCCGTGCTGCGCGGAGACGACGGGGGTCAGCTCGGACATGATCAGCCGGCTGACGGTCTGCAGGTCGCGCTGGCCCTGCATCAGGCCCGAGATGCGGGCGAGGTTGGTCTTCAGCCAGTCCTGCTCGGCGTTCTCCTGCGTCGTGTCGCGCAGGTTGGAGATCATCTCGTTGAGGTTGTCCTTGAGCTCCTCGAGCTCGCCTTGGGCCTCGACGGTGATCGACCGCGTGAGGTCGCCGCTCGTCACCGCGGTCGAGACCTCGGCGATGGCACGCACCTGGGTGGTGAGGTTGCCCGCCAGCTGGTTGACGTTCTCGGTGAGGCGCTTCCAGGTGCCGCTGACGCCCTCGACCTCCGCCTGGCCGCCGAGCTTGCCCTCGGTGCCGACCTCGCGGGCCACGCGGGTGACCTCGTCGGCGAAGGACGAGAGCTGGTCCACCATGACGTTGAGGACGTCCTTGAGCTCGAGGATCTCGCCCTTGGCGTCGACGGTGATCTTCTGCGTCAGGTCGCCGCGAGCCACCGCGGTCGCCACCTGGGAGATGTTGCGCACCTGGTCGGTCAGGTTCGAGGCCATGCCGTTGACGTTCTCGGTCAGGTCGCGCCACACGCCGGCCACGCCGGGCACCCGCGCCTGGCCGCCGAGCGCGCCGTCCGTGCCGACCTCCTTGGCCACGCGGGTGACCTCGTCGGCGAAGGAGGAGAGCTGGTCGACCATGGTGTTGATGGTCTTCTTGAGCTCGAGCATCTCGCCCTCGACGTCGACCGTGATCTTGCGACTCAGGTCGCCCTGGGCCACCGCGGTGGTGACCTGGGCGATGTCGCGCACCTGGCTGGTCAGGTTCGACGCCATCGAGTTCACGCTGTCGGTCAGGTCCTTCCAGGTGCCGGCGACGCCGGGCACCTCCGCCTGACCGCCGAGGCGGCCCTGGGTGCCCACCTCGCGGGCCACGCCGGTGACCTGCTCGGCGAACAGCGCGAGCGTGTCGGTCATGTCGTTGATGGTCTCGGCCAGGGCCGCGACCTCGCCCTTGGCGTCGACGGTGATCTTCTGCGAGAGGTCGCCGCGCGCGACTGCGGTCGTGACCTGGGCGATGTTGCGCACCTGGGTGGTCAGGTTCGACGCCATGAAGTTCACCGAGTCGGTCAGGTCGCGCCACGTGCCGCTCACGCCCTCCACCTCGGCCTGGCCGCCGAGGATGCCCTCGGTGCCGACCTCGCGGGCCACGCCGGTGACCTGCTCGGCGAAGGACGACAGCGTGTCGGTCATGTCGTTGATGGTCTCGGCGAGTGCCGCGACCTCGCCCTTGGCGGTGACGGTGATCTTCTGCGTCAGGTCGCCGCGTGCGACGGCGGTCGTGACCTGGGCGATGTTGCGCACCTGGTCGGTCAGGTTGGACGCCATCAGGTTGACGTTCTCGGTCAGGTCCTTCCAGGTTCCGGCCACGTCGGCGACCTCGGCCTGGCCGCCGAGGATGCCCTCGGTGCCGACCTCGCGGGCGACGCGGGTGACCTCGTCGGCGAAGGAGGACAGCTGGTCGACCATCGTGTTGATCGTGTCGGCGAGCGTGGCGACCTCGCCCTTGGCGTCGATCGAGATGGTCTGGCTCAGGTCGCCCTGGGCCACCGCGGTGGTCACGCCGGCGATGGCGCGCACCTGCTCGGTGAGGTTGGACGCCATGAAGTTCACTGAGTCGGTCAGGTCGCGCCACGTGCCGCTGACGCCCTCGACCTTGGCCTGGCCGCCGAGGATGCCCTCGGTGCCGACCTCGCGGGCGACGCGGGT
>JBBJOW010000020.1:15284-51808 GCA_037724045.1 Solirubrobacteraceae bacterium
CCTTGGCCTGGCCGCCGAGGATGCCCTCGGTGCCGACCTCGCGGGCGACGCGGGTTACCTCGTCGGCGAAGGAGGACAGCTGGTCGACCATCGTGTTGATGGTGTCGGCCAAGGTGGCGACCTCGCCCTTGGCGTCGACGGTGATCTTCTGCGTCAGGTCACCCTCGGCCACCGCGGTCGCCACCGTGGCGATCTCACGCACCTGGGTGGTCAGGTTGCCGGCCATGAAGTTCACGCTGTCGGTCAGGTCGCGCCACGTGCCGCTGACGCCCTCGACCTTGGCCTGGCCGCCGAGGATGCCCTCGGTGCCGACCTCGCGGGCGACGCGGGTGACCTCGTCGGCGAAGGAGGACAGCTGGTCGACCATCGTGTTGATCGTGTCGGCGAGCGCGGCGACCTCGCCCTCGGCCTCGACGGTCACCTTCTGCGTCAGGTCGCCGTCGGCGACGGCGGTCGTCACGGCGGCGATGGTCCGGACCTGGGTGGTCAGGTTGCCGGCCATGAAGTTCACGTTCTCGGTGAGGTCCTTCCAGGTGCCCGAAACGCCCTCGACCTTCGCCTGGCCGCCGAGCACGCCCTCGGTGCCGACCTCGCGGGCCACGCGGGTGACCTCGTCGGCGAAGGAGGACAGCTGGTCGACCATGGTGTTCACCGTGGTGCCGATGCGCAGGAACTCCCCGCGCACGGACTGGCCCTCGATCTCGAGCGCCATCTTCTGCTCGAGATCGCCCTGGGCCACCGCGGTGAGCACGCGGCCGACCTCGATGGTGGGCCGGACGAGGTCGTCGATGAGCGAGTTGACCGACTCCATCGACTCCCGGTAGCCGCCCTCGAGGAGGCCGATCCCGGCCCGCTCGTTGAGCCGGCCCTCGCGCCCGATCGTGGCCGCGACGCGCGACAGCTCGCGCGCCATCGACTCGTTGTTCTCGGCCATGCGGTTGTACGCGGCGGCGATCTGGCCGAGGTTCCCGCCCCTGGCCGTGTCGAGCCGCACGCTGAAGTCACCCTCGCCCGCTCCCCGCAGTGCGCCGAGCAGCTCGCGGAGGGCAGCCTCGTCAGGCGTGGGCGCTTCGGTCACCGCGGACATCCGTCGAGCATCTCCCTGTCTGGCTCAAACATCCACGCAAAGCGTGGATGCAGTCGATGCGCCCGGTATCGGCGTCTGGGCGGATGCCTTGAGTGCCGATGTCCGATCGGCGCGAACCAGGGCGTCAGCGTCGGTCGCGGGCCGCCAGAACGCGGCGCAGGAAGCGCTGGGTCAGATCAGTTCAGCGGCGTCACCCTCGAGGACGATCCGGGGTCGTCCTGAAGAATGATGTGCTCCCGGGTGGATTGTGAGAGCATCGCGTCGCCGTCCACCCGCAAAGGAGCATTAAACCGTGATTTCCTCCAGGGCCCGCGTCGCGGGCCTCACCACGATCATCGCGCTGGGCGGGGCTCTCGCCCTGCTTGCGCCGGCCTCCGAGGCCCAGAGGACCGGGCCGTCCGGGGTGGTCATCAAGATGGTCCAGGACGGCAGGAGCTTCAAGTACGCCGGTCCGAGCACGATCGCGAAGGGCGACGAGCTCACCTTCAAGAACAAGACCGACGTTCGCAAGGGCGGCCCGCACACGGCGTCGCTCGTCGAGCCCGGCCTGGTCCCGCGGGGCAGGGCGGAGCAAAAGGCCTGCGGCCGTGACTTCGAGGGCGTGTGCGGCCCGATCGCCTTCACCGCCCACAGGCTGAAGATCGAGGGGGAGAGATTCACGGTCCGCCGGCCCGACTTCGACACCGGCAAGAGGGGCTGGGACACCGCCTTCGGCAGGAAGGGCGACACCTGGTTCTCCGAGACCCTCGGCGAGACCGAGACCCGCAAGGTCACCGCCAGGGCCGGCTCGACGCTGACCTTCTTCTGCGCCGTCCATCCGGAGATGGTCAAGAAGATCAAGGTCACCGAGTAGGTCGATGGCGCCCGGCGGCGTGAGCCTGAGCAGGCGCCGCCTGCTGCGCACCGCCGCCGGGACCGCGGTCGCTGTCGCCTTCCCCATCGCCGGAGGCGACGGCGCCCGTGCGCGCTCGGCGCGGCGGGGGCGCAGGCTGGGCCGCCCGTTCGGGCGCCCGCTGCCCATCCCGCGGGTGCTCACCGGCAGCCATCTGCGCATCCCGATCGTCGAGGCCGAGGTGCCGGTGCTGCCGGGTGCGCCCACGCGCATGTGGACCTACGCCGGCGAGTTCCCGGGGCCGACCGTGCGGCGGCCGACCGGCAGGCCGACGACCGTCGAATTCCATCACCGACTCCCCGCGCGCGCGGGCGAGCTGTCGGTGCACCTGCACGGCGCCCACACGCCGGCCGCCGACGACGGCCAACCCGGCGGGCTCACCCGCATCCAGCCGCGGTCGCTGTTCTGCGACATCTCACCAGAGCTGTCGGCCGCCGCTTCGGGGAACGACGTGCTCATCCGGCCAGGGGAGAGGCGGGGCTACCGCTACCCGTTCGTCGAGGAGGGTGAGCCGACGCGCGCGACGACGCACTGGTACCACGACCACCGCCTCGACAACACCGGCCGCAACGTCTGGCGCGGGCTCGCGGGGGTGTGGATCGCCGACGACGACGTGGACGGCTCGCTCCCGTTGCCGCGCGAGGAGCGCGACCTCGCGCTGACCCTGTGCGACCGTTCCTTCGACGGCGACAACCAGCTGCGCAACCCGTTCGGGGGCATCGGCTCCGCGCCCGACGACGGCATCACCGGCGGCGTCATCCTCGTCAACGGCGCGGTGCTCCCGCACCACGCCGTGCCGGCCGCCCGGCACCGGCTGCGCGTGCTCAACGCCTCGAACTTCCGCTCCTACAACCTCAGGCTCCCCGGCGTGGCGATGGTGCAGATCGGCAGCGACGGCGGGCTCATGGAGCGGCCCGTCGCGCGTGGCACCGTCCTGATCGGGCCGGGCGAGCGCGTGGACCTCATCGTCGATTTCCGGCGCGCCGCACACCGCGACGTCGTGCTCGAAAGCGTGCGGCGAGCCGGTGGACCCAACCGGCTCGGCTCGAAGACCTACGTCGGCCCACTGATGCAGTTCCGGATCGGCGGCCGGGGCGGCCCCGACCGCACGTCCGTGCCGGCAGCGCTGCGCCCGCTGCCGGACTGGGTCGCGCAAGCGCCGGCGGAGATCGCCCAGGAGTGGCGGATGACGGTCGGCACCGGCTTCCGCCCCTCCTGGCTGATGAACGGCCGCACCTTCGACCCCGCGTTCTCCGACCACCGCGTGCGGCTCGGCACGACCGAGGCCTGGCGGCTGGTCAACAAGACCGCAGTCGCCCACCTGCTGCACATCCACCACACGTCGTTCGTGCTGCGCTCGCGCAACGGCAGGCAGCCGGCACCGTGGGAGCGGGGCCTGAAGGAGACCTTCTTCATGGATCCCGGCGACGAGCTCGAGGTGGTCGGGCGCTTCACCGACTACGAGGGCAAGTACATCGTCCACTGCCACATGCTCGACCACGAGGACCACGGGCTCATGGCGCAGTTCGCGACGCACCGCTGACGGCGGCGAGGGTCTTCGCGAAGAGCACGCGGCCGTCGAGGTCGCGCAGCGAGACGGTCATCGCCTCCGTCGCCCCGTCGACGGCGACGTGCCCGAAGTACTGATGGCCGTCGGCGGGCGATGCGCCCGGCCGCTGGGACGCGGCGGTGAAGACGGCCTCGGGCCCGAAGGTCGGGTCGAGCGCGTTGGGTCCGAAGGAGCCTGCGTTCAGCGGACCCGCGACGAACTCCCAGAACGGGGCGAAGTCGCCGATGGCCGCGCGCGTCGGGTCGTAGTGGTGCGCCGCTGCGTAGTGGACGTCGGCCGTGAGGAAGACGAGGCCGCCGATGTCCGACGCGAGCGCGAAGCGCAGGATCTCGGCGAACTCGAGCTCGCGCCCGAGCGGAGCGCCCGGCTCGCCCTGCGCGATCGCCTCGCCGTCGTCGTTGAGCACGAGGCCGAGCGGCAGGTCGATGGCGAGCACCTTCCAGGTCGCCGTGGACGCTGCCAGCTCCCGCTTGAGCCACGTGCGCTGCTCGGCGCCGAGCAGGCCCCGCGCCGGGTCGGCGTAGCGGCCGGGGCCGTTCGGGTCGCGGTAGGTGCGCAGGTCGAGCACGAAGACGTCCAGCAACGGGCCGCGCGGGATCCTCCGGTAAACACGCGGCGTCCCGATGGGCGTCCACTCGGCGAAGGCGCGGCGCCCACGTGCGGCGAGGACATCGACGGCCCGCTCGGAGTAGCGGTCGTCGTCGGTCAGCACCTGGCCCGGGTACCAGTTGTCACGCACCTCGTGGTCGTCCCACTGCACGATGGACGGCACGCGACGCGCGAACTCGCGCAGGTGCCCGTCGTGCCAGTTGTACGCGTACTGCCCGCGGAACTCGTCGAGCGTCTCGGCCACCTTCTCCTTGGCTTCGGTCACCTCGTTGTGCCACACCCGGCCGTCAGCGAGCCCGATCTGGCGGGGGAGTGGGTCGTCGGCGTACACGAGGTCGCCGCTGCACAGGAAGAAGTCAGGCTCCAGCGCGCCCATCGCCGCGAAGATGCGGTAGCCGCCGACCGCCGGATTGATGCCGAAGCCCTGGCCGCCGAGGTCGCCGCTCCAGACGAAGGACACGTCGCGCCGGTCGTCCGGCGCGGTCCGGAACGAGCCGACCAGCGGGGTCGAGCGCGGGCCGGCGAAGCTGGCGTCCTCGAGCGTCACGCGGTAGAAGACCTCCCGGCCGGCGGGCAGGCCGCCCAGCCGGAGCTTGCCGGTGAAGTCGGTGGCGCGGGTCAGCGTGCGCGGGGCCAGGTGGTCGCGCATCGCGGAAGCTCGGTGTGGAGGCGAGCTCGACGCGCATGCGGCTCGGCCGGTCGCCACGCGCCCAGACCACGGCGGTGCCCGCGGTCACGTCGCCGCTCTGCAGCGCGGGGTGCAGCTGCGGCCGGTCGCGCCCGAGCGCCAGCCGGCCCGGCGCGGCGATCACCGCGGCGCTCGCGACCCCGGACCGCAGCAGCACGCGGCGCGTGACGCCAGCCATGCACCGAAGGTTCGTGCCGTCCGCGCGCATCGATGTGATGCGGCGGTGACCGGGGCGTGGCGTTCCGGATAATGGCGGCATGACCGAACAGCTCCACTTCACCGAGTCCGATGAGGCCAACCGCCTGCTGGCGGAGGACCCGATGGCGCTACTCGTCGGGTTCGTGCTCGACCAGCAGGTCACCGTGCAGAAGGCGTTCGTCGGTCCGCTCGTGCTGCGCGAGCGGCTGGGAACGCTCGACGCGGGAGCGCTCGCGGCGGCCGACCTCGACGCGGTGTTCCGCGAGAAGCCCGCGCTGCACCGCTACCCGGGCGCCATGGCCACCCGGGTCCGGGCGCTCGCCGAGCACGTCCGCGACGTCTACGACTCAGACGCGGCGCGCGTGTGGACCGAGGCCGCCGACGGCGACGATCTCCGTGCGCGGCTCGCGGCGCTGCCAGGCTTCGGCGACATGAAGGTCACCGCGATCGGCTCCGTGCTCGCCAGGCGCTTCGGCGTCGCGGCGGCGCAACCGCTCCTGCCGGGCCATCCGACGCTCGGCGACGTGGATTCTCCAGAGGCCCTCGCGAAGTACCAGGCCGGCAAGCGGGCACAAAAGGCCAAGCTCCGCGCCGAGAGGGAGGGTTAGCGGCGCTTCCTGACTACGGCGCGGACGATCCGCTTGCGCGCCTTGCGCGGAAGGAAGTGCCGGACGGGCTTCGGGACGAGGCGCAGCACCCTGCGCGTGGCGATCGGCAGCTGAGGCTTGGGCACCACGGGCTGCTTGGGGTTCTTGGTCTTCGCCGCGGACACCGAGGACCACGCCACCGACTCCGCCTCCGTGTAGTACTCGGTGTAAGTCGCCCGCAGCTCGTCCATGCGCGTGGCCACCTCGGGCGGCGGCGCGTCCGGCGTGGCGGCCAGCTGCGTGACCTGGTCCCACACGTGCTCGGCCTGCTCGATGAGCCCGTTGGGCACGACCCCCCACTTGGGCTTTGAGCGGTCCAGTGTGAGATCGACGAAGTCGTGCGCCTTGCGGATGTCGTTGGCCGATGCGTCGCGGACCACGTTGAGATCGAGCACCTCTGCGGCGCCGGCGAGCGAGACGGTCCAGTCCTCGAGCAGCTCCTCGTAACGGACGAAGACGCGCGGCGCGTCGCGCGTCGCGCGCTCGGTGAACAGCAGCTGGTTGACCCAGCCGGCGGTGCGGCTGGCCTCGCCCTGGCGCCCGCCGTAGTACCTGGTCTTGCTCGCCACCACCGCGGCGGGATGGCGCAGCATCACGATGACGCGGGGCGTGGCGCCGAGGTCCTGCGCGGCGCGCCGCCAGACCGGCAGGAACCACGACATGCGCGGGTCCTTGATGATCAGGTTGTCGTTCTCGGCGAACTGCGCCTCCAGGAAGGAGCGCACTTCGGTCTGGACGTTGGCGTCCAGGCAGATCCTGGCGGTCTGCGACCACGCAGCCGGCCGCGCGTCGGAGACCTGGATGTTGACCATCTCGAGCAGGCGCTCGTGCAGGTCCACCACCCACTGGGACTCCGCGAAGCCCTTCGGGTTTGACTCGTCGGCGGGCACCTCGGGGGTGGGCACGCGGCAGCCGAGCCGCTTGAGCAGGCCCGAGACCAGGCTCGTTCCGCTGCGCCCGGAACCGGCCACGATCACCAGCGAACGGGTGCTCTGCGCCTCGCTGGGCGCAACCGGTTCGGCCGGGGTTTTCGATACGCCATCGGTCGCGCTCACGCTCGGCGAGACTAGCCTGTCGGGGGTGAGTGATCGAGAAGGCGCACTGGCTCCGACCGTCTCCGCCGGCTTCGAGCGGCACGTCCTCACGCGGACGATCGTGCTGCCCGAGGAGCGCATCATGTTCCTGCCGATTCCCAAGGCGGGCTGCACGAGCATCCTGTGGATGCTGGCCGGGCTGGCCGGCCTCGACGAGGAGGACTTCGCGCGCTCGGTCACCCCCGAGGTGTCCCCCGCGCTGACGGTCCACGACGTCACCCTCTGGAACCCGCAGAACCGTCTGTCGGAGTACGACGAGCACGAGCGCGAGCGGATGCTCACCGAGGACGGCTGGCTGCGCTTCACCATCGTCCGCCATCCGGCCACGCGGCTGTGGTCGGCCTGGCAGTCCAAGCTGCTGCTGCGCGAGCCGCGCTTCGTGCAGACCTTCGGTGAGGAGCCCTGGTTCCCGCAGCTGCCCGAGACCCCCGAGCAGGTGATCGCCGACTTCCGCGCGTTCGTCGCCGCGGTCGGCGCGGGCGGGGTCGAGGACGTCCACTGGGCGGTGCAGAACGAGCTGGTCGAGCAGCTCGCCTTCACGCACATCGGTCGCGTGGAGGCGATGGAGGAGACGCTGGCGCTGCTGCACGCGCACGTCGGCGAGGGCGTTCTGGCCGAGGACCCGCCCAACGAGAACCAGACGCCGCTCACGCTGCCGCCCGGCGTCTACGACGAGGCCTCTCAGTCGGTGCTGCGCGAGCGCTACGGACCCGACTTCTCCGCGTTCGGCTACGAGCTCGAGGAGCACATCGGCGACGGCGGCGAAGAGGCCGAGGCGGCGTGGGCCCGCGAGTCCGCGCCGATCCTGCCGGTGCTGCGCGCCAACGCCGGCGACCACGCCCGCGTGGAGCAGCTGCTGCACTCCGCGCGTCGGCTGCTCAAGCGCGTGCAGACCGCGGAGGACGACTACGTGGAGCGCGAGGCGCAGCGGGTCGGCTACACCCGCGCGCCGGCGATGCGCAACCGCGAGGAGAACGCGGAGTTCAACGTGCGCTGGGGGTGGGCCGACCACGAGCTCACCAACGGCTTCACCGCCGTCCTGCGCGTCAAGAACGAGGCTCGCACGCTGCCCTACACGCTGCCGCCCCTGCTGCGCGCGGTGCGAAAGGTCGTGCTCGTCGACAACGGCTCCACCGACGGCACGCCGGGCATCGCCCGGCGCGTCGCGCAGGAGTGCGGCGCCGCGGAGCGTCTCGAGGTCCAGCACTACCCGTTCTCGATCTCGCGCTGCGGCGCCGAGCACCTCGGCACGCCCGGAGACTCAGTGCACAGCCTCGCCTACTTCTACAACTGGTCGTTCTCGCACGTGCGCACGACCTACGCGCTGAAGTGGGACGGGGACATGGTGCTCTCCGACGACGCCGTCGAGGTCCTGCGCGACCTCGAGTGGCAGCTCGAGGCCGGCCGCGGCGTGATCCTGCGCGTCCCCCGCTACCCGCTGTACCTGTCGGCCGACGACAGCGTGGCCTACCTCGACACCGGGCTGCGCAACAACGAGCCGTGGGGATGGCCCAACGAGCCCGGCTACTCCTTCGTCAAGGCGATGGAGTGGGAGATGCCGCTGTGGGGCAATGACCTCGGCTCGCTGGTCCTGCCCGACTGGGGCTGCGTCGAGCTCAAGTTCCTCGACGAGGACGAGTTCGGCCATTGGACGGACACGGATTTCGAGCGCTCCTCGCGCCAGAAGCGTAAGCAGCGCGAGTTCGAGGTCTTCCAGGCGCTCAGCCGTGGTGCCACGCCGCCCTCCGATGTCGTCGAGATCGCCGCGCCGGCCGGCGAGTCCGTGGTCGAGCACATCCGGACCGTGTGGCTTCCCGCGCGGGCGCGCGAAGAAGTCAGCCTGGTCTGACGCAGCTGACCTCGCGGTGCCCGCGATCGGGCCGTACGTCGCGCCGAAGCCGCCCGTGACTTCCAGGTAGAAGACGAAGACGCCCATGCGCCGCTGACACCGCCCGTTCACACCAGACGCCGCGCGGAGTGCTGAAATCCCTGCACGCGTACGGAATTGCACTTTCACCTGCTGCCGGGTGTCGACGACGGACCGGCGACGCTGGACCAGTCCCTGCGGCTCGCAGAGGCGGCGGTCGCCGACGGCACCGGCACCGTGGTCTGCACGCCGCACGTCGAGCTGGTCGAGGTCGGAACGCTTCCCGACCGCGTGCACGAACTCGACGCGTCGCTGCGCGCGGCCGGCATCGAGCTCTCGATCCTCGCCGGCGGCGAGGTCCGCGTCGGCGCGCCGATGACGGCGGCCGAGCTCGAGATCGTGGCGCAGGGTCCGCCGGGCCGCCGCTGGCTGCTGCTCGAAGCGCCTCTGCAGGAAGCCCTGTTCGGAGACTTTCATGCCTACGCCGACGAGTTGGAGGCGCAGGGCTACGGGCTGCTGATCGCCCATCCGGAGCGCTGCGCCCCGCTGCTGGAGCCCGGCGGCGGACTCGAGCATCGCCTCAGCCGCGGAGCGCGCCTGCAGGTCAACGCGTCGTCGCTGACGGGCGCGCACGGACCGCGCGAGCGGGCGGCCGGCTTCGCGCTGCTCGCCTCCGGGAGGGTCAGCGCGATCGCCTCGGACGCGCACGGGGCCGATCGTCCGCCGCTGCTGTCTGCGGCCACGACATTGCTCGAACAGCGCGGGATGGACGCGGCGCCGATGCTGCGCCTAAGCCCGGCTGGTCAGCTCCCGGCCATAAATCTCGTCCCTGCCGCTGGTTGAAGCGGTAGCGTCACGACGCCCAAGACTGCCGACAACCGTTTCCTCTGATGGGGCAAGCCAATGAAGCTCTCCAAGGTTCGCCTCACGGGCGCGACCGCTCTGGCCGCCGTCACCGGGGTCGCTGCGCTCGGCGCACCGTCGTCGGAGGCGCAGAAGGGCTACGACACGCCTAAGCCCGCCACCGTCTCGGCGGTCCTGGTGGCGGATGACGGTCGGAAGCGGCATCCGGCCGGTCTCGTGGAATCAACCATCTAGTGTCCCGAGTCAGTATTTCGTTGACACTCGGACGGCGCCGGCCCGCGTCTGCCGCGCCCCGGTATTCGCCGACGTACGCCCGGTATGCCAACGAATACCGGTGCACGGCAGACACGACCCGGCATCCCTCTCGGTGTCAACGAACTAACGACTCGGGACACTAGGGCGTCACGCAGCTGACCTCGCGGCCCCTGGCCGTGTCCTGCCAGCCGGCGTCGCGCAGGGTGGCGAGGATCGCGTCGAGCTCGCGCGGCATGCAGGCGACGTCAACGCCGAGGCGGTCCACGTCGGCGACGACGGTGTTGTCAGGGCCCACGCCCGCGTAGGTGTAGAAGTGCAGCCGCTTGCGCTCGGGCACGAGCGCGGCAGGTTCGTCCTCGAGCGCGGTGGTGAAGAAGCCCCGGGGATTGACCGTATACACGTCGGGCGAGAGCACCAGGATGGTCTGGCTGACCTTGCGCGGCGCGTAGACGAGGTCGCCGGGCGCGGCGGCGCGCAGGGCGGTCCGGGCGGCTGCGACCTCGTCGGGGAAGCGCTTGAGCACCGGCGGGAACTCCAGGCCGCGCGGCGCCTTGGCCTCCCAAGGCAGCAATCCGACCGCGAGCATGTAGGCGAGCAGCGCGCCGGCGGGCACGAGGCGCGCGAGCGGCGGCCACTGCGCCCGCACCAGCCCCACGGCCAGGGCGCCGACCAGGCCCGCGACGGGGATCGCCCACATCAGCCGCCAGAGCACGCGGCCCAGATCGGTCGCGTGGAAGATCGCGAGCGGGACGCCGGGCGCGTACAGCAGCCCGACCAGCAGGACGGTGGCGGCGACCATCCGCGCGGCGAGCGCGCGCGGGATGAGCGCCGGGGCGACGAGCAGCGCCGCCATCGCGAGCACCGCGAGGTGCTTCGGGTTCAGGACGAGATGCACGAGGTCGGGAGCCACCACGTCGGCGTCGACGTAGACGTCGGGGACGCGGCCGCCCATGGCCTTGGTGACCACGGCGGCGCCGACCGGATAGGCGACGGTCGCCGCGAAGCCGGCAAGGGCGGCGCGCCACGAGCGCAGCGCGACGACCGCCATGCACCCGAACGCGATCGTCGGGATCAGGAAGACGCCGGTCGTCGACAAGCCGACGCCGGCGATCCCCGCGGCGGCGAGGCGCGCGGCACCGTCACGGCTCGGCCGGCTCCCGAAGTCGTGCAGCAGGGCGAAGAGCACCGGGACGAAGACAGCGAGCAACAGCGACTTGCCCTGCCACAGCCGCCCGATCGAGAAGGCGCCGTAGGTCTCGTTGGCCTGCGCGGTGGCGAGCAGGAACATCAGCCCGACCGACAGGGCCACGACCGGCAGCGCGACCTGCCAGCTGCGCAGCATCCGCCGCAGCGCCAGCACGGCCGCAGCCGCCCCCGCGGGCGCGATCACGTAGTACGCCAGCGACAGCGGGCCGACCGTCGTCAGGCCCGAGACGGACCCCACCAGCGCGTCGTAGGACGCGACCGGCGGCCAGTAGAGCGATGGCAGCTCGAGGTTGCCGAAGACGACGTCGCGCAGTGGGAAGCTGCCGTTGGCGGCGATCCACTGCGACAGGTGCAGGTAGTAGGTGTCGTCGTCGTCGGGGTCGAGCAGCGTGAGCGCGATCCCGGCGAGCGCGAGCATCCAGGCCGCGGTGGCCAGCCGCTCCAGCCACGCGCCGTGGCGCTGCCGGTGACCGTCGTCACCGGAGCGCCGGCCGAGAACGGCCGCCAGCCCGCACGCCGCCGCCGCGATCCACAGCGCCCACACGAACAGCCAGCGGGTCTGCTGCGCGTACGCGAAGAGCGCCGCGCACACGGCGGCGAGGACGACGCCGGCCGCCTGCACGACGCGCATCCCGGGGAGGGCGAGGCCCGGCTCCGCCGGCGCCGCGCCCGCTTGATCGCCGCGCTGGGCGCGGAGGGTCCAGAACGCTGCGGCCGCGAGCAGCGGCGCCCAGGCGATCAGCGCGACGGTCGTCCCGAGTCGGGCGACGACGCAGGCGTGGTAGACGAGCGTCCAGCCCGCGAACCCCGCGAGGAGGAAGTCCAGGGCACGGTCGCCGAGGCCCCGCCGCGTTGTCACGAACGCGCGGCGGCCGCGGCGAGCGACCGGCGCGTGCGCCACCACGTGCGCACCAGCACCCGGCCGTAGCGCAGCCCGTACAGCACGTCGTGGCCCTTCTTGGACTCCCCGGCGAGGCGCTCGTGCATGACGACCGGTCGCTCCGTGACGCGGTAGCCGCAGGCGAGCGCGCCGAGCAGCAGCTCGGACGCCTGGTACTGCGGCTCGTGCTGGGGGACGACGGCGGTCAGCTCGGCGACCATGGCGCGCAGCCCGCTCGAGGTGTCCGTGATCCGCGCGCCGGTGAGCACGCGGACGAGGCCGCTGTAGACGTGCACGCCGAGGCTGCGGATGCGCGCCTGGGTCTCGGCGTCGCCGAGCACCCGTGAGCCGAGGACGAGGTCGGCCTCGCCGGCGACGACGGGCCCGAGCACGCCGGGTACGTCGGCAGGGTCCCACTGACCGTCGGCGTCGAGGGTGACGATGAAGCGCGCGCCGTGCTCACGGGCGAGCCGGTAGCCGATGCGGAAGGCGGCGCCCTGGCCGCCGTTGACTTCGCGGCGGGCCACGAGGGCGCCGTGGGCACGGGCGACCTCCCCGGTCGCGTCGGCGCTGCCGTCGTCGACGACGATCGTGTCCACGGCCAGCCCGCAGTACGTGTCCGGGATGCCGGCGAGCACGTTGCGGATGCACGCCTCCTCGTCGAGGGCGGGAATCACGACCACCACCGGGCTCATCACCAGGCCGGGGTGGCGCTCGCAGAATCCGCGCACGGCAGCCTCGGCCGCGGGGTCTGACCCCGCGCCGGCGGCCGGCGGCTTCGTATCGCTCTCGACAATGCCCATGGCTATCGTTCGCAGACGGTAACCGGTGGCTGGAAGGTGGCGAGGCCCATCGCTGGGCTCGCCGCCGGCCGAGACGGAACCTTCCCGTTTCTTCGCCCTCCGGGTCGCGACGCCTCTATGACCGACGCCCGCCCAATCCCGCCCAGCGTCCTCGTCACCGGCGGGGCTGGCTTCGTGGGCGCGAACCTCGTGCCGGCCCTCCTCGCCGCCGGCGCGCGGGTGCGCGTCCTCGACGACTGCACCACCGGCGACCCGTCGCGGCTGGCCGACGAGGTCGAGCTCGTGCGCGGCGACGTGCGCGACGCCGACGCGGTGCGCGCGGCAACGGAGGGCGTCGACGCGGTCGTCCACCTCGCCGCTGCAGGCTCGGTCATCCAGTCCATCGAGGACCCGGCGACGAACTTCGACATCAACGCGCGCGGGACGCTGACGGTCCTCACGGAGGCTCAGGCGGCCGGGGTGGGGCGTTTCGTGTTCGCCTCCACCGGTGGCGCGCTGATCGGCAACGCGCCTCCGCCGGTCGACGAGACCAGCGTGCCGCGGCCCATCAGCCCGTACGGCGCGTCCAAGCTCAGCGGCGAGGGCTACTGCCACGCCTTCCACGGCGCCTACGGGCTGCCGACCATCGCGCTGCGCTTCGCCAACGTCTACGGCCCGCACTCCGAGCGCAAGCGCGGCGCGGTCACCACCTTCATCCACCATGCCCTCGCGGGCGAGCCCATCACCATCCACGGCGACGGCTCGGCGACGCGCGACTTCCTGCACTCCGACGATCTCGTCCGGGGGATCGTCGCCGCGTTGTCGTCCGACGTCACCGGCGTCGTGCACCTCGCGTCCGAGCGCGAGACCTCGATCGAGGAGCTGGCGCGGCTGATCCTCACGGCCGCCGGGGCCGACGTCGACGTGGAGCACCGCCCGGCCCGCCGCGGCGAGGTGGAGCGCAACTTCGCCCTCGCCCGGCGCGCCGCCGAGGAGCTCGGCTGGCGCGCGGACGTGGACCTTGCGGAGGGGATGGCGGAAACCGTGGAGTGGTTCCGCCGCCACGCAGCCCGCGCCCCTGCTACTTGACGATGATCGTCATCTTCATGTCGGGCGCGTGGATCGAGCAGAGCAGCCGGTAGGTGCCCCTCTTGCGCAGCGTGCGAGCGAACCTGCCTTCCACCATCAGGTCCGATCGGAAGTCCTGAGGGCCGGACTTCACCACGACGTCGTGCGGGTCGTCGCCCTTCCAGATCCACTTGACCCTCGTGCCCTTCTGGACGGTCAGCGATGACGGCACGAAGACGTCGTCGCGGACGGACACCCTCTTGGTCGTCGTCGCAGCGCCGGCGGGCAGGGCGAGGCCGAAGATGAGCAGGGTGGCGGCGGCGAGGCGTTTCATCGGTTGACCACCCTAGAGGCGCCGCGCATGAACGGATGGCCCGGCGCGCCGCGATAAACTTCGCGGCGAAGGGCCCCACCGAGTGACACGGCTGGGGAATAAACCCGCCCGTGGAGTGCGACTGCCGGGCTTTCAAAACTCATAGGAGTTCACCATGCCTGAAGCTGTCATCGTCGACAGTGTCCGGACGCCGATCGGCCGCGCCTTCAAGGGCCGCCTGAAGGATCTGCGCCCGGACGAGACCGCCGCGTTCATCCTCGACGCGCTGCTCGAGCGCAACGAGGGCCTCGATCCCAAGCTCGTCGAGGACGTCTACATGGGCTGCGGCCTGCCGCAGGGTCTGCAGGCCAACAACATCGGCCGCATCGCCGTCCTTCTGTCCAAGCACCTGCCCCAGGAGACCAACGGCGTCACCGTCAGCCGCTACTGCGCGTCCTCGCTGGAGACCATCCGGCTCGCGGCCAACAACGTCATCGCCGGACAGGGCGACGTCTACATCGCCGCCGGCGTGGAGTTCGTCTCGCGCTTCAACGCGCAGCAGGAGGCCGCGCACCCCGAGGACCAGAACGCTCACCTCCAGGGCTCCAACGGCGATCCTGACGCGTACATCGCGATGGGCATGACCGCCGAGAACGTCGCGGAGCGCTACGGCGTGTCCCGCGAGGACCAGGACGCCTACGCCAAGCGCTCGCAGGACCGCGCCGTCGCAGCACAACAGGCCGGCGTCTTCGCAAGGGAGATCGCCCCGGTCCCCCTGCCCGACGGCTCGACGCTCGAGCATGACGAGGGCCCACGCCCCGGCACGACCGTGGAGAAGCTGGCCACGCTCAAGCCCGTCTTCAAGGAGGGCGGGACGGTCACGGCCGGCAACGCCTGCCCGCTCAACGACGGTGCCGCCGCGACGCTGATCATGAGCGCCGACAAGGCCGCCGAGCTCGGCCTCAAACCGCGTGCCCGGGTCATCACCGCCGCCACGGCCGGCAACGAGCCCGAGTACATGGGCGTCGCGCCGATCTGGGCCGTGGGCAAGGTGCTCGAGCGCGCCGGCATGAAGATCTCCGACGTCGACGTCTACGAGCTCAACGAGGCGTTCGCCGCCCAGGTCCTGCCGATCGCCGAGGAGGTCGGCTTCGACATGGACAAGCTCAACCCGCACGGAGGGGCGATCGCCCTCGGCCACCCGTTCGGGATGACGGGCGCGCGCATCATGACCACGCTGCTCAATGACCTCGAGACGCTCGACGGCACCATCGGCCTGGAGACCATGTGCGCCGCGCAGGGCCAGGGGCAGGCCATGCTCATCGAGCGCCTCAAGTAGGTTCTACCTACGGTGGTGTGACATGGTGACGGATGTGGAACACCTCGACGTCCTCATCATCGGCGCCGGCCTCTCGGGGGTCGGCGCCGCGCACCACCTCCAGGAGGCGCATCCGGGCAGGTCGTACGCGATCCTGGAGATGCGCAGCGCGCTGGGCGGGACCTGGGACCTGTTCCGCTATCCGGGCATCCGCTCGGACTCCGACATGCACACGCTCGGCTACTCGTTCCGGCCGTGGATCAGCCGCAAGGCGATCGCCGACGGGCCGTCGATCCTCGAGTACGTGCGCGACACCGCCCAGGAGGGCGGCATCGTCGAGCACATCCGCTACAGGCATCGTGTGACCGCGGCGGACTGGTCCTCCGACGAGGCACGGTGGACGATCACCGCGGAGCACGACGGCGAGACCGTCCGCTTCACCGCCGGCTTCCTCTACGCCTGCACGGGCTACTACAGCTACGAGACCCCGTACACGCCGGACTTCGCAGGCGCCGACCGCTTCCGGGGCCGCGTCGTGCACCCCCAGTTCTGGTCGGACGACATCGACTACGCGGGCAAGCGCGTGGTGGTCATCGGCAGCGGGGCGACGGCGATGACGCTCGTGCCCGCGATGACCGACAAGGCGGAGCACGTGACCATGCTCCAGCGCTCGCCGACCTACGTCGCGTCGCTGCCCGCCGAGGACCCGATCGCCATCGGCCTGCGGCGCGTGCTGCCCGACAAGGTCGCCTACGCGATCACGCGCTGGAAGAACGTCGCGATCCAGGTCGGCTTCTACCAGATCAGCCGCCGCCGGCCGGCCCTGGTCAAGAAGGTGCTGCGCACGATGCTCAGGTGGGAGCTTGGAGCCGGCTACGACGTCGACAAGCACTTCACGCCGAGCTACAACCCCTGGGACGAGCGCTTCTGCGTCGTCCCGGACTCCGATCTCTTCCGGGCCCTGAAGAAGGGGACGGCGTCCGTCGTCACCGACCGGATCGCCACGTTCACCGAGACGGGCATCGAGCTCGAGTCGGGAGAGCATCTGGACGCCGACGTGATCGTCACCGCCACCGGCCTGACGCTGCAGATGCTCGGCGGCGCGGACGTGCGCGTCGACGGCGAGGCGGTCGCGGCCGGCGAGCGCCTCGCCTACCGCGGGATGCTGCTCGAGGGCGTGCCGAACATGGCCTTCGCGACGGGCTACGCGAACGCCTCCTTCACGCTCAAGGTCGACCTGACCAGCGCGTACGTGTGCCGCCTGCTCGCGTACATGGACGCGCACGGCCACGCGGCCTGCGTGCCGGTCAACGACGAGGCCGGGATGATCAGCGACGAGCCGCTGATCGACCTGAAGTCGGGCTACATCGAGCGGGGCAGGCACCTGCTGCCCAAGCAGGGTGTGCGCGCACCCTGGCGCGTTCGCCAGAACTACGCACTGGACCGGCTCGACATGGCGCGCATGCGCATGGACGACGGCGTCCTGCGCTTCTCGCCCGCGCCCGTGCGCGAACCCGTCCCCGCGTAGCCGGCTACGGGGCGGCTGAAGGCAGGACGACCTCGGCGAACACCGCGCGGTGGTCGGATCCGGGGATGTCGTGCACGCTGAACGAGCGGATTCCGCAGCGGGCGTCGACGAGCACGTGGTCGATCGTCACGGGTGGCGGGAAGCGCCGGTTCGCCGGCCACGTCGCCTTCAGCCCGGCACCGACCTGGGCGGCGGCGTCCTCGTAGCCCGTGCCGATCAGCTCGCGCAGTCGGGCATGGTCGAGCGTCGAGTTGAAGTCGCCGGCGAGGATTCGCAGCACGTCGTCATCGGCCCGCGGAAGGCGCGATAGGTCGCTGCGCAGCGCGTCGACGGTCTCACCGTTGCGCGGCGGCGGCGGATGCACCGCGCCCAGTTCGACCTGCGTGCCGCCGAAGGTCGCCATGGCGATGGCTGCGGGCTTGCTCAGCCCGGATGGTGATGGTCGCAACGTGAGCGGCACCGTCGAGTACAGGGCGACGTCGCGCGGCTGGGCCACCCGGTGGGGCATGAGCTCGTCCAGGCCCGCTGCGCGAAGGTCCGCCTCGCCCCCCGGCGTGAGTTCCTGCACGCTCAGCACCCCGGCGTCCTTGGCGCGCGCGAGAGCGACGATTGCCTCGGCGTCCGCCTTGCCGAAGAGGAGGTTCACTGACATCACGCCGACGGTCACACCCGAACCGCCCTCAGCACCGCTCGGACCGCCCAGCGCCCGCGGAGCGACGAGCGCGGCCAGCACGACGGCCAGCAGCAGCGCAGCCCCAGCGGCGGCACGACGGCGGAGCGCGCCGCAGACCAGCGCAACCGCGACCGCGCCGACCACCACGCCAGGCGTGTAGGCCATCAGCGGGAAGAGCGGAAAGCCACGCTCGAGGCCGAAGACGCGCCCGACCGTCCAGACCGCGACGGCCGCCACCAGCGTCCAGGCCACGGCGGAGCGCATCTCTTGCCCAGGCTAGAAGTGGGCGTCGAGCAGGCGGGCGACGAAGGCGGCCGGGGGCGGGAACGCCTTCGGCGTCCCGGTTGCCCGCAGGGTCGCGAAGCCGTGCAGGGCCGACCAGACGGCGACGGCGACCTCCGTGGCCTCGTCGGCCGCTCCGAGCGTGGCGGCGACGCGGTCGACGAGGGTGTCGAAGCCGGCGGCCCGGTCGACGGACGTCGAGCCCGCGTGGGTGTGGCGAGCCGAGAAGATGACGGAGTACAGCTGCGGCTGCCGCTCGGTGAACGCCACGTAGGCGCGACACATCGCGCGCAGCTGCTCGCGCGGGATGCCCGGCGTCGCCGCGGCCTCGATGACGGTCGCGTTGAACGCCTCGAAGCCGGCATCCACCGCTGCGTCCACGACGGCGTCGCGGTCGGGGAAGTGGAGGTAGAGCGCGGTGGGGGAGACGCCGGCGCGACGGGTGATCGCGCGCACGGAGACCTTGGACGCGTCGCCCAGCTCGTCGATGAGCTCGACGGCCGCGGCGATCAGGGGCTCGCGCAGGCGAGCGCCCTCGCCACGGGGGTTGCGCCGGCGTGTGACCGAGCTCATAGCGTCACCTTAGCCGCTGACTTGACAGATGTACATGTACTGGTGTTCACTTATGCCCATGAACGCTCTCGCCTCACTGCTCGCGGCCCGCCCCAAGCGCGCGCTCGTCGCCGTCCTGCTCTTCGTCCTCGTCGCCGGTGTGTTCGGCGGTCCGGTCGCCGGCTCGCTGCGGGACTCCGGCGGCTTCACCGCCGAGGACTCGAACTCCGCTCGAGCCATCGACCGCGTCGAGGCGGCCACCGGACTCGAAGCGGCTCCCGGCGTCATCCTGGTCACCGACAGCGCCGACGCCCCCGGCGTCCGCGCCGACCTCGCCGCGGTCGAGGGCGTGGCCGCCGTCGTCACCGGCCCGCCGAGTCGTGACGGCACCGCGACCTACGTGGCCGCGACCCTGCGCGCAGACGCCGACGAGGACGCCGTCATCGAAGGCGCCGAGGCGATCGCGGACCGCGTCGACGCCGACCTGGGCGGCCCGGTGATCGCCGACATGCAGATCGGCGAGAGCGTGACGGGGGACCTCGGCCGCGCGGAGCTGCTCGCCTTCCCGGTTCTGTTGCTGCTCTCGCTGGTCTTCTTCCGCGGTCGCGCGGCCGTGCTGCCGCTGGTGATCGGCATGACCACGGTGCTCGGCACCTTTCTCGTGCTCTCCGGGGTCAATCAGTTCTACGGGCTGTCCATCTTCGCGCTCAACCTCGTCATCGGGCTCGGCCTGGGCCTGGCGATCGACTACACGCTGTTCCTGGTGACGCGCTTCCGAGAGGAGCTCGCGCGCACCGATGACGTCTCGGCAGCCGTGCGGGTGACGCTCGAAACCGCAGGCCGCACCGTGGTCTACAGCGCCGTCACCGTCGCGGTCTCGCTCATGACCCTGACCCTCTTCCCGCTCAACTTCCTGCAGTCGATGGGAATCGCGGGCGCCGTCGTCGTACTCGTCGCCGGCGCCGCATCGCTCGTGATCGCACCCGCGCTGTTCGCCCTCTGGGGCCGCAAGCTGCTGGTCAAGCCCCGGCGCGCCGGCAAGGGGAACTGGTACCGCCTCGCCCACGGCGTCATGCGCCGGCCCGGGCTCGTCGCAGGTGTGACCGCCCTGGTGATGCTCGTCGCAGCTGCCCCGGCGCTGCGCGCCGAGTGGTCGCCGGTCGACTCGTCGGTGATCCCGAAGGGCCAGAGCGCGCGGACGGCCGCCGACCGACTGCAGGATGAGTTCCCCGGGCAGGACGCCGAGCCGGTCACGGTCGTGGTCGGGGCGCCCCGCAGCGAGGCGGCCGCGGTGCGCGGCTTCGCCGACGAGCTCGGTGCCCTGCCCGGCGCGCAGGCCGTCGCCAAGCCGGTGTCGCTCGACGAGTCCACGTGGTCGATCGCGGTCACCCCGGCAGGCGACCCCGCGGGCGAGCAGGCGCGGCTGGTCGTCACCAAGGCGCGCGAGCGCGGTGCGCCCGGCGAGGTGCTCGTGGCCGGCGCAGCAGCGGACTTCGTCGACCAGCAGGACGCGATCGGCTCGCGGCTGCTGCCGGCCGCCGCGCTGCTGGCCGTCCTCATCTTCGGCGTGCTGTGGCTGATGACCGGCTCGATCCTGCTGCCGCTCAAGGCGATCCTGATGAACGTGCTCACCGTCGCCGCGTCGCTGGGCGCGCTGACCCTGGTCTTCCAGGACGGGCGCTTCGCCGACCTGCTCGGCTACACGCCCAACGGCGGCGTCGAGCCGACCGACTTCCTGGTCGCGGCCGCGCTCATCTTCGCGCTGTCGACCGACTACGGCGTCTTCCTGCTCGGCCGCATCAAGGAGGCGCGCGACGGGACGATCTCCGAGCGCGAGGCGGTCGCCGTCGGCCTGGAGCGCACCGGTGCAGTGGTCACCGCCGCGGCCATCCTGCTTGCGGTCGCGATCGGCGCCTTCATCACCTCGTCGATCTCCTTCATCCAGCAGATCGGCGTCGCCACCGCGGTCGGGGTCCTGCTGGACGCCTTCATCGTGCGCGCCCTGCTCGTGCCGTCGTTGATGGCGCTGCTCGGGAAGTGGAACTGGTGGTCGCCGAAGCCGCTCGCGCGCCTGCACGAGCGCATCGGCCTCGATGAGGCGCCCGCCGTACGCTAGAACCGCCTGCGTGCTGTTCCGGCAGATCCTCCAAGAGGACCTGAGCTGCGCGTCGTACCTGATCGGCGACTCGCACTCGGGCATCGCCGTGGTCGTGGACCCGCAGTGGGACATCGAGCCCTATCTGCGCCTGAGCCGGCTGCATGGGGTCCAGATCGAGCACGTGCTCGAGACCCACAACCACGCCGACCACGTCTCCGGCCACGGCCGGCTCGCGCGCGCGATGGGCGCGACGATCCACATCCACGCGCTCGCCGAGGCCGAGTACCCCCATCAGCCCTTCGAGCACGGCTTCAAGCTCGAGCTGGGCGACGTCACGCTCGAGGCGATCCACACGCCCGGCCACCGGCCCGAGCACACCGCCTTCCTCGTCTCGAGCTCCGAGCGCGGCGGGACCCCGTGGGCGGTGCTGACCGGGGACTCGCTGTTCGTCGGCGACGTCGCCCGGCCCGACCTCGCGGTGGACGCGCGCGAGGGCTCCGAGGACTTGTTCGCCTCCCTGTTCGAGCGGCTGCTCCCGCTACCGGGGGAGGTCGAGGTGTGGCCCGGCCACCTCGGCGGATCCGCCTGCGGCAGCGGTGCGGTGGACAACAAGAGCTCGTCGACGATCGCCTTCGAGCGCGCGCACAACCCGGCCCTGCAGTTGAGCGACCGCGACGAGTTCGTCACGAGCGCGCTCGCGTCCATCGGCGCGCCGCCGCCGAACGTGCGGCACGTGGTCGCGCTCAATCGCGGCCCGCTGCTGGAATTGGACCCGCCCACCCCGCCCGCTCCGCTGAGCCCGCGCGCGGTCGAGGTGGCCATCGCCGAGGGCGCGGTGCTCGTCGACGCGCGCACCAACGAGCAGTTCGACGAGGCGCACATCCCGGGTGCGATCAGCGTGTCCGCGTACGACACCGGCTTCGCCACCAAGACCGCGCACGTCGTCCACGACAACGTCGAGGTCATCGTCGTCGCCGCGTCCGACGGCTACGAGCTCGAGGCGGCCAAGCTGCTCGCCTCCGTTGGCGTGCGCGTGCGCGGCTATCTCGAGGGCGGCATGACGGCGTGGCGCTCCGAGGAGCGTCCCGTCGAGCGGATCACCATGCTCACGCCGGCGGCGCTGGCCGAGCGCGACGACGTGTTCGTCCTCGACGTCCGCGACGCCAAGGAGTACGCGAACGGTCACGTCCCCGGTTCGGTGCACATCCCGTACGCCGAGCTGAGCGAACGCCTCGATGAGCTGCCCCGCGACACGCCGATCGCGACGCTGTGCTCGGCGGGCAAGCGCAGCGGCCTCGCCGCGTCGATCCTGCAGCGCGAGGGCTTCGGGCAGCTCCTGCACGTCACCCCGGGCGGCACGAGCGCCTGGGAGCGCGCGGGCGGTGCACTCGAAACCTCTTCCTGATCGGAGCGCTCGGGCCGCCGCGCGCACCGGCTCGCCGCCTCCGTAGGCTTGCGCGTGCCAACAAGAGAGGACCGATGATGCGCAAGACCTTTGCAATAGCGGCCGCGGTGGCCGGGCTGGGCGTCGCCGGCTGCGGCGGAGACGACGAGGCGCTCACCAAGGCGGAGTTCGTCAAGCAGGGCAACGCGATCTGCGCGAAGGGCAATGCGGAGCTCGAGACGAAGGTGGAGGAGCTGCTCGCCGGGGGCAAGGAGCCCGACATGGAGGCGCAGATCGCGTTCTTCGAGGACGAGGTCCTGCCGATCGTGCAGGGGCAGGTCGACGACCTCGGCGGGCTGACGCCGCCCGAGGCCGACCAGGGAGAGGTCGACGAGCTCATCGCCTCGGCGCAGGAGGCCATCGACAAGGCCGAGGAGGACCTGGAAGCGGTCGCCGCCGCGGAGGAGGACCCCTTCGCGGACGCAAACGAGAAGGCCGAGGCCTACGGCCTGACGGAGTGCGCCACCTAGATGGTTGATTCCACGACCCTGCGGCCCCAGGCGCGCCGCTGACGCTTCGCCGGTTCACGCCCGTCCGGTTCGCCCGTAGCACCGGTACGGGCTTCGCCGGCCGCAGTGGGATATCGAGCCCTATCTGCGCCTGAGCCGGTTGCACGGTGTGCAGATCGAGCACGTGCTCGAGACCCACGGAGCGCTCGGGCCGCCGCGCGCACCGGCTCGCCGCCTCCGTAGGCTTGCGCGCGTGCCAACAAGAGAGGACCGATGATGCGCAGCACCTTTGCAATAGCGGCCGCGGTGGCCGGGCTGGGCGTCGCCGGCTGCGGCGGAGACGACAAGGCGCTAACCAAGGCGGAGTTCGTCAAGCAGGGCAACGCGATCTGCGCGAAGGGCAACGCGGAGCTCGAGACGGAGGAGGAGGAGCTGATCGCCGACGGCAAGGCGCCCGACAGGGAGGAGCTGATCGCGTTCTTCGAGGACGAGGTGCTGCCCAACGTGCAGGGGCAGATCGACGACCTCGCCGAGCTGACGCCGCCCGAGGCCGACCAGGGAGAGGTCGACGAGCTGATCGCCTCGGCGCAAGAGGCCATCGACAAGTCTGAGGGGGACATGGAGGCGGTCGTCGCCTCGGACGAGAACCCCTTTGATGACGCAGACGAGAAGGCCGGGGCCTACGGCCTCGCGGAGTGCGCCATCTAGTCCGGCGGCTCGAGCGCGGCGTCCCTCGTGTCGTACACGGGCAGGACGCCCCGCAGTCCGGCGAGGCCGATGGTGACCGCGGGCGCGCTGCCGTGGGGCGCGACGACGGCGAAGCGCCGGCCGGCGCGCCGCGCGCGGTCTGAGGCCTCGATGACGGCGCCGAGGACGCTCGAGTCGATGAAGCTGACGCCCGACAGGTCGATGACCAGCGAGGCGGGCTCGGCGGCCGTGGCGGTGGCGATCTGCTCGCGGAAGTCGGCGACCGTGCTGAGGTCGATCTCCCCATGCGGCGCCACGATCTTCTGATCGGTCATCTGATGGCGTATACCCGAACGAAGGCGACGAGCGCGACGATCATCCATCCGGCCGCGTAGACGAACGCAGCGGCGGGGGAGACGAGCGTCCACAAGAGGCCCGCGATGGCGCTCGCCGCGAAGTTGCCCAGGCTTTGGATCGCGGCCAGCAGCCCGAACGCGGAGCCCCGCAGGTCCTCCGGCGCGAGCCGCGCGACCGCCGCGTGCTCGGCGGTCTCGACGCAGCCGATGCCCACGCCCGCCAGCACGAAGCCGACGGCAAGCAGCGGGACGCTGGCGGTCGCCGCCGCGAGCACGACATAGGCGCCGGCGAACGCGACCGTGCCGCCGACAAGGACGTGGATGAGATCGCGGCGATCGCCGTAGCGCCCAGCGGGGATGCTTACGAGCGTCGCGGCGAGGTTGTAGGTCGTGTAGAGCGCGAGCGCGAGCTGGGCGGCATCGTCGGTTCCGCGGCCGGGCGCAAGGAGCTCCGTCGCACGCAGGATGAGCAGCGTCGCGGCGATGTTGCCGACCTCGAAGGCCCCGACTGCGCCGAGCAGGCGTCCGAGACGGCCCTGCATGACGGGCCGCACCCGGATGCGCAGCCGCACGCGCTCGGTGACGGTCGGGACGTCGGCGGCGCGGATCGCGTAGACGATCGCCCCGACGGCGAGCAGGCCGGGAGCGATCGACAGGAGCATCGCCCCGCGCACGCCTGCGAGCGCGACCAGCCCTATGCCCAGCAACGGGCCGAGGATCGCCCCGAGGTTGTCCATCGCGCGCTCGAACCCGTAGGCGCGCCCGTAGGCCGCGGCCGGCACGACGTCCGCAAGCAGGGCGTTGCGCGCGGGCACCCTCAGGCCGCGTGCGAACCAGGCCCCCGAGCGCAGGACGGCGACCTGCCAGACGGACGTGGCGACGCCGATCAGCCCGGAGAGGATCGCGGTCGACGCGTAGCCGCCGACGGCGACCGAACGCCGACGCGACGGATCGTCCGCCAGGGCGCCGCCGCCGAAGCGTGCGGCCCCGGCGAGGCCGTCGGCGATGCCTTCGATCAGGCCGAGCGTCGCTGCGGGCGCGCCGAGTGTCCCGGTCAACAGCGCGGGCAGCAGCGATGTCGGTATCTCGTGTCCGACATCGGCGAGCAGGCTTGCGCCGCCGATGCCTCGGACACCCGGCGTGAGCCACGGCCCAGGGTCGTCCGCGGGTACCGGGTCAGCGCCATCGGACACGAGACGACCCTGGCAAAGAGGCAACTACTTGCGCTAGCAAGTACCATCCACGAAGGACATACGTGGGCCAGATGAGCGTCGGCGCGGTCGATCACGCCGCCGTCATGCGCTCGATCGAGCGCTTCGGCACCGAGGTCGCGCCGGTGGTGCGCGAGGAGATCGCGCGCCGCACGGCGCCGGCCCCGGTGTGATGTGACCACGCTAGGAAGCTGGCGTACGCGCTAGTTTCCTGGCATGAGTCCGCCGACGCGTCTCCGCGCCGCCCGCAACGCCGCCGGTCTGTCGCAGGCGGCGCTGGCCACCGCCGCGGGAGTCAGCCGGCAGGCGATCGGCGCGATCGAAGCCGGGCACCACCGCCCGAGCGTCGACGCCGCGCTGGCGATCGCGCGGGCGGTCGGTGCGTCAGTCGAGTCGCTCTTCAGCGCCGAGTCATCGATTGCCCCTGTGTTCGGGGAGCCGCTGCCCGACGGTGCGCCAGTCCTGGCCGCGCGCGTCGGCGAGCGCGTCGTCTACGCGCCGTCGGCAGCTTCGATCGCCTTCGAGGGCTGGCCGCTCGCCAACGCCCGGCTCGCCGGCGGAGTGGTGCAGGCGCTACCGGGCGCCGACCTCGACGCCTTTGTGGCTATCGGCTGCGATCCGGCCCTCGGCTCGGTCGGCGCGTTCATGCCCGCCCCCGGCCCGCGAATGATCGCGCTGTCGGGCACATCGACGCAGGCGCTCGCCGCGCTGCGCGACGGCAGGGTCCATGCCGGGATCGTGCACAACCGGCCCGGGCATCTGCCCGCGCCTCCGCCCGGCGTCCTCCGGCTCCACCTCGCGCGCTGGCGGGTCGGCGTCGCCAGCCGCGGCCGGCGTCCGAAGTCGATCGACGAGCTGTGCGCGCGGCGGTCGGCAGTCGTGCAGCGCGAGGCGGGCGCGTCGACGCAGCGGGCGCTGGCCCGCGCACTGGCCCGCCGCGGCGCCGATGCGCTGCCGGGACCGATCGCCGCCGACCACGTCGACGTCGCGCGCCGCGTTGCGGCGGGCGCGAGCGCCGGGGTGACCATGGAGCCGGCGGCGCGGCGTTTCGGCCTGGGCTTCGCGGCGCTCGAGGAGCACGTCGCCGAACTCTGGGTGGACGAGCGCTGGCGCGACCATCCCGGGGTCGAGGCGGTCGGGTCGGTGCTGCGCTCCGAAGCCTTCGCGGCGCGTCTGGGAACGATCGAGGGCTACGAGCTCGCCGCGTCCGGGGTGCAGAGCCGATGAGGCGCCTGCTCGCGCCGGCGGCGGCGGTCGTGGCCCTCGCCGGGTGTGGCGGTGAAGACGAGCCGGAGGCGCTGGTGGTGTCCGCGGCATCCTCGCTGCAAACCGCCTTCACCGTGTACGGCGAGCAGTTCGGCGAGGTGCGCTACTCCTTCGCGGGGTCCGACGAGCTGGCCGCGCAGATCCGCCAGGGCGTGACCCCGGACGTGTTCGCCTCGGCCAACACGTCGCTGCCCGAGGAGCTCAGTGGGGAAGGGCTCGTGGGCGAGCCGACGGTGTTCGCCGGCAACCGCCTCGTCCTGGCCGTGCCCGCCGGCGCGGTCACCGTCTCGACCTTCGGCGACGTGGCGCAACCAGGCGTCAAGCTCGCCGTCGGGTCGGCCTCGGTGCCGATCGGCGGCTACACGCGCGACGTGCTCGCCGAGCTGCCCGCGGGTGAGGGCGATGAGATCCTGGCCAACGTGCGCTCCGAGGAGCCTGACGTCAAGGGCATCGTCGGCAAGCTCACCCAGGGCGCGGTGGACGCCGGCTTCGTCTACATCACCGACGTGACCGCGACGAAGGGCGCACTGGAGGCGATCGAGCTGCCCGACTCCGTCGACGCCTCGGCCGCGTATGCGGTCGCCGTGGTCGAGGGCGCGGAGAATCCCGGGGCGGCGCAGCGCTTCATCGACGGCTTGCTCGACGGCGAGGGGCAGGCGCACCTCGAGGCCGCCGGCTTCGAGCCGCCGCCCGCGCCGGAGTGAGCGGGTCGCGGCGGTTCCGGGTGCTGCTGGCCGCCGCGCTGGCGGTGGCGCTGGTCTTCCTGACCCTGCCGGTCGTCGCCATCTTCGCCAACACCAGCCCGGGCCGCCTGCTGGACAGCCTGGGCGACCCGTCCGCCCAGGACGCCCTCTGGCTGAGCCTGCAGACGACCCTCATCGCGCTCGCGATCATCCTCGTGGTCGGCACCCCGGCGGCCTACCTGCTCGCCACGCGCGACTTCCGCGGCCGGTCGGTCGTGCTCACGCTCGTCGAGCTCCCGCTCGTGCTGCCACCGGCGGCGGCGGGCATCGGGCTGCTCGCCGCGCTCGGCCCCAACGGCATCCTCGGCGGTTCGCTCGAGCGGGCCGGGTTCGACCTCGTCCTGCAGACGTCGGGGGTCGTCATCGCGCTCACCTTCGTCGCCGCGCCGTTTTATCTGCGTCAGGCCGAGGCGGCGTTCAGCGCGGTCGCACCCACGGTCGTCGAAGCCTCGCGCACGCTCGGCGTCGGGGAGGCGGCGACCTTCCTACGCGTGGTCATCCCCACCGCGCGCGGCGGCCTGCTCGCCGGCGCGGCGCTGGCCTGGGGCCGCGCCCTCGGGGAGTTCGGTGCCACCCTGATGTTCGCGGGCTCGTTCCGCGGCATCTCCCAGACCGTGCCACTCGCGATCTATGACCGCTTCTCCATCGACTTCCTCGGTGCGCTCGCCCTCTCGGCGGTGCTCGTGTGCGTCTCGTTCGCCCTGCTGCTGTCGGTCAAGCTCGTCACCGGGCGGGGACCGCTGACCGTTGCTGTCCGTTGAGGCAGCGACCCGGCTCGGCGATCTCGACCTCGATGTCGCGCTCCACGCGGCCCCCGGTCACTGCCTCGCCCTGGCCGGACCCTCGGGAGCGGGGAAGTCGACCGTGCTGCGCGTGGTCGCCGGGCTGCTGCGGCCCGACCGTGGCGTCGTGCGCTGCGGTGGGGAGACGTGGCTCGATACCGCGGCCGGCGTCAACCTCGCCCCTGAGCGCCGGCGCTGCGGCTACGTGTTCCAGGACTACGCGCTGTTCGCCCATCTCAGCGCGTGGCAGAACGTCGCGTACGGGCTGAAGGAGACCCCTCGCGCGCAGCGGCGCGGCGTCGCCGTCCAGCTGCTCGAGCGCTTCGGGCTCGCCGATCGCGCCGAGGCGCGTCCTGCGACCCTGTCGGGCGGTGAGCGCCAGCGCGTGGCCGTTGCCCGCGCACTTGCCCGCCGGCCCGACGTGCTGCTCCTCGACGAGCCGCTCTCGGCGCTGGACGCCCGCACCCGCGCCGGCGCTGCCCGGACGCTCGCCTCGGTGCTGGACGATCTCCGGGTCCCCGCGATCCTCGTCACGCACGACTTCTCCGAAGCCGCGACGCTCGGTGACGAGGTGGCGATCATGGACGGTGGCCGGCTCGTCCAGCAGGGGACCGCGGGCGCGCTCGCCGCGTCGCCCGCGTCCTCCTTCGTCGCCGACTTCACCGGCGCCGTCGTCCTCACCGGCACCGCGCGCGCGGCCGACGGCGCCACGGTCGTCGTCCTCGACGGCGGCGGCGAGATCGCCAGCACCGACCGGGCGCAGGGGCGGGTCGTCGCAAGCGTCTATCCCTGGGAGATCACCATCGAGCCGGAGACGGCCGCCCCCGTCGGCTCCGCGCGCAACCGGCTCCCGGCCACGGTGATCTCCACGACGACGGTCGGCGGACGGGTGCGGCTCGGGCTCGCCGCCGCGCAGCCGCTCGTGGCTGAGGTGACGGAGGCGGCGGTCGCCGAGCTCGACCTGCGGCCCGGTGCACGCGTCATCGCATCCTGGAAGGCCGCCGCAACGCGCCTGCTCGACGTCTGAGCGGCGACGCGCCAGCTCGCGGGCCGGCGGTCGAAAACCGGCAGCCTTCCCGCACGGCTCCACGCAACGTCCCTCCACCCGAAGGAGCACCACCATGCAGTACGCAGTCCTCCTCTACGTCGACGCCGCGCTCGAGGTCAGCCCCCAGACTCCGGAGTGGCAGGCCTCGATGCCGCACCACATGGCCTTCAACCAGGCCCTGCAGGAGCGCAAGCTCGACTACACCGGCGGTGTGCTGACCGGCAACGCCGCCGCAACCTCGCTGCGCGTCCGCAACGGCGAGCGCGTCGTCAGCGACGGGCCGTTCGCCGAGGCCAAGGAGCAGCTGTGGGGCTACTACGTCGTCGACGCCCCGGACCTCGACACGATGCTCGAGCTGTCCACGCTGCTGTGGGAGGCCGACCACGGCACGGTCGAGATCCGGCCGCTGCTCGACGTCCCCGCACCCGAGGGCGCGCCCGGCAGCGGGGTCGGTGTCCCCGCCTGAGGTGAGCCTCGAGGCGGTCGCGCGCGCCGAGCGCGCGACCGTGCTCGCCGCGGTCGCGCGCGACACGCGCGACCTCGAGCTGGCCGAGGACAGCGTGCAGGAGGCGCTGCTCGCGGCACTGACGCAGTGGCCGCGGCAGGGTCTCCCGGAGCGGCCGGGCGCATGGCTGACGGTGGTTGCGCGCCGGGCTGCCTACAAGCAGCTCGCCGGGAGCCGCGCCCGTGCGGACCCAGCGGCGCTCGACGCGCTGGCCGGCGCGGCCGAGGCCGACCCCGGCGCGGAGCCGCGCATCCCCGACGGCCGGCTCGAGCTGCTGCTGGCGTGCTGCCATCCGGCGCTGGCGATCGAGGCGCAGGTCGCACTGACGCTGCGCACGGTCGGCGGGCTCACCACCGGCGAGATCGCGCGTGCCCTGCTGATCGCCGAGGCGACGCTCGCCCAGCGCCTGGTGCGCGCGCAGCGCAAGCTGCGCGATTCGGGCGTCGCCTTCGAGCGCCCTGCACCCGAGCGCCTGCGCGAGCGCCTCGACGCGGTGCTCGGGGTCATCTACCTGATCTTCACCGAGGGGCACGCCGCCACGAGCGGGGACGTTCGGGTGCGGGGCGATCTGTGCGAGGAGGCCGTCCGCCTGGCGCGGATCGTGGCGGTCCTCGAACCCGACGACCCGGAGGCGCTCGGCCTGGCGGCGCTCCTGCTCGCCCACGACGCCCGCCGGGAGGCCCGCACGAACGACGACGGCCACAGCGTGCCGCTGCACCGCCAGGAGCGCGGGCGCTACGACGCTCAGAAGGTCGCCGAGGCGGGCCGGCTGCTGGCTCGCGCCATCACCTTCCGCCGCACCGGGCCCTACCAGGTGCAGGCGGCGATCGCGCACCTGCACGCGTCGGCGCCGACTGCCGCCGACACCGACTGGCGCCAGATCGCCCTCCTCTACGAGGCGCTCGTGCGCATGGACCCGTCCCCGATGGTCGCGCTCAACCGGGCGGCCGCGGTCGGCATGGCCGACGGCCCGGAGGCGGGTCTCGCCCTGCTCTTCCAGCTGAGCGAGCTCGAGGACCACCACCTTCTGCACGCGTCGCGCGCCGAGCTGTTGCGCCGCGCCGGGCGACGGGAGGAGGCAGCCCGCGCCTACACGCGCGCGCTGGAGCTGAGCCCGCCCGGGGGCTCCATCCGCGCGGACCTCGAGCGCCGCTCGGGCACGCTCAGCCACGGCAGCGTGCGCTGTACGACGGGCCCGATGCCGACCGCGTAGAGCAGCGTGCCGATTCCGACGGTGCCGCCGAGGATGATCCCCGCCACGAGCACCGTCGCCTCGATCCCCGTGCGCACGACCCGGATGGAGTGGCCGCGCACGGCAAGCCCGGTCATGAGGCCGTCTCGCGGTCCGGGCCCGAAGCGCGCGCCGACGTACATGCCGGTCGCCACGCCGTTGCCGAGCACACCCCCGGCCATCAGCGCGACCCGCATCACGGTGCCGTCGGCTTCGCTCGAGTTGTCGAGCACCACCTGCATGACGAGCCCCACGACGATGACGTTGGAGACCGTGCCCAGGCCGGGGCGGACGCGCAGCGGGATCCACAGGACCATCACCACCGCGCCGAGGATCACCGCCCACAGGCCGGTGCCGATGCCCGTCTGGCGGAAGAGCCCCTCGTGCAGGACGTCCCACGGATTGTTGCCCAGCCCCGACCGGATGAGCATCGCGCAGGTGATCCCGAAGAGGACCAGGCCGGCGTAGAGCTGGACGAGGCGGCGCGGGAGCTGCACGACAAGGCCATCATGACGGCTTTGGCCCTGGACTTGGAGGGCCAATCGAGCAATCATGGCTTTGTGGCCCCGACCATGAGTCCTCCACGGAACCACTGATGCGGATCGCGCCCATCGAGCTCGACGAGCTGCTGGGAACCGGGTGGCGGCGCCCGGGGGAGACCGCGCTCGCGCTCGCCGACGCCCTCCGCGGCCTGGTCGTCAACGGCCGGGTCCCGGCGCGCACCCGGGTCCCGAGCGAGCGCGACCTGGCGCTGCGCCTCGGCGTCAGCCGCGGCTCGGTCTCGCGCGCCTACGACCGGCTGCGGGCCGAGGGCTACCTCGCCAGCCGCCGCGGCGCCGGCAGCTGGCTCACGCTCCCCGACGGCGCTGCCCCGGCCGCGCCACCGACGCTCGAGGTGGCGCCCGGCGTGGTGAACCTCGTCACGGCCGCGCTGCCTGCGCCTGATCCGATGCTCGCCACCGCGGCCACCCGGGCGGCTGCCGCGCTGCCGCGCCACATCCACGCCGACGGCTATCTACCGGCGGGTCTGGGAGAGCTGCGTGCGGCGCTCGCGGACCGCCTGACCGCGCGGGGCGTCCCGACCGTCCCCGACGAGGTCCTCGTCACCGCCGGCGCCCAGCACGCGCTGCACCTGCTGCTGACCCTGCTCGCCGGCCCTGGCGAGCGGGTGCTGGTCGACGCGCCGGCGTATCCGCGCACGCTGGCGGCGATCCGCACCGCCCGCGCCCGCGCCGTCGCGGTCCCGCTCACCCCGCAGGGCTGGGACACGGACGCCTGGACGGGGACGCTCGCCGCGGTCGCCCCCGCGCTCGCGGTCACCGTGCCCGACTTCCACAACCCCACCGGGCTGGTGATGTCCGCCGCCGACCGCGAGGCGCTCGCGCGGGCGTGCACGCGGGCGGGAACGCTGCTGGTCGTCGACGAGACCTGCGCCGAGCTGCGCCTCGACGGCCCGGCGCTGCCGCCGCCGCTGGGCGCCTACGACCCGGGCGCGACGGTGGTCACGGTCGGCACGATGAGCAAGTCGGTGTGGGGCGGCGTGCGGGTGGGCTGGATCCGCGCGAGCCGCCGGCTGGTGGCCGAGCTCGTCACCGTCCGGGCCAACGTCGATATGACCGGCGCGGTGCTGGACCAGCTGCTGGGCCTGGAGCTGCTGCGCGACTGGGACGCGATTCTCGCCGACCGCCGCTCGCTGCTGCGCGAGCGACGCGCGGCGCTGCTGAATGCCCTGCCCGGCGGCTGGACCGCCCGGCGCCCGCACGGCGGCCTGAGCGCGTGGGTGCGGCTCCCGGGCCCCGTTGCGACCTCGCTGGCCGCGGCTGCCGCGCAGGAGGGCATCGCGCTCACCCCCGGGCCGGCGTTCTCGGTGGACGGGACCTTCGAGTCACACCTGCGCCTGCCCTTCACCCAGGCGCCCGGGCTGCTGAGCGACACCTTGGCGCGCCTCGGTTCGCTCAGCGTCCAGCTCGGCCCGCGCCCGCTCATCGAGCCGCGGCTGCCCGTCGCCGTGTGAACGGACCGGAAGGGTGTGCGCTCGGGCGATCGTGGGAACGGTCGCCGGATATGTCTCGAATCACACGCCTTTCCGCCGTCGGCCTCGTCGCCGCCGTGCCCTTTGCCGCCCCCCTCGGCGCCGCCCCGGCCGAGGCCAACAAGTCGAAGAAGGCCATTACCAAGATCTACCGCGACTGCGTGGACGGCAAGATCAACAAGAAGCACAAGGTCAAGAACCTCAAGCGCGCCAAGCGCACCCTCCCGCGCGACATCAAGCAGTACACGGACTGCTCGAAGGCGCTGAAGAAGGAGCTCAGGAAGCGGACGTAGCGGCGGCGGGCCTGCGGGCTGCGAGTTCCTCGCAGCGCTTCCAGAGCGCCGTACGGACCTCGGGCGAGTCCTCGCCCGCGCCGATCGCGTACGTCTTCGGTCGCCTGCGGCGGTCGTGCCAGAGCTCGCCCGAGCTGCGTAGCGGCTCGAGCGCGCCGCCGAGCCAGACGATGGTGTCGGCGCCCTGCTCAGGGGTGCGGATGATCGCCCAGGTGACGACCCGGAACACCGGCATCCAGTTGCGCACGCCCTTGGTGTCGGCCCAGCCCGGGTGCATGGCGTGCACGACGACGCCGGCCGGCTGCAGGCGCTCGGCCCACTGCTCGGTGATCACGACCTGCGCGCGCTTGGAGCGCGCGTAGAACTTCTTCGGGCTGTAGGCGGCGTCCTCGGACTCGAGGTCGTCCTCGGGGACCTTCTGCCCGTACATGCCGCCCGACGTCACGTTGATCACCCGGGCCGAGCCGGTCGCCTGCATCAGCTCGCGCAGGCCGTCGATGAGCATCCAGGGGGCGAGGACGTGGGTCGCGAAGGTGAGCTCGATGCCGTCCGCGGAGCGCTCGCGCGCCCCGGGCCCGACCCGGCGCCGGTCACGAGCGCGACCTTGCCGTCCATGCGCGGCGGATCTGCCGGCCAGTCGGGCAGGCGGCGCCGGATCGCGAGGCCGACGTTGCCGTATCCAAAGGCGATCGTACGGTCGAGGAACGTGTCGAGGGCGGCGGCGGCGGTCATCTGGGGGCGCTACCCGACCGCCCGGTCCGCGGCACGCGAGCTGGCGCTCCCGCGCGCGTCTGCTGGGTAGGGGGTCCGGCATGGGTCCCCGACTTCAAGACGCCCCGGCCTTCAAGGGCTACTCCCCCGATGAGGACCGCCCGCTGGGCGGATACGTGACGGTGATGAGCGTCTACGCCGCGCTGACAGGCACCTTCGCCGCGTGGTTCGCCGCCTCTCAGCGCCAGCTGCCCGACCGTATGGCGCCCGGCGACATGGCGCTTCTGGCGGTGGCCACGCACAAGAGCGCGCGCATGCTCACCAAGGACAAGGTGACGGCCCCGGTGCGCGCGCCCTTCACGGAGTTCGAGGAGGACGCCGAGCTGCCGGGCGAGGTCTCCGAGTCGGTCCGTGGGAGCGGTCTGCGCCGCTCGCTCGGCGAGCTGCTCGTCTGCCCGTACTGCCTCTCGCTGTGGATCGCCACGGCGATGGCGGCCGGGTTCCTCGTCGCTCCGCGCCTCACCCGCCAGGTGACGTCGGTCCTCACGGCGGTGTTCGGCGCGGACCTCCTGCAACTCGCGTACCGCGAGGCGGCGGAGTGATGCGTCACAATGGTGCCGCTTGCTGCGCCGCGCCCTGAAGACGCTTCTCCTCGGTGCCGTGCTCGCGGCAGTCGCCGTCCCCGGCCGCGCCGGCGCCGACGTCCAGGTGTCTCCGCCCGGCAACGAGGCGAACTTCGTCCAGAGCACCTACGACTTCAAGCTGGGCCGCGGCGCCTGGTCGTACTTCGGCGACGCGCGCTCGGTTTCGCGCGGCCCGCTCGTCTTCACGGGGTGGATCAGCACCGGGGGTGACGTATGGGTCGCCCAGACCGACGTGCGCACCCGCGAGACGCACCGGCGGATGATCTACGCAAACCTCGGGCGCGACGACCACAACAACCCGAGCCTGGTCTTCTGGCGCGGGCGGCTAATGGCCTTCTTCTCCGAGCACTCCGGGCCCACCCTCGGCAAGGGCGCGCAGATGCGCTACCGGACGAGCAAGACGCGGTTTGACATCCGCCAGGGCTTCGGGCCGGTGCGCAAGGTGCCCACCAACACCGCGGGCGGGCTCGGCTACACGTACCCGAACCCGGTCCGCGCCGGCCACCGCCTGTTCCTCTTCTGGCGCGGCGGCGATTGGAACCCGACCTTCTCGGCTACGGCCGACGGCCGCCGCTGGTCGCGCGCGCGCACGCTGGTCACCGGCCCCGGGACGCAGACCAGCCCCGAACGGCCCTACGCCAAGTACGCCGAGGGCCCGGGCGACTCCTTCGCAGCGACCTTCTCCGACGCGCACGTGCATGACTGGAAGAACTCCCTGTACTACCTGCGCTACTCCCAGGGCGCGTTCCACCGCGCCGACGGGTCCCGGATCGGCACCCTCGCCGACGTCCCCTTCACCCGGGCCGAGGTCGATGTCGCCTACCGGTACCGGGACGGCGCGGGGCGGGCCTGGCCGCACGACGTCGCGCTGGGGGAGGGCGGTCGCCCGGTGATCGTCTACACGCGCCGGCGGGGTGGCCCGGAGGGGACGGACTTCTTCCGCTACGTGCGCTGGGACGGCGAGCGCTGGATCGACCGGGAGCTGATCTCGGCCGGCGAGGGGTCGCCCACGTTCACGTCGGGCGGCGTCACGCTCGACCACGAGAACCCCGCGAACGTGGTCCTCTCACGCCGGGTGGGGGAGTGGAACCAGGTCGAGTTCTGGAACACCCCCGACGGGGGCGCCGCGTGGACGCGCTTCACGCTGACCGCAAGCCCTGACGCGTTCAGCATGCGACCCGTCTTTCCCCGTGGGCTCCAGCAGACCGGCCGCCTGGTGGTCGTCTACACCCAGGGTCAGTCAGACGGCTATCGCGACTTCCACACCGACGTGCGCATGGCCATCTACGAGCCCTCCGAGTACGGCGACAGCGGGTGAGCCTGCGAGTGAGCGCAGCGTGGCGAGCACGTCGCGGTGGCAGTCGGGCTGGCGCCGGGCGCAGCGCCCCAGGTGCGCGCCTGCCGCCTCGTAGCGATGGAAGCGGGTCGGGTAGTTGAGGACCGGCCCGATCCGCAGCGGTCCCGCGCGCCGTTCGTAGCGCCAGGCCAGCGCGACCAGCGCCTCCCCGCGCGTCGTGCTCGCCCGTTCGTCTGCGCGCGTGCCCACCAGCTCGGAGGCAAGCGCGTAGAGATCCTGGCGGTGCTCGTCGTCGAGGCCGTCGTTGTAGCCGCGCAGGAACGCGACCAGGGCGGGACAAGCGCACCGCGGCCGGTCGGAGTAGCGCTCGCCGGCAAGCATCGAGACCAGCTCCGCGACGCACGTCCCTTCGCTCGGCGAGCCGTGGCGGCCGCGGCTGAGGCGGATGGTCTGGAAGCTCTGCATCGACGCTCTCGTCGAAAAGTAGCGCGGTCCGGGTTGCGCCGGGGGCCCGGTTTCAGCGGACGACCGAAGCCACGCGCTCGACCGATTGCTGCGTGATCGGATCGAGCACGAGGATCGCCTCGTCGGCGCCGGCGTCCGCGAGCGCCGCGAGGTGGTCCGGCAGCGCGTCGTGTCCGACGGGCGGGACGTCGGCCACGCGTTCGCCCGCGCCCCCGTCGACCGTGACGAGCACGCAGGCGCTGCGCTCGACCTCCGCGGGGTCGCGGCCGGCGGTCTCCGCGGCTGCCGTGATCCGGGCGTTGAGCTCCGCGAAGCCCGCGGGCGTGTTGCCGTAGTCGGCCCACCAGGTGTTCCAGCTGTCGACGTGCGGTAGGACGATGGACAGCGCGCGAGGACCGGTGGAGCCGCTCATCAGCGGGATCCGGCGCGGCGGGGCGGGGGCCAGGAAGGCCTCGCCGTCGCGCTCGCCGGCGAGCAGGCGGCGCACCGTCGTGAACGCCTCCTCGAAGCGGGAGACCTTGCGCTGCGTCGGCAGCCCGGCCGCGCGGAACTCGTCGTCGTTCCACCCCGCGCCGACGCCGAACACCAACCGGCCGCCGCTGACGTCGTCGACGGTGGCGGCCATCTTGGCCAGCACGAGCGGCGGATGGAAGGCCAGGCAGGCGACCAGCGGCCCGATGGTGACGCGCTCGGTCACGGCGGCCAGCGCGGCGAGCTGCGTCCACGCCTCCAGCGGTCCGATTACGCCCCCACCCACCTCGGTGTAGAGGAGGTGGTCGCCGACCCAGATCGAGTCCAGGCCGCCGGCCTCGGCCGCGCGCGCGATCGCGGCCTGTTCGGCCCACGTCGGTGACCGCTCGACCTCCGGCAGCTGCACGCCGATCCGCAT
>JBBJOW010000021.1:0-51080 GCA_037724045.1 Solirubrobacteraceae bacterium
TCGCGAAACTCCGGGGGGTAATGCTTTGGGATGTCGACTCCTTCGGTGACGCTGAGTCTCATCCATCGTGGCCTAGTTTGCAGGGGTCAGATCACGAGTCCGTCTCTCGCGAGGGTCAAGCGCAGTGGCTTGCCGCCGCGTACCGGATCGCCGACGACCTGCCCTCGATTGCGGGTCTCGGGTGGCTGAACCTGACGGACGAGGCCGGGTTGGCGGGGCGTTCCAGCTCCAACTACGGCCTGCTGACGACGGCCGGGGCCCGCAAGCCGGCGTACGAGGCATTCCGGCTGACACCGGCGGTGCGCTTTCGCCCGGACGTCCGGGCCGCTCCGCGGATCCGCCGGCGGACGCTCTCGGGCCGCGGCCTGCGGGTGAAAGTGCGCACCAAGCTCGACGGCGAGATCACTGTTGAACTCAGGACGAGGCGGGGCCGGCGGCTGGCCCGCGTCGCTCGCCCCGCGCGGGCTGGGAAGCTGCGGACCCTTCGCTTGCGACGAAGGGACTGCGCCGCGGGCGCTACACGGTGATGGTGCGCGCGCCGCGCGCGGAGACCGTGCGGCGACTGGTGGCGCTGAGGTAGCGGATTTATCCCGATGCGGGCGCGCGCCTCCAGCGGCGGGTGGCGACTCATGGCGTGGACACCACCCTCCTGTATATCTCCAGAACTCGTGCCGCTTGATGCGCGGCGGTCCGGTCGCGCTCTACACGCGCCGCCGCCGCCCGTCCCATACGCGCCCGTCCGGCCGGGTCCGACAGCAGGCGTTGGAGGGCATCCCGGAGCGCTTGGACGTCACCGGGCGGGACGACGAGGCCCGTCAGCCCCGGATCGACAGCTTCGATCGTCCCCGTGCCGACATCTGTGATGACCGCCGGGACGCCGAGCGCCTGCGCCTCGAGGGTTGCTATGCCGAATGACTCGGCCCTGGTGGTCGACGGCAGAGCGAAGACGTCGGCGGCCCTCAGGTAGGCGGGTAGATCTTCGTCGCTTACAGCGCCCACGAAATGAATCCGGTTGTCGCCGAGTGCCTGGTCCTTGAGCTCCCCCTCCAACGGCCCCACCCCGACGGATATCAGGCTGGCATGGAGCTCGTGCGCGGCCGCGACCAGATTCTCGTAGCCTTTGTAGGACACGAGCCTGCCTACCGTCAGGATCAGCGGCGTGCCGAAACGCGCGCGAATTTTGGCTGCCTTGGCCCCGGCGGCTCTGCCTCGGGCAATCAGCTGAGTGTCGACCCCGTACGGCACGACGTCGATCCGGTCGTCGAGCCCGTCGAGGTAGGGGGAGGTCTCGACGAGCCGGTGGGAGCCCACGATCACGGCCGCAGCCCGGCGGAACCACCACCTGAGGAACGGGCGGTAGATGGGCTCAAGCGCTGCTTGCCTGACGATGTCCGCGTGGTAGCTGACGACGACGCGTACCCCGCGGCCGACTAGAATCGCCGACAACTCGCCGAGTGGATAGGGCATGTGCAGGTGGACGACATCGGGGCGTTGCCGCACCAGGTGGAAGGGGAAGGTGGGCGCCACGGGTACGGCGAGAAGGCGCCCGAGCTCGCCGACCTTGATTTCTTCCCCGTGCGAGGTTGGGCGCCGACTCGTGTGCCGCGAACCCGAGCAGACAAGCACGTCGGATCGCACCTCTGGCATGTGGCGGCGCAGGACATCGATGTGCTTCTCGATGCCTCCGGCGACGGGCGGATAGACGTCCTTGTAGACGTGGAGCACCCTCAGGACGACGGCGTCCCTTTCGCCGCGGCTGAGGCGAGTAGCACGAGCCCCAGCACCACCCAGTTGGAACCGCCCCGCCGAACGTCGTATGTTCGTTCACCCTGGTCGAGCCGGGCGAAGCCGTTTTCCAGGGTCACGGCGTCGATCCGGGTGACTTCGAGCCCAGCGGCAAACGGTAGCTCCTCCAAGGGTGAGAGTCGGACACGAAGACCGCCAGCCTACGGCAGTCCCGGCGCGACGCCCACTTCGGTCGTCGGTCATCGCCCGGCACGGGCCTCCTCGATAGCCGTTGCGGTTTCCTCGGCGACGCTGCCCCAGCGCAGGCGGTCGGCGTAATGCGCGCCCCTGACCACGGCCGGTGCGAGGGAGTCGGGGTCCCGGACGACCCGCGCGATGGCGGCGGCGAGCCCCTGGGAATCGCCGGGGGCGACGTAGAGCGGCGCGTCGCGAGCGAACTCGCGAATGCACTCCAGATCGGTGGCGATGACCGGTCTGCCTGCGGCCATGCCCTCAGCGACCGGCAAGCCGAAGCCCTCCATCCGTGACGGGTATACGACCGCCGTGGCGCCAGCGTAGAGGGACGCAAGCTCGTCGTCGGTCGGGTCCTCGACGACCTCAACGAGTGCGGAGTTCTCCATCCGTGTGAGCAGCTCGTCCGTGCCCCAGCCCGGCCGGCCTGCGAGCTTGAGATGGACGCCGAGCCCCTCCCGATTGACAGCTTCGAGCGCTGGGAACAGCGTGTCGAGTCCCTTTCTTGCCTCGAAGGTCCCGACGAAGAGCAGGAAGTGGTTGGCGTCCTGCGGGCCGGGCAACGCGTCGGCAGCCGCGAAGAACCGCTGTGAGACTCCGTTCGGAATCAGCCTGATGCGATGCGACGGAACGTTTAGCTCGCGTTCGAGGTGGGCGGCTGTCTCCGTGGACGGGGCGATCACGATGTCCGCGCTTCGCACACCGAGGCGCGTCGCCGCGCTCGCGTGGATCGCGTTGAGCCGTCCTCGGTAGGCCTCCCTCAGCACCAGGAAGATGAGATCCTGCACCATCACCACGGCGGGTCCGCGCCACCAGATCGGCAGCGTAAAGGTTGGCCCGAACCACACGTCGGGACGGACGTGGCGGGCCGACAACGCGGACGCGGTGTGGAGCCAGGCGATCCGACCTATCGCACGGTCGGTAGGAAAGCGGGTGGAGATCAGGGCAGCGTTGGGCAGATTCCCGAAGAGGTCGCTGCGATTGGTGAAGAGGCCCAGGCGCCACTCCTTCCGGGCGGTGGCCAGGCCGTGGGTGATCTCGTACGCGTAGCGGCCCAGACCCGTGCGCTCTGCACCGGGGGTATCGAGGATGCGGAGGTCGATGCCGACCGTCAGCGCGCGGCTGGCGTCCTCTCCAAGGCTGGAGCAGCTTCCGGGGGGCGAGTGAGCGTCGGGGACGCTCACGTCGCAACCATAGTCGAGTCTCCGACGTAGGCGTAGGATCGCGCTGCGGCCATCCCGACCGCCTGATCGGCCGCGAGCGGGAGAGTCGCTCGCCCGCGGCGATCGGGCCAGGCCCCGAGGAACGGGCCGGTCACGACGCTCGGCAGCGTGAAGGCCGCCACTGCGGCGCCGGCGAGCCAGGTGCTCCCTCCGCGCTCGAGCACGAGCAGCACTACGCCAACGACGAACATCTCGTTGGCGAGGCGTGCTACCGTCGCTGCGCTCTGCAAGCGCCTGTACGCGGGATCGGTCAGTGGCCCGGGGGCTGCGGGGGGGCGCACGGTTTCAAGATAAACCTCCGCTCGGTGCGATTCCTCTTCACGACGCTCCAGCACATCGAGAGCGACTTCTATGGTCGGGTCGGTCGCGAGCTCCGGCGGCTCGGTCACGAGGCCGTCCATGTGACTTGGTCGCGGCGTGCGGCTCGTATCCTTCGAAAAGGGGGGGAGAAGGCCTACTGCCTACCGGATCTGGTTGCGGCCCTCGATCCGACCGTTGGCTTCGACGAGGAGGCCAGTCGCATCGAGCGGCGGTACGGGATCGCGAGCCTGCGTGAGGTGTACGGGGTCGATTGGGCCTGCGAGGGCCTTGGGGAGCGCGACTCGGCGCGGCGCACGGTGCAGCACTTCCAGGCGCTCGAGCGATTCTTCGAGGACGTGAGCCCGGACGTGGTCGTGCCCGAGGTCGGCCTCGAGAGCCTGCGCTCGGCCGCCCACCTGATCGGCCTCGCGCGCGGGACGCCTGTCCTGTTCCTCTTCTACACGATCTTCCCGAACCCGCTGCGGCTTTACGTCGACAGGATGGAGGGGCCCATTGCCGCACCGGAGGACCTGCGACCGTTGGAGCCGGACGAGCGCCGCGAGGTCGAAGACTTCGTACAAGCGTTCACCGCGGCCGGGACGCCGATCCGGGAGCACCGAGAGACCGCGGTCACCGGCCGGCGGATCAGGGCGCTGGGGCGTCATCTCGCCGTGAAGGCGCTCTGGGATCAGGACAACGAATACCTGCGGCCGCTGCGCTGGGCTCGGTCGCAGCTCGCCGAGCAGGGGCGCTTCCGCCTTGCGAAGGCCCTCTGCGGACCACTGCCCACCGAGGGTCGCTTCGTGTACTTCCCGCTCCATGTGATCGACGACTACAAGATCCGGAAGCTGGTCCCGCATTGCGCCGACCAGGCGCACTTGATCCACGAGCTCGCCTGGGCGCTGCCGCCCGGCGTGGAGCTGGTCACCAAGGAGCACCCGATGTCGATCGGTCGCAATCCGATTGGGACCCTCCGGCGCACCGTTCGGCCGCCCAACGTGCGTCTCGTCGACCCCCACACGAGCTCGCACGAGCTGATCCGAAGGGCGGCGGCGGTGGCGGTGATCGGCTCGACCGTAGGGCTCGAGGCGCTGCTGTACCGCAAGCCCGTGCTCACGCTCGGCCGGCCTTTCTACTCCGGCTTCGGCCTCACGGTCGACGTCGACCCGGGCCCTGCCCTTGCCGAGGCCGTGCCGGCCCTGCTGAGTTTCAGCCCACCAGAGGAGCGGCTCGTCCGCTTCCTCCACGCCGCGATGCGTCGCTGCGAGCCGGGGGCGCCCGTGCTGGTCGATCGAAGCGACCGGAACGCGGCACTGCTCGCTCAGTCCCTGGAAGGCAGTGCCGCGCGTGAGTTGGGGCGGCGTGCGGCTACAATGCCGGGGCTCTTACCTGATCGTGCCGCAGCCAAAGGAGGCTGAGAGATGTCGCTGGAGGATGCTTTCGTGAACGAACAGGCGAGCCGCCGCTCGATCGAGATCGATGGCAAAGTGGTGGACGAGAGTTCGGACTGTTACGTCATAGCCGAGATCGGCCACAACCACCAAGGGTCGGTCGAAAAGGCCAAGGAGATGTTCGACGAGGCGAAGGCGTGCGGCGCCGACGCCATCAAGCTCCAGAAGCGCCACAACCGGTCGCTTTTTACGGGGGACTACTACCGCCGGCCCTACGACAACGACAACAGCTTCGGGCCCACCTACGGCGAGCACCGTGAGGCGCTCGAGTTCGAGCGAGACGAGTACGTCGAGCTGAAGCGCCACGCGGGGGAGATCGGTATCACCTTCTTCGCGACCGCATTCGACCATCAGAGCGTCGAGTTCCTCGCCCAGCTCGACATGCCTGCCTACAAGATCGCATCGGGCGACGTCAAGAACATCCCGCTCATCCGCGCCGTGGCTGAGGCCGGCAAGCCGATGGTCATATCCACCGGCGCGGCGACCCTCGAGGACGTCATGCGGGCCCACAGTGCGGCCGCGGAGATCAATCCGCAGATCGCCCTGCTCCAGTGCACGGCTTGCTATCCCGCAGAGTGGGAGGAACTCGACCTGCGAGTGATCGAGACCTACCGGGAGCTATTCCCGAGCACGGTAGTGGGACTCTCGAGCCACGACAACGGAATCTCCGCACCGGTGGCCGCCTACGTGCTGGGCGCTCGGGTTGTCGAGAAGCACTTCACCCTCAACCGCGCGATGAAAGGCACCGACCATGCTTTCTCGCTCGAGCCACAGGGGCTTGGCAAGCTGGTTCGGGACCTCCGGCGCGTCAAGGTAGCGTTGGGCGACGGGACCAAGAACGTCTACCAGAGCGAGGCCGAGCCGGCGATGAAGATGGGCAAGAAGCTCGTTGCCGCGCGCGACCTTCCGGCGGGACACGTGCTCGGCGACGATGACGTGGCGGCGAAGTCGCCGGCCGACGGCCTTCCGCCCTACGAGCGCGATGAGATGCTCGGCCGGAGGCTCAAGCAGCCGCTCATGGAGGATTCGGCGCTGACCTTCGAGGCGCTCGAGGAGAGGATGCCAGGCCCGCCCGGCCGGGCGGCCGCCTTCTCGTCAGATGCCAGATGAGCGGCCTCTCACCGGGGAGGTCGCGGTCGTCACCGGCGCCCTCGGAAACCTCGGCCCACACTGGGTAGAGAGCCTCCTCTCGGCTGGCGCCGCGGTGCTCGCGCTCGACCTCCGTGATGAGGGTGCCGCCGAGCTCGAGGCACGGGTGGGCGAGCGCGGGGGCGGCTTCCGCTTCGAGCAGGCCGACGTCACCGAGCGGGACTCGCTCGGGCGGGCGCGTGGGGCGGCGGCGGCCTTCGGCACGCCATCCGTGTTGGTCAACAACGCCGGGATCGACCAGCCTCCGTCGGCGCACGCGGAGCGCTTCAGCATCGAGGAAATCCCCTCGGAGGTCTTCCGCGCCACCGTGGAGACGAACCTGTTGGGTGTTTTTCATGCCATGCAGGTGTTCGGAGCGCCGATGGCCGAGGCGGGCCGCGGCTCGATCGTGAACATCGGCTCGCTGTATGCCCGGATGGCGCCGGAGCCGCTGCTCTACGACCACATGCCCGGCGACACGCCCTTTCTGAAGCCGCCCGCGTATGGCGCCTCCAAGGCCGGGGTCGTCAACCTGACCCGTTACTTCGCGCGGCTGTGGGGCCCTCGTGGCGTGCGGGTGAACAGCCTCTCGCCGGGTGGCGTCAAGGGCGCCCAGGACGGGGAGTTCGTGCGCAAGTACTGTTCGCGAGTGCCGCTGAGTCGGATGGCAGAGCCGAGTGACTTGACCGGGCCGCTGCTGTTCCTCGCCTCCGATGCCTCGCGCTACATGACGGGCCAGGATCTGCGAGTGGACGGAGGATTCGACGTATGAGCACCATTGCCCCCGCCGACACGGCGACCCGGACCGTGGGCAACTTCATCGGGGGGGAGGAGCGGCCTGCCGCCGCTGGCCAAGCCTTCGAGAAGCGCTCACCCGCCACCGGCGAGCGGCTTTCCAGCGTCGCGCGCTCGAACGCGGAGGACGTTCAGGCCGCCGTGGCCGCCGCGAAGGATGCGCAGCCGGACTGGGCGCGCCGCCCCGTGGCCGAGCGCGGCGGACTCTTGCGCGCGATCGCCCAGTTGCTCGAGCGCGACGCGGAGGTGATCGCGGCCGTAGTGGCGGAGGAGACGGGCAAGGCGCCCAAGGAGGCGCGCGGCGAGGTAGGCGCGGCCGTCGAGCAGGGCTACTTCGTGGCCGGCGAGGGCCGGCGCTTCTACGGGCGGACGACGACGAGCGCGGTGCCAGGGCGCCAGGCCATGACCGTGCGCCAGCCGCTCGGCGTAGCCGGGTTGATCATCGCCGCCAACACCCCGATCGCGAACGTCGCCTGGAAGGCGTTCCCGGCGCTCCTGTGCGGCAACGGCGTAGTGTTGAAAGCCCCGGAGGACACCCCCGAGACCGCTCTGCTGTTCGCGCGCCTCACCGCGGAGGCCGGGATTCCGGCCGGGGTCTTCAACGTCGTGCAGGGCTACGGCAAGGAGGCCGGGCAGCCGCTCGTCGAGCATCCAGCCGTAGACGTGGTGAGCTTCACCGGCTCGACCGCGGTCGGCCGCATGATCGCCCGCGTGGCGGGCGAGCGCCTAGCCAAGGTGTGCCTCGAGCTGGGAGGCAAGAATCCGCTGGTCGTCTGCGACGATGCCGACCTCGAGAGTGCCGCCGACGCCGCGGTGCTGTCCGCCTATAGCAATGCCGGGCAGCGCTGCGCGGCGGGCAGCCGTCTGCTGGTCTTTGACTCGGTCTACGACCACTTCGTGTCGCTCCTCGTCGAGCGCACGAAGGCGCAGCGCGTGGGGCCGACCGACGACGACGACTTCGGCCCGGTGGTGAACGCGGGCCAGCTCGAGCAGATGCTGTCCGCCGTAGAGCGCGCCCGCTCGAACGGCGCGCGCGTGCTGGCGGGCGGCAAACGGCTCTTGGGGCCCGACCACGCCGGGGGCTACTACATGGAGCCGACGCTGCTCGACGGGGTGGGGCTCGATGCCGAGATCGCCTGCACCGAGCTGTTCGGCCCGATCGCGACGCTCCACCGCGTGAGCGAATTCGCCGAGGCTTTAGAGGCGGTCAACCGCTCCCCGTACGGGCTCACGGCGGCGATCTGGACCGAGAGCGTGCACCGCGCTCAGGAGTTCATCGCCCGCTCCTCCAGCGGCGTGGCATCGGTCAACGGCCCGACTTACGGCTCGGAGCCGCACATGCCCTTCGGCGGAGAACGTGCTTCGGGAAACGGCTGGCGAGAGGCTGGCACCGAGGCCCTCGACGTGTACTCAGACTGGAAGACCGTCTACGTGAACCACGACGCATCCCGGGTATGAGCACCGGGGCCGTCGCGCTGATTCCCGCGAGGGGAGGGTCCAAGCGGGTACCTGGCAAGAACGTTCGGCCGCTCGCCGGGCATCCGCTGATCGCGTACTCGATCTCTGCCGCCCGCGAGTCGGGCGCGTTCGACGCCGTGGTCGTCTCGACCGACGACGAGCGCACAGCGGAGATCGCCGAGCACTACGGGGCCGAGGTGCCTGCGCTGCGCCCGCCTGAGCTCGCAACCACTACCTCCCCGGACATCGATTGGATCGAGCACATGCTTCAAGTGATGGAGCGCTCGGGGAGCAGCTTCGAGCTGTTTGCTATCCTGCGGCCAACGAGCCCGTTTCGCAGCGGCGCGACGATCCGCGCGGGAAGCGAGCGGCTGCGCGGGCTCGGCGAATCGATCCACTCCGTGCGAGCGGTTGAGCCCTGCCGCCAGCATCCCGGCAAGATGTGGCTCGTGCACGGCGACGACCTGATGACCCCGTTGTTGCTCCAGCCCGAGGAGCTGCCGTTCCACTCCCGCCAGTACCAAGCGCTGCCCGAGGTCTACGTGCAGAGCTCGAGTCTCGAGCTTGCCTGGACGCGCGTCGTGCGTGCGGGCCGCACGATCGCCGGCCGCCGGGTGGCACCGCTCCTCGTGGCCGGAAATGAAGGCTTCTCGATCGACTACCCCGACGACTGGCACGCTGCCGAGCGGCTGCTCGAGAGCGGCGAGGCGAGGTTGCCGCAGGTCCACGTGTCGCCGTTCGCGGGGGCGGGGGCGGGGGCGGGGCTGTGACGCTGCGCTATCTCGACCTGCCGGAGCTCGAGCGGCTACGCGGGCTCGACGCCGATCCGGTCGAGCGTGCGGCCGCCTTCGCCGACGCCTGCCGGATTAACACTCTCTACATGATCGCCCGCGCCGGGTCCGGCCACATCGGCACGAGCTTCAGCTGCCTCGACGTGCTCAGCTGGCTGCAGCTGGAGGTGCTCGGGGAGCGGGATCGCTATTTCTCGAGCAAGGGGCACGACGCCCCCGCGCTGTATGCGGTGCTGCTGGCTCTGGGCAGGCTGCCCTTCGAGCGGCTCCACGCGCTGCGGCGCCTCGGCGGCCTGCCCGGCCACCCGGACGTAGCCGTGAACCCCGAGGTCCAGGTGAGCACGGGCTCGCTCGGCATGGGGATCTCGAAGGCCAAGGGCTTCGTGCGCGCCGCCCGGCTCGCCGGCCGGAGCGAGCGCGTCTTCGTGCTCACCGGCGACGGCGAGCTGCAGGAGGGCCAGTTCTGGGAGTCGCTCCAGTCCGCGGCCAACCACGGGCTCGGCGAGATCACGGCGATCGTCGACCACAACAAGCTCCAGTCGGACACGTTCGTGTCGGAGGTGAGCGACCTCGGCGACCTCGAGGCGAAGCTCAGCGCCTTCGGGTGGGAGGTGACGCGCTGCGACGGGAACGACATCGGCCAGGTGGCGGACGCGCTCGCGCGGCTCGCCGACGTGGGGGCTGACCGTCCCAAAATCCTTGTGGCCGACACGCTCAAGGGGGCCGGGGTCTCGTTCATGGAACCGCACGAGCTGCCGGTGGAGCCTACCTCGCTGTACGGCTTCCACTCGGGGGCGCCGAGTGAGGACGAGTACGAGCGCGGCCTCGAGGAGCTCGAGGGTCGCCTCACGCGGCGCCTCCGGGCACTAGGAGCGGCGTCTGCGAGGTTGACCGCCGCCGACGTTCCGGCACCGAAGATCGCGCCGAAGAGCCCGCAGAGGCTCGTGGCCGCTTACGGCGAGGCGCTCGTCGAGCAGGCGGCCACCGAGCCGCGGCTCGTCGTGCTCGATGCCGACCTCGTGCTCGACTGCGGCTTGGTCCCCTTCCGCGAGCGCTTCCCCGACCGCTTCTTCGAGTGCGGCATAGCCGAGCAGGACATGGTCTCCCAGGCCGGCGCCATGGCGCGCGCCGGCCTGCTGCCGGTCGTGCACTCCTTCGCCTGCTTCCTCTCCACCCGCCCCAACGAGCAGATCTACAACAACGCGACGGAGCGGACGAAGGTCATCTACGTCGGCTCGCTCGCGGGCCTTCTTCCGGGCGGCCCCGGGCACTCGCACCAGTCGGTGCGGGACATCTCGGCGCTTGGCGCGGTGCCGGGCATGTCGATCATCGAGCCGTACTGCGAGCAGGAGGTCGCCCTCGCGGTTCGGTGGCTGGTGTGCAGGGCCACCGGTCCCGTGTACCTCCGTTTGGTCAGCGTGCCGTGGGAGTTGGGCTTCGATCCCCCCGCTGAGATCGCCTTCGAACCCGGTCGCGGAACAGTGCTACGCGAGGGAACCGACGCGGTGATCGTCGGCGCGGGGCCCATTATGGTTAGCCAAGCAGTGGCTGCGGCGGAGCTTCTCGCGCGCTCGGGAGTCAGCGCCGCGGTCATCGCACTACCCTGGCTACGGGACGTGGATGGCGACTGGCTGGCTGGGATCGTCCCTGGTGGCGTGCCGATCGTCTGCCTGGACAATCACTACGCGGACGGGGGCCTGGGTGACGCGGTGCTGTCCGCCCTTGCCGCAGAGGAGCTGGATGTCGTGCCACGGGTGCTCAAGCTCGCGGTCGAGGAGGTCCCCCGGTGCGGCACGAATGACGAGGTGCTCTGCGCCCACGGGCTCAGTGTCGACGCGGTGGCTCAACGCGTAACGGAAGCGGTGGGTGCTGCGGTTTGAGGCACGTAGTCCTCTGGGACATCGACGGGACGCTCCTGACGACCGCAAGGGCAGGCGTGTTCGCCCTCGAGGAAGCTCTCCATGCAGTCTGCGGGCTCGAAGCCGATCTAGCGGCCCTACAGACTTCGGGTCTAACGGACTTCGAGGTGGCGGAGCTGGCGATTGAGACGGCGCGCGGGGCACCCGCTGCCGAAGCTGAGGTCAACGCGTTTCTACGCGCGTACGAAACCCGGCTCCCGGCATGCCTCCCACGCCGCAAGGGGGCTGTACTGCCCCAGGTCAAGGGCGTGCTCGGTGCCCTCGCCGATCGTGGTGACGTGCTGAGCCTTCTCCTGACCGGCAACACCGAGGCGGGTGCGCGCGCCAAGCTCGAGCATTACGGTCTGGATGGCTGCTTCGACGGCGGCGCCTTCTGCCGAGGGGGCCAAGGCCGCGAGACGATAGCCAGGCATGCGATGGAGATCGTCGAGGGGCTGTGCGACAAGTCCCGCCCTGACTCCGCAAATGTAAGGCCAACTCGTCAGGTCCTAGTGATCGGTGACACCCCTCACGACCTGCGTGCCGCCCGCGCCATCGGGGCACGGACTATCCTTCTCGCCACAGGCACCCATTCCCTTAGCGAGCTTCGGAGCCTGCATCCGTGGCGGGCATTCGAGCAGCTGCCCCCGCCGGCTCCATTCCTCGAGCTCATCGATTCGCTCGGCCGAGACGCCTCTATCGCAGAGAGTGCCTCGGCGTGATCGTGTCAACGCCCGAGCTCAGCTCCTACGCCGGGGAGGTGGCAATGGTCGATGGCGGGTTCGACCCTCTTCACCCCGGCCATATCGAGTACTTCCGCGAGGCCGCCCAGCTCGAGGCCCCCGTGCTGTGCAACGTCTCTGGAGATGGCTGGGTCTCTCGGAAGCACCCGCCGTTGCTGTCGCAGGAGGAGCGCGGCCGCGTCATAGATGCCCTGCGCTGGATCGAGTACACCCACCTCTCCACCACTAGCACCGTGGCTGTATTGATCCAGCTGCGACCGCGCTACTACGTGAAGGGCGCGGACTGGAGGAATCGCTTGCCCCAACCCGAAATGGATGCCTGCCAGGCCAACGGCGTCCAGGTCGTCTATCTAGACACGGTCATCGATTCCTCGACGGCCATCCTCGAGCGCTACCACGCCCGGTTGGCGCACGGAGCAACATGAGCGCCCGCGCCGCGGGCGATCCGATCATGCCGGCTCGGCCGTTCGACAGACGGGCCATCGACGCGGTCGTCACGTACCACCTCGACAGCTTCCGGTCTGGGGTAGCGCGGTTCAACGAGATCCTCGCCCAGCGGCTGCACGTGCCCTTGGTCGCCCTGCATTCCCGGGAGGCAGCGGCGACGCGATCACCCCTACTTTCTTTCAAGGTGGACGAGCTCGATCCGGTCGCAAGCGAGGCTTTCGAAGGGGTCGTTCGAAGACCGGAGACCCGCTTCGAGCTCTTCCTGCACTCCTACTCCGCCCTCCCTCGAGAGAAGTTCGCGATTCGGCGCGCCGTCCGAGTTTGGTGCGGCAACCACGAGATTGCGCACGCGGTGCAGGGCCTAAACGCGTGCGTGAAGACGCTGTGGACGCCGGGTCTGGTCCTGGACCAGAGGGTCTTGGGCTCGGGCGAGATTTCAGTGTTCTCATTTGGGATGGCCCACAAGATCCAAACCGACCGCTTCCGGCGCCTGAGGGAGCTGCTCGAGGCCACCGAGCGGAGCTACGTCGTCTACGTCTCGACGGCGATCCACGAGACGTCCTCGATGCGCGATGCCCAGGACGTCTACGAAGAGATGCACGAGATCTTTCCAAGGGAGCTGTATTTCATGGGCCACCTCTCGGACGTCGCGGTGTCGAACTATCTGAGGTCCTCGACCTTGTTTGCGGCCTTCTTCCCCATGGGCGTCCGCGACAACAACACATCGATCGCATCGGCCATGGAACATGGCTGCGTCGTGATCACGAACCTGGACCGGTTCTCGCCGAGACACCTCCGCCACATGGAAAACATGCTGGATATCGACCAGTGCCGCGAGCTGCCATCTGACCCACTGGCACTGAAGCGAATGAGCGTCGGTGCGATGGAAACAGCACGTGCGAGGGATTGGGATGACCTGGCGCGTCAGCTCCGGCCGTCCGATGTCAGCCGATCTTAGTCACCTTCGCGCCCTCTTCCTTCAGGGCGTAGACGGTTATCCTGGGCCTTCGTCGATAGGATGCCATGGTGTCTCGTCGGCCCTCGGAAGGCTCAGCCCCCATCGTGGAGCACATCGCCGAAGATTTTCTCCATCAAGTCATGGAGTTCGAGGAAGCGATCTTCGCGCAAACGCCTGTCGAGGCCCATCGCTACGACGATGCCTACTTTGCGGACGGCTGGCGCGAGGGGGATAACCGGTACGAGCTCAAGACGCGGCGCCAAGTCGAGGCGCGGAATCCGCAGCTCATCAAGGAAGTGTTCGATCCGAAGCGCGTGCTCGACGTGGGCTGCGGACCGGGGTTCCTGATGTACTTTCTGCACGAGCTGGGCATTGATGTGCAGGGTGTGGACTTCAGCCCGTCGAGCCGTGACCTGGCGCCCGCGGAGATGCGTGAGCGTATCCGGATCGGTGACGTAGCCACGTCGCACTTCGCTGACCGTTCGTTCGATCTAGTCATCTGCCGGGAGGTTTTCGAGCACCTGACGGTGCTCCAGGTGCGTGAAACCGTGCGGTGCATTTGTGCCGCGAGCTCCCGCTCCGTCTATACAACCACGCGCTTCCATCCCAAGCCGGCGTGAGCCGGACCGGGTTCCACGGAGACCGGGTTTTGTGGGTCTTGTGGGGGTTCATGGGAGCGTATCGGGGTCAGCGCCGACGGTGAGCGCGGGGAGCCCGGAGGGAGAGCCGCGTGAGGCGTCGGCGGCGGCCTGACCGTCGGTCACCCGAGACCTCACCTCGTTGGGGGAGCTGCGCAGCGAGGTCCCGCGCCTCATCGACGCTCCCGTGGATTCCGAGCTCGTGCTGGGCTTCCTTCATGCCGCGATGCGGCAGTGCATGCCGGGGCCCCCGGTGCTGGTCGACCGCTCAGACGGCAACGCCGTCAAGCTCGCCGGCTCGCTCGAGGCTGTCGGACTCGAGCTAGCGTTCGCGACCCCGGGGTCCGTCACAGGTAGTCCAGCCGCTTCGACGACGTCAGCTCCGCCACACTGATCAGGTCGGCGATGCGCTGCCCGGCGTGGCCGTCGCCGTACATGCGGTCGGACTCGTAGCCGCCGTGGTCGAGCTGTGCCCGGCACGCCTCGAGGATCGCCGCGCGCTCGTGCGGGACGTCCATCAGATTGCGGCCGCGCTCGCGTCCAGCCTGCCGTGTGCCGATGTTGACGGCCGGCACGCCGAGGTACGAGCACTCGCGGATCGCCACGCTCGAGTTACCCACGATCCCCTTGGAGGTGACCAGCAGGCGCAGGAACTCCTCGGGCGGCATGTTGCGGAAGAAGTGCATGGGAGCGCTGTGGTAAAGCTCGCGAAACACGCGGATCCCCTTCGACGTGCCGTCGGAGCCGGCGTCGACGTTCGGCCAGAACCAGAGGATCGGGACGCCGGTGTCGTGCACGGCGTGCAGCGTCTCGCTGATCTGCTGGAACGCCTCATCCTCTTCCGTGGTCACCGGGTGCTGCAGGACAACGAGGAACCCGTCGGAGAGGTCGAGGCTCGGGCCCGTGCCGCCGTAGCGGTCGAACGGGTCGGCGCCGAGCACAGGAGAGGTCGCGACTCGGTCGGCGATGTCGATCGAGGGGCAGCCCGTCCGGTGTACTGTCTCCGGCCGCTCGCCCATGCGGATCACGTACTCGCGAGCGCGCTCGGTGCTCACGAGGTGCAGGTCGCTCAGCTTCGTGACCGCGTGCCGGACCTTCTCGTCGATCGAGCCTGACACCTCCCCACCCTGCACATGGACGGTCGGGAGGTTCATGTAGGAGGCAGCGGTCGCCGTCGCCAGCGTCTCGTAGCGGTCGGCCACCGTGACCACGAGGTCGGGCTGCAGGTTGTCGAACACGGTCGCGAGCTCGACCAGCCCGAGTCCCGTGGACTTGGCCATGGTCACCGTGTTCTCGCCTTCGAGGACCATGTAGACGAGGGCGTCGGGCTCGAAGCCGTCCTGGCGCATGACGTCGACGGCCGCGCCGTAGCGCTCGAGCAGCGCGGAGGCGGCGACGACGAGCTGGAGCTCGAGGTCGGGGTGGTCCTTGACCGCCTGGATCACGGTCTTGATCCGGGCGTAGCTCGGGCGGGCCGTGACGACTATGCAGGCCTTGCGTGGCATGCGGCCTCCGGCGGGACTGCTCACCGGCGTGGCTCAGGCTCGGTCGCCAGCAGCAGGGCATCTCGCAGCAGTTGGCGGGCCTCCAGCCGCTTCCACATGGTCTTGAGCTCGCGATCCTCGCTCGGGGACAGCGGTGGCCCGCCGTTTCGCACGACGCGCTCGGCGAGCTCGCGGAAGCGCCGCTGCTCCCTCTTGCCCAGGCGGTCGTAGCGCTCGAGCGCGAACAGTGCCATCTTCATCTGGAACTCGGTCGTCCATACCCGGCTCGTCGCCTTGCGCAGGCCGAAAAGCCGGCCGCGTCGTCTCGTCTTCGCCATAGCCCACCTCCACGCCGGGCAGCGTAACGGGTCGCCCACCACTCGACCTCCTCGCCGGGCTTGCGGCATTGTTCCAGCGGACGTGAGCCCGAACGCACACCTCGCCCGCGCGATGCAGCAGGCGCGGGTGCACCTCGCCTCGCACCGTGCCGGTCGCACGGCGGCGACGGTCGCCGCTGCGCGGTCCCGGCGGCCGGTCGTCGTGGGGCCGTGGCTGGCCGAGGTCGGCTTCGAGCTCCTCTACTGGATCCCGTTCGTGCGCGGCGTCGCCCAGGACGCGGGCCTTGACCCCGAACGCGTGGTTGTGGTCTCGCGCGGTGGCGTCGCCGGGTGGTACGGCGAGCTCGCGGGCCGCTACGTCGACCTGTTCGACCTCATCGAACCGACGCGCCTGGCGTCGCTGCAAGCCGACCGGATCGCGGCGGCCGGTGGCCAGAAGCAGCTCGCGGTCAGCGGGATGGACCGCGACATCTATGCCCGTGTGCAGGAGCAGCTCGGTCAGCCGATCGACGTGTTGCACCCGTCACTGATGTTCCGTCGCTTCCGACCCGTCTGGATGCGCCTGCGCTCGCCCACGCTCGCCTACCGGGAGCTGGTGTTCGGGCCGATGCGGCTCGGGCGGGCTGCGCCCCCGGCCCGACCCTACGTCGCCGTCAAGCCGTACTTCAGCTCCGCGTTTCCCGACGAGCCGGGCAACCGCGAGCTCGTTCGGTCTCTCGTGCTCTCGCTGGCGACGATGGTCGACGTCGTCACCCTCACGACGGGGCTGAACCTCGACGACCACGCAGAACCCGAGATCCCGGATCACCCGGCCGTCCGCGACGGCCTGGCCGGGGTGCGGCCGGCCGACAACCTCGCGGTGCAGACCGCGCTCATCGCCTCGAGCCGGCTGTTCGTCGGGACGTACGGCGGCCCGGCGTACCTGGCTCCGCTCGTAGGCGTCCCGGCGGTCGGACTCTTCTCCGCGGCCACCTCCAGCAGCGTGCACCTGGACGTGCTGCGCCACGGCCTGGCACAGCTCGGTCATCCGCACGCCGCCGGCATCTCGCTGGTCGATGCGCGGCACCTGGAGACCGTGTCGGCGCTCGCACAGGCGGTCCGATAGCCCTTGCGCCCCCCTTTGGGTCATAGTCTTGTCGCATGATGCCCGAGGATCCACTGGTGCGCGTCTGCGGCGTGTCCAAGACCTACACGGTCCGTCGTCAGGCGCTTCCCGCGCCCATCCCGGGCCTGCCGTGGCGGCGGCGGTCCTCCGAGCCGCAGCCGGGGTGGCAGCCGGACCCAGTCGACGACGACGAGGACGACGAGGTCGACGACCCTGAGCAGGAGCTCGTTCCGCCGAGCGGCCCGGTGGTCGCTCTCGATGACGTGTCGTTCGAAAGTTACGCCGGGGAAGGGCTGGCGGTGCTGGGGGCCGACGGCTCCGGCAAGAGCACGCTGCTGAGGATCCTCGCACGGATCACCAGCCCCTCGGATGGCACGGTCGAGCTCCGTGGCCGCGCGGCGCCGCTGTTCGCGATCGCGAGCGGGCTGATGAAGCCGGATCGAACCGGGACCGAGAACGTCCGCCATCTCGGTCGCTTCCACGGTCTGTCGCCCGACCTCGTCGACGATCGGATGGCTCGCATCTTCGGCTGGGCCGACATGGAGGGCTTGGAGCACCAACCGGTCAAGAAGTACTCCGGCGGCATGTACCAGCGGCTCGCGTTCTCGATCATGGTCAATCTCAGCCCTGACATCATCCTCGCCGACGGCACGATCGCCGTCGGCGACAAGCCGTTCCGCCGCCGCTGCGGGGCGCGGCTTCAGGAATGCGTCGAGGAGGGGGTGGCCCTCATCCTCGCCACCCAGGATCCGTCCGTCGCCCGGCGTTTCTGCACGCGCGCCGTGTGGCTGCGAGAGGGACGGGTGGTCACCACCGGCCCCATCGGCGACGTCGCCGACGCCTACGAGCGTTCCCAAGACCCCGAGCGACCTCCCGAGCGCGCCGTTGCAACCGGGCCGGCGACCATCGCGGAGTTCGGCATCTTCGCCTCCGACGGCACGCCGCTCGAGGTGCTCGCACGCGACGAGCCGGCGCTCCTGAGGGCGTGGATCGAAATCTGGAACGCCGGCGTGGCGTTCCAGACCATCTTCGTGCTGGAGGGCAATGCATCGCGTGCTCGCGTCATCCAGCCGAGCCTGCACCGCAGCAGCGAGACCGGCCGCCACGAGGTCGAGACCCGCTTGCCGCCTGGAACCCTGCCGGGGGGGCGCTACACCGTCCGCGTGGGTGCGCGCATCGATTCCGAGAGCGGACCCTCGACCATCAAGCGCCCGGGGAACCGGGTGCTCGAGGTGCTCGACGAAGACGAGGAGAGTCCGATCGAGCCGAGGACACTTCGCCAGATCGAGGCATCGCTGGACCTCGACTGGGACGTCGCCCTCCTGCGGTGAAGCCGGTTGAGCGGCCGCCGCAGGTGGAGCAGCCGCCGCCCGAGCCGGAGCCGGACCCCGAGCCCGAGCCGGTGGAGATGGAGGAGGTCGTGCAGTCGGCGGGCGTCAAGCACCCCACGGAGCCGGATGTCCTCCCGGAGGAGCAAGAGCCGCCGGAGGCCGAACAGAACACTGAGCCGGAACAGCCTGAGGAGGAACCGGCTTCGCCTCCCCCGCCCGAGCCCGAGCCCGAGCCCGAGCCCGAACCAGAGCCCGAGGCCGAACCGGAGCCCGAACCGGCGAGCGAATCGACGGATCCCCTCGCCGCACTCCTGGGAAAGCCCGTTATCCAGGGAGACGACATCCTCTGGAAGGACAGCGCGGGGAAGGCGGAAGAGCCCCCCGAGGGCACCGACAAGTAGTTGCTTGCCCGCTTCGTCCATTTCAACATGAAGTCCTTCGCACGTGTGCTCGGCGTGTTGGCGCTCGGGGCGCTGGCCTACCTGTGCGGCACGTGGCTTGCCGAGCTAACACCGACCACCGCGCTGCTGATGCTCGCCCTCGCGCTTGTCGGCCTCGTATTCGGAGCGGTCGCGTTCCGTGCGCGGCGCAGGGCGTTGGCGGGACCACCACCTCCTGGAGCGGCATCGGATGTCCTGAGCAGCCTTCGCCTGCGACCGCGAGGGCAGGCTGCAGCTCCGCAAGTCGCCGTGAAGACGGCAGCGCCAGCGCTCTCGCCCAAGCCGAACCGTTAGGGTCGCTCGGATGCTGGATGATGAGTCGGCTGGCGAGGCGGAGGGCGCGAGCGACGCTGCGGTCGTTCCGAGCGGTCCTGCTGCGGTGCCGATCGAGCTGACGGCGGAATCGCCGTTGGAAACGCCGTACGAGAAGCGTGACGGCAAGGTCATCGAGGGCAAGGACGGGTGGCTCTTCCTCGCGAACGATCGCAACCGGGTGCTCGACCAGCACGCGGGCGACCGCGTCTTCCAGCGCCCAACGCTGCGCCGCTGGCAGCTCGTGCTCGAGAATCGGACCGGCTGGGCCACCGGGCTGGGCAGCCGGTACGTCTTCGTGGTCCCGCCTAACGCCCACGCCGTGTTCCCCGAGCATCTGCCCGACTCGGTCCCGAGTGCGCAGCGTCGTCCCGTCCATCAGCTGATGCAGACGCTGGCGTCGTCGGACTCCTTCGCCAAGGTGCTCTACCCAGTCGAGCGCATGCACCGCAACAAGCAGGATCTGCTGCCCTACACCCCCACCGACAGCCACTGGACGGCGTTCGGCGCCTTTCTCGCCTACGAGGAGATCGCCGACGAGCTGGGTGACGCGCTGCCCCGTCGCATCGCGCGCGAGGACGTTCTCTTCTCCGAGACCGAGGTGCTCGGAGATCTCGGCAAGAAGGTCGATCCGGTTCGTCGCGGGCCGACGGTCACCTCGGTCCTGCGCGAGCCGAAGGCCCGCATCACCGGCGACAACCGCGTTCGCAACACCGGACGCATCATCCGCTACGTCTGCCCGGCGGCCCCCAAGAGCTGCTGCGTCGTCTTCGGTGACTCGTTCTGCTACGCGCTGCTCCGGTACCTCGCTGAATCGTTCCGGCGACTCGTCTTCGTGCACTTCCCCACGTTCGACCACGATATCGTTCGCGAGGTGCGCCCGAACGTGGTTATCACGTCGCTCAACGAGCGATTCCTTCTGGCCGTTCCGGACGACTGGCAGCCGGAGACGGCGCGGGCGGTCGCACTGCGACGCCTTGACGCCGGCGACGTCCTCAGCCCGGCGACGATCAGGGCGCTTACGGTCAAGCTCAACTGGCCCTGAGGGCACCGGGCACCCTGGCCTCCGCGCGCATGCGCCTCCTGCTCGTCCTGCACGGTCCCCGCCACCTCCGCCACCTCCGACCCGTCCTGGACGAGCTCATCGCCCGAGGCCACGAGCTAGTCGTGCGTCTCGACACCGGCGACCCCGCGGCGACGCCTCCGCTCGTGGGGGCGATCGATGTCGGCCGCGTCCCAGCACGCCCGCCGGGCTGGGCGACGCTCGCCCGCCAGCTCCGTTTTGGGCTCGACCACCTGCGCTATCTGGAGCCGGAGTACGCCGCCGTAGTCGGACCGGCCGACCGCGCGCGCACACGCGCGCCGCGGCCGCTCGTCGCGCTGGCCGGCAGGCTCGACGCGCCGTGGCGCCGGAGGTTGGCGCGGGCACTCACCGCGCTGGATCGCGCCGTCCCGGTCCCGGCGTCGCTGGTCGAGGATCTCCGGCGTGTCGCCCCCGATGTGGCCTTGATCAGCCCCCTCGTGTCGCTCGGCTCGCTGCAGCCCGAGCACGTTCGGGCCGCGGCCCGGCTGGGAATCCCGACGGCGCTGCTCGTGGCTAGCTGGGACAATCTGACCAACAAGGGCGGCCTTCGCGACGTGCCCGATCGCGTTGTGGTCTGGAGCCACGCGCAGGCCCGCGAGGCGATCGGGCTTCACGCCGTTCCCGCCGAGCGGGTGGTCGTCACCGGCGCCCACCCGGTCGACCCCTGGGTCGACCGCCGGCCGTCCCGGGACCGCGCGGCGTTCTGTGCGCGGGCCGGGCTGGACCCGACCCGGCCGTACGTGCTCTACGTGTGCTCCTCGGCGTTCGTCGCGCCGGACGAGCCGTCCTTCGTCGCTCGCTGGCTGACCTCGGTGCGCGCCGGCGGCACCGCGGCGCCCGGTGTCCTGGTCCGACCGCACCCAGCCAACCGCGACCCGTGGCGTGGCGTCGACCCCTCCGAGCCAGGTCGCGTGGTGCTCTGGCCAGCCGACGACGACGACGACGACAACAACAACTACGCGGACTCGATCCTGCACGCCGCGGCGGTGGTCGGCATCAACACCAGCGTGCTGGTGGAGGCGGCGGTCGCGGGGCGACCCGTGCTCACCGTCCTCGACGACGACTTCGCCGCCACCCAGGTCGGGACACGGCATTTCGCTCATCTGTCCGACCGGCGAGACGGAGTCCTGGCCGTGGCTCGCAACCTCGACGAGCACGGCGCGCAGCTCGCCGCGGCCCTCGCGGAGCCGGCCTCCGGGGCGGCGCGCCGTCGGGCCTTCACCGAGCGCTTCATCCGGCCACACGGCCTCGACGTCCCCGCCGCCCCGCTGGTCGCCGACGTCCTCGAGCAGCTCGGCCGTCAACCCTCGCGCAGCAGGCATCCCCGGGCGGGCCAGCGCCTGGCGGCCGTGGCGCTCGCGCCCGTCGCGCGAGCCACCCCGGCCGCGCTGCGGGCGATCCGCCTCCTACTACCGCCCCGGCCCTTGGCCCGGGGCGCCCCCGCTTCGCGACGGTCGCCGGCGCTGCGGGTGCTCGTGGTGCTCGACCACGCCGGGCTGCTGATCCACTTCGATACCGTGCTCGCCGCGCTGGTCGAGCGCGGCCACGTGGTGCTCGTCGCATTCGGGCGGCGCAAGTGGCCCGAGGCCGTCGCCGAGGCGCTGGGGCCCGGGCCGGTCGTCCTCGAGACCCGCCCACCCCGACGCACAGACGTCTTCGCCGGGCTTCTGCGCCGCTCGCGAGCCGGGCTGGACGCCGCCGGCTACCTGGCTCCAGGTCTTCGTGGGGCCGTCTCGGCTCGAGCGAAGTGGCAGCGCGCCCCGGACGTACCCGCGGTCCTGCGTCACCTGCCGGTCCTGCCGGAGCCGCTGGCCCGGCGCCTGGTCGGGGTGCTGGCCCGGGTCGAGCGCGCCGTACCGGCCGACGTCACCGTCGAGCGCTGGCTCGCGCGGGCGCGGCCCGACCTGCTGATCGTCTCACCGTTGGTCCAGCGCGACGCCTACCAGGACGACCTCGTCAAGGCGGCCCGGGCTGCACGGGTCCCGTCCGCGCTGGCGGTCGCGAGCTGGGACAACCTCACGTCCAAGGGAAGGATCCGGACGATTCCCGATCGCGTGCTGGTCTGGAACGAGGCGCAGCACCGCGAGGCGGAGGCGCTGCACCGGGTTTCGGGCGAGCGCCTGCGGGTCACGGGCTCGCCGCAGTTCGAACGTTGGACCTCGGCAGCCGAGACGCCGCCAGACGAGCCGCCGCATGTGCTCTTCGTCGGCTCTCAGCAGGTTCCGGTCGAGGAGGAAGTGGCGTTCGTCCGCGCGTGGCTGGAGGCGACGGCCGGGTCGCCCCTGAGAGACCTGCGCCTCGTCGTCCGGCCGCACCCGACGGCAGTCGCGGGCTGGGGCCAGGTCGACCTCGGCGACCCGCGGGCCACCGTCGCGCGGCGCGACGGCGCGTTGCCGGTCGGCGAACCCGAGCGCCGCGCGTACTTCGGCGCCCTGTCGGCGGCCTCCGCGGTGCTGGGCATCAACTCGACGGCGCTGCTCGAAGCCGCGATCGCCGGCAGGCCGGTCCACACGGTCGCGCTGCCCGCGCTGCGTCGCTTCCAGGGCGACCTCGTCCACTACACGCACCTGCTGCCGCCCCGGGGCGGACCGCTCCAGGAGGCGCCGTCGTTCGCCGCGCACGTCGACCGGCTAGCCGCCGACCTAGCGGACCCCGAGGCGGTCCGTCGCCGATCGGATGCGTTCGTCGCGCAGTTCGTCCGACCCCCTGACGGCGGCTCGAGCGTCGACCTGACGGTCGACGAGCTGCTCGCGACGGCCGCCGTGGGGCCGGGCCGCCCGCATGGCCGCGGACCCGCCCGGCTCGCGGTGGTGCCGTTGGCGCTGGCCGCGACGATGTCGGATCGCCTGCGGACCCGAGCGAGTGCTACGCGGCGCGCCTGGTCTTCGCGCGCTCGCGCATCGCGGCACGCCAGAGGTTGATCGCGCGATGCAGCGCGGTTGGCTTACCGGACGTCCAGCGCCGGTATGGCGGGCTCAACAGCTAGCCGGCACGCTTGCTCTTCGCGCGCTCGCGTACCGCGGCACGCTGGCGCGACGCAAGGTTGATCGCGTAGGGGCTCAGGGCCCGCCGCACCGCTCGGTCGACGAGCGACGCGCCGGCGGGCCGCGGAGCAGGTTGCCGGCACAGGTCTTCGACCGCCGCCACCCAGCGCTCGGCGGCGGCCGTCTGTAGACCGTGCGGACGCAGGAAGCGCAGCACGAACCGCCGTGACGGCTCGGGATCCCAGTCCCCGGCCAGCACCCGGGCCAGCTGTTCGACGTGCTCCGCGAGCGTCGGCGTCGAGATCACGGGCCCGCCGTTGGAGGACAGCAGATGGCGGAAGTGCACCGTGTTGGCCTGCGCGCGAGCGAGCTCGGGAAGCGTCACGGTGAGCGCCGGCCGCTCGAACATCGCCGCCTCGAGGAAGGAGCTGGTGTTGACGCCGACCACGGCGGCGGCGTGGTGCATCGAGTCGAAGAAGTCCTGGCGCGCCGGGCGGTCGAGCGGCACCTTGCCCGTCCGCGGCCAGACCGTCACGCCACCAAGGTCGGCGACCTCCGCCCACTCGTCCCGCAGCGCCTGCGGATGGGGACGCACGACGACGTGGGCGTTACGGACCACCGGGTTCTCGGAGGCACGAATGAAGCGCAGCCACTGCCGGCCGAACTCCCCTTCGCCGCCCATGTAGCTCGACGACTCGAGAAACAGGACGTACGGCCGGTCCGCGGGGATGCCGACCTCTGCTGCGAACGCCTCGCGGGTTCGCGTCGGCTGCCAGCCTACCCAGTGGTCCCAGTTCTGGGCGCCGGTGACGACGATCCGATCGCGCGGGACGCCGTGCAGCTCGGAGGCCTCACCGACCTGATCCTCGTTCCAGACGGTCAGCAGGTCGGGCACGGCGCGCAACGCGCCCTTGCTCGTAAGGTTGTCCCAGCTGAACAGGCATCCCGCCGACCGCACGCCCTCGGCGTGCGCCGCCCGGATCCACTCGCTCTGCGGCGAACCGAACCAGAACAACGGCGTGACCAGCAATGCGTGGGGGCGGTGCTCGCGCAGGGAGACGCGCAGGTGCTCGGCGACCGGAGCGGCATCGGCGGCCGCGCGCACCGCCCGGGCCAGGGCCGCCTGCACCGGCGGACGCTCCGACGGCAGCGCGCCGGACAATCGCCTGGCGAAGGGCGGGGCGGCCTCGCGAGCCCGAGCCCGGAACTCGGGCGCGGTGGCGAACCCGGGCTGGAGGTAGTGGACGTGGTCGTAGGCGAGGGCGATCTCGCGCGTGAACGACGTCCACGTGGTCGGCTGAGTGCGCGGGCCGGGACCCCAGGTGATGGTCGGCGCGCGCTCGACGAGATCCTCGATGAAGCGCAGCTGACCGGGGATGCGCTCCCTCGGACGCTCGATGATCACGTGGACGCGCACCCGCCGCTCGGCGAGCAGCTCGAGCGGTGACTCGAAGTAGCGCAGCCGGCCGGGATCCGCGGCGACGAGGAGCATGCGCAGGCGAGGCACCTGCGGGGATGAACGACGGTTCGAGGCGGCCAACGAACGCGGCACCCTACCCTCTGTCTCGAAGCTCCCGCTTCCGCGCCTTGGCTGCCTCGCGCGCGGCGTTGGCTTGGACGAGCTCGCGGGTGAGCAGCGGCGCCGGGTGGAGTTGCGGCAGGAAGCGGGACGTCACCGCGTCGATCTGCTCCGCGAGGGCGGCATGGACCTCCTCCGCTGAGGCGCAGTCCTCGGGATCGATCACCGACCCGACCAGGATTCGCTGGCCGCCACGCTTGCGGATGGCGAAGACCGGGACGGCAAGCGCGCCGGAGGCGACCGCCAGCTCGGAGGGACCGCTCGTCAGCAGCACGTCTCGTCCGAGCAGCCTGGCCGGGCGGTCGCCGGCGACGTCCCCGACGATGCAGACCGTCCCGCCCGAGACGAGCGCCGCGCGCAGCCGCCCGAACGAGCTCCCCCGGGTGACCAATTCGCAGCCCGTCTGCTCCATCTGACGCACCGTGTGACGCTTCTTCAGCCCCGCGAAGCCGCCAATGGCCGCGCGCTGCTCGCTGGAGCCGCGTGTGGGAATCAGTACGGGCGGCCCGGTCACGCGAGCGACGTTCTCGACGACGGAGTTCAGCGGGCCGACGTGACAGGTGACCGCAACCGTCCGGCCAGAACCGCGTCGACGAACCGCTCGCGCCCGTTCCATCGAGCGCGGCGGGCATCGAAGCGGCGCCAGTGCAGCTCGGACGCTATCGCGTTCTCGGCCAGCGCCCTGCGGGCGAGTCGACGCACGACCGGAGCTTCGGGCGAGGCACCCAGGACCTGGGCGGCCCAGGCCGTAGCGCGCCGGCGTCGGGGTTCGGAGCCCAGCCAGTCAACGGTGCCCTTCGCGTAGGCCGCGGCGACCGCGATCGGTTGCGGGACAAGCCGATGGAGCGCTTCTACCGCGTACAGACGCTCGATGATCGAAGCGCGTGGCGTCGCGGTGGACCGGGCCATCGCGCACGATCGTAACGGCTTCCGCACGGCGATCCGGACGCTGCACCGATAAAGTCGCTCACGCCTCATGGCGACGACCGTGCCGACAGACACCGACCTCGCTCGGCTGTGGGAGAGTGCCACCGATCCCGCCGACGCCGCCACCCTCCTGGGTGACGCGGCGCACGTGCTGCTGGCCACGGAGGGTGACGCGCGTGCCCTTCAACTCGACGTCGCGCTGCTGGCCATGCTGCTCGCAGGCTCCGCGTCGCGTCCGGTCCGCGTCGCCGACGCCTTCGGCCGCGCCGGTCCCGCCGCAGCGGCGCGGGCCGCCGGCGTGACGTCCGACGCGGTCCGCCGGACAGGCAAGCCGCTCGACGAGGCCATCGCCGCGGGCACGGCCGCCGCCGCATCGGGCTCGGCAGGGCGTCATTGGGCCGTCCTGCCGGCCGAAGACACGTGGCGCCTGGCTGGGGTCATCGACGTCGGCGCACGGGTCGCGACGGGGCAGCCTCGGACTCGTCCTCGGTTGCACCCGGGCGGCGGATCTCAAGCGGGCCACACGGCTGCTCAAGATCGCCGACTGCGCGGTCGCCGTGCTTCCCGATCGCCAGTCCGAGACGCTGGCCGCCGCGCTCGCTGCCGACGCCGGCGTGCTCGTCCTGCCGCCTGCGCCTGGGCTGTCGAGCAAGGCTCGCGACGCCGTCAGCAGGCGTCTCGCCGAGCGCGTCGGCGGCCTGGGCAAGGAGGGCAAGGGCGCCGTCCCGACAGCGCGCCGGTCCAAGCCGGTGCCGGTCGACGACCTGCTCGACACCGCGGTCACCGAACTCGCGGGCCTGCTCGACGGCCATGCAGACGCCGTCCTCGTCGCCACCGCCGATCCGTGGCTCGACGCTCTGGCCGCGTCCATCGGGGAGCGCTCGATCACGGTCGTCACGCCCTTGGCGGCGGCCCTGACGGCGCGTGAGCTCACCAGCCACGAACGCCTGGTCGTCCTGGTCCTGACTGCGGCCGCCGCGACGGACCCAGCCGTTCAGGCAGCCCTTGCCGAGGCCCCGGCGGGTCAGGGTCGCATCGTGTGGCTGGCGGGTGACGCCGGCTTGGTCGCAGAGGCTCGCCGGACGGGCCAGCTCGTTCATGACCTCGCGGCCGTGGCGCTCGTCGACCGGCTGCTCGTCATCGAGCCGCGCTCGACCGAGGATGTCGCCCGCTGCCTGCGCTTCGCGCTGGCCGAAGCGCCGGCCGACGTCTACGTGCGCCTGGGCGCCTGCGTCTCTCCCGGCCCGTCACTGGGGCAGCTCGAGGAGGCGCGACCCGGCCGCGGGACGGTCCTGCGTACGGGGTTCGAGGCCTGGCTCGTCACGGCAGGGCCGGCAACCACCCCACTCGCGCTCGACGTGGCGTCTCACCTGACGCGGTCAGGCACGTCTACGGGAGTCGTTGGCACTGCCATGGCTCGACGACATCGACGAGCGGTGGCTGCAGCGGCTCGTCGGCGGCGCGCCGGTGATCCGCATTGATGACCATGCGAGTTCGGGTGGCCGCGCCGCGGCCATCCGCGATTGTGTCCCGCAGCGCGTCGAACGGGTGGGTCGACCAGCTGGACGGGCCTCGAGCGCCAGACCGACCCGCTCATGGCGGCCGGGCTCAGCCGCAAGGCCGTCGCCAAGCAGGGCGCCGCCATCGTTCAAGCCGACGGTCGACGGCGGGCCAAGACCGAACGTCGGGCCTACGAGCTGGCTGCCGAGCAGGTGACGACGGCAGAGGCCGCCGACCGCCTAGCGCGCGCGGCTCTGGCCGGTGACGGCACCGTCGTCGTCGGTCCCTGGCTGTCAGAGGTCGGGTTCGAGGTGCTCTACTGGGTCCCGATGCTCCGAGCGTTGGTCGAGGAGCTCGACGTCGATCCCGCGCGTATCGTCGCCGTCTCCCGCGGCGGACCCCGGCCCTGGTACGCGGGCATCGCCGGCAGCTACGTGGATGTCTTCGACACGATCGACCCAGGGCAGCTCCGGGTGTGGCAAGAGGAGCGCACCGCCGCGAACCTGGAAAGTGCCTCGACGCACACGATGAAGCAGCTCGACCTATGTCTGACCGCGGACATGGACGAGCTGCTCACCCGCGTCGGCGTACCGCGCGATGCTGGCACGTCGTACCTCCTTCCGGGCTACATGTACCAGGCGTTCCGACCATTCTGGCATGGCCTGGGAGACGCTGCCCTGATCGCCGACCGCCTCCGGTTCCGTCGAATCGACGCGCCGGACGTCAGTCTAGCCCACCTCGACCTGCCGGAGCGCTACGTCGCCGTCAAGGGGTAGTACAGCGATTGCTTCCCCGAGACCCCGGAGAACCGCCAGGCGCTCGCCGGGTTGGTACGCCGGATCGCGGCTGAAATCGACGTCGTCCTGCTCGACACCGGCCTGTCCGTCGACGACCACGACGACTTCTCACTCAGGGGGGTCGAGGGCGTCCGGAGCCTGACCGAAGCGTACGACCCCGCGACCAACCTCGAGCTCCAGACGGCGATCGCGGCCGGCGCCGAGGGGCTCGTAGCGACCTACGGTGGCTTCGCGTATCTCGGGCCGACGGTCGGCGTGCCGACGGTGTCCGTGTGGTCGGAGGCGACCTTCAACCGCCGCCACCTCGAGCTCGCCCGCGAGGCGGTCGAGCGGCTGAGCGACGATGACCCCGCGCCTGGCTTCCTCGTAGTGGACGCGCGCGAGGCCGAGAACCTGAGCTTGAGCTCGATCGGCGTCCGTGCCGGCAAGGAGCCTCGTCCGGCGCCGAAACCCCAGTATCGTGATGACGATGATGCGCCAACCGACGCAACCGATGACGCCGTGACGCCGGCCACTGCACCAACGGCGGCCTCCCATCGGGCTCGCGCCGTCGAAGAGCGCCTGGCCTCTATCGCGGCGGGTCCCGGCTACCAGGGCTACCGGCGCGTCCTGGACTGGTACCTCCGGCTCGACGAGCTCACCGAGCGGTCGGCCATGTCCTCGGCCGGCGTGAGCGAGTACTGGCTCGAGGAGCTCGAGACGCTCGACTTCATGCTCGACGCCGGGCCGCTGCTCATCGACCGGCTGCGGCATCACACGTACACGATCACGGGCATCCGCGCCTACGACTACCGGACCAAGAAGTCCGCCGCACGCGATCGCTTCGTTCACAAGCTCGCAACCCTGGTCGATCTCGGGGGGCGCGATCTGCTCGTGTCCGAGTCCCCGGTCCTGGGTGGCTTCGGCTACGCGGTCGACGGCGCGCTCTACAACATCGATACCCTGAAGTACTACGAGGTTCTCGTCGCGATGGACCGCGGCGGGGCGTTGAGTGCGGTGCGGACGCAGAAACAGCGCAGCTTCGTCTGGGAGATCGGGGCGGGCTGGGGAGGGTTCCCCTATGTCTTCAAATCGCTGTTCCCGAACACTACGTACGCGGTCGTCGACCTGCCCGAGCTATTCCTCTACTCGGCCACCTACCTCAGCGCGGCGTTTCCCGGCTGCCGCATCACGATGTGGGAAGGCCGGTCGTTCACTGACGAGGAATGGCTGACGTCGGACTTCGTGCTGATCCCGAACCACGCGCTCGAGCATATGACGCCGCCGCGGCTGGACCTGGCGCTGAACATGGTCTCTTTCCAGGAGATGACACACGACCAGGTGACGGCCTACGTCGAGCATTCCCATGCCATCGGCGCCCCGTTCCTCGCCTCGCTCAACCGCGAGAAGTCCAACTACAACGAGGAGATCGAGAGCGTGACGGCGATCCTGGACTCGCGGTTCTACGCACGCGAGATCCCGGTCCTGCCCGTCAACTACACGAAGATGCTCGACGCGCGGCACACCAAGACGGCCAAGAAGCAAAAGCCCGGGGCGCGGGAACGCGACCCCAACGACTACAGACACATCGTCGGCGCGCGCCGCTCCATGACGTGAGCTCCCCTGCCTCCCGCACGGTCTTCGGGCTTCCGCTCTACAACGCCGCCGAGCACCTCCCCGAGGCGCTCGACTCCCTGCTGGCGCAGACCCGGCGCGACTTCACGGTGGTCATGGTCGATGACAGCACTGACGACGCCGTGGAGCACGTCGCCCGTCGCTACGCGGCCGCCGATCCGCGCGTGCACTACGAGCGCAATGACGAGCGGCTCGGCCTGACCCGCAATTGGCGGCGGGCGTTCGATCGCGCGACCGAGATCGCGCCCGAGGCCGAGCTCTTCGCCTGGGCGAGCGACCACGACTGGTGGCATCCGCGCTGGCTCGAGGTGCTCGCCGCCACGATGGAGGCACGGCCGGATGCGGCCGTGGCCGTGTGCATGAACTCGAGGATCATCGACGGGCACGTCGACTGGCGTTCTCGCCCGTGCCAGCGTCCTGCCTCCCTGGCCGACACGACCGGCATCGCGTCGACTCAAGCGCTCATGCGCATGCTGCGGCGCGACCTGCCCGCCGGCACGGCCGTGTACGGCTTGTTCCGTGTCGACGCTGTCCGCCGCGCCGGTGGCTTCCGCCACGTCCTGCTGGCCGACCGGCTCGTCCTGGCAGAGGCGGCGCTGAGCGGGCCGATCGTGGGCATCGACGAGACGCTCTGGTTCCGACGGGTAACGACCCCGTTCAACATGGAGCGCCAACGACGAGCCTGCTTTCCCGACGGCCCCCCATGGTACGCCGACCTCCCGTGGTGGATACCCCACGCGGCCGCCATCGGCTGGCACCACGGCGTCCCTGGGCAGGGCCGCCGCGGCATCAGCGCTGCGGCGGCGTACGCCGCCGACTGCGTGGTGGCCGACGGGGAGCGTCGCTGGCGCAAGACCGTGAAGGCCGCCTCGAAGACCGGGCCGGCGGCGCGGCTCAAGCGCGTGCGCGCCGCCGTCCGGCACCGCCGGCCCCGGACCACCCCGGTGCGCTGACGTGCGGGTCCTGTTCGTGTTGCTCTCCCCCGGCTTCGGCCGTCTCTTCGAGGCGGGCCTCAGCCGCATCGCCGAACGGGGACACGACCTCGACATCGCCTTCACGACCTCCGCGCGCAAGGTCGAGGCGTCGGACACCACGTACTTCGACGCGCTCGTGGAACGTCATCCGCGGGTGACCTGGCGGGCGGTCGCGATCGAGGACGACGCATGGTCGGGGTTCGCGTCGAGCATCCGCCACACCCTCGACTGGATGCGGTACCTCGACCCGCTCTACGAGGACGCCTTCTCCTTGCGGGCACGGGCGGAGGCCCGCGTGCATCCTGCGCTGCGCGCGACGATCCTCGAGGCTGGCGACGAGCGGCGCCGGCGGCTGGCCGGGGTCATGCGGGCGATGGAGCGGGCCCTTCCGATTCCAGCCGAGTACGAGCGCCTGCTCGACGAGGTCGAGCCCGATCTCATCGCGGTGACCCCGATGATCGACATGGGCTCCTCGCAGGTCGATCTCGTGCGCGCCGCGCGGCGGCGGGGCATCTCGACGGCGCTGCCGGTCGCCAGCTGGGACAACCTCACCAACAAGGGCGTGATCCGGGAGCCGCCCGACCGCACGCTGGTGTGGAACGCGGCTCAGGCGCGTGAGGCCGTCGAGTTGCACGGCGTCCCGCCGGACTCGGTGATCGTCACAGGGGCGCACACCTACGACCATTGGTTCGGGCGCCGGCCTAGCGCCAAGCGCGAGGAGTTCTGCGCGAAGGTCGGCCTGCCCGCCGACCGGCCGTACGTCCTGTACCTGGGCTCGTCGTACTTCATCGCGCCCGACGAGGTGCGGGTGATCCGGCGCTGGCTGCGCGGCTTGCGCGATCACGGCGGGCCGCTCTCAGATGCGGGCGTCTTGGTCCGCCCGCACCCCGCCAACCTCCAGCCGTGGGAGGAACTCGACTGGCTCGACCCAGAGCTGACGCGGATCTGGCCTCGGCACGGCGCGATCCCCGTGGACGATGACAGCAAGGCCGGCTTCTTCGACTCGATCTTCCACAGCGTTGCGGTCGTCGGCATCAACACCAGTGCGCAGATCGAGACCGCGATCGTCGGCCGACCGGTGCTGACGTTCCTTGCCGACGACGTCGCCGACGGGCAGACCGGAACCCTGCACTTCGAGCACCTCCGCGCGGCCGGAGGCAAAGGGCTCCTGCATGTCGCTGACACGCTGGACGAGCACCTCGGGCAGCTCGCGGGGCTGGTCGCAGACGGCGGTGGCGCAGAGCGCAACGGCTCGTTCCTGGAAGCCTTCGTCCGTCCGCATGGCTTGGACGTCCCCGCCGGGCCGCGCTTCGTCGACGCGCTCGAAGAGCTCGCGCGAACCTGGGTCAGGCCGATACCGGAGAGCCGGGCTCAACGCGCGCTGCGTTCTGTGCTCGAACCCGTCGTGCGCGCCGGACGGATGCCGCTCGCCGAGCTGCAGGCCTTCGGCGTCGGCGCCGAGCGCGGCACGAAGCGCGCGCGGCGTCTCGATCGTTCGCGCAGGCGCATCCTGTTCGTCCTTGACCAGCCCGGGCTGGTCCTGCACTTCGACGAGACGGTCCGCGCCCTGGCCGCGCGCGGCCATGACGTCCACCTCGCGTTCGGGCGCGAGAAGTGGTCCGAGAGCCTCGGCGCGCTCGACGTCAGCGGCCTTCAGGGTCGCGTGACGATCGACCGGCAAGTCCCGCTCCGGCGCGACGCCTACACGCGCTACGCGCGGCGCCTGCGCGCGCTGACGGATTACGTCCACTATCTGCAGCCGCAGCTCTACGAGGCCGGCTGGGCTCGCGCCAAGAAGCGTGCCGGCAAGCTCCCGTCCATCGCCGACCCGCTGCGCCAGCGCGACGAGCTGCCTGCCGGCACGGCGGCGCTGGCGCTGCGCGTCCTGCGCCGATTCGAGCAGGCCATCCCCTCCGATCCCGTCGTCGAACGCTTCCTCGCGCGAGCCGACCCGGACGTGGTGGTGGTATCGCCGCTCGTGCTCGCCAACGCCTACCAGACCGACGTCATCAAAAGCGCGCGAAGGCTCGGCCGCCCCACGCTGCTGGCTGTGTCGAGCTGGGACAACCTGTCCTCCAAGGGCCGCGTGCGGATCGAGCCAGACCGCATCTCGGTTTGGAACCCCACCCAGCTCGCCGAGGCCACCGCCTACCATCAGCTCTCGCCCGACCGGCTTGAAGTGACCGGAGCGCAGCCGTTCGACCGATGGTTCGATCGGGAGCCCTCGAGGAGTCGCGTGGGGTTCTGCCGCGACCTTTCCCTGGCTCCTGAGCAGCCCTACCTGCTTTTCGTCGGCTCCACCCGGCAGGGCTATCCACCGGACGGCGAGCTGCTGTTTGCCCGCGCCCTGGTCGGGGCGCTGCGGACCTCGGAGGACGAGCGGGTCCGGGAGCTGCAGGTCCTCGTACGCCCGCACCCGTCGGACTTCCAGCGCTGGGCCGACGCTGACCTTTCAGACCTGGCTCCCATGGTGATCGCGCGGCGCGACAACCCGCTGCCGGTCCTCGCCGACGACCGCAGTGCGTACTTCGACAGCCTGTACCACGCAGCCGCCGTGGTGGGTCTGAACAGCTCGGCCATGATCGAAGCAGCCGTGGTTGGACGCCCGGTGCACACCGTCTCCTTACCGGAATGGCACGACATGCAGCACAACCTGTTGCACTTCCGCTACATGCTGCAGGAGAACGGTGGATTCCTGCGCGAAGCGACGACGTTCCGCGAGCACACGGACCTGCTGGCCGAAGATCTCCGGGACCCCACGCCGACCCTCGAGCAGAACCGTCGCTTCGTGGAGTCATTCGTCCGGCCCGGTGGGATCGACGTCGCGGCGACGGACCGCTTGGCCGACGCCATCGAGGGGCTCGCCGCGGAGCGCCCGACACCCCAGCCACCCAAGCCCGACCCAATCGACCGCCTGGCCGTTTCGTGGGTCGTCGGTGTCGTGGCGGCGGACCGCGCGCGGCTGCAGATGGTGAAGGCCACCGAGCGGCGTCTTCCGAAGGTCACCGGGCGCCTGCGAGACCGTGCGAAGGCGGCGCGGGTGGCCGCGGCCGACGACCGGACCCTTGCGAGCGGTTTTACCGCCCGCCTCGGTGGCGCGAGCATGGAGCGCGCGGCAGATCTAGGTGACAAGTTGACCACGGCGAGCCGACAGTGGCTAAAGGAAAGAGGCGAGCGAGTGAGTAAGCCCAAGAAGACCAAGAAGGCGACGGCAGAAGGCATGGCGGCGTCGCTGATGACGCCACCGGACGTCACCAAGGGCGTCCCCGCGGAGAAGACCGCAAGACGCGCGAAGGCAGCGAATACGACCCAACCGGCCAAGGCCGAGAAGACCACCAAGGCAGCCAAGCCGGTCAAGGCCGCCGAGCCCGTCAAGGCCGAGAAGACGATCAAGTCCCCCAGGGGCGAGAAGACCGCCAAGACGACGGACAGCGGATTCGACGGCTCATGGGAGCTCGCCTCCCTCCTGCTCGCTTCGCCCACGGAGGAGCCCGATCTCGTCCTGGCCGGTTAGCTTTCCGGCTGGGAGTCAAGTCTGAGGTTGTTGCACAGGTGCTTGCCGCGGTCTGAGCCAGGCCGGGTTTGACGGAGACTCGATCCCAGGGTTCTGTCCTGGAGAGTCGAGGCTCCATCGATGTCATCCCAGCATCCCAGAAGAGGTACCCCGACGAGTTGCGTGAGCGGGCGGTGCGGCTCGTGTTCGAGTCGGGCCGTCCGGTCGCTCGGGTAGCGAGAGATCTCGGTGTCGGCCCGGAGTCGCTGCGCGCGTGGGTGCGCCGCGCCGAGGCCGACGCCGGCGCGCGCGGCGATCAGCTGACGAGCGGCGAGCGTGAGGAGCTCTGAGGTGCGTCCCACTCAATGTCCGAAATCCGGGTGCCACCAGTACCTCAAAGTCGCTCTAATCGGCGGCGCGCTCGACGCCGAGCGCGCGCAGGTCGAGCCCGGTCCTCCGCACGGTGTCGGCGGGCAGTTGCCCCGGGCTCAGAGCATGCAGCGGCGCAATGCCGTCTGCGAGTTCGGAGAGTCGCAGGACGAGCGCGTGATCGTCCGGATCGACTCGACCGGAGTCGTCGGCGAAGGCGAGCGTCGGGACGCCGTTGAGGGTGGCCCGGACCGCCCGCCCGTCGTACGCGCCCACATAGGCTCGCGCGGATCGCAGGGCGTCCAGGGTACCGTCGAGGCCGGTGACTTCGATCACCTTGCCCTTGAGCTTCTTGATCTCTCGCTGCTGAGCCACCGTCTGAGAACCGTCCGCGAGGACCACGGGACCGTGCTCGGCCAGGGCGAGCACGAGCGCGACGGCGAGGTCGTCGTCCAACGCTCCGCTCTCGAAGGCCGCGGTCGAGGATGGTGCGACCACGACATGGTCGCCTGGCCGCCGCTCGGTGTTGCCGGTGGCCGAGGCCCGGTGAACAACGGCGTGCCCCTCCAGGCGGTCATCCTCCCGGTGCAGCAGCGCCAGGAACGCGTCGCGATCGGCGTCCAGTAGGCGGCGGCGCGCGCTGCCGAACAACGCCGGGTGCACCAAGTCGACGTGCTCGACCTCAAGTCGCTCTTTCATGACCTTGAGCAGCGCCTTGTCGAAGCCGCCTGGGGCCTGCCGCTCCCTCCCTGTCGCGAGCGGGAGCTCCAGCCCGAGCGCGCCGACATCCACCGTCGCAAGCGCGTCGCTCACCCAGTCGGCGTCCGGCGAGCCCGTCAACGCCACCGAGCGCCCGGCGATCTCCGGGAATCGCCGGAGCGACCATCGCACCATCGGCGCCCACCAGAGGAGCTCGAAGCCCATATCCCCCAAACACGGAGCGAAGACCACAGGACGGTCGCGTTGCGAGAGGAGTGAGAGTCGCTCGGTCAGCCAGCCGACCTCCGCGTCGAGCTCGCGGTGCGAAAGCGGGTCGACGGCCTTCTTCGGCTCGACGGCCTTCGCCGGCTTGACGGCCTTCGCCCGCTTGACGGCCTTCTCCCGCTCGACGGGCTTCTCCGGCGCGGCCTCCTGGGCCCGCGGGGCGGCCCGACGTGCCGCCGGACCGGCGCCCTCGATCTGATCCTGGACCGTGAGGTTCTCCGCCCTTATCGCGGCGGCCTCCACGGCCCGCGCGCGTTTGGCCGTCGAATGCACAGCCTTCGCCGTGGTCCTTTCAGCCTTGGCGACTGTTCGCCGGGCCTTGTCCTCGTCGCGTCCGCGCCGAACCTTGTCCTTGACGCCGCCGCGTCGCCCCTTCTTCCGTTGAGGCTTCAAGCGCGAGCCGCGGGGAGGCCGGACGGTGGCGCCCTTGCCTCGCTCCCCAGCGTCGACCTGCTTGCGAGCGTTCCGCGCGGCGGCGTGCTTGCTCGTGCGGTCGGCGGCTATGCGAACCCGGATGGCAGCAGTCGCGCCGATCGCGAGCGCACGCCCGATCGCCCGGCCTGGAGTCGACGTTCGTGCGGCAGGCGGCTCGAGGCCCGCGAGCCCCTCTGCGGCATCGACCAGACGCGGGGCGGCTGGCGTGTTGAGCCCGTACGGGCGGACGAAGGACTCGAGGAACTCGTTGGAGCGGCGAGCCACATCTCCGTTCGGGCTCAGCGCCGACACGAGGTGCTGGGCGTGCTCGTCCCAGGTCTGAGCGACCTGAACCACACCGCCGTTGGTCGTCGGAAGGTAGCCGAAGTGCCGTAGCCCGTCCTGCGTGTCGCGGAATCGCTCCGTCCGCACCGTGAGGGCGGGCCGGCCGACGATCGCGGCCTCGATGAACGCGCTCGTGTTGACTCCAACGATCCCCGCGCTGTGGAACATGGAGTCGAAGTAGTCGTCGCGAGAGCCGCGGTCAACCGGATCGGCGCCCGATTCCGGGAAGAGGACGACCCCCTCGAGCTTGCGCAGCCGGCGCTGGACATCTTGGGCACCGATCGCGACCGTCGGGTGCGGCCGGACGAGGACCTGAAGCTCCTCCAGTCCGCCGCCGAACTTGCGAACGCGCTTGACCCACTCAACGAGATGCGTGCCCTCGTCCGCCGCGACGAAGCGCGACGAGCAGGCGTACATCACGTACGGCCTGCCGGGATCCAGACGGACCCGGGTGCAGAAGTCCTCGCGGCTAGCGCTCGACCGCCAGCCGAACCAATGGTCGTACGCGACGGCGCCTGTCACCGTGATGTTCTCGGCAGGGACGCCGTGGAGCTCGATGGCCTCGTCGCGCTGCGTCTCGTTCCACACGGTCAGCAGGTCGGGCCGCTCGCGGATCACGCCCTTCATCGTGAGGTTGTCCCAGCTCGCCACGGGGAGCGCCGTGGGCACTCCGAGCGCCCGCGCGGCACGGATGTACTCCGATTGCGGAGAGCCGATCTCGACCAGCGGCGTCACGAGGACGACGTCCGGGCGGTGTGCGCGCAGCAGATCGTCGACCCCATGGGAGATCGGGACACCACGGTCAACGACCTCGAGCGTTCTCCGCATGGCGCTGCGAACGACGCGATTGCGTCCGACCGAAGTGGCGGTCAGACGCCGTGCCTTGGCGGGCACAAGCCGACCGGCGCGCTCGCCGAGCCGCTCGGAATGCTGGAAGGCCGGATCGATCAGGCGCAGGTAATCGAGCGCTGCGCGGGCGCGCACGCCCACCTCCGCCGGCTCGGTCTTGCGACGGACGGGCGTTCGTACAATCGACAGCGCGGGGATCTCGGTTACCAGCCGGTCGAGCAGGGACGCCACGTTAGGGGCGTCCTGCTTCTCTGACCGATCAAGATTCACGACCAAGTCATGGCCGCGATCGGCAAAGGCCCGGATGGATGTCTCGAAGTTCCGCGCGTGCCCCGGATGGGCCATGCAAAACAAGACCTTCACGACGGGCAGCCTACAGGTTGTCCACGGCCATGCTCTCCGACCTCAGGAAGAACAGGACACCTCCGACCAGGAACAGGACCAGGAACACACCGGTGCTTATGAAGGCCTCGGCGGGCAACTCCCCGACGCCGAACAGGCCCCGCTTGACCATTTCGATCGGTGCGGTCATGGGGTTGACCAAGGTGATGGCCCGCAGACTGTCTGGAACCTGGCTCAGGGGATACACGACCGGCGTGATGTACTGCCAGAACCCCAGGGCGTAGCCGAGCGTGAACCGCACGTCTCGGACGTGCGTCGCATACACGGATGTGACCAAGCCGATGCCCACGCCGGAGAGGATCAGGCAGGCGAGACCGGCGAAGAGCAGGGGGGTTTCGGGGCCGAAGGCCAGATGGCTGGTGCCGTCCGACAGGAGATAGACGACCACGGCGATGACGCCGATGGCCAGGTAGATGAGGTAGTCGACGCCGCTGACGATGATCGAGCCGCACACGATCGCCAGGCGGGGGACGTACGCGCGCTTGAGCACGGTCCGGTTCATCTCCAGGGACCGGGTGGCCCAGTAGGCGGTGGTCGCGAACAAGCGCCAGGCGCCGAGCACGACGATCAGGTACAGCAGGTAGGGGACGCCCTCGGACGACAGGCTCAGCACGCCGCCGAAGAGGAACAGCTGCGTGCTGATGTCGAGCACCGGCCGCAGTGGAATCCAGACCCAGCCGAGCAGGGTGCGCGCATAGCGCCTCTCCAGCATGTCCCGGCCGAAGAACGGAATGAGCCCGCGTCGGTTGCGCAGTTCCCGTAGCCGCTCGAGCGTGCCGGCTCGACGGGGGCGCAGGACGAGCAGTTGCGCGTCGTCCGCCACGGCCAAAGACTTTACTGAACGAACGCGGGCAGCCCGTCAGCTAACATCTTTCCACGCGGCTCGGCCGCGATGACCATAATGACGTGACGATGGAGGATCTGATGGCCGACGACGTGATCAACAGTCTCACCGCCGATGACGACGACGAGAAGAGCAGCGAGAATCGGGCGGCTACGCTGCTTCACCGGGCTCGGCGAATGGTGAAGGCCAACGGTGGCGAGCCGACCCAGGAGGCGATGTTCCTGCTCCAGTCCGCCCAGGTTTACGCGACGCTGGCGCTCGCGGAGGCGACGCCCGTCAAGGATCCGGCCTAGTTCGGGCGGTCCTGATCGCAGTCCGAGCGCGTGACGTAGGCCGCGCCGCTCTCTAGGACGCCCGGTGCCGCATCGGCTGAGGGTCCCAGCAGGCGGAACGCCGCGGTCAGGCCGACGCGACGGTTGTCGAGAGGGGCGAACAGCGACGGTACCGGCCGCGCCGCGTCGTCGGCCACGAACCCGGTGCCCATCGGCGGGCGCTGAGCCGGGGAGGCTCCGTACAGGTCCGCGAACGCCGCGGTGGCGACGTCCGGCTCTTGGAGCATCGCCCCCAGCAGGGCTGCCTGCGCGTCGTCGTCGCCGAGCAACTCGACGATCCTCACCACGGACTCGGGCCGCTCACAGACGCGCTGCACGCGATGCACGAGCAGACCCACCGGGGTCTCACCTGACCAGGCCAGCGTCAGCGTGTAGTCGAAGCGCGGGTGGTCGACATACCGCCAGCGGAGGTGCGCCGCGTCGCGTGCGGTGCCAACCAGGCGCGGCGCGAAGCGCTGCGTCCAGGCGCGGTCCCACGCCGCGGCATCGTCCGGCGCCCAGCGCCGGATCGCGATGCCGGCCGGCGGCTCGGAGACGGGCAGGAGCTTCGCAGGAGTCCCAGCTGCCTGCCCGGCGGCCTCGAGCAACGTGGCGAAGGCGTCCGGATCCAGCGGGCGGATCCACCGCGGGAGCGCCCACTCGGTCTCGAACCGCAGCCGGCCGAGCACACCCAGGGTCGTGTCGTTGCCTCCGAGCGTCCCCACCAGCCCGTCGTGGTCGCGCAGCACCCCGAGCAGCAGCTTCGTGGCGGTCTGGTGGCGACGCTCCTCGGGGAGCACCAGCCAGGTGGTCAGCCACGCCGCGGTGGCGCGGTGGCCGAGCACGGTTGCGTCATTGAGAATGACGCCGAGAATCCCGACGATGCCGGCCCCGGGCCGTTCGGCGGCAAGGATGGAAATCCGGTCGGCGTGGTCAGGAAGGCGGTGCTGCCATCGCAGAAGCTCCGCGTCGTGACCCAGGATGTGACCGCGCTTCCAGTGCTGGGCGATGAACCCCTGCAGCTCGTCGAGCCGAGCGACCGGCCACCAGTCCATGTCGATCACATCACCTCACCACCGGCGACGGGGATGTTCACGCCGGTGAGGTAGTCGCCGCCCTCGCCGGCCAGGAACGCCACGGCCGCCGCAACCTCCTCGGGCCCCGCCAAGCGCCTGAGAGGAATGCGCGACGCGAGCGCCCGGCGCTGGCGGTCGGCGGTGTCGGCCCACTGCTCGGTGAGGACTGCCGAAGGCGACACCGCGTTGACGGTTATGCCGTCGGCGGCGAGCTCCACGGCCAGGCTTCGCAACAGGCCCCACGCCCCGCTCTTGGCGGCGACGTACGCCCCCAAGTCGACGGGCGGCGTGTTGAGGATCGCGCTCGTGAGCACCCCCACGACGCGCCCGAAACCGCGCTCGCGCATGGCTGGGACGAGCGGCCGCAGCAGCTCCAGCGGACCGCTGACGTACGATCGCCAGTAGCCGTTGAGTTCCTCTAAGGACGCATCGAGGACGGGCCGGCGCTCGATCTTCGGCGTCGCGTTGAGGATCACGATGTCGACGCGGCCGAAGGCCTCGAGCGCCGCGGCGGCCAGCGCCTGTGCGCCCTCTGCGCTAGCCGCGTCCGCCTGCACGGCGACCGACGGCGATCCCCCGTCCGAAAGCCTCGCCGCAAGCGCCTGCGCGGCCGCCTCGTCCTGGCGGAAGTTGACCACCGTGCGGGCGCCCCTGGCCGCCAGCTCGGTGGCGATCGCCGCGCCGATCCCGCGTCCGCCGCCAGTGACGACGGCGACGACCTCCGTCCACGGCGGTCGCTGCTGCGTGGGCAACACCATCATCCTCGCCTCACCACTCATCACCTCTTCGCCGGATCCGTTGCGGATCCTGGTTTCGATCACCAGGGCGCCGAGGGCCGGCGACCGGTGCTTGACGCGCACGTGCACCGCGATGCGGTCCCCAACGTACACGGCCCGGCCGAAGCGCAGATTCTGGCTCAGCCACAGTGCGCCCGGGCCGGGGAGCCCGGTGCCCAACACGCGGCTCAGGAACGCGCCGAGCAGCATCCCGTGCACGACCCGACCCTGGAAGCCGTGGCGTCGTGCGAACGCGTCGTCAATGTGCAACGGGTTGACGTCGCCGGAGACCCCCACGAACGCGTCGACATCCTCGTCCGTAATCGTGTGCTCCCAGGTGAGCTCCTCGCCTTCACCGAGCGTCGCGACCGGACGGACCCGCACGTCAGGCGCTGGTGGGGGTCTGGGTCTCGAGGTAGTCCACGATCGCCGGAATCGAATCGAGCTCAGGGATCGTCTCGGTGGGGATGCGAACGTCGAAGGCGAGCTCGACCTCGAGCATGAGCTCGAGGTGGCGCAGGGAGTCCCAATCGGCCGGGAAGTTGTCGGTGGACGCGTCCTCCGGGATGTCTGTGACGTCGAGCTCGAAGACGGTCGCGCACAGCGCGCGGACGCGCTCACGCATGGGCGGGCTCTCGGACGATCACGTGTGCCGGGGCGGCCGGGAGGCCGTCGCGGAGCCCGAGCGACCACACGCCGCCACCCTGATCGGCGAACCCGTGGCGGGAGTAGAAGCCTGCCGCCTGGTGATTGCGCTCGGACGGCACGAATCGCCCCACGAGCTGACGCGCGCCGCGGTCCCTGGCCCGTCCGGCCACGTGGTGTAAGAGGGCGTCCTCGACGCCGCGGCCGAGCACCCGGCAGCTTAGGAGCATGTTCTCGATCTCTGCGACGCCATCCCGGGTGCGCAGCATCGCCACCCCGGTCGTCCCGCTGTCGCCGAACCGATCGGCGACAGAGACGATCAGCACATCGCAGGCCGGATCGACGACCATCGCGGCGACGTCGCCGATCGAATCCCTTCGCGTGGTCACGTTGAACTGGTTGGTCTTCTGGCAGAGCTGAGCTGCCCGCTCGACGGTGATGTCGTCGACCTCGGCGATGGTCACAACCTGCTCGAGCGAACGGAGGAACTCCTCGTGCGACGAGGACTGCGAGCGCGTCCCGCGCCGCCCGACCTCGGCCCGGTAGCTCTGCGTCCGACCCGTGTCCACCTCCGTGACCCCGCGGCGCGCGAACCATGGCGCCTCGGCCAGCCACGCCGGGCGGTCGACCGGGTCGGCGGGCATCTCGGGAGCGAGCACCTCGGGCAGCGCCTCGGCGACCCAGGCTCGCTCGACCGGGTTGTCGTCGAGGAACACGAAGCTCGACAGACCGAGATTGAGCTCGTCGGCCAGTTCGCGCAGGTTGGTCGCCTTGTCCTGCCAATTCACGCGGCGCGCGGCGAGGTGCTCCACGCGCAGGACCATGTCGGGATGGCGCTCAAACGCCGCCAGGGCATCCTCCTCCTCGTTCTTGGAGCAGGCGACGAGAAGCACCCCGGATGACTGCAGCGCCAGCAGCCGGCGCTGAAGGTCCTGGAACGCGAGCCCGACTCCCTCGCCGCCGACGGCCAGTCCGCCGACGCCGACCTCGCCCACCACGCCCCCCCAGACCGTATCGTCCAGGTCGAGGGCGAGCACCTTGCGCGGCGCCGCACGATCGGCGAGCACATGGCGGTGCACGAGCTCGGCGAGCAGGCCGAGGCCGCTGAGTCCGAGCCGCATCCGGGCGACGTACCACAGCCTGGGATCGCGCAGCCGTGCGCTGCCACCGGAGCCCACGGCCCAGGCGAGGTCGACGACAGACACGCGCGGCGAGCGACCTTCCAGCGCCCGGACGCCGTCCAGCCAGCGCTCGACGGCGACCTGGCCTCGGGCGGCGTCCGCATGCGCGAGCACGTGAGGTGCCGCCGCGGGCCCTGGGAGCGTGCAGAGGCGTACCGTGGCGCGGGGCTGGCGCTCCAGCAGCACATCGACGGCGGCTCCGAGCCCCTCGAGCCGGTCGGCGACGAGCCGATCGGCGACGTTCGCAGACAGCGGGACGCCGTCGTAGAGCGGCGCCAACGCGTCCTCGGCGGCAACGACGAGCAGCACCTCGTCGCGTTCGCCGGCGTTCAGCTCGGATCCCGGGTCGAGCATCGCCTGCTCGACACGCCCGAACTCGCCAGTGGAGATCCTCGCCGCCAGCCCGGCTCGATCGTAGGCATCGGCCAGCAGCGGCGGCAGGAAGTCGACGTTGAACGAGGACAGCACAACGACGTCGAGCGGGTCGTGCTCCCCGCCGTGGGCGCGCAGCAGGCCAGCTCCGCGCCGCCGCCGGGCGGCGACCTCCTGCGTGTCCGGCACCCAGCTCATTCGCTCGCGACAATCCGCGTCGACTCGTAGATGGACTCGTCGATGTAGCGCCGCCGCGACGAGGTCATGCCCGGCTCGACTACGTCGAGGGTGTGGAGGTCGAACAGCGGGCGGCTCCCGCCCGGCATGTCGTTCACGTCGAGGCGGGCGAGGAGCATCGGATCGTCGAGCGAGCGATTGAACGAGCGCTCCATCGAGAGCCCGGCGTCCATGCCCAGCGACGCCGCGGCGTCCGCCACAGCACGGTCCACGGCACTCTCCGACCCGTACGGATAGCTCATCAGGCGGGGCCGGCGCCCCGTGACCCGCTCCAAGACGTCCGCGCCGTCCACCATGTCGCGGTGGGCGGCGGCAAGCGGCAGCTGGCGCAGCGGTCGATGTGCGAAGCCGTGAGCCCCGATGGCGCCGCTGGCGCGTTCGAGGTCGGCCACCTGCGCGGCGTCCATATAGAGATCTTCGCAGAAGCCGTCGAGCGATCCGACCAGCTCGCAGAACAGCCGCTCGCACGTCGACTGGACCTCGTCGGCGGGCAGCGTGACGGCCAGCAGGTACTTGACCCACGCGGCCTCGACCGTGTCGTAGCGGTACATCCGTCCCGGGAGATCGAGCGGCAGCGTGCGCTGCCGCGCGACGGCGTCCGGGGCGATGTCCTCGAGGACGGCCATGACGTCGGCGTCGTCGGTGTGATCACGCAGATGGTGGATGAGGTGCACCGCCTGCGGACGTCCCTCGGCCAGTGGCTGACCGGAGACGAAGAAAATGGCAGGGATGCCAAGCGAGTCGAGCAGCGGCGCCGCAACCTCGACCTGGCAGCGCAGACCATCGTCGAACGTTACGACGCAGGCGTACTCGGGCAGCGCGCGCCGGCCGGCGACAGCGTCGAGCAGGTCGTCGCGCGACACGAAGTCGAAGCACTCCCCGAGCAGACGGATCTGCATCTCGAGCTCTGCGGCGCTGGTCGGGAAGATGGCTCGGCCGGCGGGCAGCGGCGCCGCGGAGACGTAGTGGTAGTTGGCGGCGAGCAGGATCATGGCAAGGTCTCAGGGCCGACGCTGACGGAGGCGCACGCGGCACTCACGAAGACTGCGGAGCCTCGGATTCGCCGCCCGCGGCGGCGGACGCGGGCAACCGATCTTGACCGTTCCCGCCCTCGGAGGGCAGACTCGATCGCTCCGGGCCCTGCGGAGCCTCGGGCTCGCCCCCGGCGCCGGCGACGCGGGCAACCGATCTTGACCGTTCCCGCCCTCGGAGGGCAGACTCGATCGCTCCGGGCCCTGCGGAGCCTCGGGCTCGCCCCCGGCGCCGGCGACGCGGGCAACCGATCTTGACCGTTCCCGCCCTCGGAGGGCACCCCCGATCGCTCCGGGCCCTGCGGAGCCTCGGGCTCGCCCCGGCGCCGGCGGACGCGGGCAACCGATCTTGACCGTCCCCGCCCTCCGAGGGCACACCCGATCGCTCCGGGCCCTGCGGATCTTCATTCTCTAGGGACGCGAGACGGGCCAAGGCCTTCAGCGCCCGGGATCGGCGGGCGCGCATCATCCGAACCCTGGTTTTCGCTGCGACGACGGATGCGCTTAGTTCGGGGGGATCCGTCGGTTCTGAGGCCAGGTCGAGCTGGAGCTTGAGGTGAGTGAGGTTGCGCTTGCTCACGACGACCTCGTCGCTCAGGTTGCGGAGCCGGTCGCGCAGCACTTCGGTCTCTGAGCGCTCACGGTCTCCGACTTCCTCCCGACGACGTGTCCGCTCCTGCGCGAAGAGCTGCCGATCGGCACGGACCAGCTCACCCGTCAACTGGACGGCCTGTTGTCGGACAGCCGCGAGTTGCTCGCGCGCCTCCGCGAGGTCACGCCGCGCCTCTCGCGCGGTGATGACCGCGGTGCTTCGGTCGTGTCGTGCCTGGAATCCACCTAGTCGTTCGTTGACGAGGGCATGCCAGACAGTGTCGTCGAGCGTATCCCTCACCGGCGGTTCGCCGGCGGCGGACGTCCCATCTGACAGCCAACGACGCAGCGCCGCTAGATCGAGATCGAACTCGGGCCGTCCGAACTCGGGCGACTTCGCGAAGATGTCCCTGGCGAAGGCGAGTAGCTCCACATCGTATGCGTTGTGTCGCTCCACGGCTTCGCGAAGTTCCGGGTCTACGTCGTCGCCTCGAAGGCGCGTTGTGTTGACTCGCTGTGGCTCCTGGAGGATGTCGTCGATGCCCAGGCGGTGCTTGAGCAGCAAGAGGGTCTCTTCGAACCGCTCGGTCAGGCCGACGAGCAGAAAGCGCTGCTCGATGTTCCGCTTGGCCTCTTCGAGCATCTTGCTGTCGACCGCGCCGAACGGCGTCGGGCTGGCGGACAGCATGCGAGTCTGTAGGTTGTCGACGATGCCCTCCGTCCCGGCCAGCAGTTGGTCCAGCGGCAGGTCGAGTGCGACGTAGGGCTCCTCGTCGTCGCGAATCATGAAGTACTGAGAGAGCACGCGGTCGACCGGGTCGCGAAGGACGGTGACGAACCGAGCGGCCCATCCGGCGGGGAATGTGGTCGACAGGCCGAAGGGGACATGGCCGGTCAGGACGCGCGCCCGCTCGTCGCGCTCAAGCAGCTCGAAGGTGCGCTCGTGACGCGGCGGACGCGTCCCGCCGCCGCCGCGGAAGACGTTGCCGAGCTGTCGCAGACCCAGAGGCGCGTTCGCTTCGAGCACGCGGTTGAGGGTTGTCCCCGCCGTCTTCGGGATATGCACATGGATGACGAACGCACGCTCGGAGTGCATGCGCCAAACCGTAGCTTGTCCGGCCAACTCATCGACGACATCGATCTGGTCTACGCGAGCGGGCGCGACGCGGTCGCAGCGCATCGCGCCCGCGCATAGCCAGTCTGGAGCGTTGGCTGGGCGAGATGCGGGACGCACACGTCGAAGCCTACGCTCCGCGGATCAAGCGCAACCGGTTCAGCCAGACGGGCACGCGAACGGGCAGCAAGACGCATGCGCCCGGCAAGACGCGGACGGGCAGCCAGACGCGGCCGGGGACTGATCACGCGATGGCCGCGCGGACCAACGTCCCCGCGTCTGCCTCCGTCAGGGACTCGCGGAGGTTGAGCACCCTGGGAGCAGGAGCACCGAGCCGGGACGCGGCGACGCGCGTCACGTCGAGATGGCGCTCGTTGAACACCCGTTCCGCGAAGAGGGCGACCGACGGCACCCCGACGAAGGGGGCGAGGTGAGCGATGCCGCCGTACGTGGTGACGAGCGTGTGCGCATCCGCGATCAACCGCGCCTGCTGGTCTAGGTTGCGTCGCGCCTCCCCGACCTCGGCGATCCGAACCCGCGCGTTCTGCGCCTGCGGAATCCAGCTCGGGTGCCCGTCGTAGCCCACCGAGTCTTGGATGATGACGAGGTCGTGGCGCAGAGTCAGTGTCGCGGTGAGCCGCTCGAGCCGCTCGCGAACGGCCGGCGTGTCCGGCAGGATGTTGCTGAAGTAGATCCGTACCGCGACGTAGTCGCCCGGGAGGCCCTCAGGCGCGCCGGTCGGGATCGGCCGGTACACCGCGCGCTGCGTGACCTCCTCAAGCGGCGCCTGCCCGGCCCACGCGTCGCGGTGGGCAGCGAACATGATGAGCGGGTGCAGCACGAATGCTCCGTGGGTCCCGGCCGCCTGCACGATCTCGCGATCCAGCCGGTCGATGGTGAGCTGCTTCTGGTCGCGGACCCTCGACCGTCGCCGCGCGAGGCGAGTCTCCGCAACCGTCGGATCGAACAGGTCATAGACGTCGACGAACGCTGCGGCGAAATCCTCATACCAGCGGCCGGCGCCCCCGCGCGTCAACGCGACGACGCGCGTGCGGTCGATCCCGTGCCGCTCCAGCAGCCAGCGCGCCATCGGCAGCCAGTACAGAACCTCGAAGCCGACCTCGCCCAGGAACGGTCCGACGACGACGGGACGATCATCGCGCGAGGCGGCCGCGAGACCCCTGGCGAGGCGCCGGGAGGAGGCGCGCATGCGCAGCTCCCGATGGAGGCGCCGGGTGACTCCGGAACCCGTCATCGGAGGCATCCTAGGGGCCCTCGATCGTTGAGGAACTGGGCGAAAGCCAGGTCGAGCGGGGTGTCGATGTCCACGGAGCGCTCCTCGGGCATGCGGAAGCCGCGGGCGTCGCCGCCGACGATCTCACCGCGGGCGATGACCTCGGAGCGGGTGACGTACACACAGCCGTTGCGGGCCCACAGGTCGGGCAGCTCGTGGGAGGGCACCATGCCGTCCTCGGTCAGCCAGGGGACGAGCCGGTCGTCCTCGACCAGCCGCTTGAGCTTGTACGGGTGGATGACGCCGCCTACGGGGCTGATGGTCACCGCCGACTCCGCCCCCGAGACTTCGAGCAGCGCGACGACGCCGGCGACGTCCCCGGGTGCCGTGAAGGGCGAGGTGCACTGCATGATCGCCACGGCGTCAACGTGCTCGCCGAGCGCCGCAAGCGCGTGCTGGACGACGTCGAGGCTGCGGGCCGTCGCGGTCGCGAGATCGACCGGACGCACGAGCGCGACGACCCCTTCCAGGCCGTCCGCCTCGGCCAAGATCGCGGGATCGTCGCTCGACAGGACAACCGGGTCGAGCACGCCGCTGCCCAGCGCGGTCTCGAGCGCCCTGCGCACCAGCGTCCGACCGCCCACGACCGCGAGGTTCTTGCCCGGCACCCGGCGCGAGCCGCCGCGGGCCGGGATCACACCCGCCGTGCGCACGTCAGGCGGCGGCCCGGCGCGACCAGATCGCCTCCAGGAGCTCGTCCGCGGACCCGCCGACCTCCCGCCAGTCCGGCTCGGCCGGCTCGGCCGGCTCGAGCACGAAACCCCAATGGCCGTCGTGCGACAGGCGCTCGGCCACCGAGCGTAGGCCCGCCAGCGAGAAGCATGCTCGCGCGGTGTTGGCGGTCAGGTAGTACGGGTGGTCGATCTTGACCGCACCCTCGATCCGGCCGCGGCGACGCAGCATGAATCCGATGTCGAGCACGTCCACGAAGGCCCGCCCGCCCGGCGCCGTCACGCGCCGCAGCGCGTCCAGCGTCCCGCGCAGGTCGAGCAGGTGGTCGATGGTCTGGCACAGCAGCACGAGGTCCCACGTCCGTCCTTCGGGATCGAACTCCTCCGCGCCGGAGGCGATCGTCTCCATACCCGCGGCCTCGGCCACCGCCAGCTCGTCCGGCGCCGGATCCAGGACCGTCGCCGCAGCACCGAAGCACTCGACGAACGCGCCGGCCACGACGCCCGTGGACCCCCCGACGTCGAGCACGGTGCGCGGACGCTCCTCGAGCCACGGCTCGAGAAACGCCGCGAGCGCGCGCGCGTACTCGCGCTGCTCGACCTGAACCGTCTCGGCGTCGATGCGGCGGCCGTGGTAGGCCGAGACGAGGGGTCGGTAGACCTTCGCGTAGAACTGCCCGTACTCCTCCGCGGTCAGGCGCGGGGAGAGGTAGCCGAGCCCGCAGCGCCGGCAGAGGACGGTGGTCGCCGCGTACTCGTACCGGTCACGACGGGCGACCTCGACCGGAGCGCCGGCTGCGCCGCAGACGTTGCAGGCGTCGACACGCTCCTTGTACCGCCCGTCGTAGTCGTACTCCAAGGCAGCGATCCGGTCCTGTCGCTCGCTCACTCCGGACAGGATGACGTACCCTGGCGCGCGGTGTCTTCTCGGCTGGACTGGAACGCGGGCGTCGTCGTGATCGGCGAGGTTGCCCAGGCGCACGACGGCAGTCTCGGAGCGGCGCACGCGTACGTTGACGCCATCGCCGACGCGGGCGCCGACGCGGTCAAGTTCCAGACCCACATCGCCGCGGCCGAGAGCCGCCGGGACGAGCCCTGGCGAGTGCGCTTCAGCTACGCGGACGACAGCCGCTACGAGTACTGGCAGCGGATGGAGTTCTCCGAGGCGCAGTGGGAAGGACTTCGTGCCCATGCGCACGAGCGCGGCCTGGCGTTTCTCAGCTCGCCGTTCTCGCTGGAGGCGGTCGAGCTGCTGCGCCGCGTCGGCACGGACGCGTGGAAGATCGCGTCGGGCGAGGTGACGAACCCGATCCTGCTACGAGCCCTCGCCGGGACCGGGGAGCGCCTGATCCTGTCGACCGGGATGAGCGGCTGGGATGACCTCGACCCCGCCGTCGAGGTGCTGCGCGGCTCCGGCGCCGGACCGCTCGCCGTCCTCCAATGCACGTCGAGCTATCCCGTCGCGCCCGAGCAACTGGGACTCAATCTCGTCGGCGAGCTCGCCGCCCGCTACGACTGCGCTTCCGGACTCTCCGATCACTCGGGGACCATCTATCCGTCCCTGGGCGCCGTCGTCCTGGGCGGGCGCGTCCTGGAGGTCCACGTCACCATGAGCCGCGAGCAGTTCGGCCCCGACGTCCCGGCGTCGGTGACCACGAGCGAGCTGCGCGGGCTCGTGGACGGCGTCCGCATGCTCGAGACCGCGCTGGCGTCTCCGCTCGACAAGGACGCGATGGCCGCCGATCTCGCCGGGATGCGGTCGTTGTTCGGCCGGTCGCTCGTCGCACGGTCATCCCTCCCCGTCGGGCACGCGCTCGACGAGGACGACCTGGTCGCGAAGAAGCCTGGAGGCGGGGTGCCGCCCGGCCGTCTGCCCGAGCTCGTCGGACGGCGCCTGCGGCGCGCGCTTGCAACCGATGAGCCCGTGCGCGAGGACGACGTCGAGTAAGCACGGCCGGGAGCGGACGGCGACGTGACCGACCGCTCTAGATCGCGCGCTCATATGCGAGCACGCGGTTCTTGCCGGCCCAGTCCATGCGCTGCTCGAGATCCTCGCGCCGGCGAAAGCCTTCGAGGACGAACAGGACGCGCAGGAAGTCCTTGGAGAGCAGGGTGATGTGTGTCGGGTCGACGTCGAACTGCGTGGTGAAGCTGAGCAGGTTGTCCGGGTCCGGGTGGAAGCGGGTGGTCGCGTAGACGAAGCGCGACGAGGCGTCGCACATGCGCCGCACGGTCTCTCGGATCTGCATTACCGTCAGGTGCTCGAAGACCTCGCGGCAGATCACAAGGTCGAACCCCTGCGGCTCGACATGCGGGTCCGAGCTCTCGGCGATGCGGATCCGATCGCGGATCCCCGCCGGGGCGAGCGTCAGCGACGCCTCGGCGTAGTCGATCCCGTGCACGTCCACCCCGAGCTCGTGCAGGAAGTACATGAGAAACCCGGGGCCGCAGCCCAGGTCAAGGACCCGCTCCGGCGCGAAGACATCCTTGATCAGCGCCGGGTTGTCGGCCTCGATGCGCCGCCGCGTATCGACGTCGTAGCGGTTGTCGCCCTCTCGCCAGTCGTCCGCGAAGTACTCCTCGTCGTAGTGGTCGGCGGTCGTCGGGCGCTGCTCGAGCACGGCGCGCTCGAAGGCGCTGACCTCGTCGAGGAAGTACTCGGCGATCGGCTCGTTGGTCATCGCTGGACGTCCTGGGGGTCGTGGGCGCGCATGCGCTCCGTAAGCCGACCCCACGACCGCGTCCGCGCAGTCTCGATCGCGGCCGCGCTGAGCTGCCGGAGCGTCAACACGTCATCGGGCAGCCGGTCGAGCTGGCCGATGTCGAGCACGTTGACGCCGTGCTCGAACCATGCCGGCGAGAACTTGTCCAGGTTGGTGATCACGATCGCTCCCTCCTCCATCGCCGCGGCGACGGAGGTGTTGTTGGCACGCACGCCGCGCGGGAAGAAGGAGGCGAAGTACGTGGAGCTGCGTAGGTAGTTGTAGACGGCGAGAATTGGCGGTAGCCCTCCGAGGGAGCTGTGTGGTCTGTGTTCGTTGTAGTAGGTGAGCCAGTGTGGCAGGGCTTTGTTTCTGTGGCGGTGGGAGCGGTAGGCAAGGCCGTAGCCCTGGCCCTAGGGTCTGTCCGATGTCCTGTGTGTGGTGGGGGGTGACCGACATCACGGTTTGTCGGGGCGGGCGGGCCGGGAGAGGACACCCATGGCCACACAGGACAAGAAGAGGAAAATCCGGGACGTGCTGCCCGAGGAGGAGGTCGATCGCCTTGACGGGCTGTTGCCTGCCGACGCGCTCGAGGATGCTCTCGAGGGTCTCGACCCGGCGGAGATCACCGGCCCGGGCGGGTGGTTGACCCAGCTCGCGGGGCGGGTGATCGAGACCGCCCTCGGCGCTGAGCTGACCGGCCACCTGGGCTACCCGCCGGGGCAGGCACCCCCGGGCGCCGGGCCCAACCTGCGCAACAGGTCGACCCCGAAGACGGTCGGCACCGAGCTCGGCGAGGTCATGGTCAGAACCCCGCGTGACCGTCAGGGGAGCTTTGAGCCCCAGCTGGTCCGCAAGCGCCAGACCCGCCTCGCTGGTTTGGATGACCGGGTGCTTGACCCTCTACGCCGGCGGGATGTCGGTCAGGGACATCGCCGCCCACCTGTCGGGCCTCTATGGGCGTTGAGGTCGGCCGCGACACGATCAGCCGGGTCACCGACGCGGTGCTGGAGGACGTCGCGGCGTGGCGCACCAGGCCGAGGTTGTGCGAGATCTCGTAGAACTTTGAACGGCGGTCCTCCCGCCTCGTCCGCTCGCGTTGC
>JBBJOW010000022.1:0-50083 GCA_037724045.1 Solirubrobacteraceae bacterium
TGGCGGCCGGCAGGAAGAAGACCTCGGTCTCGATGTCCTCGGTGCGCAGCTCGCCCGTCTCGATCTCCGGGCCGTCCTTCCAGAACGTCGCGGACTCGATCAGCTGCAGGTCGCGCACGACGAGCCATCTGAGGTTGGCCATCCCGAGCCGGTGCAGCTTGGCGTTGGCCGAGCCGACCGTCGGGTTCTCGCCCATCACGAAGAAGCCCTCGACCTCCCCGTCGCGCATCCCCATCACCGTCGGGTAGATCGAGTGGTCGCCGGTCAGGCGCGGCAGATGGCCGAAGGCGAACTCGTTCGCCGCCGTCGCCGCGTCGCCCCAGTAGGCCTTGAGCAGGCTGACCATGTACGAGCGCGTGTGGCCCCAGAAGCCGGCCGCGGGCGTCGTGTCGGTGAGGTATTCCTCGAGCGTGTCGTGCTTGCCGGCCTCGGGCATCGGCAGGTAGCCGGGCAGGATGTTGTAGAGCGTCGGGATGTCCGTCGACCCCTGGATCGAGGCGTGGCCGCGCAGCGCCATGATGCCGCCGCCGGGCCGGCCCATGTTGCCCAGCAGCAGCTGCAGGATGGACGCCGCGCGGATGTACTGGACGCCGACCGTGTGGTGCGTCCAGCCCACGGAGTAGACGAAGGCGGTCGTGCGCTCGCGGCCGGAGTTCTCCACCAGCGCCTGCGCCACGCGCTTGAACTGGTCCTCCGGGATGCCGCACACGCGCTCGACCATCTCCGGCGTGTAGCGCGCGAAATGGCGGCGCAGGACCTGCATGACGCAGCGGGGATGCTCGAGCGTCTCGTCGCGCTCGGGTCCGGCGCCGTAGGCCCAGGAGCTGATGTCGTAGCTGCTCGACTCCTCGTCCCAGCCGCTGAAGAGCCCGTCGAGGTCCTCGGTGTCGACGAAGTCCTCGCGCACGAGCGTGGCCGCGTTGGTGTAGGCGACGACGTACTCGCGGAAGTAGTGCTCGCCCGCGAGGACGTGGTTGATCAGCCCGCCGAGGAAGGCGATGTCCGTGCCGACGCGGATCGGCACGTGCTCGTCGGCCACCGCGCTCGTGCGCGTGAAGCGGGGGTCGACGTGGATGATCTTCGCGCCGCGCTCACGCGCCTCCATCACCCACTGGAAGCCGACCGGGTGGCACTCGGCCATGTTGGATCCTTCCAGCAGGATGCAGTCCGCGTTGGCGAGGTCCTGCTGGAACGTGGTGGCGCCTCCGCGCCCGAACGATGTCCCCAGACCGGGGACGGTGGAGGAGTGTCATAATGGTCAGCAGCGACGCGCCGTCCACGATCCCGCTGGAGTTGCCCGGCGTGTGGACGTGGTCGATCTTCTCGATCCAGTGGTACTTCTGCAGCGCCACGGCGTCGGGGTCGGCGCGCTGCCGTGGGTTGGCGGCGCGCCAACCGCAAGGCGGATCCGGGGGGCGGCCTGCCCTGGAGCGGGCCGAGCGACCCGCTCGCCCTGCCCTTCGTCGCGATGCCGCTGGCGAGGCGGAGCCGGGCCCAGCGGGCCGGGTTAGGTGGCCGCACTAGTCTTGATCATCAATCCTGCCGCGATCGGAGCCCTGTTGCCACGCCGTCAGATTCGCCGACCCGCCTTACGCTTCGCCCTGCTGCTCTGCCTTGCGCTGGCCGCGAGCGGGGCGGCGAGCTCCACCGCCCAGGCCTCGAAGGCGTGCAAGTCCCAGCAGCTCGACGGCGGCCTCCTCTACAACATCGTTGCCACCGGCACGGGGTGCACCACGGCGCGCAACGTCGCGGTCCTGTACAACGCCTGCATCAACAACGGCGGGGGCCGCGTGAAGCCGTGCACCCGCAAGGTCAAGCGCTTCACCTGCAGCGCCACGCGCCGGCGGACGGCGACCAAGCAGCTCGGCCGGGTGACCTGCCGGCTCGCGCGCAAGACCGTGCGCTTCTCCTACCGGAAGGCGCTCGTCGAGTAGCCCCTCCGCGCCGGCCGGCCGGCCGAACCGCATCGCCGAGGTCTCGCTCGCGCGGCCCCAGGACCAGGTCGAGGACGTGATCTACCCCGTCGCCGGCGGCGTGCAGGGCCTGACTGACGTCGTCAACGAGCACAAGGCGCGCTCCAAGGCCTACGAGCGCGATAAGCGCAAGGTGTTTCGCTCCTCCTGCGCAGCCGCAGCGGCCCCGCGGGCGGTAGCGAAAGCGAGCAGGGCCACCACCTTTGCCTACCCGTCTGACCGGACGATCTGTCGCCGCGATCGTGGCCATGCCACGCGTGGAACTTGCAGCCATTCGCGCTGCGATGGCAGAGCGGCGTCTCGCGCCCGCCCGGCACCCAATCACCTTCGCCAGCTACCAGGGCATGAGCCGCATGAGCCGCTGCCACCGGCGAAGCAGCGCATCCCCTGCGCCGACCGCGCCGCCCGCCTTGCGAGGGCCGTTCACGCCTCCGGTCGTCTCACGCGCCCAGAAGCCGTGAAAGCCTCCGGGCTGGGATCAACCACTGGCAGCTTCGCCCGTGTCCTCAAGTACGCCGTTGACGCCGGATGGGTTAGGAGCGTGCGCGGCCCTAAGGGCGGGATCTTGGCTGGCGAAATCGTGCGTCTCGCGGGTCGGCGACGTGACCAGGGACAGCGACGACGAGCCGCGCGGACACAGCCGGCCGCGCGAGATCGGGGAGGCGGGGTCGCCCTCGATGTGGACGATCTTCTCGTCTGCGACGTAGAGCTTCTGCCCGCAGCCGACGGCGCAGTACGGGCAGACGGAATCGACGACGCGGTCGGCGGTGGCGGTGCGCGGCGTCCGCTCCCTGGACTGCCTGGACTGCACCGACGCCCCCAACCCGAGCCGGTCCTCGCGGTTGAGCAGCTGCTGCAGCAGAGCGGGACGGCGCGGCATCAGCCGGTCAGGGTGCCAGCGCCAGCTCGGATGATGCGTCCTGGCGCGTCCGGCGGTGTTCCACGATCACCGCTGCGACCGTCGCGACCGGCACGGCGAGGAAGGCGCCGGGGATCCCGCCGATGGTCGCACCGACGGTCACCGCGAGCAGCACCGCGATCGGGTGCAGGTGCACGCGGGGCCCCACGACCGCCGGATAGAGGATGTTGCCTTCCACCTGCTGGACGACGAGGATGGCAAGAGCGATGATGCCCGCGGCGCCTGGGCCCTCGGACACCAGCGCGACGAGCACCGCCGCCGCGCCCGCCGCGATCGCCCCGATGATCGGGAAGAACGCGGCCAGCCAGGTGAGCACCGCCAGCGGCAGCACGAGCGGCACGCCGACCAGCAGCAGCGCGAGGCCGACGAAGATCGCGTCGACGCTCGCCACGAACACGATGCCGCGCGCGAAGGTGCCCAGCCCGTCCCAGCTCAGGCGGATCACCTCCTCGAGCTCGGCCCGGCTGCTGCGCGGCGCGAGGCTGACCGCCCAGCGCGCGATCGAGGATCCGTCCTTGATCAAAAAGAAGCACAGGAACAGGACCAGCACCAGCGCCCCGAGCGCCTGGGCGAGCGCGGTCGCACCGGCCAGGATGCCGCCGGCGATGTCGCTGCGGCTGTCGCCGACGCTCTGGATCGCCTCGTCGATGGCGCGGTCGACGGCCTGCCGCTCCACGCCGCCGACGTCAGCGGCGACGGTGTAGGCCACCTCGCGCAGGCCCTGCTCGACGTTGGACCCGAGCTCGGAGGCCCGGTCGACGACGGAGGGGACGATCAGCAGGGCGATCAGCACGATGACCCCGATCAGCACCAGGACCGCCGCGGCCGCCGAGAGCCCCGGCCCGGCACCACGGCTCTGGAGCCGCTTCGCGACGGGCCGCAGCAGCGCCGCCAGCAGCACCGCCACCACGAGCGGGATCAGCACCGGCAACAGCTGGCGGGCCAGCAGCCACGCGGCGACGACGACCGCGCCGATGCCGAGCAGCCGCCATGCGATCGCGCCCGCCGAAGCGAAGGTGGTGGAGCGTCCTTGCGCCATCGCCACCCATACTGCCCGCGATCGGCCCTTTCCAACGGAGCGAGCTTGAACGTACGGCGAGACCGGGTAGCACGCTGCGATGAACTCTCTCAGCCGCGGCGCTGCCGCCGGACTTGTTGGCACGGCCGTGATGACCGGCTTTCAGCGTTTCGTCGAGATGCCGCTGACCGGTCGCAGCGACAGCTTCGCCCCCGCCGAGCTCGCCGAGCGGCTGCTGCCGTGGAAGCCGAAGTCGGATACCGGACGCACGCGGCTCAACTACGTGATGCACTTCGCGCTCGGCACCGGCTGGGGCGCCACGCGCGCCGCGCTCAGCCGGACCGGATTGAGCGGACAGCCGGCCGTGGCGGCCACCTTCGCGGTCATGTACCCGATCGACGTGGTCACCGCGACGCTGCTCGGCGTCTACCGCCCGAAGGAGTGGACGGCCAAGGAGACCGCGATCGACGTGGTCGACAAGCTCGTGCAGGCGCAGGCCACCGGCATGGTCTACGACAGGCTTTCATAGCCGTCTCACTCCGCGCGGAACCCTGGGGCGGTTCGGCTGAGCTCGTGCGAGGCGATGACGCGGTCCACGAGCCCGTATTCGAGGGCCTGCTCGGCGGTGAAGAAGCGATCGCGATCCATGTCGTCGTGGACGCGCTCGACGGGCTGGCCGGTGTGCTCGGCGTAGATGCGGTCGACGTGCGCGCGCAGCTCAAGCGCCTCGCGGGCGTGGATCTCGATGTCGGAGGCCTGGCCTTGGAAGCCTCCGCTCGGCTGGTGGATGAGGATGCGGCTGTTGGGCAGCGCCATCCGCTGGCGCGAGTAGATGTCGAACGAGCGCTCGCCGCGCGGGGACTGCTCGACGACCATGGGAATGAGGGGCACGGGGGTGTATCCTTTCGACAACTATGGGGTTGTCAAAAGAAGATAGCAACCAAACGGTTGTCATAGACGCGTCCCCCGAAGAGGTCTGGCAGGCGATCGTCGACGACGACACGCGCGCCGAGTGGCTCGAGGACGACCGGCCGATCGACATCGAGACCGTCGAGGAGGGCCGGCGCCTGGTGTGGTGGTGGGGTGGCGATGACGGCTTCTCCCGCGTGGCGGTCGAGCTCGTCCCCGCGGTGTCGGGCACCCGTGTCGTGGTGACCGAGTCCTTCCCGCTCGGAGCTCTGACGGCCGCGTTTGCCTGTGCCCGCGCCTGACCCCGGGCCGATCTTCGCTGCGCTGGCGGATCCGACGCGGCGCGAGATGGTGGACGCGCTGCTGCGCGACGGGACCACGTCGGTCCCCGCGCTGACGGCGGAGCTGCCGATCACGCGCCAAGCCGTCGCCAAGCACCTGGCCACCCTTGGCGACGCCGGCTTGGTGGAGCGTGTGGATGGTCCCGGTCGCGAGGTCCGCTACCGACTCGCGGACGGCTGGAGCAGTCGCCTCGCCCGCCTGAAGCGCATCGTTGAAGGGTGACCGTCGTGCGCTCGTGGGGTGGGTGCTCTACGACTTCGCGAACACGATCTTCTCCTTCGTCGTCGTCACGCGGTACTTCAACGACTGGATCGTCAACGAGCGCGGGCAGCCGGACTACTACGTCGGGCTGATGGCGGCGGCCGTGTCGGTCGCCCTGCTCTTCACGCTCCCGGTGATCGGTGCCCGCGCGGACCGCACCGGGCGACACGTGCCGATACTCGCCGTCTTCACGACCGTCTGCGTCGGCATGACCGCGCTGCTCGGGATCGTCGAGCCGGTGCTGCTCGCGCTGGTGGTGGCGGGCGTCGCCACCTTCGCCTTCAACACCGCCGACTCCCAGTACCACCCGCTGCTGGCCCACGTCGCGGCGCCAGAGCGCCGGGGGCGCGTGAGCGGGATCGGCGTGGCGGTCGGCTACGTCGGGACGCTCACGGCGCTCGCGATCATCGGCGGCATCGCCACCGACGGCCACGCGCAACGCGCCTTCTTGCCCGCCGCGGCCTTGTTCGCGGTGTTCGCGCTGCCGCTGCTGCTGTTCGTCCGCGAAACCGGACACCCGCCGTCGCCGCGCGTTCCGGTGCGGCCGCTGCGCGCGCTCGCGGCCTCGCTGCGCCGTGCTCGCCACGAGCCGTACGGGCGGCTGCTGCTCGCCCGCTTCTTCTACGTGGACGCGATCGCGACCGTGATCCAGTTCATGACGGTCTACGCGCGGCGGACGGGCGACTTCGACGGCCGTGAGCTCGACGTCCTGCTCGCGGTGGCGACCGTCGCCGCGCTGATCGGCGCGGTCGTCGCCGGCGTGCTCGCCGAGCGCGTCGGCCCGCGCAGGGTCGTGCTCGTCACGCTCGCGCTGACCGTCTCCGTGCTCGCCGCGGGCGCCGCGACCGGTTCCAGCACGCTGCTGTGGGTGTTGGGGCCGATGGTCGGGATCGCGCTCGGCTCGCTGTCGGCGGTCGACCGAGTCTTCCTGCTGCGCCTCGTGCCGCCCGAGCGCCGCGGCGAGGAGTTCGGTCTCTACGCGCTGGTCGGCAAGCTCTCCAGCGGCTTCGGCCCGCTGGTGCTCTGGGGCGGGACGGTGCTTGCCGGCACCGAGTTGCTCGGTCTGTCGAAGTTCGACGCCAGCCGTGTCGCCGTCGGCGTTCTGGCGATCACCGCGTTAGTGGGCGCCCTGATCCTGCGGCCGCTCAGCGACCGTCCGGTGGCTCAGGCGACGTAGATGGTGGTGCCGACCTCGACCCGCTCGTACAGGTCGACGACGTCGGACACCGCCATGCGAACGCACCCGTGCGACGCCGCGCTGCCCAGCGAGGCGGTGTCGGCCGTGCCGTGGAAGCCGACGGAGCCGTTGAAGCCGATCCAGCGCGCCACGAGCGGATTGCCGGGAGCTCCGCCGGGGATGACCTGACCGGCGAGATCGCCCGCCCACTCGGAGTTCGGCACGTTCCAGGCCGGGTTGACCTGCATCGTCTGCACGGTGTAGGTCCCGACCGGGGTGGGGTACTCGGCCGAGCCGACCGCCACGCCGTAGGTGGTGGTCAGCTCGCCGCGGTCGAAGACGCGCACGGTCGTGCCGTCGCGCGAGACGGTGACGACGGTGGGGTTGGCATCGAAGAGCGAGTCCTGTGTCACGGTCGGCTTGACGGCCTCGGTGCTCGCGGTCAGCTCGCGCGAGGAGTCCGGGCTGCGCAGCGCGCGCACGATGTCCGCCGTCAGCCCGGCGGGGTCGGCGAGCTCCGTGCCCGGGGAGGAGTCGCTGACGGCGACCGACTCCAGCGTGATGGCCAGCTCGGCCTCCTTCGGCGCGACCTCGACCTCGGCGGCGATCCGGTCGACGAAGCGCCGGACCTGGTCCTTGTCGACCTCGACCCGCACGGGCGCCTTGGAGGCGACCTCGGAGCCGGTCAGCTCGCGCCAGCCGCGCAGCAGGAAGTTCCCGCGGGCGCCGAAGGCGACCGCGTCGTCCACGGCGTCCTCGAGGTTGAGCTCGACGCCCGCGCCGCTGGCTCCGATGCGCTTGCGGGTGCCATCATCGACCTCGACCTTGACGCCCTGATCGAGCGGGGCACCGATCTGAGAGCGCAGGCGGGCGATCGCAGTCGCGCGGTCGAGGCCGCCGACGTCGACGCCGCCGATGCGGGTGCCCTCGGGCAGCCGGCCGGTGCCGTCCTGTGCGGCCCAGTAGAGGACGCCGATCGGCGCGGCGAGCACGGCGAGCAGGGCGACGACCATGACGGCGCGGCGGCCGCGGCCGTGGGTCGGGCGGCGCGCGGGCGCCTTCGCCCGGACGGGGGGAGCGGGGCTGCGGCTGCTGGCAGGGGGTCGGGAGCGAGTCGTCGCCACGCAAGGGCCAAGGTAGGGACTCCTCACACGCGCGTGTGCAAGAGACCCTGCACGCGGAGGGTTCGCGGGCCGGTTCCCGACGCACGAGTCGTTCAGACTCACGTGACGGTGGGTTCGGACGCCTTCGACAGAGTTTCGTCGCACCGAACGCCGTCTCCCCGCGACGTCGTCCGGATCGACCCGTAGCGTCGTCCTTGTGAGCGAGCACGTGCTGGTCATCCGGTCGGTCAATCTGGAGACGGACGCCGAGACCGTCTCCGAACGGCCCGCCGTCCGCCCGCCGCTGGAGGCCGAACAGCGCCGCGCCCTGGAAGCAGCCGTCGCCGAGGCACATCCTCACGCGCGGCCGCGCTCCTTCGCCGGCGGCGTGGCGTCGTTCCTGGGGCACCGGCTGCTCGTCGTCGCGCGCTACCGCGCGGCGCCGGCGACGCCGCGCCGGCCCGAACCGGCCGAGCGAGTCGACCAGGCGTCGCTGTTCGCCGGCTGAAGCGCGCTGTGACCGGCCCGGCGGATGTGCAGATCGGCTTCGCGCTCGACCCGTTCGCCAACCGCAAGCTCTTCTCGGATCACTTCCTGACGCAACGGCTGCCTGAGTGGGAGGAGTTCGCAGCTGGGGACCCTGGCCCATTACTCGAGGACTTGGCCCTGCTCTGGGACGCGGAGCGCGCGGGGCTCGCCCGCGCCAACGAAGCGCAGACCGAGGAGCGCCTGGTCAAGCCCGTGCTCGAACGGCTCGGTTTTGCGTTCACCGTGCAGGCGGGGATCGCGACTGCTGGCGGGCATCGTCAGCCCGACTATGCGCTGTTCGTCGCCGACTCCGAGCGCGCGGCGGCCTCCGGGCGAACCGGCCGCGACCGCTACCGCGGCGCGGTGGCGGTTTGCGACGCCAAGCGCTTCGAGCGCCCGCTCGACCGCCGGCGCGTCCGCGGCGCACTCAGCGAGGACCCGGTCGCGCAGATCATCCACTACATCGCGATCACCGGCCGGCGCTGGGGAGTGCTCACCAACGGACGCTTGTGGCGCCTGTACGCCGCCGAGGGCGACATGGTCGAAGGCGCCTGCCTCGAGGTGGACCTCGGAGCGCTGCTCGAGGCCCGCGACATCGAAGCCTTCCGTTACTTCGCAGTGCTCTTCTCCGCCGGCGCCTTCGCGCCCGGCGCCGACGGCCGTTCTTTGCTCGACCGCGCGCTCGAGGGCAGCCGCGCCCAGACCGTCGCCGTCGGCGAGCGGCTGCGGCGCCAGGTCTTCTCGGCGCTGCCTCTGATCGCCGAAGGACTGCTCGACGACGACGAGCGGATGCCGTCCGCACTGACGACGGCCTTCGACAATGCGCTCGTCGTCCTCTACCGGCTGCTGTTCTGCCTGCACGCCGAGGATCGCGATCTGCTGCCCGTGCGCGATCCGCACTACCTCGACTACAGCCTGCGCAGGCAACGGGTCTCGCTCGCGGAGGACTTCGCGCAGGGCCGGGTCTTCAGCTCGCGGTCGGATGACAAGTACAACGACCTGCTGGGTCTCTTCCGGATCGTCGACCGCGGCGACCCGGACCTCGATGTCAACGAATACAACGGAAGCCTTTTCGCCCGCGACGCGCATCCGTGGCTGCGCGGCAGGACGGTGCCTGATCAGCTGATGGCCCAGGCACTCGACTGGCTCTACCGCGTCGGGGGCGAGCAGGTCGACTACCGCAACCTCTCAGTCCGCCACCTCGGGACGATCTTCGAGCAGCTGCTGGCCTTCGAGCTGTTCGAGGCCGACAACGGGCGCCTGGCGCTGCGCGCGGCGGGCGGGCGCAAGAGCACCGGCGCGTGGTTCACACCGGAGCACATCGTCGACGAGATCGTCGAGCGCACGCTGGCGCCGCTCTACGACGAGCGCTCGGTGCGGGCACGCGGAGCCGGAGCCGGCGCCCTCGACGTGCTGCTCGATCTGCACGTGCTCGATCCCGCGATGGGCAGCGGCCATTTCCTGGTCGGAGCCGCTGCCTACCTCGCACGCCGTATCGCAAACGACCCCTCCTACAAGGGCGACCACACCCTGCACGAGCTGCAGGGACTGGTGGCGGAGCGCTGCCTGTACGGCGTTGACGTCAACCCCATGGCCGTCGAAGTCGCTCGCCTGGCGATGTGGCTGACCACGGTGCGCGACGACCGTCCGCTGCGCTTCCTCGGCAACCTGCGCGCCGGCAACTCCCTGGTCGGCGCGGAGCTGCGCCCGCTGCTCGAAGGCGGCGGCGATCTGTTCGCCGCCGAGCTCGCCGAACGCGCGCGGCCGCTGCTCGACGGCATCGGTCGGCTGACGCTGCTGAGTGCGACAACCGCCGACGAGGCACACGCCAAGGAGGCCATGGCCGAGGCACTCGACGCACTGCGCGCTCCGCTGCTGGAGGCGTGCGACTCGGCGGTCGCGCCGCCGGTGTCGACTGCGGCCGGCCGGCCGTTTCACTGGGAGCTCGAGTTTCCCGACCGCTTCCTCGCGGCGGACGGGTCGCTGCGCCCCGACGCTGGCTTCGACGCGGTGATCGGCAACCCGCCCTACGTGCGGATCCAGGAGCTCGGCCGCGACGTTGCCGCGTACTGCCGCGAGCGCTACGCGACCGCGTTCGGCGCCTTCGACGCCTACGTACCGTTCATCGAGCGCGGGCTGGAGCTGCTCCGCGGAAGCGGGCGGCTGGGATTCATCGTGCCGAACAAGTTCACCAAGCTCGACTACGGTCGCCGCCTCCGGGCGCGACTGGCCGCCGGTGAGCTCACGGAGTCATTCGTGGACTTCGGGCACGCGCAGGTCTTCGAGGGAGCGACCAACTACACGTGCGTCCTCGTGCTCGACCGCAAGCGGAGTTCCGAGATGTCCTACACCGCCGTCCATGGCACTTCGGCACAGGTTCGCCGGGCGGTCGCGGCGCGCGAGCTTCCCTCGCCGGAGCGGTACGCGAACGCGAGCCTGGGCGCGGAGCCGTGGCTGCTCGTCAGCGGGGAGGACCGCGCCGTGCTCCAGGCTATGCAGGCCGCCGGTTCACGCCTCGACGGGCTGACCGGTGGCGTGTTCACCGGGCTGCAGACGAGCGCCGATTCGATCTACATCCTTGAAGATCGCGGTTCGCGAGGCGGAATGCAGGTCGTGGCGAACCGCGACGGCGAGGAGCTGGAGCTCGAGCCCGACCTGCTGCACCCGCTCGCGAGCGGCACCGACGTCGAGCGCTACGCCTTGCGCCCGCTGCGCTCACAGCTGCTGTTTCCCTACGCGCGGGACAACGGGCAGATGAAGCTGCTCACCGAGCACGCGTTGCGGGCGTTGCCGCGGACGTGGGAATATCTGCAGGCGCACGAGGAGGCGCTGCGTGGCCGCGAACGCGGCAAGATGGATCGCGACGGCTGGTGGGCGTACGTCTATCCGAAGAGCCTCGGCGCCCACGATCGCGCGAAGCTGTGCGTCCCGCGCCTGTGCGCGCGGCTGCGCGCCAGCGCTGACCCCCATGGCGACGCCTTTCTCGACAACGTTGACGTCAACGGGGTGCTGCTGGACCCGGCGGACGTCTGGGCTATGACCGCCGTGCTCAACTCACGGCCGGTCGACTTCGCCTTCCGCCGTGGGTCCGTTCCGTTCCAGAACGCGTTCTTCTCCGCGAACAAGCAGTTCATCTCCTGGCTGCCGGTACCCGACCCGTCTCCGCGCGAGCTCGATGCTCATGGTCGGCGCCTGTTCGAGCTGGCCGGCGCCATCGAAACGGAGCGGGCGGGCTTCGTCAGCTGGCTGGAGTCCGTCGTGGGCGTGCGGCTGCGGACGCTCAAGGGCCACACGAAGGTGCTCGCTTACCCACAGGCGGGCGTTGCGTCGGTGCTGGCCGTCCTGGACGCCAACCGCAAGAAGTTGTCGATTGATCCGCAGGCGCGCGCGCACCGGGAGCGCATCGCTTCCGAAGTCGAAGCCAGCAGCAAGAAGCTCGCCGGTCTTCGTCGCGAGCTTGCCATCGTCGAGGGCGCGGTCGAGGATGTGCTCACCGACGCCTACGGCCTCACCGCGCAGCAGCGACGCCTGATCGACGCCGAGTACGACTAGCTCCGCGAGGCGACGTTGACGCCCGCCGTGCCGCGCGCGATGCGCAGGTCGGCGATGTCGCGCACCGTCCGCGAGCCCTCGAGGGTCTTGATGTCCGCCGAGCCCAGGTAGCGCGCGCGGACCTCGTCGGGGCCCAGCTCGAGCAGTGCGCAGCCGTGAGTGCGCGTGTCGGCGTAGTCGATCCATGGGTTGGTCGCTGGGACGCCCTGGTCAGACAGCGGCTCGATCAGCTCGGGCGGCACCCCGCCCGCCGTCTCGGCCAGCACCTCGGCGGTTCCAGGCGAGGTCGTCGAGCCGCCCACGAGCTCGGACGCGACGGCCGGCCCCTCGGTGCCGTCGCGCAGCACCGAGCCAGCGAAGAACGTGTGGATGTCGCCCGTCAGAAAGACCACGTCGTCGATCTCGCGGTCCTGCAGGTGGGTGAGCAGGTCGGTGCGCTGGGCGGGGTATCCCTGCCAGGAGTCGACCTCGACCTTGACGCCGGCCGACACCTCGAAGGGCATGATCATCAGCTGGTTGCCGATGAGCTTCCAGGTCGAAGGTGTGCGCTCCAGGCCGCCCTTGAGCCAGCCGAGCTGTCGCTGGCCGAGGTATTCCCGCGGCGCTTCGTCCTCGCAACGCGTGAACGACCCGCCGCCGCACGGCTGGTCGTCGCGATAGGAGCGCGAGTCGCACATGAAGATCTCCGCCGTGCGCCCCATGCGCAGGGAGCGATAGGTGCGAAAGCCCTTGCCGAAGCGCCGCGCGGGCATGTACTCGTGCCACGCCTTCCACCCGGCGTTGATCCGCCTGCGGTCGAAGGTCTCGCGCTCGTCGCCGTCGTCGGGAGTGCCGGTCTCGCCCCTGGGAAGCGTTCCCACGTAGTTGTCGGCGACCTCGTGGTCGTCCCACTGCGGGACGAGCGGCACGAGCCGATGCAGCTCGCGCAGGTCCGCGTCGGTGCGGTACAGCCGGTACTTGGCCCGGTAGTCGGCGACGGTGGTGGCGAGGGAGTCGCCGTTGGCGCCGATCGTGTCCTGGCGCGGGCCCTCGTAGCCCTCGAAGACGCGCTCGTAGATGTAGTCGCCGCCGCAGATCACGACGTCGGGATCCTCGGCGAGCAGCGCCCGGTAGGCGCCGAAGAAGCCCGTCGTGAAGGACTGGCAGGCGAAGTAGCCGACCTTGACTGCGCGCCGCGAGTCCGGGGCCGGCGCGGTCTGCGTGCGCCCGACGTCCGATGTCGTCGTCTTGGTGGAGAAGCGGTAGAAGTAGCGCCGGTCGGGCCTGAGGCCGCCGATGCGCACCTTGACCGTGTGGTCGCGCGAGCGCCGCGTCGGGATCAGGCGGCGCAGCACGACGCGGCGGAACTCCGGATCGCGCGCGACCTCGAGCTCGACCCGGACGCGATCGCGCGGCTGCTCGCCGAGCCGGGTCCACAGCGTGACGGCGCTGGGGGAGGGGTCCCCGGACATCACGCCGGTGGCGAAGTTGCCGGAACGAGCCAGCGGGACCTTGCGGCGCCCGCGCGCGTCGGCGTCGAGCACGTCGAAGGGCAGCCACAGCCCGGCGCCGGCGGCGGCGCCGCCGTAGAGGAAGTGGCGGCGGGTGGCGCGGGCGTCCATGCCCGCAGACGCTAGACGAGCGCGGTGCTCTCTGGGGCGGCCGCAGGCTGCGATCCTGTGCGGCGATGAGCCCGCGCCTCATGGCCCTCGTGATCGCCGCAGTCCTCGTTCCCGGCTGCGGGGACGACGCCCTGCCCCCGCGGGGGCCCGCGGTCGTGACCGTCGTCCAGGACGACGCGGAGATGCTGCACCGCACGCCGGAGCGCATCGGCGCGACGCTGGACGACCTGCGCTCGCTGGGCGTTGACTGGATCCGCATCACCGCGCAGTGGAGGGCGATCCAGCCCGAGGCCGGCGTGCCGCCCAACTGGGCGCCGCTCGACCAGGCCGTGCGGATGGCGGGCGAGCGGGGGCTGCGCGTCGCGCTGGACATCGCCTTCGGGCCGCCGGAGTGGGCGACCCTGGAGGGCGATTTCGCCGACTACGTCACCGCTGTCGCCGAGCGCTACCCGCAGGCGGTCGCCTTCACGGTCTGGAACGAGCCCAACCACCCGGTCTTCCTGGACCCCCAATGGAAGCGTGCCGAAGGCGGCTTCGTACCCGCCGCGCCTCACACCTACCGCGCGATGCTGCGCGAGGCCGTCCCGCGCATCCGCGCCGCCGCTCCGGACGCGCTGGTGCTGATCGGGGCGACGTCCTCGCTCGGCGAGGAGCGCGGGACCGATCCCGACGACCGCATGTCGCCGCTGCGCTTCGTGCGCGAACTGGCGTGCGTCGACGCGCGGCTGCAGCCGCTGGACGTTGCGGATTGCCGCGGTGACTTCGCCCCGCTGCCGGGAGACGGGTTCTCCCATCACCCCTACTCGGGCGAGTTGCCGCCGTGGGAGAGCGACACGGACGATCCGGGCAGCGTCCGCCTCGCCGACCTCGGCCGGCTGCGCGACCTGCTCGACCGCCTGCACGCCGCCGGGCGCATCGAGGAGGACCTGCCGCTGTACCTGACCGAGTACGGGTACCAGACCAACCCGCCCGACCCGACCTGGAACGTGACGCCCGCCGAGCAGGCGCGCTGGCTCTCCGAGGCGGAGGAGATCGCGCGCGCCGAGCCCAGCGTGCGCTCCGTCGCGCACTTCCTGCACCGCGACCTGCCGAAGCGGCCGGGCACGACCAACCCGTGGGGCGACTTCCAGACCGGCCTTCTCTACGAGTCCGGGGAGCCCAAGCCGGCCCACGAGGCGCTCGCGCTTCCGCTGGTGGCCCACCGCGTCGCCGCGGGCCGCGTGCGCTTCTGGGGTCTCGTCCGGCCGGGGCAGGGGCCGGCCGACGCGCGCGTGCAAGCGCAACGTGACGGCGGCTGGGAGACGCTGTTCGCGGTCCGCACGGACGCGGAAGGCGTGTTCGAGCGCACGGTCGACACCGATCCGGCCGCCACCTTCCGCCTCGTCGCCGGAAGCCGCACCGGAGCGCCGCTCGCGGGCGCCCGCTGACCCGGCAACTACGCTCGCGCCGCCCCGATGAGCCACGTCGACGACCTCCTGCGCAACGCCGAGCGCTACGCCAACGTGTTCACCGCGGGCGAGCTGCCGGTCCAGCCCGCGCTGCGGCTGGCAATCGTCACCTGCATGGACAGCCGCATCGACCTGTTCGCGCTGCTGGGCCTGCACCTCGGCGAGGCGCACGTCATCCGCAACGCCGGCGGCCTGATCACCGAGGACGTCGTGCGGTCGCTCACGCTCTCCCAGGCGCTGCTGGGGACGCGCGACGTGATGGTCGTCCAGCACACCGGCTGCGGTCTGCACGGCGACGAGGACGAGCTGCGCGAACGGGTCGCCAGCGTCACCGGCGCCGAGCCCCCGGCCATGCTCGGCGCCTTCGCCGACATCGAGGCCAGCGTGGTTCGCCAGCTGGAAACGCTGCGCGCCGCACCGGGCCTCACGGGAGCCGCCGCCGCGCGCGGCTTCGTCTACGAGGTCGAGACTGGCCGCCTGCGCGAAGTCCGCTAGCCACGTCGCGCCTTGCGGGTCGTTCGGCTGTCGACTGACATCCGTGACGTTCATGGGGGACGGCGTGTCGACCGATGCAGATGTATCCCCCGACGGACGGAGTCCACAATGAAGCGCATCATCTTCGCGGCGTTCGCCGCGATCCTGCTGCTCCCCGCCACTGCGATGGCGCGCGACAGCAACAACGACCGGCTGCCCGACAGCTGGGAGCGCAGTCACAACCTGTCGCTCAAGAAGAACCAGGCGCGGCGTGACCAGGACCGTGATGGCGTGCGCAACCTCGCCGAGTTCAAGCACAACCTGGATCCCCGTGACGACGACAGCGACGACGACGGGACCGACGACGACGGCGAGGCCGGCCGCGTCACGAACTACGACGACGCCTCGGGCGTGCTGGTCATCACGCTGCTCGACGGCACCGCGCTGAGCGGCATCGTGAACGACTCGACGGAGATCGAGTGCGACGCGTCCGACGATTCCATCGCCACGCGGTCGTCCGATGAGGACGAGGACGAGGAGAACGAGGACGAGGACAACAGCGTCCCCGGTCAGGGCGCCGGCGACGACGATGACGACGAGGGTCTGGACGGCGACGATGACGGCAACGACGGCGACTCCGACTGCACCACGGCAGCGCTGACGGTCGGCGCCCTCGTGCACGAGGCGGAGCTCGAGGTCACGACCGCCGGGTCGGTCTGGGACGAGATCGAGCTGGTCTAGCGCGCCCGCCGGGACGGGTCACAGAGCCGCAAGAACGACAGGCGCGACCTGCTTCTTGCGGCTCATGACCCCCGGTAGGTCGAGCATCCCCTAGGCCGTCAGTCGCGTGCAGAGGTCGTCGATGGCCCGGTCCTGCTTGCGCACGAGGCGGTCGGCCTCGGCGCGCAGGTCGCGCAGGTTCTCGGGACTCGCGTCGTCGAGGTCGTCCTTGGCGAGTTCGAGCTCGACCTGCAGTCGCACGTAGCGGTCCTCGAGCAACTTGGAGAGCTGGTAGTCGACGGTCTCCGCCTGGCCGGAGAGCAGGACGTCGATCACCGGCCGGGCCCAGCCGAGCTGGCCCCAGTCCTTGGCGACCTCGTACGGGATCGGCCGGTTCGCGGCACCGGTGCCGAGCGACGCGAGCACGGTGACGTCCTCCTCGCGGCCGGCGGCGACGACGTCGACGTAGGCGCACAGGGCTGGGTTCGAGGCGAACAGGCCCCCGTCGACGAGCGTGAAGTCGCCGACGCGCACCGGCTCGAAGTAGGTCGGCGCGGCCGAGGTGGCGTGCGCGGCGTCGGTAAGCGCGAAGTCGTACGCGGGATCCTTCGCGGCCCGGCTCGAGCGGAAGAAGAATGCGCAGCGGCGCTCGGTCTCGTAGGCGGTGAGCAGGATCGGGGTGAGCGCGTCCTTGAGCCGAGCGTCGCCCAGGTACTCCGTCAGGGCGACCTCGAGTCCCGTCGAGTCGTACTTCTCGTCGAGGACGCCGCCGGCGGACAGCACCACGCGGACGAGCGAGCGGCTGAAGATCCTCGGGCCCTCGGTCTCGTAGAGCCGCGTCAGCTGGTCGGCCGTGTACCTCGGGCCCCCGTCGGGGCCGGGGATCGTCAGCGCCGCGGCGAGGATCCCGCCGGTGGAGGTCCCGGCGATGAGGTCGAAGAGATCGGCGGCGCGCCGCTGCGTGCGCCGCTCTATCTCGGCGAGGACGAGGGCCGGGATCAGACCCCGGATCCCACCGCCGTCGATGGCGAGGACGCGCACGCCTGCGACGGTATTGAACTCAAGGGCTTGACGTCGGCGGCGCCTCGGCCGATAGGACACGGGTGAGCTCGGCGGTCATGGAGGCCATCTGGGAACGGCACCGCCCGACCATGCTGGCGCGCGTCGCCGTGCTCGAGCGCGCCACGGTGCGAGCCAGCGCCGGTGCGCTCAAGCCCGCCTTGGCCGAGGAGGCGTGCACCGCTGCCCATCAGCTGGCCGGCAGCGTGGGCACCTTCGGCTACGCGCGAGCCTCCGAGCTCGCCCGCGAGCTGGAGAAGCGCCTCAGGGCAGGCGATGCGGCGGGCGCCGAGCCGCTCGTCTCCGACCTTCGCGAAGCGCTGCTCCAGGCGCCGGTCGTGGCCGACGTGCGCACGGCCTCGCCGATGCCGCCTCCGCCGCCGCCCCCGGCGCGCGCTCCTGAGGTCCCGAGAGGGCTTCCCCTCATCCTGTTCGTGACGACCGACTCCGACGAGGCGCAGCGCCTGCGCGCCGAAGCGGCGCGCCGCGGTCTGCGTGCCGACGCGGTGGCAACCACCGACGAAGCGCACGGCGCGATCCGCCGTGACCCCCCCGCGGCCCTCGTCGTCTACGGGCAGGCCGCGCTCGATGCGCTCAACGGCGTGGACATGCCCGTCCTCCTCGTGGCGCGGGACGACGGGCTGCCCGCCCGCCTCGCGGGGGCGCAGGCCGGCGCGGTCGGGTTCCTCGGCCCGGACGCGACCGCGGCCGCGGTCATCGATGACGTCGGGCTCGTCCTGGAGCTCGCTTCGCCCGCGGCGCCGCGCGTGCTGGCCGTCGGCGACGTCGGAGACCTCGACGGTGTCGAGCTGGTGCGGGTCGCCGACCCGCAGGACCTACCGGCCGAGCTGGAGCGCTTCGCGCCGGCGCTGGTCATCCTCGCCACGCCGGACGCGAGGGGACTGTGCGCCGTGCTGCGCGCCGATCGGCGCTGGTCTGCGCTCGCGCTCGTCGTCATCGGCAAGGGCGAGGTGCCCGGCGCCGACGATGTCGTGACCGCGGCCCAGCTGCCCGGCCGGGTGCGCATGCGGTTGGATCGCGCCCGTACCCACGTCGCCCTCGCGGAGACCGATCCGCTCACCGGCGCCGGCAATCGCCGCGCCTCGGGCGCCGCGCTCGGCCGGCTGCTTCGCCTCGCCGAGCGCAACGAGCTGGCGGTGTGCGTAGTGGTGATCGAGCTCGACGGGCCCGAGACCGCTCGCCGGCTGGGAACGCTGCTGCGGCGCGGCCTGCGCGGAGAGGACGTGCTGGGACACTTCAACGACCGGACCTTCGTGCTCGGCATGGCCGGCGTCGGACGCGAGGCGGCCGTGGACCGCATCGACGGCGTCCGCATGCGCTCGGGCCTCCCCTTCAGCGCAGGCGTCGCGCAGTACCCGGTGGACGGACGCGATCTCGAGTCCCTCTATGACGGCGCGGAGCGCGCGCTGCGCACCACGCGGCACGCGGGCGCCGAGCAGGTGGTGGGCGCCGGCCGGGGCAGCGGCACGACCCAGAGCGTCGACGTCGCGATCGTCGAGGCCGAGGACGCCGCCGCCGCGCTCGTCCATGTCTCCCTGACCGAGCGCGGCCACCGTTGCTGGCGCTTCTCCAACGGCGCCAGCGCCATCGACATGCTCGGCGGCGACGAGCCGCGGGTGCGTGCCGGCGTCATCCTGCTCGACCTGAACCTGCCTGCGGTGGGCGGCCTCGAGCTGCTCACCGTGCTCGCACAGAACGGGGTGCTGCGCTCGTCGCGGGTGATCGTCGTCAGCGCCAACGACGATCCCGAGATGATGGAACGCACGCGGGCGCTCGGCGCCGAGGCCTACCTCGTCAAGCCGATCGACCTCCCCCTGCTCGCCGAGCGCGTCGACGAAGCGCTCGGGCGCCGGCGCTAGTGGTGCGCCACTAGCTCGCGCCGGGAATGGACGGCGCGGCGGCGTAGCGGTCGGCGACCATGACGTCGAAGCGGTGGACGTCGGTCTCCTGCGTCGTGTAGCGGCCGGGGGTGTAGCTGCGGCTGCCCATGCCGCGCTGGGTGAGCTCGCACACCGCCCAGTCCTCGCGGTTGACCTGGTCCCAGAAGCGGACGGCGTCGGACGGGTCGAAGCCGGGCGCCTCGACCGCGCGCGGCTCGAAGAACCACTCGCAGACGACGTCCGTCCGGTCCGCCGCGCGCGGCCAGAGCGTGTGCAGCATCACGTAGTCGGGGTGCAGCGAGATGAGCGCGTTGGGAAACAGCGCGAAGTAGAGGACCTCGCGCGCCTGTTCGCTGGTGAGGCCGTCGATCGCGGCGCGGACGCCGGTCGACTTCGCGGCCATGGTCCCCGCCCCCTCGCTCAGCGCCATGCTCCCGCCGCACCACTCGCCCGCCCCCTCCATCTGTGCGCCGGAGAGGTAGTGCGACAGCCGGTTGAGCTCGGGATGCACCCCCGGGCAGTGCAGGCACTCGTTGTAGTTCTGGGCGATCACCTTCCAGTTGGCGGCCACCATGTAGGTCTGCCGGCTTGCGCGGCGCAGCTCAGGCGTCCGGTAGCGCGCCAGCAGCGTCCGGAGATCGCCGACGTGATCCTCGGGTGGTGGCGCCTCGTCTGATGACAGACAAAGCAGCACGAGGCCCTCGACGACCGCGAGGCGGACCGGGTGCAGCCCGTGGTCGCACACGCGGAAGCCCTCGATGCCCTCGGTGAACGGCGCCGAGCGCAACGACCCGTCGAGGTTGTACGTCCACGCGTGGTAGGGGCAGCGCAGCCGCTTCGTCACGCCCTCCGGCTCGGCCACGACCCGTGCGCCGCGGTGCCGGCAGGTGTTGACGAACGCCCGCGGCAGCCCGTCGTCGTCGGCCAGCACGACGACGCTCTCGCCCGCGACCTCGACGGTGAAGAACTCCCCCTGCGCGCGGATCTGGTCGGCGTGGCCGGCGCAGATCCACTCCCGCGCGAAGAGCCGATCCTCTTCCCAGGCGAGCACCTCAGGGTCCAGGAACGCGGCGCCCGGGAGCTGCGTCGCTTGCTCGAGCGGCATGCGCGTGCGCTCGACGGCGTCGAGCGGGAGCGGTGCAAGCGCGGGCGCACGGCGCATCCTCACGCAAGCTAGTGGCGCACCCGCCAACGTTCACCGGGTTGCGCCGCGCCGGGCGGCGCTGCACCGCACCCACGTTCAGCCCATGTACCTGAGGTACACCGGCTGAAACGCGTGCACGCCGCAGCATCCACCCGGCATCGCCGCCGACCCGGCGAACCTTGCCGGGCACACCACTAGCGCCGGTAGGCTCGGCGGCCATGGCCAAGCGAGCGCTGCGCGCCGGGATCGACCTCGGCGGCACGAAGATCCAGGCGATCGTCGTCGACGAGCGCCACGCCGTGCTCGGCCAGGCGCGCCTGCCCACCCCGACCGCAGGCGGCCCCGACGCGGTGGTGCGCGACCTCGCCGAGTCCGTCCGTGCCGCCTGCGCGGACGCCGGCGTCGGACCCGCCGACCTGCGGGGCGTCGGCCTCGGCTCGCCGGGCTCGATCGACGCGGCGCAGGGAACGGTCGGTGGCGCTCGCAACCTCCCGCAGTGGCCCGGCACGCCCGTGCCCGTCGCGCGCGAGCTCGCCGAGGCGCTCGCCGTCGCCGCTCCCGTGCGGGTCGCCAACGACGTCGACGTCGCCACCAACGCGGAGTTCGTGCTCGGCGCGGCGGCGGACTACGACTCGCTGCTGGGCGTGTTCTGGGGGACCGGCGTCGGCGGCGGGCTCGTGCTCGACGGCAAGCCGTGGAGCGGCCGCGAGTCCGCCGGCGAGATCGGCCACATGGTCGTCGTGCGCGACGGGCGCCGCTGCCCGTGCGGCCGCCGTGGCTGCATGGAGGCCTACGCCGGCCGTGCCGCCATGGAGGCCCGCGCCCGCCACCTCCACGACGACAAGCGCCGCAAGACCGTCCTCTTCGACATCATGCGCGAGCGTGGCCGCGACCGGCTCACCTCCGGCATCTGGTTCCGGGCCGCCGACCGCGGCGACGGGCTGGCCGTCGAACTGCTCGAGGAGGCGGTCGGCGCCATCGCCGCCGCCACCGCCTCCGCCGTCAACCTGCTCGACCCCGAGGCGGTCGTGATCGGCGGCGGGCTCGGCATCCGCTTCGGCGAGCCGTGGGTGCGGAAGATCCGCGAGGCCATGCAGCCGAACCTGTTCCGCGACGACGACCCGCCCGCCATCGAGCTCGCTGCGCTCGGCGACCTCGGCGGTGCCCTCGGCGCCGCGCTCCTCGTCGCTTAGCCAGGCTCAGCGGGCCAGCGCGAGCCTGCGCAGGCGCCGGAGCGACTCCGCGTTGCGCACGCGCAGCGCGAGATGCACCGGTGGGACCGCCCGCAGCAGCGCGAGCTTCCCGGCCGGATCCTCGACCATGGTCACGCGGGTGCCCGCGCTCTCCGGTCGCAGGACGATGGTGACCCGCGCAGGCCCGAAGATCCCCGCCGCGGCGTTGACGACGATGCGCTCGCCGTCGGCGACCTCCAGAGACTCCGTGAAGTCCTCCGCACCGCCGGCCAGACGGACCTTGAACCTGCTTCCCGGCGTCGGCCAGGATGCGTCCGCTTCCAGCGTCCGGTCGGCACCCACGATCCAGCGCGGGTAGGCGAAGGGGTTTTCGAGCACCGACCAGACCGCGTCGGTCGGCACGGCGATATGGATCGAATTACGTGCCATGGGAAGTGCCTACCCGGCTTGCGGGGTGCCGAGCGTGGAGCGGATGGCGTCCAGCGCGGCTTGTTCGGCTTCGCTGACCGGCTTGCCGCCGATGCCCGCGAACCCGCCCTCTTTGTGCGCCCCGGCAGCCGCCTCGGCGACCGACAGCACGAAGTCCTTGTACGCCTGCACCTCCTCCGGCGTCGCCTTCGCCTGGGCTACCGAGACGGCCTCGCGCAGGCGCGTGGCGGCCATCTCGCCGACGTCGCCGCCCTGCTGCATCGAATTCGGGTCAAGCGCTGGGGGGGAGGCCACGATCGCGTCGAGCAGCGGGTTCTCTCCCTGCTGCTGGCGCGCCGCGGCGTAGAGCTTGCTGATCGCGAGGCTCTCCCGGATCGTCCCGCCGCGCTCCGCGGCGACCACCGTCATGCCCGCCAGGATCGGCGCCTGCACGAGCGTCTCCCACTCCTCGGCGTTGAAATCGGCCTTGGCCGTCATGGCTGCTCCTCATCTCTTTCGCGTGCTGACACTCAGGGGGGCTACCCGGCTTCGAGTTCAATACCCGGCGTGGCGCCTCGCATCTACGTCTCCGGCCATCGCAACCCCGACCTCGACTCCATCGCGGCAGCGGTCGGCTCCGCCGACTGCTCGGGCGGCTCGACCCGGCCAGCGAGAGGCCCGACGACCTCGTCTCCGACACGGGCCGGCGCCGTCCGAGTGTCAACTAAATACTGACTCGGGACACTATTCGCGCTGCTGATCCTCCGGCAGCCAGCGGCGGCTGAGCGGGGCGGACGTGACGCCGTGGACCGTGATGGAGACGATCACGCACGCCGCGGTCGTCCAGAACACGATGCGCGCCTCGCCGTCGGACAGCACCCCGGTGCCGATGGCGACGGCGGCGTAGTAGAGCGAGCCGATGCCGCGGACGCCGAACCAGCCCACGAAGGCCCGCTCGTTGCGGTCGAGGCGGGTGCCGGTCAGCGCGAGCGCGACAGAGACCGGGCGAATCAGCAGGAGCAGGACGGGCACCAGGAGCCACCCGGTCAGGCCGGGCTCGCCCAGCCCGGCCAGGGTGACGCTCGAGACGAGCAGCAGGACCAGCGCGAGCTCGCCGAACTTCTCCACCATCTCTGCGCCGTCATGCACGCGGCGGTTGTACTCGTGCCCGTGCTCGTAGCGCCGGAAGGCGACCCCGCCCGCGAACGCCGCGAGGAAGCCGTAGGCGCCGACCACCTCGGTCGCCCCGTAGATCGTCAGGACCCCGGCGACGGCCAGCCACCCGTCGAGCGCGTGCAGCAGCAGGTCGCGGTCGCGCAGCCAGACCGCGAGCGCGGCGAGCCCGTAGCCCAGCGCCACGCCCACTGCGACGCCCACGACCACGCGGTAGAGGACGTCGACGAGCACCCATTCGGCGATCCAGCCCGAGCCCTCTTCGCCCGCGATGAGGATGCCCAGGAAGAGAAACGGGAAGGCGAGGCCGTCGTTGAGGCCCGCCTCGCCGGTGATGGAGAAGTTCGGCTCGCGCTCCTCCTCGTCACCCGGCGGGCCGACGCCGATGTCTCCGGCCAGGACCGGGTCCGTGGGGGCGAGGATCGCTCCGAGGACGATGGCGGCCCCGGCCGACAGACCCATCACGGTCGTGCCGAACAGCGCCACCCCGGCGATCGTCAGCGGCATCGCCAGCAGCAGCAGCCGGCCGACCGACGTCCAGGCGGGCCCGGTGAGCTCCCGTTCCAGCTTGAGGCCCGTCGCGAACAGGGCGATCACGACGGCGAGCCCGCTGGCCTTCTCGAAGACGGCGTAGTCCTCGAGGGGGTCGAGCCAGGAAAGGCCGAGGAGCTGGATGCCGAGGGCGGCCACGGCGCCGAGACCGAGGTAGATGACGCTGGCCGAGAACGCCCGATCGCGCTCGTGTGAGAGGGCGCCGATGGCGGCGAACACCGCCAGCCCGCAGAACAACAGGCCCACGACGTAGGGGTCGGCGAAGGTGAAACCGGGGGAGGCGGCAAGCATCGGAGTCCGCGCTACCCGCCCGGGGCTGCGACCACCAGCCCGTTACGGTCATCGGGGTGCCACTCCTGCAGCGCCGGGGCTTCCAGCGAGCCGGCCTCGCCGCGATCGTCGTCGCGTGCACCCTCGTGGGCGCCTGGGCGGGGCCGCGCGTCGCCGGGCCCAGCACCTACGCCACGAGCGTCGCTGACGTCCAGCTCCGGGTGTCGGTGAGCCACCCGTCGCGACGGGGGCTCGATCTCTACGTGCCGCTGGCCGACTGGGGGCTCCGCGTGCCCCTGGTCGACGCGCCGCTGCGCGTGCGTGCCGAGCCGCGTCGCGTGAACCGGGGCGGCGTCGTCGAGCTCGTCACCGACGGTGGTCGTGACCGCATCGCCGGCCTGCGGGCCGAGCTCGACGACGCGCTCGCGTCGGCGGCCCTGCGCTTCGCGCTCGCCTCGGTGGCCGGCGGTCTCGCCGGCGGACTGCTCAGCCTGCTGCTGTGGCAGGCGCTGGGCGTGCGCGGATGGCGCCTGGCGATCGCACCGGCCGGGGCTGTGGGGTTCTCGCTGCTGGTCGCGGGCGCGCTGGCGGTGTGGTCGACCTCCACCTTCGACGCGAGCCGGCTGGAGCGGCCCGACTACTACGCGTCCGGGGTCGAGCTCGAACGCATCCTCGTCCAGGCCTCCGCGCTGCGCAGCAGCGGAGAGAAGTACGCCGATCGCGTCGACAACGCCGTGCGCGCGATCACCGGCCTGCTCAACGACCGCGGCACCGGCGCGAACCCGCTGGCGCCCGAGGCGGCGGGCGGGACCCGGCGCCTCGTCCTCGCCTCCGACATCCACAACAACCTCCTCACGCTGCGCACCCTGCGCAGGTATGCCGAGGGCAACCTGACGGTGCTCGCCGGTGACTTCACGATCAACGGCGGGCGCATCGAGGCGCCGCTGGCCGAGCTCGCCGGCAGCGTCGGCGATCCGGTCGTGGCGGTCAGCGGCAACCACGACTCGCCCGGCATCATGAACGCCCTGCGCCGCGGCGGGGCGACCGTGCTCGACCACCGGGCGGGGGTGCGCAGCATCGACGGCGTGCGCATCGCCGGCTTCGAGGACCCGCTCATGTCCGGCGGCCGGGAGTTCCCGGCCGGCATCCGCGCCGGAATCAGCTTCGGTGACATCCCGAACGGCGACGACCGCTTCGCCGACGCCGTGCGGCAGCGCTTCGCCTGGTGGCAGGCGCTGGCGACGCGCCCCTCGGTCCTGGTGGTGCATCAGGCCTCCATCGCGCGCGCCCTCGCGGACCTCATCTGGCGCGAGGACCCGGCCGGCGCCCCGCTGGTCATCCTCGCCGGCCACACCCACCGCCAGCGCCTCGACCGCTACGGGCCGATCACGGTGGTCGACTCCGGTTCGATCGGCGGGGGAGGCCTGTTCGGGATCGGCGAGCAGGACGTCGGCCTCGCGATGCTCGACCTGAGCCAGGACGGCGCGCTGGAGGCGACCGACCTGGTCTCCCAGAATCCGTCCACCTCGGCGGCCCGTGCCCGGAGGGTGATCACGGCGTCACCGGACTGCGACGAGACGCTCGTCTTCTGCCATGACGGGCCGGACGTTGAGCCCGAGCTCGAGTCAAGCGCGACGCCATGACCCGCTTCGCCCGGTACCGCATCTGAGGTACGTGACGTCCGTCGCTAAAGACAAGTCCGGCGGCGGTCGATGCTTGGCCATGTTGCCGGACTCTTCTGCGGATACCGCATCGGACTCCGCGGCCGAGGCGGGGCAGAACCTCTGGGACCTGTCGATCGACATGCTCGCCACGGCGAACCTCGCGGGCTACCTGACACGCGTCAATCCGAGCTGGGAGGTGCAGCTCGGCTACGCCCCGGAGGAGCTGATGGCCCGCCCGTATCTCGAGTTCGTCCATCCGGACGACGTGGCGGGAACCCTCGCGCAGGCGCAGGCCATGTTCACACCCGGCCACGCGACCGTGCTCTTCGAGAACCGCTACCGGGCCAAGGACGGCAGCTACCGGTGGCTGGCGTGGAACGCGCGCACGAGCCCGGACGCGACCACGATCTACTGCGTGGTGCGCGACGTCACCGACAAGCACGAGGCGGCGCTCGAGCGCGAGCGGCTCCTCGCGGACATGGCCCGGCGCGATGTGATGCTGACCGGAGTCATCGAGCACAGCACCTCGCTGATCTACGTCAAGGATCTCGAAGGCCGTTACCTGCTCTACAACGAGCCTTTCGCCGAGGCGTTCGGACTCCACGAGCGGGGCGCGGCGGAGGGTCGCGCGGGGCGGGAGGTGCTGTTGGGCCGTGACGACACCTGGCTCGATCCGGACCTCGCTCCGGTCTGGCGGGCGAACGACCTCCGTGCGGCGCACCGCCGGGAGTCGCTCCAGGAATGGTCGGAGCATCCGGTCACGGGCCGCCGGACGTATGACTCGACCAAGTTCCCGCTGCGCGACGGCGAAGGCAAGGTCTACGCGACCTGTGGGATCTCGCTCGACGTCACCGACCGGATCCGGATGATCGAGGCTTCCAAGGCGGCGGAGGAGCGGCTACGCGGCGCATTCGAGGACGCGCCCATCAGCATGGGGCTCGTCGATCTGCAAGGACGCTGGAGCCGTGTGAACCCGGCCCTCTGCGAGTTCACGGGATACGGGCCTGACGACCTCGTCGGACGGCCCTTCGAAGACGTCACGCTGGAAGCGGACCGCGAGCGGGACCTGAGCAACGCCGTCCGCCTGCTCAGTGGCGAGATCGGTGGCTACGAGCTGGAGAAGCGCTACCTGCACGCCGGCGGGCGGACATTGTGGGGACTCGTGTCGGTGACGCTCGTGCGCGACACGGCGGGGGCGCCGTTGCACTTCATCCGTCAGATCCAGGACATCACCGAGCGCAAACAGGCCCAGCAGGACCTGGCGGTCGCGCGCGACGAGGCCGTGGCGGCGTCACGAGCCAAGTCCGAGTTCCTGGCCACCATGAGCCACGAGATCCGCACCCCGCTCAACGGCGTCATCGGCATGACCGAGCTCCTGCTGCGCACGGAGCTGACGTCGGAGCAGACCCAGCTCGCGCGCACCGCCGCCCTCTCGGGCGAGGCGCTGCTGAGCGTGATCAACGACGTCCTGGACTTCTCCAAGATCGAAGCCGGAAAGCTCGAGCTCGATCTCCATCAGTTCGACCTGCGGGAGTGCGTCGAGGACACCTGTGCGGTGCTCGCCGCCAGTGCCTCGCACAAGGACATCGAGTTCACGGTTCGGGTCGAGGACGACGTCCCCACAGTGGTGGAGGGCGACTGCGGCCGGCTGCGCCAGATCCTCACCAACCTTGTCTCCAACGCGGTGAAGTTCACGCAGCGCGGCGAGATCGCCGTCCGCCTCTGCGCCGAACGGGTCACGCCGGACGCGACCGAGTTGCGCCTCGAGGTCTCCGACACGGGCATCGGGATCGCTCCAGATCAGATCGAGCGGCTCTTCGACTCCTTCGCCCAGGCGGACTCGTCGACGACCCGGCAGTACGGCGGAACCGGGCTCGGGCTCGCGATCTCCCAGCGGCTCGCCGGGCTCATGGGCGGCGACGTCAGCGCCATCTCGGTCCCTGGCGCCGGCAGCACCTTCACGTTGCGCCTGCCGGTCGCAACCCCTGCCGGCCCTGTCGGCGGCTCCGAGCCCGAGCCCGGTCCGGGCGGGCGCGTGGCAACCACGCCGACCCCACGCCCGGACCTCCGGCCGGTACTCGTCGCCGAGGACAATGCGGTCAACCAGCTGCTCATCGAGAAGATGCTGGCCGGCCGCGGCTACGTCGCCACGATCGCCGCCAACGGGGCCGAGGCCCTGGATCACCTCGCCGGCGACGCGGTGTTCGCCGCCGTCTTCATGGATTGCCAGATGCCCAAGGTCGACGGCTACGCCGCGACCATGGAGATCCGGGCGCGGGAGCACGACGGCAAGCGCATCCCGATCATCGCCTTGACCGCCAACGCGATGAAGGGCGACCGGGCCCGGTGTCTTGCGTCGGGGATGGACGACTACCTCGCCAAGCCGCTGCGCGCAGACCAGCTCGATGCCGTGCTCGAACGATGGGTCCACCCGCCTGACGGTCCTGTCGGAGCGCACGGGCGTGTCGAGCTCGTCGACCCGAACTACATGCGCACGCTTCGGGAGGAATGTGGCGATGTCGCCCAGGAGCTCATCGGCGTGTTCGAGCAGGGGACCCCGCAGATCCTTGCCGAGCTGGAGGATGCGGTGGCCCGGGCCGACGATGCGGCGCTGCGACGGTCCGCACACGAGCTCAAGGGCAGCTGCCTGGCGGTCGGGGCGACGTTCATGGCGAGGCTCGCCGAGGACGTGGAGCATGGGGACGAGGAGCCCGCCGTCGGCGTGCAGCGATTGCAGACGGCGCTGGGCCCGACCAGCGAGGCCCTCGCCCGCGCCGTCCTGGCGGTCAGCGACTGACGCTGCGGACGATCCGGCTGACCATGGATCGCGGGACCGCGCGCCGGATCGGCCGGGGAATGCGCCGCAGCATCTGCCGCGTCCTGGGCGACAGGCTCCGCCGCTCGGCTCGCAGGAGCCCGACCAGCTCTGCCGTGCGTCGTGAGCGGACGAGATCCCATTCCAGGCGCTCGTTGGCGGGCATGCCTTCGTAGTGCTCGTCGGTGGTCCCCTCGAGGAGCCGGCTGACGCGTTCCATGAAGGTCGCGCGGTAGGCGTCGTCGGCGTGGTGCAGGACGTTGAGGTGCAGGCGCAGGTCATCGCGCAGCAGGCGTGCGCGATAGGACTCGGCGCACCCCTCGGGGCCTTCGTCGACGAGCAGGCGGTACACGTACTCGACGGCGTCGAGGCGGTCGTCGAGGCTCTTCTGTTCCAGACGACGCTGGGTGATGGAGGTCTGGTCGCCGTCGCGCAGGCGCCAGTGGTAGACGGGTGTGGAGAGGACGTCGACCGAGGTCGCGCGGACGTGCGCGCGCAGCTTGACGGGGATGTCCTCGTGCCAGGCGCCGTCGGGGAAGCGCAGCCCCTGCTGGTCCCAGAACGTGCGGCGCCAGAGCGTGTTCCAGGCGGTGCGGTCGGCCAGCAGCGGCTTGAACTCGCTCACGTGGGTGCGCAGGCGCGTGCGCGCGAAGGTCTCCGTCGAATACGGAGCGGGCTCGATGCGGCCGTGCTCGATGCGGCGCACGCCGCCGGAGGCGAAGTCCGAGCCGGTGGCGTCCAGGGATTCGAGCAGCACGCGGTAGGCGTCGCGGGGCAGCACGTCGTCGCTGTCGGCGAACGCGAGGAACTCACCGGTGGCGTCGGCGACGCCGCGGTTGCGCGCCGCACTGAGGCCGGCGTTCTCCTGCTGCACGAGGCGAAATCGCCGGTCCTGGGCGGCGAAGCGCGCGGCGATCGCCGCGCTCGAGTCCGTGGACCCGTCGTCGACCATGATCACGTCGAGCTCCCCGAAGCTCTGGCCGGCGATCGATCGCAGGCACTCGTCCAGGAAGCGCTCGACGTTGTGGATCGGTACGACGACGCTTATGCGGGCCACGTTCAGCGCCTCAACTCGCGCAGGACACGGTTGCGCATCGAGCGTGGGACGGCGCGCTGGATCGGCTTCGGGATGCGCTGCATCATCCGCCGCGTTCGCGGCGACAGCGGCCGCCGCGGACCTGGCGGATCGTGCACCCCCGCCAGGATCGACGAGAAGGCGATCCCCTCGGCGTCCTGGTAGAGCCTCGTGTAGGCCGCGCGCAGCTCGTCGAGCCGCCCGGCGTCCTGCTCGGGCCTGGTCATCTCCTCCCACACCGCTTCGGCAAGCTCGCGCAGGGCCACCGGCACCGCTCCCCATTCCGGCGGCGAACGGTCGAGCTCCGGGTCGATGAACTCGTGCGCGGAGCGGATGGCGGACGCCGGCGCATCGCGCACGACCGCGAGATCCAGCGTGTCGGCGACGCTTGCGATCGCGCTCGTCCAGTCCTCCAGCAGGCGGCTGTAGCGCAGGATGGCGCGCGGCACGTCGCGGGTGGCGCGCTCGGTGAAGAGCGTCTGGTTGATCCACTCCGCGGCGCGGCTGAGCTCGCCCTGGGCGCCCTCGTAGTGCGTCTGCTTGCTCGACACCACCGCGGCGGGGTGGCGCAGCATCATGATCACGCGCGGCGTGGCGTCGAGCTCCGTGGCGACGCGCCGCCACAGCGGCAGGAACCACGTGATGCGCGGATCCTTGATCAGCACGTCGTCGGCGAGCCTGAATTGCCGGGTCAGGAAGCGATGGACCTGGGCGCGGATCTCCACGTCGAGCCCGATCGGCGCGGTCTGCGCCCACGCCGCCGGCCGCGCGTCGGACAGCTGCATCCGCGCGCGGCGCAGGAGCTTGGTGTGGAAGTCCACGACCCACTGGGACTCGGCGAAGCCGCGGGGGTTTGAGTCGTCGGCCGGCACCTCGGGCTCGGGGACGTGTGCCCCGAGGCGCTGCAGCAGGCCCGACACCAGGCTCGTGCCGCTGCGGCCGGAGCCGGCGACGATGATCAGCGAGCGCGCCGGGCGACGGCCCTCGGTGGTTGTCGGCGCGGGTTCGGCGAGCGTCACCCCGGCGAATGTACCGTCGCTATGGCGACCAGGTCCGCGTGGCGCGGTGCGCAAAAGGCTGGGCGTCGGCGGTTCGGACCGCCGTGCTACCTTTTTGGGCGCCCTACTTAGGGCAGCCTAAAACCGAGCAGGGGATGTACTGAACATGATGCTTCGCAGGGGGTTTCCGATATTGGGTCTGAGCCTTGCGTTCCTCGTCGGCTGCGGCGGTGACAGCGAACGAGAGGCGGACGCGGAGAAGCCCGTGTCTGCTTCGGCGGCGATCTCGGAGATCGCGGCGGTCCGCTCCGGGCTCGACGAGGCGCTGTCGACCTACGAGTCGGGCGATGCGGAGCAGGCCGACAAGCAGGTGGGGGACGCCTACCTCGAGCACTTTGAGCTCGTCGAGGGTCCGCTTGAAGAGGTGGATGCCGAGCTCAACGAGAAGCTCGAGGACAGCATCCGCGAGGAGCTGCGCGAGAAGATGCAAGCGGACGCGCCCCAGACCGAGGTCGCGAAGCTGGTGTCGGACATCAAGGCCGACCTCGACACGGCGGAGGCTGCCTTGCGATGAGGCGCATGCTGATGCTCGCCCTCCTGGTGGCCCTGGCCCTTCCGGCCGCGGCGTCGGCCGAGGTCAACGACGTGGAGCGAGCCCGCGCCGAGAACGCGGTCGCGAGAACGCTGGTCGATGAGTCGTACGCGGCCGCGAAGGCGGGCCGCTACGAGGAGGCCTACGAGCTGGCCCGCACCGCGTACCTCGATCACTACGAGTACGTCGAGATCCCGCTGCGCCTGCGCGATCCCAACCTCGTGCTCGATACCGAGTTCAAATTCGCGCAGCTGCGCAACGACCTGCGCGACGAGCGCCCGCTCGAGGAGATCCGCGAAACCATCGTCGCGCTGAGGTCGGGCATCCTGGACACCGACAGGCGCCTGGCGGACCCGGGCGTCGCGGCGCCGGCCGTTGCGCTCGGGTTCTCGTTCACGATCCTGTTCCGGGAAGGGGTCGAGGCGGTCCTGCTGATCGCGATCCTGCTCGGCAGCCTGGCCGCCGGGCAGGCGAGCGGCTACCGGCGCCCCCTCGCACTCGGCGTGGCCGGTGCCGTCGTCGCCTCGGGAATCACGTGGGCGCTGGCCACGCTCGTCATCGATCTCGCGCCCGTCAACCGGGAGCTCTTGGAGGCGATCACGGCGCTGCTCGCGGTTGCAATGCTCATCGGCGTGAGCTTCTGGCTGATCTCCCGCATCGAGCACCGCCGGCGCATGGAGTTCATGCGCGCGCGCGTCGCGGGTGCGATCGCGGCCGGAAGCTCGAGTGCGTTCGCGCTCCTCGGGTTCACCGCCGTCTATCGCGAAGGCTTCGAGACCGTCCTCTTCTACAAGGCGCTGGCGATCTTCGCTCAGGGCCTTGAGGTCTGGATCGCGATCGGCGCCGGCCTCGCCGTGATCGCGCTCGGCGCGGTGGCCTACGCGATCCTCGGCCTGGGCCGCAAGCTGCCGCTGAAGCCGATGCTCGTCACGGGCGCGTCGATTCTGTTGGTCCTGTCGGTCGCCTTCGCGGGCAACGCGGTGCGCTCGCTGCAGGGGTCGGACGTGGTCGCGGCGACTCCCGTCGAAGCGGGTGCCGCCCGGCTGCCGGTCCTGCTGGCCGAGCTGACCGGCATTCACCCCACGCGCGAGGGGCTCATCACCCAGGCCGTGCTCGCCGCTCTCCTGCTCGTGGGCGCGGCTTACGTCTTCGCCTGGCAGCCGGCGCGCCGCCGTCGTCGCGAGCGCTCCGGGGAGGTCGCGACGGCGTGACGCTGCGCGTGGGCGTCGACGTCGGCGGGACGTTCACCAAGGCGGTTGCCGTCCGACCGAGCCCGTTCGCGCTGCGGGCGCAGGCGGTCGTTTCCACGAGCCACGACGCCGAGGCCGGCGTCTCCGCGGGCGTCGCCGCGGCGCTGGGGCAGCTGATCGAGGTGCTGGGACCGGAGGCAGCGAGCATCGAGCTCGTCGCCTTCTCCACGACCCAGGCCATGAATGCCCTCCTCGAGGGCGACGTGGCGAAGGTGGGGGTCCTGGGTCTCGGCCGCGCGCCCGACCTCCGGCCCGCGCGCAAGCGCACGGCGGTAGGCGCGGTCGAGCTGGCGCCCGGGCGGACGCTGCGGACCGAGCACGCCTTCCTCGATGTGACGCACGGGGTCGACAAAGCCGATCTGGACGCCGCGCTCACAGCGCTGCAGGCGCGCGGGTGCACGGCCGTCGCCGTATCCGGCGCCTTCGCGGTCGACGCCCCCGACGCCGAGCGGCGCGTGGCCGAGCGCGCCAGGGAGTACGGGATGCCGAGTTGCGCCGGGCACGAGCTCTCGAGCGCCTACGGGTTGGAGTTGCGCACGGTCAGCGCCGCCATCAACGCCTCGATCCTGCCGCTCATCGAACGCACGGCCGGGGTCGTCGAGGCCGAGCTGAGCCGCTGCGGCATCGACGTGCCGCTGCTCGTCCTGCGCGGCGACGGCGGGGCCATGAGCCTCGACGCCTTTCGACGCACGCCGTCTCAATCCGTCGGTGCCGGGCCCGCCGCCGGGGTCGCCGCGGCCCTGCACCAGCTCGAGCTCACCGACGGCATCGTGCTCGAGTGCGGCGGCACCTCCTCCAACGTCTCGGTCGTGGTGCGCGGGCGCACGGCGCTGCGCTCGCTGCGCGTCATGGGCCGCCCGACGGCCATCCGCTCCGTCGACAGCTGGGTGGTCGGAGCGGCCGGCGGGAGCATGTGCCGTCCGCGCCGACGACGCATCGCCGAGACCGGGCCGCGCAGCGCCCACGTCGCCGGGCTGCCCTACGCCTGCTTCACCGACGCGACGCGCTTCGCGGGCGCTCGCCTCGAGCTGGTCGCGCCCCGCCCGCTCGATCCGGAGGCCTACGCCGCGGTCCGCACCGCCGACGGGGAGCTGTTCGCGCTGACCGCGACCTGCGCCGCGACTGCCCTCGGCCTCGTCCCCGGCCGTTCGCCGGAGGCAGCGCTGGCCGCCTTCGCGCCGCTCGCCGAGCGGCTGCGCTGCTCGCCCGAAGGCGCGGCCCGCGCCCAGCTCGACGCCGCCGTCGCCAAGATCGCCAGCGCAGTGGAGGAAGCCGGCCGCGCGCACGGCTTCGCTCGCGAGGTGCCCGTCGTGGCGCTCGGCGGCGCGGGCCTGGCACTGGCGGGAGAGGTCGCTCGCCGGGTCGGCCGTCCGCTGGTCACCCCCGACCACCCCGAGGTCCTGTCGTCCATCGGCGCGGCCCTGTCGCTCGTGCGCACGGAGGTCGTGCGCACCGCGACGGCAGGGGACGCCGTCGCCGCGACCGCCGCGAGCGACGCGCAGCGCGCGTGCGTCGAGGCCGGCGCCGCGCCCGACACCGTCCGGGTGGAGTGCGGGTACGAGGCCAGCACGAACCAGGTGCGCGCCGTCGCCACGGGCGCCGTCGCGCTCGAGCGCGGAGCGGCACGCCGGATTCCCGTCGACGAACCGGCGCAGAAGCGCGCCGCAGCCCGCGCCCTCGACATCCCGGAGGACATCCTCAAGGTCGTGATCGCCAACGACTTCTACCGCGTCTACTGCGAGAACGGCCGCGGCCCGGTGGCCGTCGTCGACAGCCTCGGCTCGGTGTCGCTGTGCGAGCACGCCCGCCGCGTCCTGCGCGGCGAGGGAGAGGAACTGCTCGACCGGCTGCGCGCAGCGGTCGACGAGGCGACCATCTCCCTCGGCGTAGCCGAGATGCTGCCCCGCGTCGCCATCGTCTGCGGCCCCCGGCTGATCGACGCCTCCGAGGCGCGGAGCCCCGACGACATCCTCGCCCTGGCCCGATCCGTCGTCTGCGACCACGACGGCCCAGCCGCCGTGGTCATCTGGCGCTGATGAGCCTCTACAACGAAGCAGGCCACCGTCGTACGCGACTGACGATCGCGAGCGCTGTGGTGGCACTCGTCATCGGCCTTGCGGCCGGACTCGCCATCGGGCGCTCCTCGGCCGGCGACCCCTCTGCGGCCGAGGTGGTCGCGAAGCTGCGCGACGACCTGGCGCCCGTACGCGGCGGCCTCGAGCTGATTCCCACGGAATACGAGCAGGTGGAAGGTGGCGCCGGCGGCGAGAGCGTCGCCGTCGAAGGCGACCTCGACCGCATCCGCTCCGGCCTGCGAGCCGCGGGTCCCGACCTGCGAACGCTCGACCCGCAGAGATTGACGGCGCTGCAGACCGGTGTCGACGCGCTCTCGTCGGCAGTGAGCTCCCGCGCACCCGCGTCCGAGGTCGAGCGGCTCGCCCGCGCGGCGGCCGAGACGCTCGCCGACCTCCCCGGCGGCCGCTGATCCCTACGCAACCGGCGCGAGCGGCTGAGCGGGTCCAGCGTCGATGAGGTGGCCGGCCCGGTTCTTGCCGCGCGTCCTTGCGCCGCGCGCGCTGTGAGCCGAGCGACACCGTTACGTCAAGCCCGCCCGGGCTAACGTGTTCGAGGCATTCACAATTCGACTGTTGTATAGTTGTACATATGGAGATGCCGCACCCTCTCCCCGAGCCGCTGGTGGAGCTGATCGCTCAGCGGTTTCGGGTCATCGGCGAGCCGATGCGCATCAAGCTCCTGGATCGGCTGCGTGACGGATCGGCCACGGTGGGCGAGCTCGTCGAGGCACTCGGCGCTTCGCAGCAGAACGTGTCCAAGCACCTGGGCGTCCTTCATCAGGCCGGCATCGTCGGCCGCACAAAGGAGGGCACGAGCGTTCGCTATGAGATCGCCGACGCAACGGTGTTCGCGTTGTGCGAGCTGGTGTGCGGCGGGCTGCGCGATCAGCTGGCCGAGCTCGATTCGATCCTGAGCGGAAGTGCGGCATGAGCCGCGCCTGCGCGACGCGCGGGTTCGGGCTGCGCTCCGCGCTCAAGGAGGTTGTCCGATGAGCTCGATCGGTCTGATCGGTCGGCTTGGCCGCTACACCGCGACTCACTTCCGCGTGGTCGCCATCGCTTGGGCACTGCTGGCCGTCGTATTGGGCGTGTTCGCTCCGAAGGTCGAGCACGCGCTGTCGGGCGCGGGTTGGGAGGCCACGGGTTCGGAGTCGGTCAAGGCTCGCGAGCTGTTGGATCGCAACTTTCAGGGCTTGTCCTCGAGTGCTCTGCAGGTCGTTGTGCACTCACCGACGCTGACGGTCGCCGACCCCGCGTTTGAGCAGACGATGACTTCTGCGCGGCGTACGCTCGAGGGCGATTCGCGTGTCGCGGCGGTGGTCGCGCCGCGGGCGGGTCAGTCGATCTCGCGCGACGGGCACACCGCGGTCATCCAGGCGGGGGCGGCGGACACTCCGAACGAGATGGTCCGCGCGGCCGACGACCTGAAGACCGAGTTGACGGGTGCCGACGGCGTGCAGGTCTCGTTGACGGGCGCGTCGGGGATGTGGTCTGACTTCAACGAGGCCAACCGTTCGGCGATGCTCAAGAGCGAGGTCATCTCCTGGCCGGTGACGATGATCATCCTGGTCCTCGCGTTCGGATCGCTGGTCGCCGCGGGGCTGCCGCTGATGCTGACGATCCTGGGCCTGGTGGCGTCCGCGGGGTCGCTGTACATCGGCACGCAGCTGTTGGACATCTCGATCTGGGCGATGAACTTCGCGTTGATGTTCGCGCTGGCGCTCGGGATCGACTATGCGCTGTTCATCGTCATGCGCTTCCGCGGAGCGTTCTTCGGTTCGGAGCTGTCGGCCGAGGAAGCGGTCGCCGAGACGATGGACACGGCGGGCAAGGCCGTTCTGTTCTCGGGTCTGACCGTGCTGATCTCGTTGACCGCGGTGATGCTCGTGCCGAGCCCGGCGTTTCGGTCGATGGCGTTGGGAATCATGCTGTCGGTCGGCTTCATCCTGGCCGCGACGTTGACGCTGCTGCCGGCGGTGCTGGCCAAGCTCGGGCCGCGGGTGGACAAGGGGAGCCTGCCGTGGGTGAACTCCGGCGAGCACCGCTCACCGCGGTTCGCGGCTTGGGGCGAGCGTCTGTGGAAGCGGCCGGTTGCCTACGGCGCCGTTGCCGTAATCGCGCTGCTCGCCCTGGCGATCCCGGTGCTCGACCTGCAGACCGGCATGCCCTCGATCAAGGTGGTCCCGGAAGGGGATCCGTCGCGCACCGGCTACGACCAGGTGCAGCAGGCGTTCGGGACCGGCGCGCCCGGCGCGCTGCAGGTCGTCGCCCGCAACGCCGACGCGCAGCGGGTCACCGCCACTGTGAACGCCGACCCCGGAATCGCCCAGGTGCTGGCGCCCCAGTCCGGTGAGGGCGGCTGGAGCATGGTGCAGGCCATCCCCACGGGGGATCCCTCCGGCAAGCCCATCGGCGCGACCGTGACCGGCTGCGCGGCGACCTTCCCGAGGGCGCGCTGGTCGGCGGCGCGGTCGCCGAGAAACACGACCTCGAGGCGGCACTGTCAGCCAAGACGCCGTTGGTCATCGGAGTCGTGCTCGTACTCGGCTTCCTGCTGCTGCTCGTCGCGCTGCAGGCACCCCTGCTCGCGGCCGCCGCCGTCCTGACGAACCTGCTGGCGACCGGCGCTGCCTTCGGGGTCGCCAAGCTGATCTTCCAGGACGGGAACCTCTCGGGCCTGCTGGGCTTCGAGTCCCAAGGGTTCCTCGACGCGTGGGCGCCAGTGTTCTTCTTCGCGATGGTCTTCGCGATATCGATGGACTACACGGTCTTTCTGCTCTCCTCCGCCAAGGAGCACTGGGACCGCACCCACGACACCAAGGAGGCGATGGTCGGCGGGGTCGCGCACTCCGGCCGCGTCGTCTTCGCCGCCGCCGCCGTGATGGTCGCGGTCTTCTTCACGTTCGCGCTGAGCGGGCCGCTGCCGCCCAAGGAGATGGGCGTGATCCTCGGCATCGCGGTCCTGCTCGACGCCGCCCTCGTGCGTCTGCTGCTGGTGCCGGTGCTGCTGCGCCTGATGGGCAAGTGGGCCTGGTGGCTGCCCAAGCCGCTGGACCGGATCCTGCCCGACGTCCGCTTCGGCCACGCCTGATGCCGTCAAGCGTGATCCCCACGCCGTCCCCCGATCGGAGCAACGCATGATCTTTCGCCAGATCACCCACGACGACCTGGGCTGCGCCAGTTACCTGGTCGGTGACGAGGTCGCGGGTGTCGCCGCCGTCGTAGATCCCAAGCTCGAGATCGATGAGTACCTGCGGCTGGCGCGGTACTTCGGTGTGAGCATCGAGCACATCCTCGAGACCCACAACCACGCCGACCACGTCTCCGGTCACGGCCGCCTCGCGGCGGCCACCGGGGCGACCATTCACATCCACGAGGAGGCGAGCCCCGACTACGAGCATGTGCCGCTCGGCGACGGCTGGGAACTCGAACTAGGCGCGATCCGCATACGCGCGGTCCACACGCCCGGTCACCGCCCCGAGCACACGGCGTTCACGCTCGTGGACACCGCGCGGGGTCCTGAACCGTGGGCGGTGCTGACCGGCGACACCCTGTTCGTCGGAGACATCGCCCGCCCCGACCTCGCGGTGGACAAGCAGGACGGCGCCCGGGGCATCTTCCGCTCCCTCCGTGACAGGGTCCTCGCCCTCCCGGATGCGTGCGAGGTATGGCCCGGCCACCTCGGCGGATCGCTGTGCGGCGGCCCGGGAATGGACATGAAGGTCTGCTCGACGATCGGCTACGAGCGCACCCACCAACCGCTGCTCGCCATCACCGAGGAGGAGCAGTTCGTGGAGCAGACGACGGCCTCGCTGGGCCCGCAGCCGCCGAACTTCGAGAACATCGTGGCGCTCAACCGCGGACCGCTGCTGCGCGAGAGCATCGAGGCGCATCCGCTCGCGCCGCGGCAGGTCCACTCTCACCAGCGCGAGGGCGCGCTGGTCATCGACATCCGCACCGAGCTGCAGTTCGACGAGGCGCATATCCCCGGCGCGGTCTGCATCACCGCGCTGCGCGCCGGGTTCGGCTCAAAGCTCGCGTGGCTGGCTGATCGTGAGCAGTCGGTCGTGCTCGTGGGCCGCGACGACGAGGACGCGCGGCAGGCCGTCGCCCTTGCCGCCGCGGTCGGCATCACCGAAATCGCGGGCTACCTGGCCGGCGGCATCACGTCCTGGCGCGAGGAGAAGCGGCCCGTCGAGCGCGTGACGCGGCTGACCGTGCAAGAGCTTCACGCCCGCTGGGAATCCGATCGCGAGAGCGTGCAGGTGCTCGACGTGCGCGAGCAGAGCGAGTGGGACGGCGGGCACATCCCCGGCTCGATCCATGCGCCCTACCACGACATCGACCGCGTACCCGATGGCCTCGACCCCGACCGGGCCGTCGCCGTGATCTGTGGTTCCGGGCAGCGAGCGGCCGTCGGGGCCAGCCTGCTGCAGCGCCACGGCGCGCGCGAGGTCATCCACGTCGTCGAGGGCGGCGTGCCCCTTTGGAACAAACACGACTGGCCCATCGAGCCACACGGCCCGCCGGAGTCCTGACCCGGCGTGCTGCTCGCCATCCCCTTCGGGCTGGCCATCGGCGTTGCCGTAGGAATGCTCGGCGGCGGCGGCTCCGTGCTCGCCGTCCCAGTGCTCGTCTACGTGCTCGGCCAAAGCGTGTCCGAGGCGACAACCGCCTCGCTCGTAGTCGTCACCGCCGGGGCCCTCGCCGGAGGTCTCGGCCACGCCCGGGCAGGACGGGTCTGCTGGCGTCACGCCGGCTCGTTCACCCTGGCGGCAATGCCCGGGCTGGTCGCAGGGACCGTCGCCGGCGAGTCCGTCAGTCCCACCGCGCTGCTGGTCGGCTTCGCGCTGATCATGCTCGCTGCCGCCCTGGCGACGTGGCGCAAGGCCGACGAGGAAGAGCCGGCCGAAGGCGCAGGGGAGAGCGGCGCAGCCTGCCCGCCGCTGCGACTCCCCCGCGACCTGCTCGCCGGCGCGCTCGTCGGGTTTCTCACCGGGTTCTTCGGCGTCGGCGGTGGCTTCTTGATCGTGCCCACGCTCGCCATCGCGCTGGCCTTCACGATGCGCACCGCCGTCGGAACCTCGCTGGCGATCATCACCGCGACCTCGCTGCTCGGGCTCGCTGTGCACCTGCTCGCCGGCCGCAGCCTCGACATCGGCCTCACCACCGCCATGAGCGCCGCGTGCGTCGCCGGCGCACTCGCCGGCGCCGCGCTCGCGTCCCACGTGCCTCAGCGCACGCTCGGACGCGCGTTCGCTCTGCTGGTCTGCGGCGTGGCCACGTATCTGCTCGTCTCCGCCGCCTTTCTCGGCGGCCCGCCCGAAGGATGACCGTTTCCGAAAGGACGACCACATGCACAACGTCAACACCGAAGCGCTGACACAGACCATCGCCATGGCCGAGCACGACCCCAGCGCGCTCAAGCAGCAGATCAGCTTCGACGGCGAATGGCAGACGCAGGAAGGCCAGCCGCAGTTCCGGGCCACCATCCCCGTGCCCAACGGTGAGCCGTTTCTGTTCGAGGCCGACTTCCCGCCGCCGATGGGCGGCACCGGGTCCGCGCCGAACCCGCTCGCCTACTGCTTCTGGGGTGGGCTGGCCTGCTACGCGATGACCTACGCCCAGGAGGCAGCCAGGCAGGGCGTGCAACTCCGCTCCGTGCGGGCCCGCGCGCAGGCCGAGGTCGATTTGAGCCGCGCGCTCGGCGTCACCGATAACGCACCCGTGGAGCGCATCGACTGGCACCTGGAGGTCGACGCCGACGCCCCGCGCGAGAAGCTCGAAGAGCTCAAGCGCATCGCCGACGAGCACTGCCCGGGCGTCTACTGCGTGCGTAACCCCGTCGAACTGGCCACCCACCTCGCCGCATGAGCGCGCTCCTTTCCCTCATGGCGCAGGGCGGATTCGGTGACGGACACATGGGCAACTGGGGCTGGCTGGCGATCGTTGCCATGGCCGTGATGATGGGCGGCATGGGTTGGATGATGTGGTCGATGATGCGCGGGGGCGGCGGCAACGGACCCGGCCCGTCCGAGGATCCCGTCGCAGTCCTCAAAGCCCGCTACGCCCGCGGCGACCTGAACACCGAGGAGTTCCGGGAGCGGCTGCAGACGATCGAGGACGCACGACTTTGACCGCGTCTAGCAGAGGCGGGTCCGTCGGTCGATAGGCGCACGCCGCCGAGGCCCGAAATGCCGGATCGTAGGAACATCTGTTCAGCTATGCTGATCCTGTGGCCCACGGCGACGTCAGTCGCACCCCCGACCAGCTCGACGCGGACTTCGCCGGCGTGGTCGCGGAGACGATGCAGGCTCTCGCGACCCCGAGCCGGGTACTGATCCTCGGTCGGCTGCACGCTGGGCCGTGTTCGGTGAACGAGCTCGCCGATGCCGTGGCGATGGAGTCCTCGGCCGTCTCGCACCAGTTGCGGCTGCTGCGCCATCTTGGCCTGGTGGTCGGTCGCCGCGACGGCCGCCGGGTCGTCTATGACCTCTACGACGACCACGTCGGCGAATTGCTCGAACAGGCGATCTCGCACGTCGAGCATGTCCGGGCCGGACTCGCCCGCACGACTCCCGTCGCGCAGCTCAGCGAGACCTAGCGATGCGGGAGAAGACCGCCGGCGCGACGCCGGCGCACGGTGACACCGTGCACGGTCCTGATGGGCACGGCCACTCCCACGGACTGGTCCACGACTCGATCAAGCGCTCACGCGAAGGACTGCGCGCGGTGCTCATCGCGCTCGCCGTGCTCGGCGCGGCAGCGGTCTTCCAGACGCTGATCTTCGCCGTGTCGGGCTCGGTCGCGCTGCTCGCCGACCTCATCCACAACTTCGGTGACGCGTTGACGGCCGTCCCGCTGGGCATCGCGTTCCTGCTGCGCTCCGAGCGTGCCGAGCGTGGCGCCGGCCTGTTCGTCGTCGCCGCGATCTTCGTCAGCGCCTGTGTCGCCGGAGTCCAAGCGGTGCTGCGGCTGATCGACCCGACGCCACCCGACCACCTGTGGGCCCTGGCGGCAGCCGGCGCCGGCGGCTACGTCGCCAACGTGATCGCCGCGCGCGTGCGCACCCGCGCCGGCGAGCGTCTCGACAGCCCGGCGCTGGTCGCCGACGGCCATCACGCCCGCGCTGACGCGTACGTCTCGCTCGCCGTCGTCGCATCTGCCGCCGTGGTCGCGATCGGCCTCCCGATCGCCGACCCCCTGATCGGACTCGCCATCACCATCGTGATCCTCCGGATCACCTGGCAGTCCTGGGCCACAGTTCGCGGTCGTACCCACTCGCACTAGGTCCCCATCGCGGGATCCGCTCGGTATGTCCGTGTATCGGCACTCCTGTGTCGGGGACACCCAAGCTCCCAGGCAGACGCGTCCGAACGGGTGCGGCGGGCCGCTTGGCCGCCCTCCGACCCCGTGTAAATGCAGCCTGTGGACCACCGCGCGGGCGCATCTTGTCGGCGGCGACGTGGACTTCGGCCTCGTGGGCACGATCCTGATCGGCTCGCTACCCGGCGTGTACATCCGGGTGACGCTCCCTGCGTGTCCCGGTCGTCGCCTGCGGGCGAAGACGGCGCGAGCGCGAGGTGCTCGTGCCCGTCGCCGACGGCTGACGGACGCCCGGGCGGTCCCGGGCGCCGTCAGCGTGTGGTCAGCTGTCGATGGTCGAGGCGCCGGTGTTCTTGGTGCGCGTCTGCGTGTTGGACTGGGTGTCCGTCTCGGCCTTGGTCGAGACGCCGGTGTTCTTGGTGCGCGTCTGGGTGTTGGACTGCGTGCCGGTCTCAGCCTTCGTGGAGACCCCGGTGTTGCCGTCTGTGTTCGTCGCGTCATCGGAACGCGTCTGCGTTCCCGTGAGCGTCTGGCCGTCGGTGTCGTCGTCGTCGTCACCGTCGCCACCGGGGCCGCTGTTGTCGTCGTCGTCGCCCGCTGCGAACGCCTTTGGGGCCGAGACGCCGAGAAGCTCCGCGCTCGCCCACGTCACGGGGACGGCGAGCAGCACCAGCAGAGCCAGGGTGAGCGCACCGAAGCGACGCAGCGGCGACGCGCCGGCGACGACGTCACCGTCGTCCTGGAGCCGGAAAAAGAGATCTGCGGGGTGTGACATCGTGGGTCCTCCTTGGGGTTGATGCGGTGTGTCTTATTTGTGAAGACACCCTTCCATCGGCAAACGTCACGCTTTCAACGACGTCTGCGGCCGAACTTGGCCTTTACGGGCAGGGCGCCGACCAGCGGCTCGAGGCCGAGCACGAGATCGCGTGCGCTCGGCCGCTCGTCCGGATCGCGCGCGAGACCGGCGTGCAGGAGCGCTGCCAGCTCGCCCGGCATGTCGCGCTCGGGCACCGGGAGCGGTGCGTGCACCTGGGGGAAGCGGACGGCTGGATTCTCGCTGTCGCCCGCGCCGCGCGGACGCGGAAACGGGTTCTCGCCGGTTGCCGCCCGCCAAAGAGTGGCGCTGAGCCCGAAGACGTCGGCGGGCGCGCCGATGCGCCCTCGCAGGGCGTCGGTCCCGCACTGCTCCGGCGCCATGTACGGATCGGTGCCCAGGACCCCGGTTGTGCGGCGGGCCCGATCGAGCGTGCGCGCGATGCTGAGGTCGATGATGCGCGGAGGGACGCCCATGATGAGATTGTCGGGCTTGATATCGAGGTGCACCCATCCCGCACCGGCCATGTAGTGCAGACCCGCCGCGACGTGCAGCGCGAGTGGGAGCAGCTGCTGGAGGGACAGGCGCGCCTCGGCCTTGAGCAGACGCCGGAGCGTCGGCCCTTCGAGGTGCTCGACGAGCAAATGGGGCCGCGGCCCGTCGAGCACGACGTCGAAGCGGCGCAGGATGACGGGGTGTGCGAGCGCATCGAGCGCCTGCGCTTCGTCGCGCAGATCCTCGAGGGCGCCGGGGTCCGCCGCCACATGCGGGCGCAGCACTTTCGCGACCATCATCGCCAGCCGCAACTCGTCCCACACGAGCAGCGCCTCGTAGCGGCTGCCGCCGCCGAGGGCCTTCAGCACGCTGCGGCCGGGGGCGATCTCGTCGCCTGCGGCAAATAGGTGGCTGCGCTCGTCCACGTCGTCAGGATGACACGCGCGCGGATGGAAGATCACGGTGCCGTGTTGCTCTAACTCGACCCACAATCGCCCTACGCCCTGTCGCCGCGCTCGAGGCCCGCTGCGCCGCCGCCGGCCCGCCGTCGATCCGCTGGTCCGACTCGCCGGCCAGTTCGACTTTCCACGTCGTCGCGGCCCGCATCACGCTCGCCGCCGAGCACCTCTGCGACATCGCCGACCTGCACGCCGGTCTGCCCCGCCCTGGACCGCGACGACCAAACAGACTCCTGGTCGATATCGACGTTTCACGGACACATCGGGCGCCCTCAAGTGGCGACGTTGGGTACTCGTGCTGAAGACATGGGAGATTACGGCCGATCTATGTCGTGACCATGGCGTCCCTTTCACGCATTCTTCAAACTCCTGCTGAGCACACGACGGCCGAGGCCCACGCCTTTGTCGCGATGGCCGCGCACGAGATGCTCGAGCCTCTGGTCACCATCGAGGCGTATGCGACGCTGGCCCGCGAGGAGTCGTCGGCGGCCGAAGAGCTGGAGCGAATCGGCCGGATCGCTGCCCGGACGCGCCCGCATCGTCGAGGCGCTGTTGCACGAACTCCGTGCGGAGGGAACGCCGCTGCCCCGTCGCGCCGTCGTCAGTGTGACGTCATTGACGCCGCGATGGACGTCGTCGCCCTGGAGTCCGCGGCGCGCGGCGTCCGCTTCGACGTCGGAGATCTTCCGACCGTGCATGGCGACCAGGCAGATCCGGCGACTCCTCGAGGTGCTGGCGGATCACGTCCGGCAGGCCGCGGGCGACCCGGAGCCCACGGACTCGGAGTCCTGACCGGCGCCAGCCTGCCTCGTCGGGGTGAGGAGTCCCCCACACTGTGGCAGAGATTTTACATTGCGGGGTCAGGAGTCCCCCACTCTGTGGCAGAGATTTCACATGGCGCATGGGCTTGGCCAACCGGAAGACTACGATGAGCCAACTGGAAGACTACGATGAAGATGCTCGGCAGGAGTTCAAGGAAGAACCGATGATGACGCCAATGGACGCGGACACGCACCATTCCGGTGCCGGTGTTCTGGAATATCAGGAGGCGGGTGGATGCGTGCTCGAGCAGAGCGCTGCGGCCGCGAGCTGCCAACCATTTCCCAGTGTCCTGAGGCCGGTGCGGCCGCGCCGCCCTCAGGCGGCGCGGCCGCTAGCAGGCTCGACGGCCCTTGTGCGTCTTGCGGGTCCGGTCACGGCCGCGGCGCTGACGTTTGCGCTTGCATCGCCGCCCAGCCGGTCGTATGCGGCCAGCGGAGGGGTCTTCGTTGCGCTGGTCGCCGCTCGGGCCCTGATCGACCGTAAACCCAAGTGGGTTCAGGTTCTGCCGCTCCTGCGCGGCCTCACGCTCCTTGTCATGCTGGCCCTGAGCGGTGTCGTGATCACAGCGCTGCATCTCGCCGGCGCGATGCCCGGCGTCGGCGGGATCGCTGTAGCGCTGATCGCCAGCTGTGCCGTGATCGCCGACGCTACCGCAGCACGGCTCGGACGCCCCACGTCCAAGCTGCCGGTGCGAATCGCGGTCATCGGCACTGAGCGTGTCGCCGAGAACCTCAATCGCGAGATACGCCTGGCCGGCATGGCTGAGCGGTATGACATCGTCGGCCGGATCATCGCACCTAACGAGACATGGTCTGAGGCAGAGGAGGTTCCTGTCATCGGCCGCGTCGGAGGACTGGCGGAGGTGGTGGGCCTTCAGGAGCTCGATCTCTTGTTGATGGGCTCGACGGCGCCGCGGATGGTGGTGTTCGAGGAAGTCGCGCAAACCTGCCTGCAGGAGTCGGTGCGCATGCGCGAACTCTCCAGCTTCTACGAGGAGGTCTTCTGCCATGTCGCGTCGACCGAGATCAACGCTGCCTGGTTCCAGTACATCCTGCATCCGAGCTATCAGGCCGGGCCGTCGCGCGTCGAGCGCTCGCTCGATCTCGTCGTGACGGTGACGGTAGGGATCTTCGTGCTACCTCTGCTAGCCGTCTTCGCGTGGCTGATCCGTCGCGACGGCGGCCCGGCGTTCTTTTGCCAGACCCGTATCGGCGAGGGCGGCCGCTCGTTCACGATGTACAAGCTGCGCACCATGCGCGACGGCAATCGGGACACGTCGTGGGCGACCGAGAAGGACGCCCGCGTGACCCCGATCGGGAGCTTCCTCCGCCGTACGCATCTCGACGAGCTACCGCAGCTGCTGAACGTGCTGCGCGGCGAGATGAGCATCGTGGGACCGAGGCCCGAGCAGCCGCAGCTCGTGCTCGAGCTCGAGCACGACATGCCCCTCTACCAGCGCCGCCACCTCGTCAGGCCGGGTGTCACGGGCTGGGCGCAGGTGCGCTGCGGATACGCGGGCTCGCACGAAGGTACGGCGTGGAAGCTCAGTCATGATCTGTACTACCTGAAGCATCGATCCATCTGGCTCAACCTGGCCATCATGATCGAAACCCTGCGCACGCTGTTCGCTGACCGCCAGTACACAGCGCGCCCGATGAGCGTCGACTTCATCCTCGAGCCGGGGTATCTGGGCGCCGCGGACCTTCAGCCATCTACTTCCTGACGCCGACGGCGAAGACATCACTGCCGCTTGCTGCTGCTCTCACGCGCTCCTTATCAGCCTCGTGCTGGCGCACTTCTTGCGCAACGTCTCCGGGTGCATCCCCAGGTCGGCGGCGATATGCGCGATCGGCTCGCTGCATGGCTGATTCACTGATTGTTTGGACTGCCGTACAGCTTTACCGCGCATGCGCACGATCTCTACGTCGACCGGTCGATGCTCGCTCGCAAGATTGTTGACGCACGCTTCGTCGTCACGATCTCCGAGTTCAACCGCCACTATCTCGTCGACGCGCGCGGGGCGCCAGCTCGCGGGCCCATTCGCGCACTGTGCGTGGCCAGCCCGCAGGAGTACAAGGGCCATGCGGTCTTGCTGCGAGCACTGGCCGGCAGTCGCGAGCTTGAGCGACTGCAGCTCGAACTGGTGGGAGCACCTCGCGGCAGAACTCGGCCTCGCCGACCGCGTCCACTTCCCCGGTAGCCTCACCGAGGAGCAAGTCCGCGATCGGCTTGGCGGCGGCGATGTCTTCGTGCTCGCAAGTGTCGTGGCCGCCGATGGGCAGATGGAAGGGATCCCCGTGGCGCTGATGGAAGCCTTGGCGTGCGGGGTTCCGGTTGTCGCAACCCGCCTGTCTGGCATCCCGGAACTCGTCGTGGACGGCGAGACGGGTCTGCTGGCCGAGCCGAGCGACGTGGCGGGAATCGCTGACGCGCTCCAGCGCACGCTCGCCGACCCCGCGGGCCGCGCAGTCTCGCGCTGTTCGCGGTCGAGCAAAGGTGGAGGAGGAGTTCGACATTCGCGCTTCCGGTGCGCGCATGGCAGGCCTCTTCCGGGTCTCTCAGTGACGCTCGGGCGCGCACGTTAGCGCGGCTTCGACTCGCTCGGCGACAGTAGCCCACGCCGGCGGTCTGATGGCGAGTTCGCCCTCGATTCTGTCTCGCGGGGCGCTGATATCAGCGGCGGCGATCATCACGATCGGGCTCGCCGCGACCCAGTCGCGTGGAGGTCTGCTCGCCGCGGCGGCGGCGGCAATCGTCGCACTTTTCGTCATGCGCCGCCATCGCCTGCAGGTCACCGCCGCGTTGGCGATTGCCGTCGGGCTGATCGGCTTCTGGTTCGCGATCTCGCCCGGCGCATTCGAACGCGTCAGCAACGTCGACGACGGCGGCAACGGCCGCGAGGACCTCTGGACGGTCGCTTGGCGCGTCTTCGAGGATCATCCGCTCCAGGGGGTCGGACTCGGAGGCTTCCAGGAGGCATCAGCGTCGTATGTCCTGCAACCGGGGCAGCTGTCGGCGGTCGACCTGATCGTCGAGCGGCCCCATGTCGTCCACAACACGTACCTCCAGCTGCTGGCCGAGACCGGGATCATCGGCCTCGTGCTCTACCTCGCGACGCTGCTCGCGTTCCTGGCGGCCAGCTGGCAGGCCGGTCGACTGTTCGACGCCCGCGGCGACCCCGGGCTCGAGACCCTGGCCCGATCGCTGTTCGTTGCGCAGATCAGCATCATGGCGGCGTTGTTCTTCATCAGCGGCGCGAGCACGGCTCCCTTCTGGGTGCTCTACGGCGTGAGCGGAGCGCTGCTGATGGTTGCTCGTAAGCCGCTTGAGGATCGCGAACATCCCCAGGCGAACTTCAATGCGTGAAGCCGGGCGGAGGCAGCAAGATGGTCCCTCATGCCGTCGTACGCGTCTTCGGGCGCGGCCGTAGCTTGGTCACGACTGCACGTACGATGCCGCGTAAGGGAATGCCGAAGCGCATGCAGCCCGCGAGGAACCCCGCGCCCCACGCCGTATGCATAGTCGCGAACACCGCTGGTAGAGCAACGGCATCGGAAACTTGAACGCGGCGCGCTGCCGATGCCGCCGTCGTCAAGAGGCTGCCGCTGTACGTGGCAAGCGCCATCCGCGCGACGAGCCGCAGCCGCGGCAGCGGCAGCGGCAGCACCGCAGCCGGTAGGGTGAGCACGACCAAGGGCGGGAGCAGATGTCGGAGTTCCGTGCTCTCGGGATGGCGTCGGCACGTCTTCGCTCGGTATACCCCGTAGCGATGGTACTGGCGCGCGAGCGAGCGGAGGGTAGGGCGCGGGATATATCGCGCCGCTAGTTCGGGCAGGACCACGATCCGTCCGCTGCGCGCGCGTACGCGCGCAGCGAGTTCGGCATCCTGGTTTGCCGACCAGTCTTCGTCCCAGCCGCCGAGCGACTCGACGAACGCCCGATCGAACAAGCCGGTGAACCCGCTCGCAGCATCCGACTCATCGCCCATCTCGTGGCGATACGAGGCACCACCGGTCCCCAGTCGCGTCGACAGCGCCAGCGCGATCCGGTTGGTGCCCTTATCCACGCCATGCGGAAGCTGTGGGCCGCTCACCCAGGCCACGTCGCCTTGGCGCAGGCGCTCGAGGCCCCGCGCGAGGTAGTTGGGTGGATAGAGCGTGTGCGCGTCCATCCGCACAACGACGCTGGCGCGTGCCATGCGCAACCCGATATTGAGGGCGCGAGGTATCGTGCGCCCCGGATTATCGAGCACGCGGATGCGCGGGTCCGCAGCCGCCAGTTCTTCGAGCATCGTCCGCGTGCCATCGGTAGATCCGCCGTCAATGAGTAATAGCTCGTAGGCTTCGTCGAGTTGTTGAGCCTGCATCGCAGCGACGCATTCGCGGATGTGCGCGGCCTCATTGAGCACCGGGACGAGCACGCTCGCGGCAGGGATTGTCATGGAGTCGCGGCGCCCACAGGGCTCGGCGGCGCTAACGAGCAGGATCCGTAGACACGGTGTGACAATTATCGTCCCTGGCGTGAGCCGGACGAGAGATCGTTGAACTCGACGAGGATCATCCGAATCATAACTAACGCGACATCGACTCGTACAGCGCGCGCACGCGGTCGAAGATCTGGCCCGCGACGGCGATCTGCTCCGCGCGCGTCGGCGCGTCGCTCGGCGGGAAGCGCAGCACGGCACCGTAGGTCACGGTGATGCGCGGGAACCGCCCGCTCCGCCATCCGCGGATCGCCAACGAAGCCCTGGATCGCGACGGGGACGACGAGCCGCCGGACTCGAGCGCGAGCCGGCCGATACCCGGGCCGCCGATCAACCGAGATCAAGAAACGCGCGATTTGCAGCTACTGCCTGATGCCGGAGGAGGGACTCGAACCCCCGACACGCGGATTATGATTTCGACAAACGAGGCCAGATACGGTCGAGTACGTGCTGGCTCGTATGGTTGGTGCTTGTTCGTGTCGGCTGTGATTGCAGAGTTGGGGACACGTTTCGGGACACGTTTGGCATCCCTGCGGCACCACGCCGCGGGCGCTATTCCCGGGCACCGCCGCTCGCACTTGCAGGACGGCTTCGCCTCGTGGAGGTCAGCGAAGGCGGTCGGGATTGAGCTGGTCGGCGGCGAGTTCCGCGCGCTACACCCACGTCTCCGACCAGTACACGACGTTCGGGACGCAGATCATCGTCTCCACCGAACGCTACGCCACGTACACCTTGGATGAGATCCTGGGCAACACCAGTGAGCTGGCGATCCTCGAGCACGCCACCGACAGCCACGGCCAGACGCTCGCGACGTTTGTCAAGGATCACGAGAATTCCCCAGGTCCGATCACCGGAATTCCCCACCCTCGGAGCGGCCGGTAAGCGCCGGCCGGAGGGCGGCGATGGCGTCGCGGTGGCGGCGCATGCGGTAGCTGTCGCCGGTGATGGTGAGGACGGTGGCGTGGTGCAGGAGGCGGTCGAGGATGGCGGCGGCGACGGTGGTGTCGTCGAAGATCTGTCCCCAGTCGGCGATGCCCCTGTTGGTGGTGAGGATGATCGAGCCGTGTTCGTAGCGGCGGCTGATGACTTGGAACAGGTGGCTGGCGGCTTGGGCGGGCATCGGGAGGTAGCCGAGTTCGTCGATGATCAGCAGCTGCGGGCCGTTCCAGAAGCGCATCGTGGTCGCCCAGCGGCCTTCGAGCGCGGCGCGTGATGTTCGTGCGACGAGGTCGGCGGCGGTGGTGTAGTAGACGCGGTAGCCGGCCTCGACGGCTTTGTGTCCGAGCGCGGTCGCGAGCATGGTCTTGCCGACGCCGGGCGGTCCGATCGCGATCACGTTCGCGCGGTCCTCGATGAACCGCAGCGTCGCGAGGTCTTCGACGAGGCGCCGGTCCAGGCTGGGTTGGGCGCTGAAGTCGAACTGCTCGATCGTCTTGCGCGCGGGGAGCTTTGAGAACCGCAGCCGGCCTTGGAGTCGTCGTTGCTCAAGCG
>JBBJOW010000023.1:0-49286 GCA_037724045.1 Solirubrobacteraceae bacterium
GGGATGACGAACGGCTTGGCCTGGCGCCCACTCGGCTCACCCGTGCACGGAGCCGACTGGGCCAGCGGCGTGAACTGCGTGAACGGCGTGAGGTCCGCGCGTGTGTCGATGGACTGCCCGTTGCCCGCGGCGGCGATCGCGGCGGACCCGGCGGCACCGAGTGCGCCGACCGCGAGTGCTGCTGCTGCTCCTCGTCTGACTCTCATGAGGTCTCCCTGGGTTGGTTTGCGCTGTGCCAATCAAGGATGGGGCGCCGCACCCGCGGTGCTGTGATCCGCTGGTGAAGCTGATGTGGACTAATGGGCATCGACCGGCCAGCGTCGGGATCGGCGTGGCGGGCATCGTTGTCGGTGGTGGCGACCCGCACGCCTCCGATAAGACGCAGCTCACGTTCGGCCCCGGGTCCGACCGTGATCACGGACGAGGCTGCAGCGTTACCGAGCGGTGCCGAAGCATCGCATCGGTGCAAGTCTGTGCGCGTGATCTGGTCGTCGACTGGCCGCTGGCTTGCCGTCCTCTTCGGGTTGCTCGTACTCGCAGCGCTTGCTTTGATCGCTGAGCCGCGTACAGGGTCCGAACTGGTCGCCTGCATCGCGATCGGCCTGATCGGGCGCCGTGTGTGTTGTGCGCTTCGTGATCTGGCTTCGCGCCGCGTGACTGTGGCAACAGGCTGAGCAGGCGACCGTTGACGGCCTTGTGATGCCCGAGGTCGGACAGCCGCTGCCGCGTGCCGAGCGGGCGTTCGTCGAGGCCCGAAAGCTGGACGATTGGATTCTGTCGCCGCGCGGGCACAGCGACGACTGGGCGGCGGTGTTCGGAATCAGACCGAGCGACAGCCAGTACGTATGGAAGGCGATCGAGGCGTCGGTCAAGCACGCTGTCGTCGCCACAGTGAGGGATCGCTGGGCCTTTCGGCGTCGTCTGCGGCGTCCTGATCGTTGTGACGCTCAACGGGCGCACCGCAGCAGTGGCCACCGCGTGGCATTACGCCGACGACACGTGTCCTCCACGGCTGGTAACCGCGTACCCGAAGGTCTAGCCTTCTCGTTGTGGCTGTCACGCCTGACATCACCACGTTCGATCGTGTCGAGCTGACCGAGGCGCTCGGCGAGATTCCGGCTGGCGCACGCGCCGGAGTGCTGGAGTTGCGCGACGGCGAAATCGCAATGCTCGAGGTCCTCTCCCCTGAGCTGGACCCGGCGAGTCGGATCGTGTTCGCGCCGCTAGCGGCGCTGCGCGTCGTGTCTCGCTGAGCCTGAGTGGCGCCCACATCGACTTGCATCGAGCGCGTGTCGTTCACGACCGGGGGTGATCGACGTGCGGGGTCCAGGACTCCTGTCCGTATATCGCGTTCGCTGATCCTGCAGTGGCGGTCGGTCTAGGCCTAGATGGTTGATTCCAAATTCGGGTGGCGCGTGCTTGCCCGCCATGCGGCGCCAGATCGCCACCCGAATCCTCGTGAATACGTCCGTATTCCCTTCGGATCCGGTCGGCGCCTGGCATCCACCTGACGGGAAAGCACGACCACGGAGGATTTGGAATCAACCATCTAGCGTCGCCGGGATGATGGTCGCAACGCATGACGGGTCGTTTCACGCCGACGAGGTCTTCGCGGTCGCGGCGCTGCAGCTGCTCGGCGAGCCGGTGGAGGTCGTGCGCACCCGCGACCGCGACGAGCTCGCCGCCGCTGACCTGCGCGTGGACGTGGGCTTCAGCGACGACGCGGCGGCCGGCGACTTCGACCATCACCAGCGCGGGTTCGACGCGGTGCGGGCCAACGGCGTGCGCTTCGCCTCGTTCGGGCTGGTGTGGCGGGAGTTCGGGGCGCGCGTCTGCGGCGGCGACCGGGAGGTGGCCGACGCGGTGGACGAGACGCTGGTCCAGGCCGTGGACGCCAACGACACCGGCCAGCAGCTGGCGCGGTCGCTGATCGACGGAGTGCGCCCGATGACGGTCAGCGGCGTCATCGGCGCCTTCAACGCTGGCTGGGACGAGACGCTCACTCCAGACGAGGAGCGCGAGCGCTTCGACGCGGCCGTGTCGCTCGCCCGCGGCGTCCTCGAGCGGGAGGTGGCGTCCGCCAGGTCGGGCCGCAAAGCCGTCAGCATCGTGCATGAAGCGATCGCGGAGGCGGCGGGGGACCCGCGTGTCGTGCACCTCGCGGTCAACGTCCCCTGGAAGCAGGTGCTGGTGCCCGCGGCCCCCAAGGCCCTCTACGTGATCTACCCGAAGCGGCAGGGCTTCGGGCTGGAGGCCGTCCCACGTGCGCTTGGAGCCTTCGAGAACCGGCGGGACCTGCCCGCGGCGTGGGGCGGTCTGGAGGGCGCCGACCTGACGGCGGTGACCGGAGTGGACGACGCGCTGTTCTGCCACGCGAAGCGGTTCCTCGCGGTGGCCCGGTCGCGTGAGGGTGTCGAGCGGCTCGCCGCGCTCGCGCTGGCGGAGTGAAGCCCCCTTCTCGAAACCTCGAACCGCGCGCGTTCGCGGTCCCTTCACCCGCTGTCAACACGGACTGACCCGCAGTCCCTACCTTTGGCGACGTGCCTGCGCTGATCGTCCTGCTCCACGTCCAAGTCCGCCGCGGCGGTAAGTGCCGCACCCTCAAGCGCGCGACCCGCCAGGTAAGCGTACCCAGCGCCTTCCGCACGCGCAGGGGCGCCTGCAAGTGAGCCGCTCCCGACGCGTCGCCCTCGCGGCAGTGACGTTCGCGCTGATCGCCGGCGGCGCGATCGCCGTCGCCCAGCTCTCCTCCTCGTCCAAGAAGACGGGGCGGGTCTCCCCGAAGACCGGCCTGCAGGTCAGCGGGCGCAAGCTCAATCCGGCCGGCAAGCTCACGCCGCTGGGCAGCCTGCCCGCCGGCGCCGCGCTCACGCCCAACGGTCGCTTCCTGTGGACGGTGTCTGCCGGCCGCGGCCGCAACGACGTGCGCATCGTGACGGTCCCGCGCCGCGGGCGCGGCAGGGTCAGGCAGACGCTCCCGTTGCCGGGTTCGAGCGGCGGCATCGCCATCGCGCCCGACGGGCGCACCGCCTACGTTGCCGGGACCGGCGAGTCGGGGGACAAGAAGGTCCAGTCGCCCGAGGGCACCCCTGGCAAGGCGGGCGACGTCATCCACGTCTTCGCGGTCAACCCGCGCTCCGGCCGCGCGACGCGCGACGGCGTCATCGAGGTGCCGCCGCCATCAGGCTCGCCCGTCGTGCAGTCCTTCCCGCCCGAGACGACCAAGACGCTGTCCTGGCCGCGCGACATCGCCGTCAGCCCCGACGGCGAGACGCTGCTCGCCGCGCTCAACCTCGCCAACCGCGCCGCGATCGTCGACACGGAGTCCCGCGCCGTGCGCTACGTGAAGGTCGGCAGCTATCCCTACGGCGCCGCGATCACCCGCGACGGCAAGACCGGGCTCGTCTCCAACGAAGCCGACGGAACCGTCTCGGTGATCGACCTCGAGGCCGGCACCAAGATGCGCGACGTCCAGGTCGGGCCGCACCTGTCGCACCCCGAGGGGATCGCCATCGACCCCAAGCGCGACCTCGCCTACGTGGCGGTCACCCACCAGGACCTGATCGCCGTGCTCGACCTGAAGTCCTTCACCGTCACCCGCACGCTCTCTGTGGAGCGGCCGGTCGGCATCGGGACCGCCCCGGTCGCCCTCAGCGTCGACCCCCAGGGCTGTCGCCTCGTGTCGGCCAACTCTGGCGAGGACGCGGTCGCGGTGTTCGCGCTGTCGGCCTCGCGCAAGTGCTTCCCGCGCAAGAGCGCACCGCGCGCCCAGGCGCGCGCCCAGCGCGTGCTCTCCCACGAGGGTCGCCAAGCGGTCGACCTGGCCGAGAACACCGTCGAGGAGGAGGCGGAGATCTACGGCGAGGAGGCCGAGGAGCGCGCCGAGGCCGCCAAGCGCCGCCGCCCGGCGCGTCCGCTGCCCAAGCGCTTCGAGCTGCTCGGCCGCGTGCCGATCGGCTCCTATCCCGTCTTCGCCGCCGCGACGCCGCGCAGTCGCCAGCTGGTCTGGGTCGCGGCGAAGGGGCTGGGCACCGGCCCCAACGACGCTTCCACGAGCCCCGCGCCGATCGTTAACGACCCCGGCTCGGCGACGAGCGGCCGGCCCGAGGCCCAGCGCTTCCGCTACCTGCCGACCATCGTCAAGGGCATCGCCGGGGTGCTGCCGTTCCCCGGCGCGCGCGCCCTGCGCAGGCTCACCCCGCGCGCGTCGCGCCAGATCCGTCCGAGCAACAAGCAGAAGGCGCCGCCGGGCAGCCCGATCGCCGGGCCCGGGCCGAGCGACAAGATCAAGCACGTCTTCTACATCGTGCGCGAGAACCGCACCTACGACCAGATCCTCGGCGACGATCCGCGCGGCGACGGCGACCCGAAGCTCACGCTCTTCGGGGAGGACATCACCCCCAATGCGCACGCGCTCGCGAAGCGCTTCCCGCTGCTCGACCACGTCTACGCGAACTCCGAGGCGTCGATCGACGGGCACTTCTGGACGTCGGCGGCCGCCGTCAGCGACTACGTCGTCAAGAACTGGCACCAGAACTACGCCGGCCGCGGGCGTCCGTTCGACTTCGGCGTCTACGCAGTCACCTGGCCGTCGCAGCGCTTCCTCTTCGACCAGGCCGAGAAGCAGGGCATCTCCTACTTCAACTTCGGCGAGGCGGTCGCCGGCACGGTGCCGCTCCCCGATCGCGACCGCAACGCGCAGGAGACCAAGGAGGTCGCCAAGAAGTTCGCGAAGTCAGACCTCGGCCAGAACGGCTGCTTCCCCAACGACGCGTCGTCGGGTGGCGTCGACGTCGTCCTCTCTGCCGGCCCAGGCCCCGACGTCGAGGTCTACGACTCCTCGCTGCCCGAGGGCGCCTCGCCGCTGGCACTGTCGCGCTTCAACTGCCTGCGCACGCGCTTCAACACGATGGTCGCCCAGGACGCGGTGCCGCAGTTCACCTACATCACGCTGCCCAACGACCACACGGCGGGCACGACGCCCGGGCAGCGCACGCCGAACGCGATGATCGCCGAGAACGACTGGGCGCTCGGGCAGACGGTCGAGCTGATCTCGAAGTCGCCGGTCTGGAAGGACTCGCTGATCCTCGTGATCGAGGACGACTCCCAGGACGGCGCCGACCACGTGGACGCACACCGCATCCCGGCCTTCGCGATCAGCCCCTACGCCAAGCGCGGAGCGGTCATCCACACGCGCTACGACTTCCTCTCGTTCATCCGGACGCTCGAGATCGCGGTCGGCATGGAGCCCCTGAACCTCTTCGACGCGGTCGCGGTCCCGATGTATGACGTCTTCACGAGCGAGCCCGAGAACGGCGAGCCGTACACGGCGATCCGGCCCGACGTCAACCTCACCGAGCGCAACACCGCGCAGTCGCCCAACGCACGGCTGTCGGCCCGCCTGCCGCTCAACTTCACCGACCGGACCCCGCAGCGCTACCTGGACAAGATCCTGTGGCAGTACGTGCACGGCCCCGGCTCCGAGCCGCCGCCTCCGGGCCCCAACGCGTCGGGCCTGGACGAGGCGCGCTGGAAGCGCGGCGGTGCCGTCACTCCCGAGCAGGCGCTCGAGGCACTGCTCGAGGAGCAGGAGGAGGAGTAGGCCTGCCGTCCGGGCGCGCCGGAGAACGCGCCCGTGACCGACGACTAGATCTAGACGGCGTCTTCGAACACCGGCGAGGCTTCCTCGTCGGCGCGCGGGACCCACAGCGAGGTGCACGGAATGCGCTCGCGATCGCAGCGGTGCATGTAGCGCTGCGCAATGTCGGAGACCTCGGTCAGCAGGTCGTCCTTGAGGCGGACGGGGTTGAGGCCGAGGCCGAGCAGATGGTCGTTGGCGACCAGCAGATCGTTGTGGCTGGCCTCCTTGCGCGGGTTCTCGATGAGGTCGATCTCCGAGCCCGTCATGCGCGCGATCATGCCCGCGAGGTCGATGACCCGGTGCACCTCGGTCATCTGGTTGAAGATGCGCACGCGGTCGCCGCGCTCGGGCGCGGCTTCGACGGCGAGCTGGATGCACTTCGCCGAGTCGCGGATGTGAATGAAGGCGCGCGTCTGGCCGCCCGTGCCATGGACCGTCAGCGGATAGCCGATCGCCGCCTGCATGAGGAAGCGGTTGAGGACGGTGCCGTAGTCCCCGTCGTAGTCGAAGCGGTTGATGAGCCGCTCGTCGAGCGAGGTCTCGGGCGTCTGCGTGCCCCACACGATGCCCTGGTGCAGATCGGTGACGCGGATGCCGTCGTTCTTGGCGTAGAACGCGAACATCAGCTGATCCAGGGTCTTGGTCATGTGGTAGACCGACCCGGGGTTGACGGGGTAGAGGATCTCGTCGGAGACCTCGGAGCCGTCCTCGGCGTCCATGCGCACCGTGAGGTAGCCCTCGGGCAGGCGCGTGCCCGTGGTGCCGTAGCCGTAGACGCCCATCGTGCCGAGGTGGACGACGTGCGTGTCCAGGCCGGTCTCGACGATGGCCGCGAGCAGGTTGTGCGTGGCGGAGACGTTGTTGTCGACCGTGTAGCGCTTGTGCCACGAGGACTTCATCGAGTACGGCGCGGCGCGCTGCTCGGCGAAGTGGACGACGGCGTCGGGGCGCTCGGAGCGCAGGACGGCGAGCAGGCCGTCGTAATCGCACGCGACGTCGATCTCGTGGAAGCCGATCTCGCGCCCGCTCACCTCGCTCCAGGCGGCGCGGCGGACGTCCAGCGACTCGATGGGCGTCAGCGACGTTGCCTGCAGCTCGACGTCAGCGTGCCGACGCGCAAAATTGTCGACGATGTCGACGTCGTGGCCGCACGCAGACAGGTGCAGGGAGGTGGGCCACCCGCAGAAGCCGTCGCCGCCGAGAATGAGGATGCGCACGGCGGCACAAGTTAGTGGCTCGGCCCGCCGGAACGTCTGACCGACTGTACGGATGCCACCAGGACGAGAAGCTCCGCGGCGATGGTGACGAGGCGCAGGACGACCGCGCCGGCTGCCGGCTCGCCCTCTCCGAGAGCGCCTGCGAGCAGCCCGACGAAGACCACCTCGCGGACGCCCAGCCCGCTCGGGGCGATCACCACGACAAGACCGGCGGCCCAGGCGATGCAGGCCGCGCCCGCGACCAGCAGCGAATCCTCGAAACCCGAGACCGCCGCCTGGGCGAGCACGGCCGCGACCGCGTAACCCGCGAACGCGGCCACGTACGTCGGCACCGTCGAGGGCGCCCCGGGAGGCAGCAGCCGCACCCGGACGAGCACGACGGGTGCGACGATGACGAGGACGAGCGGCGCGTACGCGAGCCGGCCCGCCGCGGCGAGGCCCGCGCCGCCGATCGCCAGCCCGGCGACGAGCGCGCCGACGTTCTCGGCGGCGACGGTCCGCAGCCGGTCCGCCGCGCCGCCCTCAGCGACCGCGAGGCGCGACGCCGGTGCCCAGAAGCCGCCGGGCAGGTAGCGAAGCGCCTGCGTCCGGCACCACACGGTGGCGTCGGCGAAGTTCCACCGCCCCCGCATCAGCAGCGCCCAGCCGCGGGCGAGGAGGATCCACCAGACGAGACCGGCCACCACGGCAGGGATGAGCAGCGGCCAGTCGAGGTCGCGCGGCGGCGAGTCCTTCACCGCTTGCACGGCGACGTAGGCGACGATGGCCAGCGAGCCGGCGAAGCCGATCGCCCGTGCGAGCGTGATCAGGCGCGCGCGGCGCGACGGCGCCGGCGCGGGGGCCAGCGGGGTCGCGGTCATGCCGGGGCGGTGCGCCGCGCGCGCTCGCGCCACCACGTCTTGAGGATCACGCGCGCATAGCGGAACCCGTACAGGACGTTGTGGCCCTTCTTGGAGGTGCCGGCGAAGCGCTTGCGCATGACGATCGGGCGCTCGGCGATCCGGTAGCCGGCGAAGATCGCGCCGATCAGCAGCTCGGACGTCTGGTACTGGATCTGCGTCTGGTGCACCGTCTGAGTGATCTCGGACCGCAGCGCGCGGAAACCGCTCGACGTGTCGGTCACCCGCACGCCGGTGAGCAGCCGGACCAGCCGCGCGAAGACGTGGACGCCGGCCTGGCGGAAGGCGTCGTCGGTCTCGTGGGCGCCGAGGACGCGCGAGCCGATGACGAAGTCGGCCTCTCCGTCGACCACCGGCGCGAGGACGCCCTCCATCTCCGCCGGGTTCCACTGGCCGTCGCCGTCGAGGGTGACGATGTATTCCGCGCCCATCTCGCGCGCCAGCCGGTAGCCCGCGCGCAGGGCGACCCCGTGGCCCTCGTTGCGGGCGAAGGAGTGGACGTGCACGCCGGCGGCCCGCGCGATCTCGGCCGTGCGGTCCGTCGAGCCGTCGTCGACGACGATGGTGTGCACGGGCAGGCCGCAGGCCACGTCGGGAATCTCCGCGAGCACGCTCGGCAGGGAATCCTCCTCGTCGAGGGCGGCGATGACGACGGCGACTGTCGGCACGCGGTCATCGTAGGTTCCCCGCGTGCGCATAGCCGTCGCCTGCACCGCCGTCGCCGCGGCCCTGCTGCTCGTCTTTGACGAGGCGACCTACGACCCGACCGCGTGGCTGATCTGGGGCCGCCAGATCGCCGGCGGGACGCTGGACACGGTGGGGGGACCGACGTGGAAGCCGCTGCCGGTCCTGCTGACCACGCCGTTCAGCCTGGCCGGGGACTCGGGCGCGATGTGGCTGTGGCTGGTGGTGGCCCGGGTCGGGGGCCTGTTGAGCCTGATCGTCGCCTACCGGCTGGCTGCTCGCCTGGGCGGGAGTCGCGTCGCCGGCGTGGTGGCGGCGGTGGCGCTCCTGCTCGCCGCGGAGTACCAGCTCAACTGGCTGCGCGGCAACTCCGAGGGCCTGCTGGTCATGTTCAGCCTGCTCGCGGTCCTGCGCCATCTGGACGGCCACCGCCGGCAGGCGTTCGGCTGCGCCGCCGCCGCGGCGCTCATGCGTCCCGACGTGTGGCCGCTGTTCGGGCTCTACGGGCTGTGGCTGCTGTGGCGCGCACGCGATCTGCGCACCGCGGCGCTCGTCTTCGGCGCGGGAGGCGCCGTGCTGGCGAGCTGGCTCGTGCCGGAGTACATCGGGTCGGGGGACTTCTTCCGCGGAGTCACACGCGCGCAGGAGGTCGTTCCGGGCTCCCCGGGGTCAACGGACCGTGCGTTCTTCGGCGTCTTCGCCAACGGCGCCCAGTCGCTCAGCTACGGCGTGTACGCGGGCGCGGTGCTGAGCCTGGTCGTCGCGCTGCGTGACCGGCGCCTGGCGGCGCTCGCCGCGGGCGCGACAATGCTGATGTGCGTCGTCGCCGCCGGCGCGACCGGCCCGGGCTTCACCGGGAGCCTGCGCTACGTGACGCTGCCCGCGTCGCTGGTGTGCGTGCTCAGCGGGGTGGGCTGGGCGTGGCTGGCCGGCAGGCTGCGCGGGCGCGCGCGTGTCGGCCTCGCCGTGGCGGCGCTCGCGGCGGTGCCCGGCGTCGCGCTCTCGGTGGACCGCTACGGCGAGGACGTCGACCGCGCCTACGCCACCGACCGCCGCCTGTCCGCGCTGCCGGGCTTCATCGAGCGAGCGGGGCGCGAGGAGATCCTGGGCTGCGGGCGCCTGTATACGGGCCCGTTCTCCACGCAGGTGGTCGCGTACCGGCTGGACATCCTGCAGCGCGACGTCGGCATCCGCCCGGCGGCGCCCGGGACGATCCTCGACGCCACCGATTCGCCGCTGGATCCAAGCCCGGGTTTCGTGAGGAAAGTCAGAGAGTCGCAGTGGACTCTGCAGTCGACCTGTTGAGATGGAGACATGAAACGCTTCGCACTTATCGCGCTCGCCGGAGGCGCCGTCGCGCTCGCCGGCCCGGCCACCGCCCTGGCCGCCCCGCCGACGGTCACCACCGGGGGCGCCACCAACGTCGCGCAGACGACCGCCACGCTCAACGGCAGCGTCAACCCCAGGGGCAACCCGACCTTCAGCTACTTCCAGGTCGGGACCACCAAGGCCTACGGGGGCCAGACCCCAGAGGTCGACCGCGGCGCCGGCAGCACTCCGGTGAAGACACCGGTCGACCTCACCGGTCTCGCGCCGTTCGAGACCTATCACTACCGGATCGTCGCCCAGTACGGCGAGCGCGTGGTGCTGGGCGGGGACCAGACGTTCCGCACCGAGCGCCAGCCGCTCGGCTTGACGCTCGTCTCCAATCCTCTCCAGATCCGCCCCAACGGATCGACGACCATCTCCGGGACGATCTCGGGCACCGGCAACGGTGGCCGCGAGGTCATCCTGCAGGCCAACCCGTTCCCGTTCTCCGGCTTCACCGACGTCGGCAATCCCCAGATCGTCGACGAGGCCGGCAACTTCGCCTTCCCGCTGCTGACGGTGCCCTTCAACACCGTCTACCGGGTGCGCGTCCCGTCCAAGCCCAACCTGGCGAGCCCCGAGGTGCCGGTCAACGTGAAGCCGTCCCTCTCGGTCAAGGCTCCGCGGACGGTCAAGCGCGGCAAGAAGGCGCGCTTCACCGGCGGCCTCACCCCGGGCAATCCGGGAGCGCAGATCACGATCCAGCGCAACTTCAAGGGTCAGTGGATCACGGTCAAACGTACGAAACTCGGCCGCTCGTCGAAGTTCAGCGCCGGCATCCGGCCCTTCCGCGACGGCAACTTCCGCGTCGTCGTGACCCCGGACGCCAAGTACGTCCCCGACACGAGCTCGACGAAGCGCATCGACGTCAAGAAGTAGACGGCGAAGTAGGATCGCGCCCGTGGCCTACTTCGTCACGGGCGCGACAGGCTTCATCGGCCGCTTCCTCGTCGCCCGCCTGCTCGAGAAGCGCGAGGGAGACATCCACGTCCTCGTGCGCGAGGGCTCGGAAGGCAAGCTGAAGCGCTTCGGCGCGTCCAAGCGCATCAAGGCCGTCCGCGGCGACCTCGGCGAACCGGGCCTGGGCATCGATCCGGCCTGGATCGAGGCGCACGCCGGCTCGATCGACCACATGTTCCACCTGGCGGCGATCTACGACATGACCGCCGACGAGGAGCGCAACGAGCGCCTCAACAACGGCGGCACGCGGCACGCGGTGCAGGTCGCCAACGCGCTCGCCGCGCGTCACCTGCACCACACGTCCTCCGTCGCGGCGGCCGGCATGTACAGCGGCACCTTCACCGAGGCGATGTTCGACGAGGGCCAGGACCTCGACCATCCCTACCACCGGACGAAGTTCGAGTCCGAGCGGATCGCCCGCGAGGAGTCCGAGGTCCCCTGGCGCGTGTACCGGCCGTCGATGGTCCTCGGGCACTCGAAGACCGGGGAGATGGACAAGGTCGACGGCCCGTACTACCTCTTCAAGACGATCCGGCTGAGCGCGAAGCTGCCCTCGGTGCTGCCCATGCTGGTCCCGCGCCTGGGCAACACGAACGTCGTGCCGGTGGACTTCGTGATCGACGCGATGGACCACATCGCCCACGCACCCGGCCTCGACGGGCAGGCGTTCCATCTCGTCAATCCCGAGCCCCAGCCGACCGTCGAGGTCGTCAACGCGTTCGCGCGCGTCGCCGGGGCTCCGCAGATGACGGGCGTCCTGCCCAAGGCGGCGCTGACGGCGGCCCTGAAGGTCCCGGGCGCCTCGAAGGTCCTGGACGAGCTCGGGATCCCGCCTTCAGTGCTGGACTACGCCGGCTTCACCGCCACCTTCGACGCGCGCCGGACGACGAAGGCGCTCGAGGGCTCCGGCATCGCCGTGCCGCCGATCAGCGCCTACGCCGAGGTCCTCTGGCGCTACTGGGAAGCGAACCTCGCCTAGGGCGTGAACCGCCGTTTGAACTTCGTGTAGCGCTTGGACCTGCCGGCCTCGAAGTCCGTGCCCGTCCAGCGGTAGGGAGTGAAGCGGAACGAGCTGGGGCAGCAGTTCGCGTCGTCTGACTTGTAGACCGGCTGCTGCACGTCGAAGCGCCTGCCGTTGACGAGGTCGACGGTGATCTTGTAGCCGTCGTCGAGGAACACCAGCTCGGCGTCGCTCGCGACCACGCCGACGCGAACCGGGCCGGCGGTACCGCCGCTGAGCAGTGTGAAGACCGCGTCCTTGGAGCCGTCACCGGTCGCGTCGCCGCACTCGATCTGGCCGACGCCGGCACCGGCGTCCTCATCGGCGGCCGCGAGCACTTCGGCGATGCCCTTCTCGGTGCAGATCGTCGGCTTCGCCGCCGCCGTGGCAGGCGCCCACATGGCGGCCACGGCGGCGAGCAGGAGCACGGGCCTCATGCGGTCGTGCTCGACCCGCGGTTCGACAGCGAGCGCAGGAGACCCAGGTTGGCGAGCAGGAGGACCATCGCCGACCACAGACCGAGCCAGATGCCGAACGCGCGCCCGATGCTGATGTCCGCGTCGAATCCGGAGGGCAGGCCCGGCACCGGATCCACGAACATGCGGAAGAGGATCAGGGCCGTGGCGATCGCGCCTCCGATCGCGACGGCGAGCGGCAGCTGGGGAGGCAGTTCGCCGTCCGTCGCGGGTCCGAGCCCGAGGGAGGCTGCCCCGGCGGCGATCGAGACGACGCCGATGACGAGCAGGACGATGTCGATGATGGAGAAGAACTGGAACGCGCTGCCGCTCTCACTGACGCTGCCGAGCGGGCCCGCGTCGGCCGAGACGCGGTAGTACGGCAGCAGCAGCGAGAGCACCAGCAGCGCGCCGGCGCCGATGAGCAGGATGCCCACGACGTTCTTGGGCAGCACCGTGTTCTCGATGCCGCGCACGCCGCCGCGCAGGTCGGTGAGCGCGAACGCCGCCGCCCCGGCCCAGATCGCGAAGCCGATCAAAAAGAACAGGAACGAGATGTGCGAGATGACGACCGCCGCGAGCGTCGCGACGAGCAGGCCGGCGGCAAGCGGGACCTTGTTCGTGCCCGTGTAGAAGTGGCCGGAGCCCGGGACGACGGCGCTCAGGATCGTCGCCAGCTCGGGCGAGCGTGACTTCATCAGGTCCTGCGCGGCGGCCTTCGCGCCCGTCTGCGCGGTGGCGGGCTCGGTCGTCGTGCCCGCGGGAGGGGCGCTGCTGGGCACCGAGGCGCCGGCCGTCGAGGCCGGAGTAGGGGTCGGGGTGACATCGGTCCGCTCGGAGGCGAAGATCGGCCTCGGCTCGGAGACGACGGTCTGCTCCTCGCGCGCCGAAGTTGGTTCCTCACTGGCCGTGGGCGATCCAACCTCGCTTCGCTCGGAAGCACTCGCCGCGGGCGCGGCTTCGGTCTCGCCCGCGGTAGGCGTCGGATCCGGCTTGAAGATCGCCGACTTCTCGGAGTCAGAAGCGGCGGGAGCGGCGTCCGCGACGGGATCTGAGGAGACCTTGCCCTGATTGGAGACGTGGTCGGTCCACTGGGTGCCGTCCCAGTAGCGGTACTCGTGGCGACCTCGGGGGTCGGGCTGCCAGCCTGCGGGAATGTCGCTCATGGTTCTTTCTTGTTCGCGTTGGTCGAAGGGGCGGGGACCCGGGTGCGGGCCAGGCCGCGCCCGAAGGAAAGTGGCTGCGCGCCGTCGAGCGCCTCATCAGCATGGATCACGTGCATGACCGCGTTGATGAGCGCCAGGTGCGTGAACGCCTGCGGGAAGTTTCCGAGGTGCCGGCCCGAGCGCGGGTCGATCTCCTCGGCGTACAGCCCGAGCGCCGACGCGTAGGACAGCAGCCGCTCGCACAGCTCCCGCGCCCGCACGATCTCACCGATCTCGCACAGCGCCGACACGAGCCAGAAGGAGCAGATGGTGAAGGTCCCCTCCTCGCCGTGCAGCCCGTCGTCGGTCTCGTCGGTGCGGTAGCGCAGGACCATGCCGTCCTCGGAGAGCTCGTCGGCGATCGCGAGGACCGTCGCGCGCACTCGCTCGTCGGTGGGCGGGAGGAAGCGCACCAGCGGCATCAGCAGCACCGAGGCGTCCAGCGCCTCCGTGTCGTAGTGCTGCGTGAAGACACCCCGCTCGTCGATCGCGTGCTCGCAGATGTCGGCGTGGATCTCGTCGGCCACCTTCTGCCACTCCGCCGCCTGGTCCCAGTCCTCGCGCAGCTCGGCCAGGCGCGCCCCGCGGTCGAGCGCCACCCAGCACATGAGCTTGGACGACGTGAAGTGGCGCGGTTCGCCGCGCACCTCCCAGATGCCGCGGTCGGGCTCGCGCCAGTTGGCCTCGGCGGCCTGGACCTGCTGCGTGAGGATCGGCCACAGCCGCTCGGGCAGCGAGTCGCGCGACTTCGTGTGCAGGTAGATGGAGTCCAGCACCGCGCCCCAGACGTCGTGCTGGTCCTGGTCGAAGGCGCCGTTGCCGATCCGCACGGGCCTTGCGTTCTCGTAGCCCGACAGGTGGTCGAGCTCCTCCTCCGACAGGTCGGCCCGGCCGTCGATCCCGTACATGATCTGCAGCCGGCCCTGCTCGGATTCGGCGCAGTCGGCGACGAAGTAGAAGAAGTCGTTGGCCTCCCAGTCGAAGCCGAGCGTGTACATCCCCCACAGCGCGAAGGTCGCGTCGCGGATCCACGTGTAGCGGTAGTCCCAGTTGCGCTCGCCCTGCGGGGACTCGGGCAGCGAGGTGGTGGCCGCGGCGACGATCGCGCCCGTCGGTGCGTAGGTGAGGCCCTTGAGCGTCAGCGCCGAGCGCTGCAGGTAGGTGCGCCAGGGATGGTCGGGGAACTCGCCGCGCGCGAGCCAGTGCTGCCAGTGGTGCGCGGTCCACTCGAGACGCTCGTAGGCCTCCTCGTAGGTGCGCGGCGACTCGTGCTCGCTCCAGGACAGCGCGCAGAAGAGCTGCTCGCCCTCCTTCATCATGTGACGCGCGGTCGCCCGCGGGCCCTCGAGGCCGAGGTTGAGGTCGGTGACCAGGCGCAGCTCGAGGTCGCCGTGGGCGATGTTGGCCTCGTGGTAGCCGTCGCCGCCGTAGCTCCAGCGGCCCCGCTCGCGCCCGTAGTCGAAGGCCGGCTCGCAGTCCAGCGTGATCTGGACCTCGCCGTTGACGCAGCGCACCGTGCGCAGCAGCACGTGGTCGGCGTCGTAGTCGGTCGGCGTGCGCCGGTGCGTGCCCGACCGGTCGTTGTCGTGGTGCCAGGGCCCGACCAGCAGCACGTCGCGGACGATCACCCAGCCGCTGCTGGTGTCCCAGCTGGTCTCGAGGATCATCGTGCCGGGCAGGTAGCGGCGCGCCGCGGGGACGCGGACGTCGGCGGGGCCGATGCGAAAGATTCCCGCGTCGCGGTCGAGGATCGCCCCGAAGACGCTCGGGGAGTCCATGCGCGGGAGGCACATCCATTCCACGTTCCCACTCGGGGCGATGAGGGCGTTGGCCTCGCAGTCCGACAGGAAGCCGTAGTCGGCAATCGGCGGGAAGGGGCTGCGCTGTCGGTCCTGGGCGGCGGCGAGCTGACGTATGGCGCGCACCTTACGACGCGCGGTGTCCTTACGCCAACGTTGCAGCACTCCGTTCTTTGGGCAGATGACCCCGCCGGCGGTGCCCGAGGTCGATCTCTCCCTGCTGAAGTAGGGGCTGGAATAGGCTCGGCGCCGCCCCATGGCGCCGAGCGAGTACCCCCACGTGCGCGAGATCCCGACGCGCTGGAAGGACAACGACGTGTACGGGCACGTCAACAACGTCGAGTACTACTCGTACTTCGACACGGTCATCAACGCGTACCTGATCACCGAGGGCGGGCTCGACATTCACGCCGGCCCGGTGGTCGGGCTGTGCGTGGAGTCCCACTGCGCGTACGCCGCGGCGCTCGCGTTCCCGGAGACGGTGCTGGCGGGGCTGCGCGTCGCGTCGCTCGGGCGCTCGAGCGTCCGTTACGAGATCGGGCTGTTCGGCGAGGGCGCCGACGAGCCGGCTGCGGAAGGTTGGTTCGTCCACGTCTTCGTCGACCGGACGACGCGGCGCCCGGAGCCGATCCCGGATCCGATCCGGACGGCGCTGGCGCGGCTGGTCATCGTCGCCTGAGGTCGGCCGGGACGTCGACGTCGGCGGGGCTACCGGCGACGTCCACCTCGACCACTGCGGCGCCGGCGAGGAGATCGCGCGCTCCGACATCGCCGCGCAGGTCCGGCACGCGGGCGAGCAGGCGCGGGCCGAGCGCGATCGGGTGGCCCGGAGTGCCGTCGTACCGGGCGCGCACCGCTTCGGCGCCGCCAGGCTCGGCACGGGCGACGGCGAGCACCGCCGCGCGGGTGACCCACGGCTGGTCGGCCAGGAGCACGACCACGCGCTGGGCGTCCGGCACCGCGGCGACGCCGGCACGCAGCGACGCCGAAAGTCCCTCCTCCCAGTCGTCGGCGACGACCACGCGGGCGTCACCGGCATCGATCGACGCGAGGATCTCCTGCGCGCGCGCGCCGAGCACGAGGACCACGTCGTCGAGTGCTCCGGCTACGTCGAGGGCGCGCTCGATCAGCGCGCGGCCGCCGACCCGCGCGAGCTGCTTGGGGTGGTCGGGATCAAAACGCCGGCCGGCGCCACCGGCCAGCACGATCGCGGTGACCTTCAGCTGCTCACGAGGCTTCGACCTCGTGGATGCGACCGGTGGCGTGCTTGAGCCGCCCGCCCTCGCGTCCACGGCGCACCGCGACGATCTCGGCCATGACCGAGACCGCGGTCTCCTCGGGCGTCAGCGCGCCGAGGTCCAAGCCGACCGGGGCCGCCAGCCGCTCGAGCTCGGCGTCGGTGAGGCCGAGTCCGTGTAGGCGCTCGCGGCGCGCCGCCTGGGCTCGGCGGGAGCCCATCGCGCCGACGTACTCGGCCTCGGAGCGCAGGGCGATCGCGAGCGCGGCGTCGTCGAGCTTGGGGTCGTGCGTGAGGACGACGATCGACGTCGCCCGGTCGATGCCGCCGATCTGCGCGAAGGCCTCCCGCGGCCAGCCGGCCACGACCTCGTCGGCGGCGGCGAAGCGGTCGGGCCGCGCGAAGAAGCCGCGCGGGTCGACCACGTAAGAACGCCAGCCGAGCGCCTGGGCGATCCGGCACAGGCTTCCGGCGATGTCCACGGCGCCGAAGGCGATGACGCGCGGCGGCGGCGCGGTGGTGTCCACGAAGACGGTGACGCCTTCGAGCTCACGGCGTTCGGACTGGCCTGCCCAGGCCAGCTCGGCCGCGGCGGCACAGCCGGCGGCGTCGAGCTCCTCGCTGCCCAGGCTGCCCTGCGCGGCGCCGTCGACCGGCACGAAGAGCGTCCCCTCGTTGTCGAGCCGGGTCACGAGCGCGCCCCGCCCGCCTGCCCGCGCGAGTGCGGCGAAGCCCGGGTGCGGCGTGCCCGAGACCCAGACGTCGATCTCGCCGCCGCAGGGAAGGCCGACCTCCCACGCCTCGTCGTCGGTGATGCCGAACTGCATGAGGCGCGGCGCGCCGCCGGCGAGAACCTCCTGCGCGGCCTCGACCACGGCGCCCTCGACGCAGCCGCCGGAGACCTGCCCGGAGACCTCGCCGCCGGAGCTGATCGCCATCTTCGCTCCGGGCGGTCGCGGCGCCGAGCGCCGAACGCCCACGACGGTTCCGAGCGCGACGGATTGGCCCGCGGCAGCCCAGCGCTCGACATCCTCCACGACGTCCCTCACGACCCGTTTGACTGTACCCAAGCCACGCTCAGCCCGTCCTTTGCGAATAACACCCCAATAGGGGGTGTCAATCGCAGAGGACGACGCCGGGATTGAGAATCCCGGCCGGATCGAGCCCTCGCTTGATCGCCCGCATCGCCGCAACCTCCGCCTGACCGCGCGCGCGCTCCAGCCACGCCGCCTTGGCGACACCGACCCCGTGCTCGGCGGAGATCGTCCCGCCGAGCTCCAAGACCAACGCCAGCACGGAATCGGAGTCGGCGCCGTCCCCGACCAGGTTCACGTGCACGTTCCCGTCCCCCAAGTGCCCGAAGAGGTACGGAGTCGCAGAGCCGCAAGCCTCCGGGGCGGCAGTCAGAAAGCGACCCAGAGACGCCAAGGGCACGCCCACGTCGAGCTTCACGGGCACGCCGAGCTTCTGGATCCGCTCCGGGATCCCCTCCCGCATCGCCCAGAGCCGCTCGCGGGACGCGGTGTCGTCGGCGATCAGCGCCTCGTGGTCGCCGAGGGCGGCTGCGATCTCGTCGAGCGGATCGTGATCGGCCGCCCACTCGGCGATGACGTTCAGCTCGCCGGGCGCCTCCGGTACGCAGGCGCGCGTGAAGAAGTCGCACGCCTCCAGCGACGGCGTGCGCAGATGGGCGAGGACCTCAGCGACGTCGTCGACCGCGAGCAGGGCGGCGACGCGCTCCGACAGCCGCGGCACGGTCTTCCACAGCACCGACGTGATGACGCCGAGCGTTCCCTCGGAGCCGACCAGCAGCGCCGGCAGGTTGTAGCCGGCGTTGTCCTTCAGCAACCCCGACATGCGCGACACGACCGACCCGTCCGCGAGCACGGCCTCGAGACCGGCGACCCGCGCCCGCGCGGTGCCGTGACGCAAGGCTCGCGCCCCGCCGGCGTCGCAGGCGACGATCCCGCCGATCGTGGCCGAGTCCCGCGCTCCGAAGTCGAGCCCCGGGTCAGGAACAGCATCATGCAGGGAAGCGAGAGTGGCCCCGGCTCCGACCGACACCGTTCTCAGAGCGCTGTCGTGCGGTCCCACATCGCGCAGGCGCGTGAGCGACAGCAGAACCGAATCGCGCGGGATGCCGCCACCCACGAGCCCGCTGTTGCCGCCCTGGGGGACGAGCGCGGCGCCCTCAGCCGCGCAGACGGCCACGACTCGCGCAACCTCAGAGGTGTCGGCCGGTCGAATCACGACGGAGGCGCGCCCCGACCACCGCCCCGTCCAGTCGGTCTCGTAGCCCGCCGTCAGCTCGGGATCGTCGAAGGCGTGCGCGTCACCCACCACCTCGGCCAGCGCACGGCGAAGATCCATGCCTGGCACGCTATCTGCGATGCGTACCGAGACCGTCTTCACCCTCGAGGCCACGCCGGTCAAGTTCGGCGCCGGGGCCGTCGCCGACGCGGGCTGGGAGCTCAAGCGCCTCGGCGTGTCCCGCGCGCTGCTCGTCACCGACGCCAGGCTCGCGGCGCTCGGCATCCCCGATCGCGTGCGCGCCTCCATCGAAGCGGAGGGGATCGAGGTGGTGGTCTACGACCGCGCGCGCGTCGAGCCCACGCTGGATTCGCTCCAGGCCGCCGCCGACTTCGCGCTCGAGCACGAGGTCGACGGCTTCGTCTCCGTCGGCGGCGGCTCGAGCATCGACACGGCCAAGGTCGCCAACCTGATCACGACCCACCCCGCGCCGGTGATGGACTACGTCAATGCGCCGGTCGGCAAGGGCGTCAAGCCGCCGTCGCCGCTGCGCCCGCACCTCGCCATCCCGACCACCTCGGGCAGCGGCAGCGAGGCGACGACAGTGGCCGTGCTCGACCTGCCCGAGCTCAAGGTGAAATCGGGCATCAGCCACCGCTACCTGCGCGCCACGCAGGCGATCGTCGACCCCGAGCTGACGCGCTCGCTGTCGGCCGAGGTGACGAGCTCGTGCGGCTTGGACGTGGTCTGCCACGCCGCCGAGTCCTTCCTCTCCAAGCCCTTCGACGCACGCGAGGCGCCCGCCACCCCCGACGACCGCCCGCCCTACCAGGGGGCCAATCCGGTCGCCGACGTCTGGTCGGCGAAGGCGCTCGAGTTCGGCGGCCGTTACCTGCGCCGAGCCGTCGCGGACGCCGAGGACATCGAGGCGCGCGGCTACATGATGCTCAGCGCGACCATGGCCGGCGTCGGCTTCGGTTCCGCCGGCGTGCACATCCCGCACGCCTGCGCGTATCCGATCGCCGGCCTCAAGCACTCCTACGACCCGCCGGGCTACGACTCCGAGCATCCGTTCGTCCCGCACGGCCACTCGGTGATCGTCACCGCGCCGGCTTCATTCCGCTTCACCTACGAGGCCATGCCCGAGCGCCACCACCACGTCGCCGAGCTGCTGACCGGCGAGCCCCAGACCGGCCCGGACGCCCTGCCCGACGCGCTCTGCGCCCTGATGAAGGACGTGGGCGCGCCGACCGGCGTCCGCGAGCTCGGCTACGAAGAGCAGGACGTCGACGCGATCGTCGACGGCGCGCTCAAGCAGCAGCGCCTGCTCGCCATCGCGCCGCGCGCGCCACGAGCAGACGACCTGCGCAAGATCGTGCGAGACTCGCTCTGAGTGATCAAGGCGGCCGACTACATAGTCGTGGGGGCGGGATCCGCGGGCTGCGTGCTCGCCAACCGCCTGTCGGAGAATCGCGACGTTCGCGTCGTGCTGATCGAGGCCGGCGGCAAGGACCGCAGCCCGAACATCAAGATCCCGGCCGCCTTCCCCGAGCAGTTCCACACCAAGCTCGACTGGGACTACTACACCGAGCCCGAGCCGCACTGCGACGGCCGGCGCCTGTACGTCCCGCGCGGGAAGTCGCTCGGCGGATCGAGCTCGATGAACGCGATGCTCTACGTCCGCGGCCGGCCGCTGGACTACGACCTGTGGGAGCAGGCGGGCGCGTCGGGCTGGGGCTGGGACAACGTGCTCGAGTACTTCCTCAAGGCCGAGAACGACGAGCGCGGCGCCTCCGAGCACCACGGCATCGGCGGCCCGTGCAACATCCAGGAGCCCGCCGATCCGCGGCCCATCAACGCCGATCTCATCCGTGCGGCGAACGCCGTCGGCATCCCCGACGCCCAGGACTACAACTCGCCGGAGCAGGACGGCGTCTCCATGGTGCAGACCTTCCAGAAGCGCGGGCGCCGCTGGAGCTGCGCCGACGCCTACCTGCGGCCCGCGATGGGCCGCGACAACCTCGAGGTCGTCACCCTCGCGCAGGTCGAGGGCCTCGAGTTCGACGGCGACCGCTGCACCGGCGTCCGTTTCCGACGCCGCGGCCGCTCGCAGACGCTGCGCGCCTACCGCGAGGTGATCGTCGCCGCCGGCGCGATCAACTCGCCCCAGGTGCTGATGCTCTCCGGCATCGGCCCGGCCGACCAGCTGCGCGAGCACGGCGTCGAGGTCCGGCACGACCTGCCGGGCGTCGGGCGCAACCTGCAGGACCACCCGTTCCTCACGATGATGTGGGAGACGACGGACACGAACACGCTGTACGGGGCGGAGGCGCCCAAGTACCTCCTGCAGTGGCTCGCGACCCGCCGCGGCCCGCTGACGTCCACCGCCGCGGAGTCGATGGCCTTCGTGCGCACCCGCCCCGGGCTGCCCGCCGCCGACGTCCAGTTCCACATGGGCCCGCTGTACTTCGAGAAGCACGGTGCCGAGGAGTACGACGGCAACTGCTACGTGATCGCGCCCACGCTGCTCACCCCAAAGGCTCGGGGCAGCGTCACGCTGCGCTCCGGCGATCCGTCGGCCAAGCCGAGGATCGTCACGAACTCGCTGTCGGAGCCCGAGGACGTCGCCTCACTGGTGGCCGGCATCAGGCTCGCCCGCGAGATGGCTGCCAGCGAGCCGCTGCGCAGCAAGACCATCAAGGCGATCCTGCCCGCCGACGACGTCTTCGCCGCCGGCAGCGACGAGGACATCGTGGAGCACCTGCGCTCGCGCGTCGAGCTGGTCTACCACCCGGTGGGCACGTGCCGGATGGGCACCGACGACGACGCGGTGGTGGACCCCGAGTTGCGGGTCCGCGGCATCGACGGCCTGCGCGTCGTCGACGCATCGGTGATGCCGCTGATCCCGGGCGGGAACACCAACGCGCCGACGATCATGATCGCCGAGCGCGCCGCCGACCTCATCAAGGGTCGCGTGGGTGGGCGGGGTCTGATACCCGCGTGAAGGTCGCCGTCGTCGGCGCCGGCTTCTCCGGCCTCGGGATGGCAGTCGCGCTGAAGAACGCCGGCCACGACTTCACCGTCTTCGAGGCCGCCGACGACGTCGGCGGCGTCTGGCATCACAACACGTATCCGGGCGCCGCGTGCGACGTCCCCAGCTACCTCTACTCGTACTCATGGGCGCAGCGGCGCGACTGGCCGCACCCGTGCTCGCCGCAGCAGGAGATCCACCGCTACCTGCGGGGCATCGTCGCCGACCACGGCCTGGCCGCGCACCTGCGGCTCAACACGGCCGTCGCACGAGCACGGTGGGGCGACGGTTGGAAGCTGGAGACGACGGACGGCGAACGGCTGGAGTTCGACGCGCTCGTGCTCGCGTGCGGGCAGCTCTCGCGGCCGGCGTTCCCGCGCCTGGACGGGGAGTTCGGCGGCGCGGCGTTCCACTCCGCCGAGTGGGACCACTCCGTCGACCTGCGCGGCAAGCGGGTCGCCGTGATCGGCACTGGCGCGAGCGCGGTCCAGTTCGTGCCGCGGATCGCCGAGCAGGCCGCGTCGCTGGACGTCTACCAGCGCACGCCCGCCTACATGATGCCGCGCCGCAACCCCGTCTATCCCGGCGCGGCGATGGCTGCGCTGCGGCTCGTGCCGGGCCTGCAGTGGCTGCGCCGGCATGGGACGAAGGCCTACATGGAGCTGATGACCCTCGGCCTGCTGAAGGTCGCGCCGATCGCCAAGGCCATCGAGCTGAACTCGCGCGCGTTCTTGCGCTACAAGGTGCGCGACCCTGAGCTGCGACGCAAGCTGACCCCGGACTACCGCTTCGGTTGCAAGCGCATCCTCTTCTCGTCGTACTACTACGAAGCACTGCAGCGCCCGAACACCGAGCTGGTGACCGACTCGGTCGAGCGCCTGACGGCGGACGGTGTGGTCGCCGGCGGCCGCGAGCGCCCCGCCGACGTGATCATCTACGGGACCGGCTTCCGCGCGCAGGACTTCGTCGCGCCGCTCGAGCTGACGGGGGCCGACGGGCTCGACCTACTCCAGGCGTGGGCGGGCGGAGCCGAGGCGCACCTCGGCATCACCGTCGCGGGCTTCCCGAACGCGTTCCTGCTCTACGGGCCCAACACCAACCTCGGCGTCGGATCGATCATCGTGATGATCGAGGCCCAGGTGGGCTACGTGCTCGACGCGCTGCGCCTGCTCGAGGCCCGGGGCTCGCGCGCGCTCAGCGTGCGCCCGGAGATCCAGCAGGCTTCGAGCGCCGTCATGCAGGCGCGGCTGCGCGACTCGGTGTGGACGGCATGCGACTCCTGGTATCGCGACGACGCGGGCCGCGTCGTCAACAACTGGCCCGGCTTCATGGGCGAGTACGAGCGCCTGGTCGCGCGGGTCGACCCGGCCGAGTACGAGTTCTCGGCCGGGTCTGCGCTCTCCTAGAGAGAGTTCACGGAGTGCGTGCTCGAATAACGTCGACGGTCGTGCTTGCCGCCGATGCGCTCCTCGAACTCGATCGGCGCCACGTGTGGCACCCGTATGCGCCGATGCCCGGCGAGCGCGCGCCGCTGCCCGTCGCCTCCGCCTCGGGGGTGCGGCTGCACCTCGCGGATGGACGCGAGCTGATCGACGGCATGGCGTCGTGGTGGTGCGCCATCCACGGCTACCGCCACCCCGGGTTGGACGCCGCCGCGCGCGACCAGCTCGACCGGATGGCGCACGTCATGTTCGGCGGGCTGACCCACGAGCCGGCCGTCCGGCTCGCCGAGCGGCTCGTGGAGATGACGCCGGACGGCCTCGAGCACGTGTTCTTCTGCGACTCCGGCTCGGTGGCGGTCGAGGTGGCGCTGAAGATGTGCCGCCAGGCGCGGCCCGGCCGGCACCGCTTCCTCACGGTGCGCGGCGGTTACCACGGCGACACCTGGGGCGCGATGAGCGTCTGCGACCCGGTCGGCGGGATGCACGCGCTGTTCGCGGGCTCGCTGGCCGAGCAGGTCTTCGCCGACCGGCCGCCGGCGACGATGGACGGCGCGTACGCCGCGCACCTCGAGGAAACGGTCGCGGCCCACGCGCACGAGCTGGCGGGAGTGATCGTCGAACCCGTCGTCCAGGGCGCCGGCGGCATGTGGTTCTATGACCCGGCGGTGCTGCGCGAGCTGCGCGAGCTGTGCGACGCGCACGGGCTGCTGCTCGTGTTCGACGAGATCGCCACCGGCTTCGGCCGCACCGGAGCGCTGTTCGCCTGCGAGCACGCCGGCGTCGTGCCGGACGTGCTGTGCATCGGCAAGGCACTCACCGGCGGGTACCTGACCCTCGCGGCGACGCTGTGCACGCCGGGGGTCGCGGGCTCGTTGTCGGGCGGCACGCTCATGCACGGCCCGACGTACATGGCCAACCCGCTCGCGTGCGCCGTCGCGCTCGCCTCGCTCGACGCCCTCGAGGGCTGGGAGGAGCGCGTCGCCCGCGTGGAGGCCGGGCTGCGCACGGGCCTCGACGGTGTCGCGGGCGCACGGGTGCTCGGCGCCATCGGCGTCATCGGGCTCGATCACCCCGTGGACGTCGCCGCCGCATCCGAGGCGGCCATCGCACGCGGGGTCTGGCTGCGCCCGTTCCGCGACCTCGTCTACGTCATGCCGCCCTACGTCATCGGCGACGACGACCTCGCGCAGGTCTGCGAGGCCATGGTCGCCGCGGCCGCCGCCGGGTGAGCGTCCTCGTCGTCACCGGCACGGACACGGGGGTCGGCAAGACGATCGTCAGCGCCGCGCTCGCGCTCGCGCCCGGCCGGACGTACGTGAAGGTGGCGCAGACGGGGGATGACGACGACGCGGGCGAGGTCGCACGCCTGACGGGCGCGCCGGTGCACACGCTGGCGCGCTTCGACGCGCCGCTGGCCCCGGCCTCGGCCGGCACGGGGATCACCGCGGAGGAGGTGGTCGCTGCCCTGCCGCCCGGCGACCTGGTCATCGAGGGCGCCGGCGGCATGCTCGTGCAGCTCGGAGCCGATGGGTCGACGCTCGCCGAGGTCGCGGCGCTGCTCGGCGCCCCGGTCCTCGTCGTGGCGCGCGCCGGGCTGGGCACGCTCAACCACACCGCGCTGACGTGCGAGGCGCTGGCTGCGCGCGGCCTCATCTGCCCGGGCGTCGTCATCGGCTCGTGGCCCGCCGCGCCGGGGCTGGCCGAGCGGAGCAATCTCGGCGACCTTCCGCTGTACGCTGGCGTCCCCCTGCTCGGCCGGGTCCCCGAAGGCGCCGGCCGGCTCGCCCCGGCCGACTTCGCGGCCCGGGCCCCCACCTGGATCTCCCAAGGACTGCTGACGTGACCGACATCCTCCTGCAAGCGCGAGACCAGGTCCTCGAGCGCGGCGTCGGCCTCGACGAGGCGCAGGTGCTGGATATCCTGCGCCTTCCAGACGAGCGCCTCGACGAGACGCTCTCGCTCGCGCACGAGGTGCGGATGCGCTGGTGCGGCGACACGGTCGAGGTCGAGGGCATCGTCTCCATCAAGACGGGCGGCTGCCCGGAGGACTGCCACTTCTGCTCGCAGTCGGGGCGCTTCGAGACCCCGGTGCGCGCCGCGCGCCTGGACATCGGATCGCTGGTGGAGGCGGCCCGCGAGACGGCCGCCACCGGCGCCACGGAGTTCTGCATCGTCGCCGCCGTGCGCGGCCCCGACGACCGGCTGATGGAGCAGGTGGGCGACGCGGTCGCCGCCATCCGCGACGCGGTCGAGATCAACGTCGCCTGCTCGCTGGGCATCCTCACCGAGGCCCAGGCCGACGAGCTGCAGGCCATGGGCGTCCACCGCTACAACCACAATCTCGAGGCCGCGCGCAGCCACTTCACCAGCGTGGTCACCACGCACACCTGGGAGGAGCGGCGCGCCACGCTCGAGCTCGTCCGCGAGCGCGGGATGGAGGTCTGCTGCGGGTGCATCGTCGGCATGGGGGAGACGCTCGAGCAGCGCGCCGAGCTCGCCGCCCAGCTCGCCGAGGTCGACCCCCACGAGGTTCCCATGAACTTCCTCGACGCCCGTCCCGGCACGCCCTTCGCGGACATGCCGCCGGTCGAGGCCGCGGACGCCCTGCGCGCCATCGCCGCCTTCCGCCTCGCCATGCCCCGCACCGTGTTGCGCTTCGCCGGCGGTCGCGAGCTCACCCTCGGCGACCTCGGGGCGCGCCGCGGGATGCTCGGCGGCATCAACGCGATCATCGTGGGCAACTACCTGACGACGCTCGGGCGCGATCCGCAGGACGACCTCGACCTCCTGGGCGAGCTGTCGATGCCGGTCAAGGAGCTGATGACACGAGAGTGAACCTCGGCGCTGCGCACGAATACGCGCCGAAGGCGCAGAAGAACCTTGTAGCGGCGTTCTGCGACGGGTGCGGGAACCCGGTCGCGGACGGCGACCACGCGCGCTGCCGGGCGCGCCGCGCCGCGACCGACCCGCCGCGCTTCTGCACGGAGTGCGCCCGCAAGCTGGTGGTCCAGGTGCTGCCGACCGGCTACACCGCGCGCTGCGTGCGCTGCGGCGTCCTATGAGCGTCACCGACGCGTTGTCGGAGCTGCGCGAGGCCGGCCTGCTGCGCGAGCTGCGCAGCGTCGAATCCGCGTCGGGCCCGCGCGTCGTCCTCGACGGGCGCGACGTGCTGCTGCTGTGCTCCAACGACTACCTCGGCCTCGCCGGCGATCCGCGGGTGCGTGCGGCGGCGGCGGAGGCGGCGCTCGAATGGGGCGCGGGCGCCGGCTCGTCGCGGCTCGTGTCCGGCTCGCTGCCGCCGCACGACGCGCTGGAGGCCGACCTGGCCGCCTACCAGGGCACCGAGGCGTGCCTGCTCTTCGGCTCGGGCTACCTCGCCAACCTCGGGGTCATCACCGCGCTGACCGGGCCCGGTGAGGTCGTGCTCTCCGACGCGCTCAACCACGCGTCGATCGTCGACGCGTGCCGCCTGTCGCGCGCGGACGTCACCGTCTACCGCCATCTCGACCTCGAGGACCTCGAGTGCGGGCTGCGCGGCGCCGAAGGCCGGCGGGCCACCGTGGTCACCGACGCGGTCTTCTCGATGGACGGCGACGTCGCTGAGCTCGAAGCGATCCGCTCCCTCGCGCGGGCCTACGACGCGCGCCTGATCGTCGACGCCGCGCACGCCACCGGCGTCGTCGCTCCGTTCGCCGGAGCGGACGTCGTCGTCGGAACGCTGTCGAAGGCGCTGGGCAGCTACGGCGCCTTCGCCTGCTGCGACGAGGCCACGCGCGCGTTGCTGATCAATCGCGCCCGCACGGTGATCTATTCGACGGCGCTGCCGCCGGCTGCGGTCGGCGCCGCTCGTGCCGCGCTGGCCCTCGTCGACGAGCGGATCGGCGCACTGCACGCCAACGCGCGCGTCCTGCGTGGTGCCCTGGGCGCGGCAGTGAGCGACATGCCGATCGTCCCGCTCGTCTTCGGCGATCCCCACGCGGCGCTCGCCGCGAGCGAGCGCGCCCTCGCGGCCGGCGTCTTCGCACAGGCGATCCGCCCGCCGACCGTGCCCGACGGGACGTCGCGTCTGCGCCTGGTCGCGCGTGCCGATCACGACGGCGCCGAGCTCGCGGCGGCCGGCGCGCTGCTCGCGGCCCTTTGAGCCTGCGCCTCTGGCGGCCCGAGCCCACGGTCGCCTTCGGCCGCCTCGACGCCCTGCGCCCCGGATACGACGAGGCGGTCCGAGCGGCGCGCGAGCACGGTTTCGCCCCCCTGCTGCGCGAGCCGGGCGGCCATGCGGTCGCGTATCACCGCGGCTCGCTGGTCCTCGAGCTCGAGGGCGCGGGCGGGCTCGACGGCATCCGGGCGCGCTTCGAGGCGACGGCGAACCGGATCGCCGAGGCGCTGCGCGAGCTCGGAGTCGACGCGCGCGTCGGCCCGGTCCCCGGGGAGTACTGCGCCGGGGACTTCTCGGTCAACCTCGAGGGCCGCGTCAAGCTCGCCGGCCTCGCCCAGCGCGTGCGCAGCGGGCGCTTCACCCTTGGCGCCTCCATCGTCTGCGAGGACCCCGAGCCGATTCGCGCGGTGCTCGTGGCCGTCTACGCCGCGCTGGCCCTGGAGGTCGATCCGGCCACGGTCGGTGTGCCCGGCCCGCCCATCGGCGCGGTGGAGGCCACACTGCTCTCAGTCTTCTCTACGGTTGAGCCATGACCGCCTTCGACGACGACGACGTCCGCCGGCTGGCTCTCGCGCTGCCGGGCACGGAGGAGGGGACCTCGTATGGCAACGTCGCCTTCAAGGTGCGCGGCAAGCTGTTCACGTGGGAGCGGCCGCTGCGCAAAGCCGACCGCGACGCGCTGGGCGACGCCGCACCCGAGGGCGAGGTCATCGGCGTGCGGGTCGAGCACGAGATCGCCAAGCGGGCGCTGCTGTCCGCCGAGCCCGAGCGCTGCTTCACGACGCCGCACTTCGACGGCTCCCCGATCGTGCTGGTCCGACTCGATTGCACGGGGCCGGAGGAGCTCGAGGAGCTGATCGTCGAAGCGTGGCTGTGCCGCGCGCCCGAGCGTCTCGCCAACGCCTTTCTCGCCGATCGCGAGGGGCGGTAGGCATGCCGCGGCGCCGCCTGATCGCCACCGCCGGGCTCGCCGGCGCGGGCCTCGGCTCGATGCTGATGGCCGGCACGCTCGACCGGCGGCGGATCGAGGCCGATCCGCTCTGGGCGGAGCTGCAGCGCGTGCCGCGCGGCGAGTCGATGACGGTCGAGGGTACCGGCGGCACCCCGCTGCACGCCGAGGTGTACGGGCCCGCTGACGCGCCGCCCGTCGTCCTCGTCCACGGCTGGACGTGCTCGCTGCGCTTCTGGCGCCTGCAGGTCCACGACCTCGCGGCCGACCACCGCGTCGTCGCCTACGACCTGCGCGGGCACGGGGACAGCGGCGCGCCCGCCGACCGCGACTGGTCGCTGGACACGCTCGCCGCCGACCTCGAGGCGGTGCTCGTCGCCTGCGTCGGCGATGACCGGCCCGCGCTGCTCGCCGGCCACTCGCTCGGCGCCATGACGATCGCCGCCTGGGCGGGCCGTTACAACGACTCCGTCGGACCGCGCGCGAAGGCCGCCGCCCTCATCAACACCGGCCTCGGCGACCTGATCTCCGAGTCGCTGCTGCTCAAGACGCCCGAGCGCCTGTCCGCCGGGCGGCAGCTCATCGGCGCGGCGGTGCTCGGCGCCGGGGTCCCGCTGCCCAAGCGTCCCGACCCGATCAGCCACCGCGCCGTGCGCGCGATCGCCCTGTCGCCGTCGGCGAGCGCGGCGGCCGTGCGCTACAGCGAGGAGATGGTGTTGTCGTGCGACCACCGGGTGCGGGCCGGCTGCGGGCGCGAGCTGAGCCGGCTGGACCTGCTTCACACCGTCGAGCACCTCAACGCGCCGACGCTCGTCATCGCCGGGACGCGCGACCGGCTCACGCCGCCGGCGCACGCCCACAAGCTCGCCGAGGCGCTGCCCCAGAGCCGCGGCGTGCTCGAGCTCGAGGGCAGCGGGCACATGTCGCCGCTCGAGCGGCCGGTCGAGGTCAACGCGGCGCTGCGTCAGCTCGTCTTGTAGATGTGATGGATCCCGAGGGCGTTGCCGTCGGGATCGGCGAAGTAGGCCTGGTGGCACTTGCCGCTGTCGATGACGTCGGTCTGGAACTCGACGCCGCGCGACTCGAGCTCGGCCTTCGCCTCTGGGACGTCGTCGACGCGTAGCACGATCGCCGCGCTGGACGCGACGAATTCGCGGCCAAGCTTCTCCGCCGGAATGAACGCGAGCGTGGTGTCGCCCGTCTCGATCTCGAGACCGAAGTCTGGCCCGTAGCGTTGGCTGACCTCGAGGCCGAGGACGTCGGTATAGAAGCGCTCGGTCGTCTCGAGCGCGCGACAGGGCATGAGCACGAAGTCCGTGCCGGTGACGTTGAGGGCAGCCATGCCCGCGAACGCTACTTCAGGTCGGCCGAGGTCTTCTTGAGCAGCTGACGGGCGATGATGAGCAGCTGGATCTGCTGCGTGCCTTCGAAGATGTCGAGGATCTTCGCGTCGCGCGCCCACTTCTCGAGCAGCTCGCCCTCGCCGATGCCGGCGGCGCCGCAGAGCGCGATGCAGCGCAGGCATACGTCGGTGCCCATGCGGCCCGCCTTGGCCTTCGCCATCGAGGCCTGCAGTGAGTTCGGCTTGGAGTTGTCGGCCATCCAGCACGCCTGCATGGTCAGCAGCCGTGCCGACTCGAAGTCGGCCTCCATGTCGAGCAGCTCGGCGGCCGCCGCCGTCTGCACGTAGGCGGGCGCGTCGGAATCGATCTCGACGCCGGCCACCTCGAGCGCATCGCGGGTGTGCTCGAGCGCCGCGCTCGCGACGCCGATGGCCATCGCGGCCACGAGCGGGCGGGTGTTGTCGAAGGTCTGCATGACGCCCGCGAAGCCGCCCTTGGGCTTGATCTCGGGGTCGCCGAGCAGCGCGTCCTTGGGCACGCGGCAGTCCTCGAGCGAGAACGCCGCCGTGTCCGACGCCCGGATCCCGAGCTTGTGCTCGAGACGGATCAGCTTCATGCCCGGGTTCGAGCGCTCGACCACGAAGGACTTGATCGCCGCGCGGCCCTGCTGACGGTCGAGCGTCGCCCAGACGACCACGAGGTCGGCGCGCTCGCCCGACGTGACGTAGATCTTCTCGCCATTGAGCACGTACTCGTCGCCGTCGAGGACGGCGGTGGCGCGGATCGCGGCGGAGTCCGAGCCGGCCTCGGGCTCGGTGATCGCCATGGCCGCCCACCTGCCGCCGTAGCTCTCGAGCTGGATCTCGTTGGCGACCGCGGCGATCGCCGAGTTGCCCAGGCCCTGGCCGGGCATGGAGAGCAGCAGGCCGACGTCGCCCCAGCACAGCTCCATGATCGACAGCGCCGACGCGAGGTTCGCGCCGTTCTTGGTGGTGGGCGGGTGGGTTTCGGTCCTGCCGTTGGTGGAGCCGTTCTTGGACCCGGCTCCGGCCCCCGCGCCCGCGCCGCCCGTCCCGCCACCCTCGTCCATGCCCTTGATCAGGGCGGCGAGCATGTCGAGCTCCTTGGGGTACGCGTGCTCCTGGAGGTCGTACTTGCGCGACACGGGGCGGAAGACGTTCTCCGCGACCTGCCGCGCCTGCCCGACGAGCGGGCGGAACTTCCTCGGGATCTCGAGATTGATGCTCATCAGTGGTTCTCCTCGACTAAACGAGGAGGGCTCCTTCCATCACGCCGGTGGCGCGCAGGTCGCGGAACCAGCGCTCGACGGGGTATTCCTTGACGTAGCCGTGGCCGCCCAGCAGCTGGACGCCCTGGGAGCCGATCACGGCGCCCTTGGTCGCGCACAGGTGGCGTGCGACCGCGGCCTCCTTGGCGAAGGGCTTCTCGCGGTCGGCCAGGCTGGCCGCCCGCCAGAGCGCGAGTCGCATGCCCTCCAGCTCGATCGCGATGTCCGACACCGCGAAGGCGACGGCCTGACGGTGAGAGATCGGCTCGCCGAACGCCTTGCGCTCGTTGACGTAGGGGATGACGTGGTCCAGGACCGCCTGGGCCGTGCCGACCGCGACGGCGCACCAGGCCAGCCGCGCGCGATGCACGCACTCCGCGTAGACGGCGGGGTCGCCACCGCCGACGAGCGCCATGCCGGGAAGCCCGACTTCGTCGAGCGTGAGCGTGGCTGTCGCGGCCGCGCGCAGACCCATCGCGGGCTCGGGCTCGGTGAAGACCCCGGCGGCCGAGGACTCCACGATAAACAGCGCGGCGCCCTTGCCTTCGAGTTGCGCGCCGACGAGGAACAGCTCCGCCTTGGCGGCGCCCGGCACGAGCGCCTTGGCACCCGAGAGGACGTAGCCGCCGTCCTTGGGGCGGGCGATCGTCTGCAGCGAGAACGGGTTGAACAGCGCGCGCGTCTCCATCAGCGCCAGGGCGGCACCCGGTACGTCATCCCCGACGAACGGGGGCAGATAGGTGGACTGCTGGTCGGCGTCGCCCCACAGCGCCAGCGCCGCGGCGACACCGGCGGGGGCGAGGATCGCGGTCGCCAGGCCGGCGTCGCCGTTGGCCAGCGCCTCGGCGACGAGCACGGTGGTCATCGCCGAGCGCTCCGACACGGCGCCGCCGAGATCCTCCGGCACGCCGAGCATCGTCAGCCCGAGCTCGGCCGCCTGGTCGATCAGCTCGGCCGGCGCCTCGCACGCGGCGTCGGCCGCCTGGGCACGCGGACGCAGCTCGCCTGCGCCGAACTCCTTGAAGGTGTCGCGCAGCATCTGCTGGTCGTCGTCCGGGGTGAGATCGAACAGGCCGCTGCTCGAAGTGGCGCGCAGGCGCGCGGGGCGCCCCAGCCGCGTCGCCGCGGTGAAGGTCCGGCTCGCGGTGCCGGCGGCCTTGATCCCGTCCCGTGTGGCCCGTTCGACCAGGCGCGCCGCCGGCTTGCGCAGGCCGGCGCGCTCGACCAGCTCGGAGCCGGCAAAGAGATTGAGGACCCGAAGGCTGAGGCCCATGGTGCGATCCGCCACGTTCATCGTGACGGCCATATTACTCCCTCGTAACTTCGAGAGTGTGACGTGGCTCGCTATCCCGGCTGGCGGCGGGCGCCGACGAAGTGCTCGCCCCAGTACCCGGAGCGGATGCGCGCTCTGAAGGCAGCGAGGCGACATTACCGCGTTAGGGTCCGGCGGATGCGGATCGCAGTGGTGACAGGAGCGTCGAGCGGCATCGGCGAAGCGACGGCGCGGCGACTGTCGCCGGAGGGCTACCACGTGATCGTGGTGGCTCGGCGCGAGGAGCGACTGCAGGCGCTGGCGGCCGACCTGCCGAGCGCCTCGTACGTGGCCGTCGACCTACTGGACGACGACGCTCCGGAGCGCGTCCGTGCGCACCTCGAAACCGAGCACGGCGGCGTGCTGCACCTGCTGGTCAACAATGCCGGCGCGGCGTGGCGTGCGACGTTCGCCGACGGCGGCTGGGAGAACGTGCGCAAGCACATGGCGCTCAACTTCGACGCGCAGGTCCGCCTCACCGAGGCGCTGCTGCCGCTGCTGCGCTCCAGCGCGCCGAGCGCCGTCGTCAACGTCTCGAGCACCTCCGGCCGTGTCGGCCGCGCGAAGTCCGGCGCCTACTCGGCGAGCAAGTTCGCGCTGGCCGGCTGGAGCGACTCGCTGTTTCTCGAGGAGCGTCCCAACCGCGTCCACGTCGGACTGGTGCTCCCCGGCTTCGTGGCGACGGAGGGCTTCCCCCAGCGCGAGCTGGTCGACCGTCCGCTGACGCGCTGGATCGTCTCCACGCCGGACAAGGTCGCCGACGCGATCGTCGATACCGCCAACGGTCGCGCCGAGCGCTACGTCCCGCGGGCCTACTGGGTGGCGGCCGCGCTGCGCATCCTCGCGCCGCGAGTCATCGCCCGCGCCAACAGCGGCACCGCGCTCACCCCGGAGACGACCGCCAAGTAGCGGCCCGCAGCGATCAGCGCCGGCAACCAGGCCACGTCGGCGGCGAAGGCGAAGATGAGCCCGGCGACGCCGTTTCGTTGGCGGTCACGGGCGCGTAGCCGACGGCCAGCAGCACCGGGAACGTGATCAGGGTGCCGCTGCCGACGACGGTGTTGATCGTCCCCGCCGCGACGCCCGCCGCCAAGACGGCCAGCGCCTCCAGCAGGCTCACACCGCGCGGGCCCGTGCACGCCGTGTCTCGCGCACCAGGTTCGCGATCATGGCGACGAGGACGAGCAGCAGCAGCGCCGTCGCGATCACGTTGACCTGCGGCGGGACGCCCTGGCGCGCCGCGCCGTAGATGTACAGCGGGAACGTCGACGTCTGGCCGGCGTTGAAGTTCGTGATCACGAAGTCGTCGAAGGACAGGGCGAACGCCAGCAGCCCAGCAGCACCGACGCCAGGTGCGATCAGCGGCAGCGTCACCTTGCGAAACGTCGTCCACTCGCTGGCGCCGAGGTCCGCTGCGGCCTCCTCGAGATGGACGTCCATGCCGGCCAGCCGCGCCTTGACCGTCACCACCACGTAGGACACGTTGAACATCACGTGCGCGATGACGATGGTCACGAAGCCCGTTGCGAAGCCGAGGGTCAGAAACAGGCCCAGCAGCGACGCGCCGAGCACGACCTCGGGTGTCGCCAGCGGCGCGTGACGCGTAGAGGTCGGTCGCTGCCTCGATCAGCCGCCGGTCGACCTTCTCCAGCGAGACGTACAGCGGCAGCGCCATGAAGGGCAGGAAGTTGTAGGTGATGCCGGCGATCACCGCGGTGCGCGTCGCCAGCAGGCGGCCGTCGTCGGCGAGCAGGCCGACGCTCTGCAGCACGCTGACGACGGTCCCGTCGTCGGACAGGATCGTCTGCCACGCGATCGTGCGCACCAGGTAGGACGTGAAGAACGGCAGGATGATCAGCAGCAGCAGGACGTTGCGCCAGCGCCCGCTCTTGAAGGCGATGAAGTACGCCAGCGGGAAGCAGATGACGAACGCGAGCAGCGTCGCCACCGCCGCGTAGGCGATCGAGCGCACGAACTGCTCGCGGTAGGTGGAGAACACCTCCCCGTAGACGCCGAAGTTCCACGTGAAGGCGTAGCCCTGGCTGAGCGAGCCCTCCTGCAACGATGTAGAGCTGGTTGGCCGCCGGGACCGCGTAGAAGACCAGCAGCCACACCAGGCCGGGGGCAAGCAGCGCCAGCGGCCACAGCGCCCGCCTGCGGCGCAGGCTCACGCGCCGATGACCGCCTGGTAGGCCTCGTTCATCTGGCGCTCCTCGTCCTCGGTCAGCGTGACGAACGGGTGCAGGTTCGCGAGGGTCTCGTCACTCGGGAAGATCAGCTCGTCCTCGGCGAGCTCGGGATCGATCTTGGCGAGCTCCTCCTTCGCGCCCACGACCGGCGTCACGTAGTTGACGTAGGCGGCGATCTGCGCAGCCACCTTCGGGTCGTAGACGTAGTTCATGTAGGCCTCGGCGCCGTAGGGCTCAGCCGCGTTGACCGGGATCAGCATGTTGTCCGACCACAGCGTCGCGCCCTCTTGCGGGATGACGAACTCGAGGTCGGGGTTCGCCGCCTTGAGCTGGATGACGTCGCCGGAGTAGGCCTGCGCCATGGCGAGGTTGCCGCGGGTGAGGTCCTGCGTGTAGTCGTTGCCGGTGAAGCGCCGGATCTGCCCGTCGCGGTTGAGCTTGTCGATCTCCTCCACGGCGGCGAGCACGTCGATCGTCGCGGTGGCGGGGTCCTTCGCGTCGCGCAGCAGGATGAAGTTCACCGCATCGCGCGGGTCGACCAACATGGAGATGCGGCCCTTGAACTTCGGGTCGAAGAAATCTGTGAATGAGCTGATCGGCCCACCCGTCTCCTTGGTGTTGACGCCGATGGCGGTCATGCCCGACTGCCACGGCAGCGAGTAGGAGCGGTCCTTGTCCCAGACCGGGCTGGCGAGGCCGGGCTGGAGGTTCTTGGCGTTGGGGAGGTTGGCTTTGTCGATCGGCTCGAGGTAGCCCAGCGAGAGCATGCGGGCGGCCATCCAGTCCGTCACCACGATCAGGTCGCGGCCCGTCGGCTTGTCCTGCGCGAGCGGCTGGCGGATCTTGCCGAAGAACTCCTCGTTGTCGTTGACGTCCTCGGTGTACGTGAGGTCGCCGACGTCGAACTGGGCGATGAAGTCCTTGTTGGTCTGCTTGTCGATGTACAGCGGCCAGTTGGAGATCGAGAGCTCGTCGATCGGACCCTTCGGGTGGCTCACCGACGCCGGCGCCTTCGTGTTCTCGTTCGCGGAGCCCTCGATCCCGCCGCAGGCGGCGAGCAGGCCGGGGGTGGCCAGCACGAGGCCGGCGGAGCCGGCGCGGCGCACGAACTCACGGCGGGAGTGATTGGTCAGGTCAAGCAGGGGCGGGTTCCTCTTCGACGACGAAGGTGTGCTCCGGCCGCCAGGCGACCTGCACCTGGCTGCCGATGGCGGGGGCTGGATCGATGCTGCCGGCGTTCTGCTCGACGACGACGAGCTCGTCGCCGTCGCTCGTGATGATGACGTACTGGATGGCGGTTCCGAGGAAGCTCGCGAGGGTCAGCTGCCCGCTGATCACGTTGACGGCGCCGTCGGAGGGCGCGGCGTCGCTGCGCAGCAGCTGGATCTTCTCCGGGCGCACGCCGGCCCGCGCGGCTCCGACGGGACCGTTGGGGACCTGCAGGCGCTCCCCCGACGCGGCCGTGAAGCGCCCGCCGGCGCTCAGTGTCCCGGAGATCAGGTTCGAGGTGCCCAGGAACCGAGCGACGAAGGCGGTGCGCGGACGCTCGTAGAGCTCGACGGCCCTGCCGCGCTGCTCAACGCGGCCATCGTGCATGACGGCGATCTCGTCGGCCATCGTCATGGCCTCCTCCTGGTCGTGCGTGACGTGCACGAAGGTGATCCCGACCTCCCGCTGGATGCGCTTGAGCTCGAGCTGCAGCTGGCGGCGCAGGCGCAGGTCAAGCGCGCCGAGTGGCTCGTCGAGCAGGAGGGCGCGCGGCCGGTTCACCAGCGCCCGGGCAAGGGCGACGCGCTGCTGCTGGCCGCCCGAGAGCTCATTGGGCTTGCGCTGCTCGAGCCCTGTGAGCTGCGCGAGCGCAAGCGCCTCGGCGACGCGCTTGCCCTTCTCGGCCCGCTCGACCTTCTTGCGCTCGAGGCCGAAGGCGACGTTGCGCTCCACGTCGAGGTGCGGAAACAGCGCGTAGGACTGAAAGACCGTGTTGACGTCACGCTTGAACGCCGGGCGGTCGGTGATGTCCTCCCCGCCCAGGTGCACGCGGCCCTCCGTGGGCTCCTCGAAGCCGCCGATCATGCGCAGCGTCGTGGTCTTGCCGCAGCCCGATGGCCCGAGCAGGGCGAAGAAGCCTCCTGCCTCGATCTCGAGATCGAGGGCGTCGACGGCGGTCGTCGCGCCGAAGCGCTTCGTCAGCTCGCGCAGCTGGATATCGGCGCTCAAGGAACCCAGATTATGACCAGCTCACGCCAGATGACCTCCTACCGCTGTCCAAGTCTCAGGGGCGGTCATCACGTCGGAGTGGGTGGCGTCCACCTCGACGACGGTCACGTCGGCGCCTGCGGCGGCCAGACCGTCGCGCTGATCGGCCGGCACGATGAACCCGCCCTCGATCGGCCGGGTCGAGCGCACGAGCAGCGTCGGCATCGCGAGCGGTCGCCAGGCGGCGTTCCAATCGCGCGCGAGCATGTCCTCGAGGTCCTCCTCGCACGCCGCCCGCGACGTGCGCGCGATCCAGCGCCCCTCCTCGGCGCGGCGCAGCTCGCGCCGGTACACGGCGTCCCATTGCTCGCTCCAGCGCTCGATGCCGCCCGCGGCGCGCACGGCCGCAACGTGCTCGTCGGGATCGGCGACGATCGTGTCGAGGCGGTCCAGCCCTGCGCGCACCACGCTCACCGCGGACTCGTCCATGCGGCCGGCGTGGTCGATCAGCACCAGCCTGCGCAGCCGGCCTGCCGCGGTCGAGGCCGCCAGGATGCCGATGAGGGCGCCCATGGACCAGCCGGCGACGTCGAAGGTCTCCGCGCCGAGCGCGTTCGCGGCGGCGAGGACGTCGGCGGCGTGCGCGGGAAGGCCGTAGGAGCCGGGCGGTGTTGCCTCGGTCAGCCCCCGCCCGCGCAGGTCGAGCGCGACGGCGCGCCGCCCCTCGCCGGCGAGGCGCTCGCCGAGGAAGTCCCAGGCCCGCGCGTTGGCCGACAGTCCGTGCAGGCACAGCACCAGCGGAGCGTCGACCGGACCGTGCGCGACCGCCTGGACGCGGCCGGAGGCGAGGTCGAGGCTGAGCTCCTCCATCCCCGCGAACCTACCGCTCGCCGGCGGCGACGGGCCCCTCGCCACGGCCGGGCTCGGGCGCGGCCTCCACGGCCGGCAGGACGAAGGAGAACGTCGCCCCCTCGCCCGGCTCCCCTCAATTTGCTGGTCGAACCTTTTCGCCGGTCGGTCCACACGCCGACTGCTGCGCTGACTGGTAGATGGTTGATTCACGACCCCGCGGCCCCAGGCACGCCGCTGACGCTTCGCTCCGATCACGCCCGTCCGGTTCGCCCGTACCACCGGTACGGGCTTCGCCGGCCGGACGCGCCCGGCTCGGTCATCAGCGCGCCTGGAACCACGGGTCTCGTGGGATCAACCATCTAGGCTGGCGCACCGCATGGGTGAAGAGGTCGAGGCCCGCACGTTCACCCGCGAGGACCGGCAGCGCTATCGGTCGAAGGTCAAGCGCTGTCTGGACGTCTTCGCGCGGATGCTGGCCGAGTCGCGCTTCGATGCCGACCACCGCTCGATCGGCCTGGAGATCGAGCTGAATTTGACAGAGGAGGACGGCCGCCCGGCGATGCGCAACGCTGCCGTGCTCGAGGCGATCGCCGACCCCGACTTCCAGACGGAGCTCGGTCAGTTCAACGTCGAGATCAACATCCCGCCGCGCCTGCTCGAGCCCGGCGTGTTCAGCGCGCTGGAGGCCGACATCCGCGAGGACCTCAACGCCGCCGAGGAGAAGGCGCGCCGGGCCGACGGGCGCATGGTGATGATCGGCATCCTCCCGACCGTCGGCGAGGGGCACATGGGCGCGGAGAGCTTCTCCGACAACCCGCGCTACGCGCTGCTCAACGAGCAGATCTTCGCCGCCCGGGGCGAGGATCTCCATATCGCCATCGACGGAGTTGAGCGCCTGTCGACCTACGCCGACACGATCCTGCCCGAGGCGGCGTGCACCAGCGTCCAGCTGCACCAGCAGATCGACCCGCACCTGTTCGCCAACCACTGGAACGCCGCCCAGGCGATCGCGGGCATCCAGCTCGCCGTGGGCGCCAACTCGCCGTTCCTGTTCGGGCGAGAGCTCTGGCGGGAGACGCGCATCGCGCTCTTCGAGCAGGCCACGGACACGCGCCCGGAGGAGCTCAAGGCGCAGGGCGTGCGCCCGCGCGTGTGGTTCGGCGAGCGCTGGATCACCGGCATCTTCGACCTCTTCGACGAGAACGTCCGCTACTTCCCGTCGTTGCTGCCGCTCGTCGACGACGAGGACCCCGAGGCGATGCTCGAGCGCGGCGACGTCCCGGGCCTGTCGGAGCTGCGCCTGCACAACGGCACCGTGTATCGCTGGAACAGACCTGTTTACGACGTTGTGCGCTCACGGCCGCACCTGCGTATCGAGAACCGCGTGTTGCCGGCGGGTCCAACCGTGGTCGACATCCTCGCCAACGCCGCCTTCTACTACGGGCTCGTCCGGGTGCTCGGCGCCGAGGAGCGGCCCGTCTGGTCGGCCATGAGCTTCTCCGCAGCGGAGGAGAACTTCCACGCCGGCGCGCGCGACGGCCTCGACGCCCGCGTCTACTGGCCGTCGGTGGGCGACGTCCCCGTGGGCGAGCTGGTGGTGCGCAGGCTGCTGCCCATCGCCCACCAGGGCCTGTCGGAGTGGGGGATCGAGACCGCCGACCGCGACCGGCTGCTGGGCATCATCGAGCGCCGCTGCGTTGCGGGGCGCAACGGCGCGACCTGGCAGGTCGAGGCCTTCCGGCACTTCTACGAGGACCGCAAGCTCGACCGCGCCGAGGCCCTGCGCGAGATGACGCTCGCCTACCGCGAGCACATGCACGCCAACGTGCCCGTGCACGAGTGGCCGGTGCCGTAGGTCGTCCTACGGCTCGATGCGCCGCAGTCCTCTGAAGCGGTCGAAGCCGCGGTCGTAGCTGACCCAGTCGCTGCGCGTCTCGATCGCGAGCGCGGCGAGGTAGGCGTCCGGGACGTCGTTGCCGCGCAGAGCGTGTTCCTCGACGAGGCCGAGGAATCGGTCGAAGTGCCCCGCGCTCGGCCGCACCTCGGCGAAGGCCGGGCTGCTCCGTACGCTGCGGACGAACGCGAGGGCATCCGCGACCGTCGTGGGCACGGCGAACGATCGTGAGTTGGTGGCGATCCGCAAGAAGCCGCTGAACACCGGCCGCGGGACCCCGAACGCCGCATCGCCGTTGACCAGATCAAGCAGCCACGGTGCCGTCCGATCGTGATGTGCGTGTTCCCGTCGCTGAGCGGCGAGGACGATGTTGACGTCGAGCAGGTGCAACTAGCCGTCGTGCTCGTCCAGCCAGTCGAGCACCGCCGAATTGTCGTTCAGATCCAGTCCCGGCGCTGCGCCACCAGCCTGACCCGAGATCGGAAGTGTGATCGGCTCGCGTGGCGGGGCAGGGCGGTGCAGCTCGATGCGCAGCGCCTCCTCGATCAGCCTGGTCAGGCTCATGTCGCGCTCGAGCGCCCGCCGCTTGGCCTCCTTGAGGAGCGCATCGTCGAGACGGATGGTCGTGCGCATGACATAAGTATGTCATAGCCTCCCAGGGCCGTGCCGTTACTTTCGGACCTCACGACGCTGCGCCTCGGCGGTCCTGCGCGCGACTACGTCGAGGCCTTCGACGCGGACGCGATCGTCACGGCCGTCCGGGCCGCTGCGCGCCCGGTCCTCGTGCTGGCCGGCGGGTCGAACCTGGTGGTCGCCGACGCCGGTTTCGACGGGACCGTCGTGCACGTGCGCTCACGCGGGATCGCGCAGGCCGGCGCTTGCCTGACGGTGGCGGCGGGCGAGCCGTGGGACGCGTTGGTCGCCGTGTGCGTGGCGGACGGGCTGGCCGGCGTGGAGTGCCTGTCGGGCATTCCCGGCTCGACCGGCGCGACGCCGATCCAGAACGTCGGCGCCTACGGGCAGGAGGTTGCCCAGACCATCACCTCCGTGCGGGTCTTCGACCGCGAGGCCGACGAGGTGCTGGATGTCGCCGCCGCCGACTGCGGGTTCGGCTACCGCGCCAGCCGCTTCAAGTACCGCGACCGCTGGGTCGTGCTCTCCGTGACCTTTGCGCTGCGCGGGTCGGCCGAGAGCGAGCCGGTCCGCTACGCCGAGCTCGCCAGCGTCCTCGGCGTCGACGTCGGCGCGACCGCGCCGCTCGCCGCCGTGCGCGACGCGGTGCTCGAGCTGCGCCGGGGCAAGGGGATGGTCGTCGACCCGGTCGATCCTGACTCGGTCAGCGCCGGCTCCTTCTTCACCAACCCGATCCTGCGCCCTGGTGAGTTCGAGCGACTCGTGGAGCGCGCCGCTCCCGAACGGCCGCCGGCGTGGCCGGAGGCCGACGGCCGCGTGAAGACCTCGGCCGCATGGCTGATCGGCGGCGCCGGCTTCCAGCGCGGCCACGCACACGGTCGCGCGGCGATCTCCGCCAAGCACACGCTCGCGCTCACCAATCGCGGGGGTGCCACCACCGATGAGCTCCTCGCGCTCGCCCGCGAGGTGCGCGACGGCGTCCGCGCGCGCTTCGGGGTGGACCTACACCCCGAGCCGGTGCTCGTGGGCGCGACGCTTGAGGCGTGACGGCGTGTCGTCGTCCATCGTCGCGAAGAAGCCGCCGACGGCGTCCACGAGGTGGTCGAGCGACTCTGCGCGATACAGGACGGGCTGATAGCGGGTGATGTCGTACTCGGCAATGCCCATCTCGGAGAAGTCCAGCGCCCGGACGTCCGCGGAGCGGAACTCGTCGATCTCCCCGAAGCTCGACAGCAGACCTGCTCCGTAGCACTTCAGCTCGCCGTCCTCGACGACGACCCCGAACTCGCACGTGAACCAGAAGACCTTGGCCATGAAGCCGAGCGCCTCCTTGGTCTCCAGGCGGCGGGCGGCCTCCCCGGCGGCCCGGTGCAGTTCGGCGAAGGGCGGCGCGGCGAGGGCGACACCGTGGCCGATCACCTCGTGCACGAGGTCGGGCTCGGGGGTGTACAGCGGCTCGGAGGGATGGCGGAGGTACTGCGTCGAGTGAAAGACGCGGTCCGCGAGCGAGCCGTAGAACTGCAGCAGCGGCACGAGGCCGGGCGCGGGATCGAAGGTGAAGCCGGTCAGGGCGTCCACGCGCGCGGAGACCTCGGTGAGCTGCGGCACGTGGTCGGTCGGCAGCGCGACGGCGTCCCAGGCCTCGAGGTAGGCGGAGTGCGCGAGCGCGCGGTGCTTGACGGTCAGCTCGCGGCAGACGGTCTGCCAGACCGTGTGCTCGGCGTCGGTGTAGGCGATCGTCGGGGCGGGCTGCCCCGACGTCCAGCGCAACGCCGCCTTGGCGATCTCGGCGCGGCGCTCGAGGTAGGCCGGGTCGTTGACCCCCGGATGGCACGGCGCGAGGTGGACGGTGACGCTTCCGTCCTCGTTCTCGGTGACCGGTGAGTAGAGCTGCCCCTCTTCGAACATGATGCCGTCCATATTCGTCGTGATGGGGCGACAGGACAAGTCATTCGCTGCTTGACTGGTCAATATGACCAGTCTGGACCGCCTCGATGCGGGCATCCTCGAGCTGCTGACGGTCAATCCGCGCATCGGGCTCGTGGAGGTCGCCCGCCGGCTCGGCGTCGCTCGCGGGACGGTGCAGGCGCGGTTGGCGAAGCTCGTCGACCGCGGCGCGGTGACCGGCTTCGGCCCCGAGGTCGACCCGGCCCGGATCGGCTACCCGGTGCTCGCGTTCGTCTTCCTGGAGATCGCACAGGGCCGCCTGAACGACGCGGTGACGACGCTCGACGAGATCCCCGAGGTGCTCGAGGCGTTCGGTACGACCGGGCCGCGCGATCTCATCTGCCGTGTGGTCGCGCGCGACAACGGGCACCTCCAGGAGATCATCAACGCGATCCTTCACTCGCCCTCCGTGCGCCGCTCGACGAGCTACATCGCGATGTCGACGCAGATCGCGCCCCGGCGGCTGCCGCTGGTGCGCGCGGCGGCGACCCCGTGACGACCCCGTTCCCGGCTGAGGCGCTCGCGGAGGCCGAGGCCGCGGCGGCGAAGCGCTTCGAGGGAGATCCGGTCGACCTGCCGTTCGTCACCGTCGACCCTCCCGGCGCGCGCGACCTCGATCAGGCATTGCACATCGCGCCGGTCGGCGACGGCCACCGGGTCTCGTACGCGATCGCCGACCTGACGCGCTTCGTGATGCCGGGTGGCGCCCTCGATGCCGCGGTCTGGGAGCGAGGGGTGACCGTGTACGACGACCCCGACGGGCCCGTCCCGCTGCACCCGCCGGTCCTGTCGGCCGGCGCCGCCTCGCTGCTGCCCGAGGAGGTGCGCCCAGCGGTGCTCTGGAGCCTCGACCTCGACGCGCGCGGTGCCCTCGCGCAGGTGGACGTCCGGCGCGCGCTGGTGCGCTCCGTCGGCCAGCACACCTACGAGGATGTCCCCGGCGACGTGCTCGCGATGATGGAGGCGGTCGGGAAGCGGCGCGAGGCGCTGGAGCGCGACCGGGGCGGCATCTCCCTGCCGATCCCCGAGCAGGAGATCGACGGCGACGGCACGCTGCGCTACCGCGCGCCGCTGCCCAGCGAGGGCTACAACGCCCAGCTCTCGCTGCTGACCGGAATGGCCGCGGCCGACCTCATGCTGCGCGGCGCCGCCGGCCTGCTGCGCACGCTCCCGGCCGCCGAGCCTGAGGCCCTGGAGCGGCTGCGCCGCGTCGCCGCCGCGCTGGGACGCGAGTGGGGCAGCGAGGTCGAGTACGGCGCGTTCATCCGTTCGCTGGACCCGTTCGACGGCCGCGACGCCGCGATCCTGCGTGCCGCCACGCGGGTCCTGCGCGGCGCGGGCTACCTCGCCTTCGACGACGACGGGGTCGCTCCGAAGGACGGCCGCCACTCCGCGATCGCCGAGGAGTACGCGCACGTGACGGCGCCATTGCGCCGGCTCGCCGACCGCTACGCCACCGAGTGCGCGCTGGCCGCCTTCGCCGGCGAGCCCGTCCCGGCGTGGGTCCGCGACCGTCTCGAGGCGCTGCCCGCCGTCATGGAGGCGGCCGAGCGCCACGCGAACGAGGCAGAGCGCACAGCCGTCGACCGCGCCGAGGCCCGCACGCTCGCGGGCCGCGTCGGCGAGGCCTTCGAGGCCGTCGTCATCGCCGACGGCATTGTCCAGCTGCGCGATCCCGCCGTCCGGGCGCGCTGCGACGGAGAGCCGCCGCTGGGCCAGGAGATCCGCGCCCGCCTCCTCGAAGCCGACCCCGCCACGGGTACCGTCCGCTTCGGTGCCTGATTACGCGCATCTGCCGGGAGGTGACCTGATCGAGGCCGGCCTCGCGGATCTCGCTCGCGGCGTCCGCGACTCGCCCGAGGCGCTGCTCGTCGCCGCTGCCGGGTCGCGACTGCGAGCCGCCGGCGTCCCGGTCCCCGAAGGCGTCGACGACGCCGGCGCGCCGCTCGCGCTCTACCACGCGCTCCAGCCCGAGCACGGCAACGACGCCCACGGTCGCTACAACGCGCTGCTCGGCCAGCTCGACTCCTTCGCGTGCGCGGCCGAGCATGAGGCCCGACGCTGACGCGGCGCGAGTCCGGGCGCTCGTCCGCGACCTGGCTCGCCATGCCACGCAGTGCGTCCGCCTCTACCTGACCGGCGGCGCGACGGCCGTGCTGGTCGGGTGGCGCACCTCGACGGTCGACGTCGACATCAAGCTGGTCCCGGAGGACGACGGGCTACTTCACAGACTTCCCGCGGCGAAGGAGGCGGTTCCCGTGAACATCGAGCTCGCGTCCCCATTCGACTTCATCCCGGCTCCCGCCGGCTGGGAGGACCGCAGTCGCTACGCCTTCACCGAGGGGCCCATCGACGTCTACCACCTCGATCCCTACTCCCAGGCCCTGGCCAAGCTCCAGCGCGCGCTCACGCGCGATCTGTTCGACGTCGACGCGATGCACCGTCGTGGCTGGATCGAGTCGACGAGGCTGACGGAGCTCTTCGAGGAGATCGAGCCGCAGCTCTACCGCTTCCCGGTCATCGATCCCGCCGCCTTCCGTGCGCGTGTCGAGGCGTTCGTCGATTCGTGCTGAGGTCCGGCGTCGGCGCGCGATCGACCAGCCGGCTGTCTGCCGTCACCGATGCGTTCGTAGACGTCCATCCCGCCTCGGCGTCGACGCGATCGCCGATCTCGTCCCGGCCCCCTGAGCGGCGCGCTATCCTCGTCAATCGACCTCGCGCCGGCGGGGTTTTCCTTTGTCCGGCGCTCGAAACCCCTTGACCCTCGGAGTCCGCCTCGATGGCCCGCGGAGACGTCCGGATCGCTGTCACCCTCGCGTGCGAGGAGTGCAAGCGCCGGAACTACCAAACCAATAAGTCCAAGCGCAACAACCCGGACCGCATCGCCTTGCGCAAGTACTGCAAGTGGTGCAGGCAGCACACCGGGCACCGCGAGACCCGTTAGGACCACGTAGCCGTGGCCCGTGATCGTCAACGCTCCAAGGCGCGGCAGCGCGCTCGCGCCGCCGGCGATGAGCCGCGCGGCAAGCGCTCGCGCTCGCGTGACATCGGGCTCGACGATCCCGCGATCGACGAGTCGGGCCTCACCGACGACGCGCCGGCGCCCGACCCGCTCAAGAACGCCTCGCCCGACGCCGACCAGGCCAAGGCGGCGATGACGGCGCCCGACCACGAGTTGCGCGGGCCTGGCGGCGACGAGGTCGACGTCGACTACGACTCGGAGTACGACTACGACGCCAAGCGGGGCGACGATGAGGTCGAGGTCCCGCGCGACCTGGTGGGTGGCGGCGGACGCCGCGGCGGAGGCGGCTCGCTCGAAACCACCGAGGACGGGGTCCCGCCCGAGGACCCCAGGGACCGCGGCCGTGTCCTCACCTTCCTGCACGGGTGCGTCGACGAGCTCCGCCGCGTGCAGTGGCCCGACCGCAAGCACGTCTTCCAGGCCACGGCCGTCGTCCTCGGGTTCTGCCTCATCGCAGGCGCTTTCCTCGGGCTCATGGACGCCATCTGGCAACCACTTATCAACGCCCTTCTCTAGAGAGACAGAATGTTCCGCTGGTACGTCATCAACACCTATTCCGGGCACGAGAACAAGGTCAAGTCGAATCTCGAGCACCGCGTCGTCTCGCTCTCGCAGCAGCGTGCCGTCCGTCAGGTCGTCGTGCCCACCGAGACCCAGCAGGAGGTCAATCCCCAGGGTCAGAAGATCGCGGTGGAGAAGCGCACCATGCCCGGCTACGTGCTGGTCAACATGGACCTCAACGAGGAGAGCTGGTCGCTGGTCAAGAACACGCCGGGCGTCACCGGCTTCGTCGGCGCGACCAACGAGCCGATCCCGCTGACCCAGCTCGAGGTCGACCGTCTGCTGCACCGCGAGGTCGCGGTCCGCGCGCCGAGCCGCGCGCAATTCACGATCGGGGAGACCGTCAAGGTCATCTCCGGCCCCCTGTCTGACTTCTCCGGCGAGATCGCCGAGATCAACGAGGACGCGGCACGCCTTAAGGTGCTCGTCTCGATCTTCGGCCGGGAGACCCCGGTGGAAGTCGGCTACGACCAGGTGAAGAAGGTCTAACCCCTCATGGCGAAAAAGGTCCTAACCCAGATCAAGCTGCAGGCCCCCGGCGGGCAGGCGTCCCCGGCACCGCCGGTCGGCCCCGCGCTGGGTCAGCACGGCATCAACATCATGGAGTTCGTCAAGGCGTTCAACGCCGAGACCTCCGGCGACATGGGGACGACCATCCCCGTCGTGATCACGGTCTACGAGGACCGCTCGTTCACCTTCATCACCAAGACGCCGCCCGCGGCAGTCCTGATCCGCCAGGCGATCGGGATCGACAAGGGGTCGGGCGAGCCCAACCGCAACAAGGTCGGGACCATCACCCGCGACCAGCTGCGCGCGATCGCCGAGAAGAAGCTCAACGACCTCAACGCACACGACATCGACCAGGCCGAGAAGATCATCGCGGGCACGGCCCGCTCGATGGGAGTTGAGGTGGCGTAATGGCCAAGCACGGCAAGAAGTATCTGGAGTCGCTCGCCAAGGTCGACCGCAACCGCGAGTACGGGCCTGCCGAGGCGATCAACCTCGTCAAGGAGATCAAGACCTCCAAGGGCGACGAGACCCTCGAGGTCCACCTGCGCACGGGCCTGAACGTCCGCCACGCCGACGAGCAGCTGCGCGGCACCATCGCGCTGCCCCACGGCCTCGGCAAGGACGTCAAGATCGCCGTCTTCGCCCGTGGGGACAAGGCCAAGGAGGCCGAGGAGGCCGGCGCGGACTACGTCGGCGCCGAGGACCTCGCCACCAAGATCGCCGACGAGGGCTTCACCGACTTCGACGTCGCCATCGCGACGCCGGACATGATGCCGGTCGTGGGCCGTCTCGGCCGCGTGCTCGGCCCGCAGGGCAAGATGCCCAACCCGAAGGTCGGCACCGTGACGATGGACGTCGCCAAAGCCGTCACGGAGTCCAAGTCGGGCAAGGTCGAGTACCGCACGGACCGCACCGCGATCGTGCACCTCTCGCTCGGCAAGACGTCGTTCCCGTCCGAGCAACTGCTCGAGAACTACCAGGCCGTCATCGACGAGATCATGCGCGCCAAGCCGTCTGCTGCGAAGGGCAAGTACATCCGCACCGTGGTCTTCGCCTCGACGCACGGCCCGGGCGTGAAGGTTGACCCGGGCGCAACCAAGGACCTGATGGGGGAGCCCGCGGCCGCATAGGCCCCGTAACGTCGCCGAAGGCAGTCGCTTGCGACTTGCCTGGCAGGCGAAATCGAATATCCACAGACCTCGGGCGGTCGCTGACGTAAGGCCCGGAGAGGAGGAGCAGTTGGACAGAGCCCAGAAAGCGGCGGTGATCGAAGAGGTCGCCGCACAGATCTCCGAAGCGGACGCGGTCTTCGCGGTCGACTATCGCGGCATCTCGGTGCCGCAGGCCGCGGTGTTGCGCACGACACTGCGCGACGCCGGCGCGAGCTTCAGAGTCACCAAGAACACGCTCACCGAGCGCGCCGCCGAGCAGGCCGGCGCCGATGGCCTCAAGGAGCACCTTGCGGGTCCCACGGCGCTGACCCTGGTCAAGGGCGACGCGGCGGCGGCTGCCAAGGCGATCGCCGACTTCAACCGCGCGAACGGCGTCCTGACCTTCAAGGGCGGCTGGATGAACGGCCAGCCCCTGTCGGCGGACGAGATCCTCGCGATCTCGCGCCTGCCCTCGCGAGACGTCCTGTACGGGCGCCTCGTCGGCATGGTCGCCTCTCCGCTCACCGGTCTCGTGACCGGCCTGAGCAACCTCATCTCCGGCCTCGGCCGCCAGCTCGCGCAGATCGCCGAGCAGGGCCTGGTCGGCAGCGGAGGCGAAGCCGGCGGCGAGGCGCCAGCCGAGACCGAAGCCCCCGCTCCGGCGGTGGAAGCCGCTCCCGAGCCGGCCGCCGAAGCCCCGTCTGACCCGGAGGGCGCCGACGCGCCCGCCGGCGAAACCACTGAAGAAACCGAAGGGAACTGATCATGGCCAGCACTGCTGAGTGGATCGACGAGCTCAAGTCCATCTCCGTCCTCGAGCTCTCCGAGCGCATCAAGGCGCTCGAGGAGGAGTTCGGCGTGTCGGCGACCGCGGTCGCCCCGGCTGCCCCGGCCGGCGGTGGCGGCGGCGAAGCTGCCGCTGAGGAGGAGGAGCAGACCGAGTTCGACGTCGTCCTCACGGGCGCGGGCGAGAAGAAGATCCAGGTCATCAAGGTCGTGCGCGCCGCGACCGGCCTTGGCCTCAAGGAGGCCAAGGCCCTCGTCGACGAGGCCCCGAAGCCCATCAAGGAGGGCGTGGACAAGGAGGAGGCCGACAAGCTCGTCGCCGACCTCAAGGAGGCCGGCGCCTCCGTCGAGATCAAGTAGGGGAGCGCCCAGCGCGTTGTGAAGGGCGGCCGCCTGGCCGCCCTTCTTCGTTGGAGGGCGGGCAGCGCTCCACGACGGACGTCATGAGAGTGCGGGCTGCGCCGCGGGCCTGGACCGCGAGGGGAGGCGGACCAGCGCCCCGTACACGAGGTAGGCCACCCAGGCCGCGGCGATCCCGGGCTCGTTCACGCCGATCGCAAGGAACGGCAGGACGATCCAGAAAACGGGCGTCAGCGCGATCGCCCAGACCCTCGGCCGCGGCGAGCGCCGGCCGAGCAAGGCCAGCAGCACGAGGTAGGCCGGGCCCGTGAACGGCAGGTAGATCCAGAGGAACAGGTAGGTGTACTCGCGGCTGTCCGGGCTCCCCCAGCCCACGAGCGCCGCCGGGACCAGGAGCAGCAGGCAGCCGACCATCACCGCGCCGAGGATCGCGAGGTTGAGCGCCCCCCACCGCAGCCAGGGCATCGAGCGAGCCTAGCCCGGATCGTTCGTTAGCGCGCCCGGAACGTCCCTGTCCGCCCGTCGCCCTTCAGGCACGGCCCAGCCAGTACAGGACGCGGCGGCGGCGCGGGTGCACGAGGACCTCGACGCGGCTGCCGTCGTGGTGCCCGGCGAGGTCGTGCTTGTCGACGTCGGGGGTGCCCTTGGCGTCGAACGCGCCGTCAGGGTGCTCGACCCGTGCCCAGACGCGCACGAACGAGCCGCCGTCGGTGCTGATGTACTTGCTTCGCTCGATGACGGCTCCGCACAGCACGCCGTCACGGCCCGCGGCGACGTCCCGCCGCGCGGTGTGGATCAGGGCGCCGACGCCGATCAGACCCCCGACCAGGGCCGCGATGGAGAACACCCTCGAGGTGACGCCAGGTTCGGTCAGCAGTCCCCCGCCCCCTACTAAGCCTGGATCCACCGCGGTTGGGGTGGTGGTTCTGTCCGGTTGAGGTTGAAGAAT
>JBBJOW010000024.1:0-47558 GCA_037724045.1 Solirubrobacteraceae bacterium
ATAATGAAACAAGGAAACCAACTAACCCGGTCTCCGCGAAACCCAGCCCGCCTCACCCCGCCGGAGCTGACCAGACTCCCATCCATGACGCTCCGCCCCGCACTGGGCAACACGCCGCCCTCGTCGCCGCACGCCTCGAGAAGTTCCCTCATGCCCTATAGCCCGGCGAGAACCCTCCGCGAACCGACACTCGGCACTCAACCGCTCACATCACCCCGGCAGCCCCTCGACGTTTCTTCCCCCGCGACGCTGCCACCCTCCTCCAACACCTCTCACAACTTCCTGTCTCTGACCCCTCTCCACGCCCGCCCCTCCTGGCCTCCGCTCCCACCACCCACCTGCTGGTCCCGGTTTCCGACCACGATCCCCCTCACCTGAAGAGCTTGCTCGTGGGGGGAGCGTGGTCGGAAACCGGGACCAGCCCATGACCGCCCACCAGAGCGGAGGCCAGCGCGTCCACTACGCACTCGCGATGAGTAGTGGATTGCGTAGCGCTTGTGATCGATCTCCCGCGCGTCTCAGCCCGCGACGCCGTCCTGCCGGTGGACACAGCCGGACTCGCTCGAGTCGATGCACCCCGACAACGACCTAGCCTTCAGAGCGACGATGCGCGATTCTCCTGTGCGTAACGAGGTCCCGCGGCGCGCGCGACCAAATCTGGCTCGGAGGCTCGGAGATGCAACCTGGACGGCACCACGACCGTTTGGCGCGGACACCCCTGACGAGTCGGCTGACGCCCGGCCTGCTCGCGTTCGTGTTCGGACTCGTCAGCTGGTTCCCTGGGCCTGCCGGTGCGGCCGAGAGGCTCGTGTTCGAGGCTGGCAGCGGAGAAGGGCAGCATGCTGTGTTCGCGACCGAAGTCGGCAATAGCAGCATCAGGATGCTCGCCACCAACGCTCGCGAGCCCGCTCTGTCGCCCGACGGTCAGACGGTTGCCTTCGTCCGGCACTCGGGACCGTTCCGACGGGACGCCGATCTGGTCACGATGCCGTTCAGCGGTGGGCAGCAGACGGTGCTTCGCCAAGTTTCGCGCACAGACGGATGGGAAGAAGTTGACCTCCGGCGGAACCGTTGAGCTACTACCTAGCCGGGCTCGTGCTGGTCTTCTTCAGCGGATTCCTGCGACAACCCTGGCCGCTCTGCTTTGTGATGCCTCTGGTCGTCATCGGGTACTCGCTCGTCTATTCGAACCTGGGCGTGAACACGGAGACCGAAGCATTGTTCGTCAGCGTCAGCATTGGCATCGCAGGCGTTGCTTTGGTTGTGTGGTGGATCGGATACGCGCTGGCCCCGAAGAGCGTCCGGCGCCAGTGAAGGGTCGCTCGCGTCGGATCGGCGGCAGGTGCGCAGTGCATGCGCCTCAACGAACCCGGCTGTCCCGGGTACCCACCCGGTACCCGGTGCGAGGTCAACCATCGCCGTAGTCCGCCCTACCAGTGAGTGCCCCCGGAAGGAATCGAACCTTCAACCTTCGGATTCAAAGAGAACGCATCAGTCGCCTATTCGAGGAGTATCGGGGACAAAACGGGGACAAAGACATTTGCGATGCCGTTACATTTGGCTTCAGAAGGTGGGCCGGGGTGGATTCGAACCACCGCGCGACGGATTATGAGCGCGCTCACCGCAAGGCCCGGGCCACCACGTGAAGCGCCGGGCGAACCCACCGGATCACCAGTGTCGCACTGCCCCACCATGCGCCGCACAGATCGCCCAGGAGTGTCGAACGGTGCGCCGCTCGAGATGCGTCTGCCGGACTCCCGGGGCGTAGCCGATCCGAGGAAATCTGTAGGCACAGGGTGCGTCAACAGCGTGAAATTGGTACCTGATTGGTACCCGGCGTTGTCAGAGGCGTAGGCCGCCCGGGGAAGAAAGCGCGGCGCGGCTCGCGACGGATACGAGCAGGCCCAAGTCCTGATTTTGGCTCCGGAAGCGCGAAAGCCCCCTGGCGAGAGGGGGCTTCCGTTTGCACCGTTCGGTTGCCCGAACGGCCATAGCGGGGGCAGGATTCGAACCTGCGACCTCCGGGTTATGAGCCCGGCGAGCTACCTGACTGCTCCACCCCGCGACGTTGTGAACTGGTAAGGATATCAGTGTGAACTCGCTCGTCGGCGGTGTCGTGGCGGCGGTGGTGGCGGCCACCGGGGTGCCCGAGCCGGCTCCGGCCAAGCGCGACCCGCTGGTCAACGACAGGGGCGTCAAGGCGGCACAGGCGTTCGCGCAGGGGCGCGAGGACTTCGTGAGCTTTGCCGTCATCGGGACGAAGGGCAAGGTCCGGGGCTATGACCGCGCGCGGACGTACCCGGCCGCGAGCGTGACGAAGGCGATGCTGATGGTCGAGGTGCTGCGGCGTGCCGAGGGCCGGGCGCTGACCACCGCGGAGACCGACCTGCTCTATCCGATGATCACGCAGTCGGCCAATCAGCCCGCACGGGACCTGTTCTCGCTCGTCGGCTCGCCCGGTCTCTATGCCGTGGCGGAGGCGGCGAAGATGCGCGACTTCTCCAGCGCGAACTCGCTGTTCGAGTCGCAGATCAGCGCGGAGGATCAGGCGCGCTTCTTCGTCAAGCTCGACGGGCTGGTGCCCAGGCGCCACCGCAGCTATGCGCGCAGACTGCTGAAGTCGGTGATCCCCGCGCAGCGGTGGGGCATCCCGCCCGCCGCGCGAGAGCGGCGCCTCACCCCCTTCATCAAGGGCGGGTGGCGTTCCGACGTCGTCCACCAGGTCGCCCTGCTGGAGAAGTCGCGCCGGCGGCGCGTCGCGCTCGCGGTGCTGAGCGAGACGGCCGACCAGGGCTACGGGCGGGCGACGATCGAAGGCGTCGCCCGCCGGGTGCTAGATCCTCCGGGCGACCGCCGTCGCGGCGATCGTGGCCGTACCCGCCGTCGCGCGCAGTGACACCGTGTAGTCGCCGCGCTTGAGGCCCTTGGACTTAACGATCAGCTTCAGCAGCCGACCCGCCGGCTGGGCGGCACGCTTGAAGCGGCTGACGACCTTGGAGCCGCGTCGCACCAGCACCTCGATGTCGGCAGCTGCGCCGAGGCGGTAGGTGATGTTCAGCGGCACTGCGGTCGAGCCGCCGAAGACCGGGCGCGACAGCTTGAACTGGCGCAGCGGCCCGCAGGTGTCGCGGCGGTCGAACGCCTTGAGCACGCGGAAGCGGCCGTTGGAGCGCTGCAGCACGACGCGCCGGACGTCGACGCCCTTGGCCGTCTTGACCAGGTAGCGGACGAAGTAGAAGCCGGGCCCGACCTCCTGGCCCTTCTTGTCCTCGCCGTTCCACTTCACGCTCTTCTGACTGGCGGCGAACTTGCGGATCTTGCGCGTCTTGAGCACCTTCGTGGCCGTTCCCGGCTTGAAGATGTCGATCCGCACCGCCTGGCCGACGCCCGCACGCTTCTTGAAGCCCAGCAGCGCGCCCGAACCCTGCGGCTTGACGCCGACCGACGAGAAGCCGCGCGTCGCCTTGCACTGGCCGGACCCGCCCCCGACGGGCACCTGACTGGCGCACGCCCCGAGGTCGAGCGTCTTGCGCTCGCCGCGCTCGATGAACACATCCTGGGTGGAGATGACGTTGCCGCCGACCTCGCACGTGAGCTTGTAGAACTCCTTCCTGCCGGCCTGGAAGGCCTTGGGCGCCGTGTAGGTCTTCTTGACCTCGTAGGGTTCGCTGGCGGCGAAGTTGACCACGCGCAGGACGTACTTCTTGCCCGGCTCCAGACCCGCTTCGTTGGAGACCGACACTTCCTCGAAGTTCGTCGGGCCCTGGGCCGACGTCCCCACGCTCGCGTCGGTTCCCGGGTCGGACTTGCCGTTTCCGTTGGTGTCCTCGAACAGCTCGATGTCCCAGTCGGACCCCTGCGTGGGCCACGTGACCTCGATGGCCACGCTGCCGTTGTCGCCGGTCGCCGGGATGGCGAACGGGTGGTCGTTGTAGTTGGCGGTGCCGAAGACGCCGGCTCCGACCGGGTCGGCGGTGGCGGCGCCGTCGTCAGGATCGTCCTCGGTCTCCGAGGAGCCCTGGGGGCCGCCCGTGGTCTTCTCCACCGGGCTCGGCTCGCCGGGGTTCTCCTTGCCGCGCGACTTCGCCACGATCGGCCGCGTTGACGGGTTGACGTGCCACTCGAACGTGCCGTCGTCGCCGACCTCGTAGGTCGTCTCGAGCTTGTCGTCGAACAGGAGCGGCTTGTCCTCGCCGCCCTCGGGATCGGGCTGCGGGAACGTCTCCGTCTTGAAGGACTTGGTCAGCCGCAGCGTGGCGCCGGGAGTGGCCTTGCCCTCGATGATCGAGTGGCGCGAATCGTCGATCGTGGACTCCGCCGCGATGTAGTACGCCTCGCGCAGCCCCTTGCCGTCGAAGGCGCCCGCCGGGTCCTTGGTGTGGTCGGCCACCGGGTTGTCGCCGTTCCACTCGCGCTCCACGCCGGTGTTGAAGGTCGGGTGGAAGGCGGGGTCTTCGCAGTCGCCCGTCTCGTAGTTGACGGCCCCGCAATAGATCTCGATGGTGAAGCCGAAGCCGCCTGTGGCGTTGTAGCTCCAGTCTTCCGTCGTGCCCGTCGTGTCGTAGAGCTCGAAGCCGTTCTGGGACAGGTAGCCGGTCTGCTTGGCCATCGCGTCGCCGAGCGCCTTGTAGCCCTTGTTCTCGTCGACGGGATCGCCGAGGACGGCCAGGCCCGGCGCGCGCAGCACCAGCGCCGCCGTGGTGTGGTTGGTGAGCAGCGTCATCACCTGGTTCTTGGAGACGACGTCGCGGACGTTGAGCGTCTCGGGCTCTGAGAAGGGTGCCTTGCCGCGGTAGGTCTGGCTCGTCACGTCCGTGCTCGCGCCCGGGCCGCCCCATAGGCCGCCGTAGTTGCGGTTGGGATCGACCCCCGGCTCGACCAGGCCGGCCGAGGTGGCGCAGTTGGCGGCGTCGGAGTCGTCGGGCAGGCGGCAGTTCTTGCGCCGGTACTCGCCGCCGGTCGGCGTCCCCGCAACGAGGTAGACCGTGTCGTCGACGGCCTCGTCGCGGCCGCCGCTCTGACCCGCGAGCTCGCCGGCGGTGCGCGAGGCCTCGAAGCCGTCAGGGTTGACGATCGGGACGATGATGTTGCGGCTGCGCTTGACGATCTTCGTCGCGCGGGCGTCACCGCTCTTGTAGCCCGTGATCAGCTCGTAGGCCCACTCCATCGGCATCTCGCCGGCCGGCCACTCGCGGGCGTGGTGCACACCCATGTTGAAGAACGCTGGACGGCCGTCCTTCGCCTTGACGTCCTCGGCGATCTCGAGGCCCATGACGTCCTTGCCCAGCAGCGTCTTGTTGGGCAGGACGATGGCCCGCACGAGGTTGGGGTTCTTCTCCGCGAGCATCTTCATCTCGGCGTTGTAGTCCGCAAGCGTGCGGTAGGTGCCGGTGCGCCCGCTTGGGAGGATCGCGCCGGCAGCGCGGGTGGCCATGCGCGTCTCCTCGCGGCGCTGACCGGCCGCCTGGGCGATCAGGTCGTCGACGACGATGTCGTAGGTCAGGCCCGCCTTGCGCAGCGCGGCCCGTTCGTCGGCGTTCTCGAGGACCACGCCGACGCTCTTCTCACCGCCGTGCTCGGACACGTCGAGCCCGAGCGCGAGCAGGCGGTCCTTGGCCTCACGCGTCGGAGTGTTGACGCTGACCAGCTGCGGGGCGTTGGCCTTGGCCGCCGCCGCGTCGCCGACCGGCGCCGCCTCGTCCAGCGTGACCGGCACGACCGCGGCGCTCCCCGTCCGCCGGCACGCCTGAACGCGCAGGGTGCCGCCGCGCGAGGTCCAGCCCGTGGCCGACTCCGTGGAGCCCAGCTCGGCCGAGGCGACCACTGCGCTGCCCGTCGCGTCGAACACCGCGACGTCCCAATCGCCCTTGGCGCCGCCCAGCGTCACCGCCAGGAAGCGAATGCCCGCCGGCACGGTGACCGTCTTGGTCGCGATGCCCGAGGTTCCCGGGCGCCAGGATGCCTGGCACGGGATCGCTGTGGTCCCCAGGGCGCCGCCGAGCGGCTCGTCGAGGACGGTCTGCAGCTGCATCTCCGCGCCGCCGGCGGCGCCGGCGGAAGGGGTGACGCCCCCGCTGCCGCCGACCAGAGCGGCCAGGAGAGCGAGCAGGGCAAGAACGGGGACGAGGGCGCGGCGCATGTATGTCCTAACGCGCCGCACCCCCGAAACTCGCGGTCTGGAGACCGACTGCCAGCTAGATGCGGCGGCTGAACAGCGTGGTGGTCTTCCCACCGGCCTTCAGCCGCACGGCGTAGTCACCGCGCCGCAGGCTGCCCTTGAGCCGCACCGTGACCCGCGTGTTCGCCGCTTGGTCGCTACGCCGGACGCGCCCGACGACCTTGCCGTCGCGCACCAGCTCGACCAGGACGTCCGTCGGCTGTCCGAGCATGAACGTCGCCCGCAGCGGGAAGTTCGTGCTCCCCCCGAACACCGGCCGCGACAGCTTGTACTGGCGCAGCGTGCTGCAGGTCGCGCGGCGGTCGAACGGCTTGCGCAGGGAGAACTTGCCGCCCGAACGCTGCAGCACGACCCGCTGGACGTCGAAGCCGTTCGCGGTCTTGACCAGGAAGCGCGCGAAGTAGTAGCCGTCGCCGAGGCGCCGGCCCTTCTCGTCGCGGCCGTTCCATACGACCGGCCCGGTCGCCCCGCGAAAGCGCTTGACCTTGCGGGTGTCGATGACCTTGGTGGCCGTCGCCGGCTTGTAGACGTTGATCTGCACCGGCGCGGTGACGCCGGACCGGCGCTCGAACGAGAACCGGGCACCGTCGCCGCGCGGGGTGACCGTGACTGACTTCAGCCCGCGCGCTTTGACGCACGAGTTGGTGCCCGGCCCGGGGGTGATGCCTGGGCCGACCGTCGGCGTCGGCGTCGCCGCGGGCCCGGCCGCCCGGCACGCAGACAGGTCGGGCGTCTTCTTCTCGCCGCGCTCGATGACGAACTCCGTCGACTGCGGCGCCTGACCGGCGACCTCGCAGGTCAGTGTCCACTTCTCGATCTGCGCCGGCACGAACGGCGCGAACGGCTCGTAGGTCTTCGTGACGTCGTAGGGCTCGACCGCAGCGAAGTTGACGACGCGCAGGACGTACTTCTTGCCAGGCGCGACCATCTCGTTGGCGATCGAGACCTCCTCGAAGTTCGTCGCACCCTGCGCAGAAACGGTGATGGTCTTGTCGATCGCCGTATCGGACTTGCCGTTGCCGTCGACGTCCTCGAAGAGGATGATGTCCCAATCGCTGACCGGAGAAGGCCAGGAGACGTTGACGCTCAGGCTGGCGTTGTCGCCCGTCGCCGGGACAGTGAACGGATGGTCGTTGTAGCTGACCGACGGCGAAGCGGCAGCATCGTTATTGGTGTCCGGGACGGACGCGCCGTCATCGGGACCGTCCTCTAGCTCCGACGAGCCCTCCGGGCCACCGAAGGTGGTCTCCTCCGGGCTCGCATCGCCGGCGCCCTCCTTGCCGCTCGCCTTGGCGACGATGGGGCGCGTGGACGGGTTGATGTGCCACTTGAACGTGCCGGACGGGCCAACCTCATAGGTCGTTTCCAGCTTGTCGTCGAACTCGATCGGCTTGTCGTCGGGTGGCTGCGGGGACGTCTGGGTCTTGAACGCCTTGGTCAGGCGCAGGGTCGCGCCGGCCGGCGCGGAGCCCTCGATGATCGAGTGGCGCGCCTCGTTGATCGTGCTTTCCGCGGCGATGTAGTACGCCTCGCGCAGGCCCTTGCCGTCAAAGGCGCCCATCGGATCCAAGGTGTGGTCGGCGATCGGATTGTCGCCGTTCCACTCGCGCTCGACACCGGTGTTGAACCGCGGATGGAAAGCAGGATCGTCGCAGTCGCCGGTCTTGTAGTCGACCTCGCCGCAATAGATCTCGATGGTGAAGCCGAAGCCGCCCGTCGCGTTGTAGCTCCAGTCCTCGGTCGTGCCCGTCGTGTCGTAGAGCTCGAAGCCGTTCTGCGACAGGTACCCGGTCTCCTTGGCCATCGCGTCGCCGAGTGCCTTGTAGCCCCTGTCCTCGTCGATGGGATCGCCGAGCGAAGCCAGACCGGGTGCGCGCAGGACGAGCGCCGCCGTCGTGTGGTTGGTGAGCAGCGACATCACCTGGTTGGTGGAGACGACGGACTGCACGTTGCGCGTCTCGGGCTCGGAGAACGGGCCGGGGCCGCGGTAGGTCTGCATGGCCTGATTGGTGCTTGCGCCCGGGCCGCCCCACAGACCGCCGTAGTTGCGGTTGGGATCGACGCCCGGCTCGGCAAGACCGGCCGAGGTCGCGCAGTTGCCGGCCATGGAGTCGTCAGGCAGACGGCAGTTCTTGCGGCGATACTCGCCGCCGGTGGTCGCGCCCGCGACCAGGTACGCGGTGTCGTCGACCGACTCGTCACGCCCACCGTCGGCCCCGGCCAGGGAGCCCGCGGTCCGCGAAGCGTTGAATCCGTCGGGGTTGACGATCGGCACGATGATGTTGCGGCTCTTCTTGACGATCTCAACCGTGCGCGGGTCGCCGCTCTTAAAGCCTCTCACGAGCTCGAAGGCCCACTCCATCGGCATCTCGCCGGCGGGCCACTCGCGGGCGTGGTGGACGCCCATGTTGAAGAACGCGGGCCGCCCATCCTTGGCGTTGACGTTCTCGGCGATCTCGAGGCCCATGACCTCCTTGCCCATCCACGTCTTGTTGGGCAGCACGATGAGTTTCACCAGGCCGGGGTTCTCGTCGGCCAGCTTCTTCATGTCGGTGTTGTAGTCGGCCAGAGTGCGATACGTGCCGGTACGGCCGCTGGGCAGGATCGGCTCGGCGCGCTGCGCGGCGCCGGTCATCTCAGCGCTGCGCTGGCGCACGCTCTGAGCGACGAGGTCGCTCACGAGCACGTCCCACTCAAGGCCTGCCTTGCGCAACTTGACGCGGTCGTCCTCGCCGTGCAGCACGACACCGATGCTTTTCTCGGCCGCGTGTTCAGTGAGATCGAGGCCGAGGGCCTGCACCATGTCCTTGTCCGCGCGGGTCGGGGTGATGACGTTGACCAGCTGGGGCGGGTCGGCCTTGATGGCGGCGACATTCTCGACGGGCGCGGCGTGCTCGAGCGTGACGGGCACGCCGGCAGCGTCGCCGGTGCGCCGGCAGACCTGCAGACGCAGGGTGCCGCCTCTCGCGCTCCAGCCGGTCGAGGACTCCGAGGTGCCGATCTCGGCCGAGGCGACGACCGCGTCGCCGCTGGAATCAAAGACCGCGACGTCCCAGTCGCCTTGAGCGGCGCCGAGCGTGACCTGCAGGAAGCGCACGCCGTCCGGCACGCTCACGGTCTCCGTCGTAACGCCCGCCGTGCCGGGGCGCCAGGAGTCCTGGCAGGCGATGGCGGTGGTGCCCGGCGCGCCGCCGAGCGGCTCGTCAAAAGCGGTTGTGAGTTGCAGCGCGTCGCCCGTGGGGGCGGCAACAGCGATGGTGGCCTCACCGCGCCCGATCAGGGCGGCGACGAGAGCGAGGACAGCAAGGATGATTCCGAGGAAGACGCGGCGCATGGCAGCTAGAACGTCAGACGCGTGTGAAACCTGCGTTAAGTCGTCAAACGGCTGTCAGCGCATCGTCCAGCTTCTCGGCGATCAGATCAGCGGTCCAGTCGCCGTCGGTGGTGATGGATGCCCCCGAGGACCAGCCGTGCGACCCGGCGATGGCGCCGCCTTGGACCGCGAGAACCCTGCCTGTGAGCGCGCAATCGGCGCTCGCGAGGTAGGCGACGAGCGGGGAGACGTGGCGGGGATCGAACTCCGGAGCCTTCATCAACTCGCCGATCATCCCGGGCACGTCCTCTGTCAGCCGCGTACGTGCAAACTGGCGCAATGGCGTTCACCCGGACGCCGATGCGCTCCATCTCGGCCGCGCAGACCAGCGTCATCGCCGCCTTCGCGGCTCCGTAGTTGGCCTGGCCCGGATTGGGCAGGAACGTGCCCGACGCCGAGGTGGTGTTGATCACGGCGCCGCGGCCGTACTCCGCAACCGCCGCGTCGATCAGCCGCCCGGCGCCCGCGAAGTCCGAGATGTCGTCGGCGTTGGCGAGGCCGCCGACCTCCTCGGCCACCCGCGCCGCGTTCTCGGGCTCCACGTCGTTGACCGGTCCTCTCAAGTTCGCACCTCCGGTCGACGCAACTCGGCAAGCCCGTCCTTGATCGCCACGTTGCCGTTGGAGGAGACCGTCTCGAAGGCGACGCGTCCCTCGCCGCCGTCCGACAGCGTCGTGGTCACCGTCTCGCTGGGCTGGACGATCTTGGCGAAGCGCACGGCCAGCCGCTTCAGTCGAGCCGGGTCGTCGGGACAGCACGTCTGGATCACCGCCCGCGAGCAGAACGCCATGGTGCACAGGCCGTGGACGATGATCCCCGGCAGGCCCATCGCCTTGGCGAACTCCTCGTCGAGGTGAATGGGCATCGGGTCACCCGACGCCTTTGAGTAGCGCTGCGTCTGGTCGTCGTCGTAGGCGTGCAAGACGGACCCCAGCTCGGCGCCCCGCGGCGCGTCGTGGGCCGGGGGCTCCTCGCCCTCGTGCACGTCGAGCGAGGCGCCGCGGAAGAACGACGTCATGTACGCGTCGACGACGGGCTCACCCGCCTCGGTGGTCGTCTGCGCCTTCACGACGAGCACGACGCCGCTCGAGCGGCCGTGCACGCCGACTCCGGCGGCGCGAGTGACGAGCCTGTCCCCCGGCACAATCGGCCGGTGCAAGCGGAAGTCCTGCTCCCCGTGCACGACGCGCATGATCACCTCGCCCGGCACGATGGCCATGGTCGGCTGCGCGCAGATCTCGAAGGCGGGCACGATCGCGAAGACCGGCGGCGCAAGATCGCCCGACCGGTGCGCCGGGTGCTCGTCGTTGGTCGCTGCGGCGTAGGCGACGATCCGCTCGCGCGTGACCTCGAACGGGTGCGGGTCCGTCCACTCGCCGAGCTTGCCGAGGTTCCAGCCCGCCACGGCGGTGCCGCTCACGCGATCGCCTTGAGCTTGGCGAGAGAGGCCTCGATCTCCTCGCCGGCCTTCTTGGTGACCATGTCGCCCATCGGGCCCTGGATGCCGCCGCCGGAGAACTCCGCCTCGTAGGAGACCGTGCCGCCGTCGGCGGTGATGGTGGTGCCGAGCGTCGCCCCCATCGGGCCCTCCCCGCTCATCACGAGCCGTGCGCCCGGCTCGAATTCGGTGACCTTCCAGTCGACGTCGGCCGGCATCCCCATGATCGTCAGCTTCTGCTTGAAGGCGGCGCCCTGCACGGGCGCGGGCGGCACACCTTCGGGCCACGCCGAGTGCAGCGTGAGCCACTCGTCGAAGCGCGCCGGGTCGGTCGCGAGCGCGAAGGCCTCCTCCTGCGGGCGCTCGAGGTCCACGGACTTGGTCACGGACGGCATGCGGTCGACCTCCTCATAGGCCCATCGTCTTGCCGATGAGCTCTTTCATGATCTCGTTGGTGCTGCGTTGCGGGCGTCCACCCACGCCTTCCCGATCGGGTACTCCGTCGTGTAGCGACTACTGCTGGGCTACTAGTTCCCGCTTGAGGATCTTGCCGGTGGGATTGCGCGGCAGCTCGTCCACGAAGGTGACATCGCGCGGGACCTTGTAGCGGGCGAGGTGCTCGCGCACGTAGGCCTTCACCCCGTCGGCGTCCACGGCCGAGTCGGGCGTGCGCACCACGAACGCCGCGAGCCGCTGGCCGAAGTCGTCGTCGGCGACGCCGATCACCGCCGCCTCGTCGACGCCGTCGAGCTCGGCGAGCAGCTCCTCGACCTCGCGGGGAAACACGTTCTCCGCGCCGGACACGATCATCTCGTCGTCGCGGCCGTCGACGTGCAGGAAGCCGTGACGGTCGAAGTGGCCGACGTCGCCGGTCGACATGAGCCCGTCGATGACCTCCTTCGTGCCGCCGCCCGTGTAGCCCTCGAAGGCGAAGCCGTTGTTGACGAAGATGCGCCCCGTCGTCCCCGTGGGCAGCTTCTTCCCGGCGTCGTCGAGGACCCGCACCTGCGCGCCCGGGGGCGGGGAGCCCACGCTGCCCGGCTCGATCGCGAGCTCGGCGGGCGTGGCGATCGTCGCGTAGGCGACCTCCGTCGAGCCGTAGAGGTTGTAGACGACCGGCCCGAAGGCCCGGGTCATCTCGCGGCACAGCTCGGCGCCGAGCTGCGAGCCGCCCATGAAGAGGATTCGCAGGCGCGGGAAAGAGCGCGTGCCGAGGTCGTCCAGCGCGAGCACGCGCCGCATCATCACCGGGACGGCGACGGCGGCGTCCGCGCCGGTGAGGTCGTCGGCGAAGGTCGCCGGGTCGAAGCGGCGGTGCACGACCATGGTGGCGCCGAGGGCCATGGAGAACGCCATCGCCGCGAAGCCGAGCGCGTGGAACAGCGGCGCGCCGATGACGTGCGTCTCCTGCGCGCGGAAGGGCACCTTGCCGAACAGCGCGCCGAGCTGGATCAGCGATTTCGGCTCCGCCCGCGAGGCGCCCTTGGGCGTCCCGGTGGTGCCGCTGGTGAGGATGATCACCCGCGAGTGCTCGGACGGCCTGGGCAGCGGTCCGGTGTCGCCCGTCGTGGCGAGCCGCTCGAGCTCGGCCTCGGCGATGACGGGCGCACCGCCCGCGTGCAGCAGCGGCACGTACTCGTCGTCGCAGATCAGCACCCTGGTGCCCTCGCGATCGGCGACCTCGCGGATCTGCGGGCCGGCGAAGTCCGTGTTGAGCAGGATCATCCGCGCGCCCAGCTTGCCGGCGCCGAAGCAGGCGTCGACGAAGCCGCGATGGTTGCGGGCGAGGATGGCGACCCCGTCCCCGGCGCGGACCCCCCGCTCGCGCAGCGCGTGGGCGACCGCGTTGGAGCGCTCGTCGAGCTCGCGGTAGGTGAGCGTGCCGGCGTCGTCGACGAGTCCGTCGCGATCGCCGTGCCGGGCCGCTCCTGCGCTCAGCAGGCCGCCGAAGGCGCCGTAGCGCGCGACCGCCCGGACGACGCCGAGCGTGCGGTGCGGCAGGTCGGGCGCGATCAGGCCCGAACGGACGAGAACCCCGAGCGAGCGGGCCTCGAGGCCCGCCCGGCGCGCGACCGCGAGTGGGTCAGACAACCTTGAACTTCACGATCGGGCACCGATCACGCCGTCCCTGTCGGTCTTCCTTGACTTCGAGACGTGCAGGAAGACCGAGCCGGGGCCCTTGACCTTCCCCTTGAAGGTCGGCCGCGTTCCCTCCGCCACCCTGGCGCCCTGCTTGGGCGTCTGCGGGGTGATTCCGTTCTGGGAGGCCGCGACGGCCGGGGCGACAACGGCGAAGGCGGCCAGGAGGGCGAGCAGAACGGTGCGCATGGAGCTGAACATAATGCAGCCATGGCTGGGGTGTTCGTGACCAGACGACTCGTGGGCGACGCGCTGGACGCGCTCGCGGCCGAGCACGACGTCGACGTGTGGACCGGCGAGCTGCCGCCGGAGCCGGCCGAGCTGCGCGCGCGTGCCGCCGGCGCCGACGGGCTGCTCTGCCTGCTCACCGAGCGTGTCGACGTGGCGCTGCTGGACGCCTGCCCGCGACTGCGGGTGATCGCCAACTACGCGGTCGGCACCGACAACGTCGACCTCGCGGAATGCCGACGGCGCGGCGTGGCCGTCGGCTGCACGCCCGACGTGCTCACCGACGCGACTGCGGACCTCGCTCTCGCGCTCGTGCTCGCCGTGGCGCGTCGGCTGCCCGAGGCGGCGGGCGCCGTCCGCGCCGGCGAGTGGCGGACGTGGGAGGCGACGCGCTGGCTCGGGGCGGGGCTGAGCGGCCGGCGCCTGCTCGTCGTCGGGCCGGGGCGCATCGGGCGGGCGGTGGCGCGGCGGGCGGAGGGCTTCGGCATGGAGGTCGCTTTCGCCGGCCGGGCGGACGATCTCCACGCGCGCCTGCGCGCGGCCGACGTCGTGTCCCTGCACGCCCCGCTCACCGACGCCACGCGCGGGCTGATGGACGCCGCCGCGTTCGCCGCGCTGCCGCAGGGCGCGCTGCTGGTCAATACCGCCCGCGGAGCGCTCGTCGACCATGACGCCCTGCTGGCCGCGCTGCGCTCGGGCCACCTCGGCGGCGCCGGACTCGACGTCACGGACCCCGAGCCGCTCCCGGCCGGCCACCCGCTGCTCGACGAGCCCAATGTGCTCGTCCTGCCCCACGTGGGCTCGGCCACGCACGAGGCGCGCGAGGCCATGACCCGCCTGTGCGTCGAGAACCTGCGAGCCGGCCTCGCCGGCGAGCCGCTGCCCTATCCGGGCTGAAGCGGCGCGAACGCCTGCGCGCGCACGTAGAGCTTGTACAGCCGCAGGCTCTTCGCGAAGCTCGGCGAGCAGGCCTTCTGCAGGATTGCCACCGCGCGCTCGTCGGGCAGCGGCGAGGCCGCCGTCTCCGATGTCTGCGGCGTCAGCTGGCCGCGCAGGGCAACCACCGTCGCCCGCTTGTCGGCGAGCGAGGCCCCGCGCCAGTCGCCGCAATCGGCGTACTGGACGACGGACCCCTGGGTCTCCGGGCCGACCGGCTTGCCCTCCGGCGGCGCGGCGGCCGAGCGCTCGTCGCCGCCGCCGCAGCCGGCCATGACCGCGGCCGCGGCCAGCAGCGCAGCAGCTCTATCCACTCGGAAGCAGCGCCGCGATCCGGTCGCGCAGCGCGGCCGCCTCCGGCGACTTCGCGTACGCGGCCGCGGCTGCGGCCCGCCGCGCGCCGCTGCGGCGCGCCTCGGCGGTGCCCGGCTTGGCCGGCGCGCTCCACCAGTCGCAGTCCAGCGGGCCCGTGTCCTTGTCGGGCCCCATGGAGCACTCGACGAGGTAAGCCTCCTTGGCGAGATCGCCGTTGCCCGTGCTCGAGCCCGGGTCCTTGCCGCCGTTGCAGTCGGGCAGCGGGTTCGACGGGATCGACGGCGCGCGGCCCGCTTCGCCCGAGCCCGTGACGCTTGCGGCCGTGCCGTCCGGGCCGCGGTTGTCGTACCAGCAGTTGCCCGTGTTGCTCGTGAACTCGTCCCACCAGAAGTCCGTGCCGTTGGGCATGGTCTTCGCGCTCAGCGCGCTGTGCGGCGCGCCGAACTGGTCGAGCGCCTTCGGGAAGCGGAAGCCGGGCGGCACCTGGCCGACCTTGTTGTCGTAATAGGAGTTGCCGCACGACGTGGAGACACCGTTCTCGGGCGCCCCCGGGCACGCGATGCCGTCGTTGATGTTGCCCTCCGCGCCGCTGCGGTCGCCGCCGGTGGCCGCCCCGCTCAGCTCGAAGCCGTTGGTGAGCGCGTCGGGCACCGCGAACAGCATCGTGCCGTAGCGCCAGTTGTCGAAGATCCAGTTGTCGTGGACGTTGGCGCTGTTCATCCCGGCGTAGATGATGCCCGTCCCGACCGGCACGGTCACGAGCGGCTCGACCTTCGAGTCGTCCGCGTAGACGTTGAAGTTGTTCGCGTAGATGTAGTTGTGGTCGATCTCCGCGGAGTCGGCCGGGAAGCCCGGGTGGCCGGCGGCCGACAGCGTGTCCGACGCGATGCCGGTCGTGTTGCCGTAGATGTGGTTGTTGGTGATGCGCACGGCGTTGCCCATCGAGCCCGAGTAGCCGAGCTCGGAGCCGCGCAGGTCGCACTTCGTCACGACGGTGTTGATCCGCGGGGCGTCCGGATAAAAGGACTTGTCGGCCTGCGCGCCCGTCTCCGGTGAGGCACCCGGGTAGACGACCGCGTCACCGGACCCGAAGCCGTCGCAGTTCTGGATCCGATTGTGGTCGGTCGTAAAGGACAGATGGCCGTAGTCGGCGTTCCAGAAGAACTTCGTCTTGTCGAGCAGGACACCATCGGTCTCCTCGACGTAGAAGCCGAACTCGAGGGCGCCCCGGAAGAGCATGTTGCGCCCGACGAAGCCGTCGGCGCGGTCGACGCGGAAGACGACGTCCTTGGCGTGCTCGAGCGGCTTGGCCTCGATGCCCTTGCCCTGGTAGTCCCTGCCCGCGTCGAGCACGACGTCCGTCGGCTTGACGCCCGAGCCCTCGACCTGCAGGTTGCAGCGCACGCACTTGCCGAGCTCCTGCTCAGGGATGCCCTGGCGATTGTCCGACGGGGTCGCGAGCGCCTCGCCCGCCAGCGCGCGGCCCTGCACGTAGAGGAGGTTTTGGTCGTGCGGGCAGGTGACCTGGTACTCGTAGCTGGGCGTGGCGTCCCCGCTGGCGTCCTGCTGGAGCAGCGACGGGTTGCAGCGCGGATCGTTGACCGGCGCCTTGCGCGACCGAGGCTCCGTGTAGCGGCCAGGCATGATCACGACACGATCGTTGTTGCCCGAGGCGTCGATGGCCGGCTGGATGTTCCGATAGCGGCACTCCTTGCGCAGGGTGCGGTTGGCCTTGGCCATGCGGGCGGCGCGCGCCTTCGAGTAGCGGATCTTCGGCTGGCTCGGGCGGATGCGGAAGCCCTTCTTGCGCGCACTCTTGATGGAGCGCAGCGCCTTTGACAGCGAATTCTTCTGGCACACCACGCGCACCTCGCCTGGCCCGGCGCCGGTGACGGCCGACCCGAACGAGCGCGCCGTGGGCACGGCCCCGCCCGCAGGCGGCGTGACCGACTTGTCGGACGCGGGGTCGGGCCAGTACGACGGGCGCTCCAGATGCGCGAGCGCGGTAGCCGGTAGCAGCACGAACAGCGCTGCGACCAATAGGACCCGTTTCATGACTACCCCTCCTCCGCACTCGATCAGACCGCCGAATCTAGCGGGCGCGGCGTCGATAAGGTCGCAGTCGATGACGCGGGTCGCAGTGGTGGACATGGGAACGAACTCGACGCGGCTGCTGCTCGCCGACGTCGCCGACGGGACCGTCACGGCGCTGGAGCGCCGGTCGACGGTGACGCGGCTCGGCGAGGGCCTCGAGGCCACAGGATCGCTCGGCGAGGAGCCCCGGGCCCGCGTCCTGCGCGCGCTGGCCGACTACCGCGAGGCGATGGACGCGCTCGACGCCCGGGTGCGCACGGGCGTCCTCACCTCCGCGGTGCGCGACGCCGTAAACGGCGCCGCCTTCCACGCCCGCGTCCGCAGCGAGTACGGCATCGACGCGGAGATCGTCTCGGGCGACGAGGAGGCGCGGCTCACCTTCCTCGGCGCGACCCTCACCCGGGCCACCGACCAGCGCGTGCTCGTCGTGGACATCGGCGGCGGGTCGACCGAGCTCGTGGTCGGCTCCTCCGGCGTGGTCGAGTTCCACGTCTCCACACAGGTCGGCGTCGTCCGTCACACCGAACGCCACGGCGACGACCTCGCCGCAATCGCCCGAGACGCCGGCGCGACCCTGCGCGAGGCACTCCCCGACCACCCGCCCACCCGCGTCGTCGCCGTTGCCGGCACCGCCACGATGGCCGCCTCGATGGACCTCGCGCTCGAGCCTTACGACCCGGACGCCGTCGAGGGCCACACGCTCTCGCTCGACGGGCTGCGCACCCGCCTCGACCAGCTCGCCTCCATGCCGCCCGACCGTCGCCGCGAAGTGCCCGGCCTGCACCCCGACCGCGCACCCACGATCGTCGCCGGGATCACCATCCTCATCGAGATCCTCGAGGCCGCCGGCGCCGACACCGTCGAGGTCTCCGACCGCGATCTCCTCTACGGCCGAGCCTTCGAGGCAGGGTCCTAGCGACAACAAGAGCGCCCGGCGGCCTGATCGTCGTTTCCGGCAGCGGCCCGGCCCAGCCGGCGGAAGCGACGATCACGCCGCTATTAACTGGAACCGCCCTCCGGCGGGTGGAGGGCGGTTCCGAAGTGGCTCCTTCAGGACGGGCAGGGGTACGTGCCTAATGGAGCCGGTTCTAGGGTGGCCCGGACGGCGGGAAACGCCGTTGTTACGCGGCTAAGCGTCCGGACCTATGTGGTGCCGGACTCGGGGGCGCACTGATGCACGTACCCGGGCCAGACGCTTCGTGTATCGACTGCGCGAGGGGCGGCCTCAATCGAACAAACGTCCAGGCGGCAACCGAGATTTGATCCCTCGCGTCGGAGTGTTGTCGCTAGGCGAGGTTCGACGAGCGCGGATAGGCGACCGTCGGGTCCGTGAGGACGTTGACCAGCGCCGGCGCGCCGCTCGCGAAGGCGCGGTCGAGCGCCCCGCGCAGCTCTCCGGGCTCGCGCACCAGCTCCCCGTGGCCGCCGAGCGCCTCGACGATCGAGTCGTAGCGGGTCTCCGGGCGCAGGTCGGCCACGACGGAGTAGCCGTAGAGGGACTCCATGGGGTGCTTCTCGAGCGCCCAGATGCCGTTGTTGCCCATGACGCCGACGACGCCGATGCCGTGGCGCGCGAGTGTGTCGTACTCCATGCCCGCGAAGCCGAAGGCGCCGTCGCCGAGGATGAGGACGACCTGGCGCTCGGGGTGGGCAAGCTTGGCGGCGAGCGCGTAGCCCGGGCCCGACCCCAGGCAGCCGTAGGGGCCCGGGTCAAGCCAGCATCCCGGCGCGTACGAGGGGACCACGCGACCGGCGTAGGAGCCGAAGTCGCCCGCGTCGACGACGACTATCGCGTCGCGGTCCATGACCTCGCGCAGGCCCGCGAACAGGCGCATCGGGTGCAGCGGGGCGCGGTCGTCGGCGAGCAGCCCGGCCTCGTCGGCGAGCTTGGCCTCCTCGGCAGCCTGCACGTGGGCGACCCATTCCGTGGTGTCCGGCCGGCCCTCCTCGGCACCCGAGCGCAGCGCGGCGAGCGTTGCGGGGAGGTCCCCGTAGAGCTCGGCGATGACGGAGCGCGGGTGGGCGCGCGACGGCTCGGCCACGTCGGCGACGATGATGTCCGTCTCTTCGCCGAACGATGCCCCGAAGCCCAGGCGGAAGTCCATCGGTACGCCGATCACCAGCGCGACATCGGCACCCTTGAGCGCAGTCGAGCGGGCGCGCGAGAAGGCCAGGTCGTGGTCGGCGGGCAGGCATCCCCGTCCGAGCCCGTTGAGGAAGACCGGGATGCCGACCGCCTCGGCCAGCGCGCGCAGCTCGTCCTCGGCCCGTCCCCAGTACAGATTCGTCCCGGCCATGATCACCGGCCGCTCGGCCTCGCTCAGGCGGGCGATCGCCCGGTCGAGCTCGCGCGCGTCGGCGCGGTCGGTGCGCGGCGCGCGCGGTTCGCCGTCGTCGGGCTCGCCCTCGAGGTTCATGAAGACGTGGTCGAGCGGAAGGTCGATGAACGCGGGTCCGGTGTGTGGGGTGCGCGCCGCGAGGAACGCCTCGTCGACCAGGCCCGGGATCTCCGCGGTGGAGCCGGGCGTCGCCGCGAACTTGACCACCGGGCGCACGAAGGGCACGTGGTCGATCTCCTGCAGCGAGCCCTGCCCCCAGCGGAAGTCGGGGGCGCGGCCGCCGAGGACGACCATCGGCGAGCGGTTCTGCATCGCCGACGCCATCGCGCTCATGCCGTTGGTCACGCCCGGCCCGGCCGTCAGAGCCGCGACGCCCGGCTCGCGCGTCACCTTCGCCCAGCCCTCGGCGGCGAAGGCGGCGGTCTGCTCGTGGCGGACGTCGACGAGGTCGATCCCCTCCTCCCGGCAGCCGTCGTACACGGAGAAGAGATGGCCACCGCTGAGGGTGAACAGCTTGCGCACGCCGTGCGCCTTCAGCCGCTGCGCGACCAGCCGGCCGCCGTGCAGGGTCCCGCTCTCCACGCTCATGAGCGAAACCCTAGGTCCCAGCCGCCCGAACCTCTCCCCCGAAACGGGCTTCCGAGCGAAGCGAGGTTGGAGACAGTCCCTCCCGCGGTTGGGGGGAGGGGGCGAAGAGGGTCACCGGCTCGGCTTTGCCTTTCAGCGGGACGTTCCGGCGCTCGATCCACTCGACCGCCGGCCGGGCGCGCAGGGCGTCGCGCAGGGCGCGGGTCACGAGCACCTCGTCGCCCGACAGCCGGGTCGCCTCCTCCACCCGCGCGGCGACGTTGACCGGGTCGCCGATGACGGTGAACTCGTAGCGCCCCCCACCGCCGACCGAGCCGGCGATGACGGTCCCCGAGTTGCCTCCGATGCCGATCTCCAGGGCGCCTTCGAAGCGTTGGCGCACGCTCGCCGTTATGGCCAGGGCGGCGGCCAGCGCGCGGTCGGCGTGGTCGTGGCGGCGGTCCGGCGCTCCGAAGACCGCAAGCAGCCCGTCGCCGACGAACTTGTTCGCGTGCCCGCCGTGCTTGACGACGCACGGGACGACCTCTTCGAAGAGCGCGTTCAGCCGCCCGACCACCTCGCGCGCGCCGACGCTCTCGGCCAGCTCGGTGAAGCCGCGCACGTCGAGGAAGAGCACGGAGACCTCGACCTCCTCGCCTTCGAGTGCGACGCCCTCGGCGAGCACGCGTTCGGCGACGTCAGGGTCCACGTAGATCCCGAACGCCTCGCGCAGGCGCTCGCGCTCGGCCAAGCCGGCGACGGCCGCATTGAACGACTGCGCGAGCCGGCCGGTCTCATCGGTCGAGGCCACCGGCACGCGCACGGAGAAGTCACCGGCCGCGATGCGGTCGGCCATGCCCCGCAGCTGCGTGATGGGGTCGACGACCGAGCGCGCGAGCAGGATCGTCAGCTCCAGCGAGACGGTGAAGGCGACCAGCACCGCGACCGCCACGTCGACGCCGAGGTCCGACAGCGTGGCCGTCCCCGTCGTCGACAAGCCCGCCACCACGACCCCGGCGATGATGTTGAGCAACGGCAGGGCGAGCAGCAGGCGCGCGCGCAGCGAGATGCCGGCGGGCCCGAGCTCGAAGCCGTCGGGCAGGTCGGCCGACACGTCCTCGATCACCGGACGCAAGGCCAGCTCGTGCGCGAGGAAGCGCAGGAACAGCCCGTAGACGACGGCGATCAGACCACCGAGCGCGACGAAGATGAACGAGTGCCACGGAAGCCCGAGGACGACCGTCGTGAACGCCGAGAACGGGATGACGCTGGTGAACACCGGCACGTAGCGCCAGCGCCTGGTGAAGCGCGACGGCAGCTCGGCCAGGGCGCGCCACGCGGCGACCGCCGCCGGCTCGGACCGATCGCCGCGCAGCCAGGCGTCGACGGGTGCGAGCATCGGCGACATCACCCGCCACGCGATCAGGTTCTCGATCGCCAGCAGCACCTGGCCGGCGCCCATGACCGCCCAGAAGTGCTCGCCCAGCGGCTGGTAGACGGTGAGCAGCCCCACACCGCCGGCGACGACGACGTGCGCGACCTGCAGCTGCAGCCACAGCACGAGCCGCGGGTAGCGACGACCCTGCGAGGCGTAGAGGCTGCGGAAGGCGCGGAGCAGCATGGCTCCGCGGTATTTCTAACTGATGAGCCGGGTCTCGCGCCGGGGGCCGGCGGCGAGGAAGGCAGAAATGCGGCGCTCACCCCACAGCAGGGTGCGTCCGACGCGCACGACCGGAAGGCGGTCCGCGCCGGCTGCGAGCAGCCGCCGGCTCTTTGCCTCGATGGGCGCGTCGCGCGACTCCTCGCGGGCGGCGCGCAAGCAGGCGTCGAGGTCGAGTTGCGCCGCGGCGGCGGCCTCGGCGAGGATCTCCGGGTCCTCGAGGTCGAACCCGCCGCAGAAGGCGAGGCGGCCCGCGGCGAGGACGAACTCCCCGCCGCGCCCGTGCTCGACGGCCAGCGACGCGGCGCGCATCGCCGCAGGCACCTCGCGCGGGAAGCGGTCGGGCCACTCGAGCGGCAGCCGTAACTGGGCGGCGCGCTCCTCGGCGGCCAGGCGCACGCGGTCGACCCGCGTCGAGTCCGACGTCGGGTCGCGCCGATCGACGACCGCGTTGGACGCGAGGCCCCAGGTCAGCTGGGGGAAAGCGCGCTGCACGCGCTCGGCTACCAGGTAGGAGAACGGGCACGCCAGGTCCACGACGCAGTGTGCGCGCAGACCCTGCGCCGGATGCCGGCGGCGGCGGTGCACCTCGAATTCGATCACCGTGCCCACGTACAGCCAGAACGCACCAGCACGACGAAACTGGCGGCCTTTCGCGGCGAGTCGGGTCCAGCACCTAAAGCCTCGCTGACGATCGGTGGAACTGCGCCTGTCCCGGGTATAAGGTTGGCCGCAGGACCAAACGGACAAAACGCTCGGATTCCCTCGCCGGAACCTACGGAGGTTGTTGCACATTCCCGGCCCGCCACCGCCCAAGCGGCACCCATACGACCAGTGGTCACCTGATGCTCGCGCCCTCGATCTCGTCGGCGACAAGTGGACGCTGCTCATCATCCGCGACCTCGCCTCCGGCCCCCGCCGGTTCGTCGAGCTGCAGCGCACCCTGCCGGGCATCTCGACCGAGCAGCTGCGCTCCCGCCTGAACCGCATGGTCGCCGACGGCCTGCTGACCCGCCAGCGCTACCGCGAGGTGCCGCCGCGCGTGGACTACGAGCTGACGGAGCGCTCGCGTGAGCTCGCGCCCGTCGTCGGCGCCCTGGCTCGCTGGGGCTACGACTGGACCTGGTCCGCCCCCCGCGAGGGCGAGGAGATCAACGTGGGCGCCATCCTGCGCACCGCGCCCGGCCTGCTGACTCCGCCGGCCTCAGCGAAGGGCGTCTGCGAGCTGGTCGTCGAGGGCGAGCGCACGTACGTGCTCACCGCCGGCGGTGGCTCCGTGTCGATCTCCGAGCAGCCCGTCGACCGCTCCGACGCGACGATCAGCGGCTCCGTCGCCGCGTGGGTCGCCGCGCTCGGGCCTGGCGCCGACCGCAGCGGCCTGTCGTCCGACGGTGACCGCGGGCTCACCGATGCACTGCTGGCCGGCTTCATGGACGCTGCCGCCGCCGCACGCGCCGCGGCCTGACGCTCTACACGGCGGAAGCGACCGTGACCGGCGGTCGCGCCGAGGGCCGCGGGGAGACCAGCGACGGTGCCCCCGCCGTCGACCTGCGCCTCCCCGAGGCCATGGGCGGCGAGGGTGGCGGCACCAATCCCGAGCAGCTCTTCGCCGTTGGGTACGCGTCGTGCTTCGAGAGCGCGCTGTCGGTGGTCGCGCGCCGCCAGAAGGTCGACGCCGACGGCGCGACCGTCGTCTCGCGCGTGAACCTGCACCCCACCGAGGAGCGCGGCTTCAAGCTCTCCGTGTCACTCGACGTGACCCTCACCGCCAACGGGCGCGAGGTCGGCTGACGACAGGCAGTGCCCGGGGTGGGACTCGAACCCACACTGAGCGGGACTTAAATCCGCGGCCTCTGCCAGTTGGGCTACCCGGGCGTCCGCAGCGATCGTATGAGAGAAGTGTGAGCGCCCGCCGCCTCGGCAGCGAGCTTCTCTACCCTGGACATCAGCAACTTCGGGTGCCCTGAAGGGTTCCCGCTCGCAATCACGTGGAAGTCTCTGCCCTCAAGCACACCGGCGCCGCAGGCGCCCACGCGAAGTCACCGCTGCTGCGTCTGCAGAGCGACGAGCGGCTGGTCGCGCTCGTGCGCAAGGGCAACCAGCACGCGTTCGAGGCGCTGGTGGCCCGCTACCAGAGCCGGCTGCTCGCTTTCTGCCGCCACATGCTCGCGTCCAAGGAGGACGCCGAGGACGTGCTCCAGGAGGTGTTCGCCGCCGCGTTCAACGCGATGCTGGCCGACGAGCGCGCGATCAACGTGCGACCGTGGCTGTACCGGATCGCACGCAACCGGTCGCTGAACCATCTGCGCAAGGCGACGGCGATCGGGATGGACTCGATGGACGTCCACTTCTCCGAGCACGGCCAGTCCACCGCGGATCGCGTGCACAAGCGCGAAGAGTTCCGCCAGCTGCTCACCGATGTGCAGGATCTGCCCGAGACGCAGCGGACCGCACTGCTGCTGCGCGAGATCGACGCGCTGTCCTACGACCAGATCGCCGAGGTCATGGACACCACGGTCCCGAGCGTGAAGTCGCTGCTCGTGCGTGCGCGCGTCTCGCTGGCCGAGGCGGCCGAGGCGCGGCTGCTCACCTGCGAGGAGGTGCGCACGGAGCTGGGCGAGGTGGCCGAGGGCCTGCAGCGCACGACGGGCCCGGTCCGACGCCACATGCGCACGTGCGAGCGCTGCCAGGGCTTTCGCAAGCACCTGCGCTCCAACAACAAGGCGCTCGCCGCGATCTTCCCGGTCGCCCCGCTGCTGCTGATCAAGAAGCTCGTCCTCACGCACCTCGGCACCGCCAGTGCCGCGGGCAGCGGGGGCGCGGCCGCCGGCGGGACCGCCGCCGGCGCCGCCGGGGCTGCGGCCGGCGGGATGCTGCAGGCCGGCGCGTCGGCCATCGCGACCAAGGCCGCCGCCGGGCTCGCCGCCGCTGCGATCGTCACCGCGGGCGCGGTTGAGGTCAACCACGCGCGCGACGGCAAGGGCACGTCGGGCTCCCAGACCTCCGGCGGGCAGCTCGCGGCAGTGCCGGCGGCGGCGACGCCCCGCGCGGTCGCTTCGACCCCGCAGCCGGTCACCCCCGTTCCGGCCGCAGCCGCCGCAGGCAAGGCCGTCGCCAAGCGCAGGCCCGAGCCCGCCGCCAAGCGCGACGACAAGCCGGCCAAGCCCACATCGGCCCGGGCCGCCGTGCCCATCCAGACCGCCGTTCCCCAGGCGACGCCGACGCCGGAGCCCGCGGCGGCCGTCATCCCGACGGCGACGCCGGAGGATGCAGACGTGCAGCACGAGAGCGACACGACGACACTTCCGAGCGACGTCACGGGCGAAACCCAGCCGGCCGGTGGCACGGGACCCTCCCCCGCGTCGACGCCGGCCCCGACCTCGACGCCGCCGCAGCCGACTGCGACCGCCACGCCCGCTCCGAGCTCGACACCGGCGCCGACACCGGCGCCGACTCCGGCGCCGACTCCGGCGCCCACCCAAGCACCTCCGGCACCCTGATCGGCTTCGACGACTTCCTCGCGATCGACATGCGCGTCGGTCGCGTGCTCGAGGTGCACGACTTCCCGGAGGCCCGCAGGCCGGCCTGGAAGCTCACGATCGACTTCGGTGAGGAGATCGGCGTCAAACGCTCCTCCGCGCAGGTGACCAACTACGCCCGCGAGGAGCTCGAGGGCCGGCTCGTCGTCGCCGTCGTCAACTTCCCTCCGCGTCAGATCGGGCCGTTCATGTCCGAGGTGCTCTGTCTGGGTGCACCCGACGTGGAGGGCCGCGTGATCCTGCTCGAGCCCGACGCCGACGTCCCCGTCGGCGGCCGCATCTTCTGAGCACCGGTGACCGCTTCGCTCAGCCCCCGGGGCGCACGCGCAGCGTCGCGGTGCCGCCGGGACCGGTGATGCGCACGGGGCCCGCCGGGAGGCCGGGCGAGCGCAGAACCGCGCGCCGGCCGGCGCTGACAGGACGCTCGCCGACGCCGCGCACGACGATCTGCCCGTCGACGTCGCCGGTGACGACGAACCGCAGCGGGAGGAAGGCGGCCACCTGCTGCGGAGAGATCACGGTCCCGTCCGCGCTCAGGCGCACCGCGACGCGCACCGAGATGGGTCGCTCGTCGCCCGCGTCGGGCTCTGACCGCAGGCGCTGCGGGGCGGGCGCGTCGCCACCACCGCAGGACGCGAGGACTAGGACTAGGGCCGCGACCCCAGATTCAATCCAGAGCATCGCGTGGCCGATTAACCCGCTACGAGACGGACCCCTGACCCCTCGCCCGATGTCACCAGACCTTCTACGCAAGCCCATGCACTATGACGCCGCGCGGCGCCGCCTGTGGATCTACGGGCAGCGCTGCCATCACGGTGCGACCGGCGCGATGCTCGCCGCCGCCGGAGCGGTCGTGACCGCGCCGGCGCTGGTGGCGACCGGCGCCGTGCTGATGGCGCACGACTGGCACGACCGCACCATCTGGTTCCAGCGCGGCTGGCAGAACCAGCCCTAACTACTTCACCCGGATAAACGGCTCCGCGGAGCCACGGTCGCAAGCCGCAGTCGCCAAACTTGGCTCTTCAACAGTTCCCCCAGATATCAGTCCATAGGCACGATCCGGGCTGAGAGGACTTCTTCCGGGGGAAGTAACTAGCTGATGGGTCGCGAGGCCCTACCTACTCGCTATGGGTCTCGCCCGGGGCGAGGACCACGCACGTCGCTGCGGTGTCGTTCTCCACGTCGGCCTTGAACGCCTCCGCGTCGGCCTCGATCGGCGGGAACGTGTCGTAGTGGCACGGGATCACCGTCGTCGGGCTGACGAACTCGACGGCGACGACCGCGTCGTGGCGATCCATCGTGTAGTGGCCGCCGATCGGGACCAGGGCGACGTCGATCGGGTCGCCGCGCCGCGCGACCAGCTGCAGGTCGGAGAACAGGCAGGTGTCGCCGAGGTGGTAGACGAGCTTCTCGCCGACCCTGATGAGCATGCCGGCCGGCGTGCACGCGGTGCCTGCGGGCGTCGTCGACGTGTGCCAGGCCGGCACCATCTTCACCCAGCCCCAGTCGAAGGTCACCGTGCCGCCCAGGTTGGGGTCGAAGACGTTCTCGAGACCGTGCTCGGACTGCAGCTCGTCGGCGACCTCGGTCAGCGCGACCACGCTCGCGCCGGTCCGCCTGGCGATGTCCACGATGTCCCCGAAGTGGTCCTGGTGACCGTGGGAGAGCAGGATCACGCTCGGGTTGACCTCGTCGGCCGTCGTGGTCGCCTTCGGATTTCCGGTCAGGAACGGGTCGATCAGGATGTCGACGCCGTCGGCGGCGATCGCGAAGGCCGAGTGGCCGAGGTAGGTGATGTCCATCGGTGGATCATTCCTCCGGGAGCGGGTTCTGGAGCAGGTTGGCGAGCTCGAGGCCGACCGCGGCCCCGATCAGCATGGCGACACGGGTCTCCTCGGCGACGAGCGTGCGGACGGCGGTCTCCGGGTCCTCGGAGGCGACCGCCTTGCGGATCTCCTCGGCGTGGGCGGAGCCGAACCAGCCCGCGTCCTCGAGCGCCTGGTTGAGGATGTGCTGCAGCGCCGGGGCCTGCACGCCGACGGTCCGCTGCGCCGCGTCCAGGCGCCCGGGATCGGACAGGCGCGCCACCGCGGCCTGAACCTGCGCGTCCGAAAAGGGTCCGGTGACCATGGATCGGGGAATATACGGTCGATGGCTCCTTCTCTGACCTCCCTGTCGCACGGCGCGGGCTGCGGCTGCAAGATCGGCGCGGCGCAGCTCGGCCCGATCGTGGCCAAGCTGCCGGTGCCGACCGATCCGCGTGTGCTCGCCTCGGCTGCGACGGCCGACGACGCTGGGGTCATCCGCCTGACCCCCGACCTCGCGCTCGTCCACACCGCGGACTTCTTCACCCCGATCGTCGACGATCCGTACGCCTTCGGCCGGATCGCGGCGACCAACGCGCTCTCGGACGTCTACGCCATGGGCGCCGAGCCCGTCAGCGCGCTCAATCTCGTCGCCTATCCGCTGGAGACGCTCGGCGCGGAGGTGCTGACCGAGATCCTGCGCGGCGGCGCGGATGCGTGCGCCGCGGCGGGCTGCTCGGTGGTCGGCGGCCACTCGATCGACGACCCGGAGCCGAAGTTCGGCCTCTCGGTGACCGGGACGGTGCACCCGGATGACCTGCTCACCAACGCCGGCGGCCGCGCCGGCGACGCGCTCGTGCTGACCAAGCCGCTCGGAGCGGGGACGGTCGCCACGGCGATCAAGCGCGGCCTGGCCGACGACGCGCTGGTGGCCCGCGCGATCGAGGTGATGACGACGCTCAACGCCGGCGGGCTCGCCGCCGCGCGCGCTGCCGGCGCCCACGCGCTCACCGACGTGACCGGCTTCGGGCTGCTAGGCCACCTGCACGAGCTCGCGGCCGCCAGCGGGCTAGCTGCGGAGATCGACGCGTCCGCTGTGCCGGCTATCGACGGGGTGCTTGCGCTGCTGGAGGCGGAGACCGCGCTGGCGGGCGGGACGAAGCGCAACCGCGAGCATGCGGAAACCTTCACGCGCTTCGACGACGACGTGCCCGAAGCGCTGCGCTGGCTCGTCTGCGACGCGATGACCAGCGGCGGCCTGCTCGCCGCCGTCCCGAGCGAAATGTCCGGGTGGACTGTCGGCCGGCTCGTCAACGGCGAGCCCGGCGCGATCAGCGTTCGGGCAGCCGGGCCAGGCCGAGGCCCACGATGAGCCCGACCAGCGCACCGGCGATCCCCGCCAGCGGGTCCACGTACAGCGCCGCCGGCAGCAGAAGCAGCAAGCCGGCGATGAACGCCACGCCCAGCAGGTCGGACTCGATCTCCTGACCGCGGCGCGCGGACTGCAGGTCGCGCACGACCCAGGCGCCCAGCAGCGCGAGGGCGCCGGCGTTGGCTCCGGTCAGCAGCGCGTCGGGGTCGTAGGCCAGCGCGGCGGCGACCCCCGCGGCGCTCCCCAGCGCAAAGACCAGCAGCGGCGCCCAGAAGCCGTGGCGGCGCTCGAGCAGCCACCCGAAGAGAAAGACCGCGCCGAGTGCGATGACCTCATAGGAGGTGCTCTCATAGACGAAGAGGGTCGAGACGTAGCGGTAGGCGTCGTCGCCGACCAGCGGCGCGACCACGAAGTCCGCGAAGTCCAGGATCCTCGACTTCACGAGCACCGTGAGCACGATCGACACGAGCACGATCAGCAGCGTCGCGTAGGGCCGTCCTTCGACGCGGATGCCGGGGATCTCCCCCGGCCGCATTCGGCTCAGCGACGGCGCGGAGGGCCGCCGGCGCCGCTTGGGCGGCTTGATGACCCCGCCCTTGTCGAGCTTGGGCGCGCGCTTGCGCAGCCGCGACCCGCAGTACGGGCACTCGGTGATGTACGGGCTGACCTCGGCCTGACAGCTCTTGCAGACGACAAACAGATCGGGCGGTCCGGCCACCCGCGTGATTCTACGTCGCGTCGGCCAGGTGCCCGAGCAGCTCGGCGAAGTCGTGGTTGGCGGCGTACACACGGCGCTGGCGCATGGCGCCGTTGCCCGCCTCGAGCAGCTCGTCGAGGGCGGCGAGCGCATCCGCGGCGCCGAGGTCGGCCGCGTGCTCGCGGGCGCGGTCGAGCACTCGGCGGGCCAGGTCGACCGCCGGCACCCGGTCGGCCGAGGGGAGATCGACGAGCTCGCCCTCGAGGCCGTAGCGGGCCGCCCGCCACTTGTTCTCGCCGAGGATCTCGTCGGGAGCGTCGCCCGGCGCCTCGCCGTCCTCGGCGAGCTGCCTGACGAGCGCCTGCACGAGCGCGGCGAAGCCGATGGCGTGGTCGACGCGCGTCTGCGTGTCCATCGCGCGCACCTCGACGGTCCCGTGCGTCGGCGCGATCCGGACGTCCCACCAGAACCACGTGTGGTCCTCGATCATCCCTGCGCGCTGCATGAAGGCGATGCGCCGCTGCCAGTCCTCCCAGCCGGCGTAGCGCGGCGGGATGCCCACACGCGGGAACTGCCGGAAGATCGGTGTGCGCGCCGACGCCATCCCGGTGTCCTGCCCCATCCAGAACGGCGAGTTGGCCGCCATCGCCAGCAGGACGGGGACGTAGCCGCGCAGGCCGTTGGCGACCGTGATCGCGGTTTCGGGGTCGTCGACGGCGACGTGGACGTGCTGGCCGAAGATGACCTCCTGGCGGGCGACGAAGCCGAGCCGGTCGATCAGCTCGCGGTAGCGCTCGCTCGAGGAGATGAGCTGCTCCTCCCAGCGCGCAGACGGGTGCGTGCCGGCCGCGCCGAGGCGCAGGCCGTGCGCGTGCGCGCGGTCGCGGACGGTGGCCCGCAGGCGTCGTAGCTGCGCGCCGGCGTCGGTGACGTCGGCAGCGGGCTCGGTGGCGATCTCGAGCACCGCCTGATGGAGCTCGGGCTTGACCGCGTTGGCGTCGCCGGGCTCCATGAGGACGTCGATTGCGCTGGCAAGGTCCAGCGTCGCGCCGTCGAGAATCATCAGCTCCTCCTCGATCCCGACCGTGAAGCGTCCCCGCCCGGTGCGAAACTGGTGCTCCATCGGAGTACCTTGTACCCATGGCCATCGCTGAACTCGACACCAACCGCCTGGAAGACCTGCTCGGCGACGACGCCCAGGATCTTCTGTCTCACTCCTGCGAGGGGATCGCGACCGATCTGCTCCACTTGCCGGGGCCCGATTTCATCGAGCGCGTCTACGCGCAGACCGACCGCAACCCCCAGGTCCTGCGCAGCCTGCACGCGCTCTTCAACCACGGCCGCCTGGCCGGCACGGGCCACGTGAGCATCCTGCCCGTCGACCAGGGTCTCGAGCACTCCGCAGCGGCGAGCTTCGCGCCGAACCCGATCTACTTCGATCCGGCCAACCTGGCCGAGCTGGCCATCGAGGGCGGCTGCAACGCGTTCGCCTCGACGGTCGGCACCCTTGGAGCGATCAGCCGCTCGCACGCGCACCGCATCCCCTTCATCTGCAAGCTCAACCACAACGAGCTGCTCACCGCGCCCAACACCTTCGACCAGGTCGAGTTCGCCTCGGTGCAGCGCGCATGGGACCTCGGCGCGGCGGGCGTGGGCGCGACGGTCTACTTCGGCTCGCCCGAGAGCCGCCGACAGATCGTCGAGGTCGCGCGCGCCTTCGAGAAAGCCCACCAACTCGGCATGTTCACCGTGCTGTGGTGCTACCTGCGCTCGGACGAGTTCAAGGTCGGCGACGTCGACTACCACACGTCGGCGGACCTGACCGCGCAGGCCAACCACATCGGCGTCACCATCCAGGCCGACATCATCAAGCAGAAGCTCCCCGAGCTCAACGGCGGCTACACGGCGCTCAACTCGGGCGGCGCATCGTTCGGCAAGACGCACAAGCTGGTCTACGACAAGCTCACGACCGACCACCCCATCGACCTGACGAGGTGGCAGCTCGTCAACTGTTACAACGGCCGCTCGGGGCTGATCAACTCCGGTGGCGCTTTCAGCGGCGAGTCCGACCTCTCGGAGGCCGTGAAGACGGCGGTCGTCAACAAGCGGGCGGGCGGCACGGGCCTGATCTCCGGCCGCAAGGCGTTCCAGCGCCCGATGGACGAGGGCGTCGCGCTGCTGCACGCGATCCAGGACGTCTATCTGAACAAGGATGTCACCGTCGCGTAAAAGGTTCCGCCAGGCGCCTGGGCGACGTTACATAACCACGCGGTAGGGTTATTCGTCCCTTATGCGGATGCATCAGCCGATCGCCGAGTTCGACAACGCCCTCCGCGAGGAGATCGCGATCGACCGGGCGCTGGCGGAGGCGCGCGTCCGCCAGGCGCAGACGCGCACCCACCGCCGGCGGGTCGAGCGGACCAAGCGCCACGGAACGCTGCGCTTCGTGCTGCTGTGCCTGGTGCTGCTGGCCACCGCGGTCGGAGTCACGATCGCGATGTTCCAGGCGCTCTACCTCGTGATGGGTTGAGCGCGGGAGCGCTCGCGGCGCTCCGGCGACTCGCAGGCCCGGACGCCGAGCCGCGCCCGCACCAACTCGAGGCCATCTCCGACTTGGTCGATGACCGCGCCCGCGTCCTGTGCGTGCAGCGCACGGGCTGGGGCAAGTCCGCGGTCTACTTCGTCGCCACGTCCCTGCTGCGATCAGATCCCGCCCGCCCTGCGGGGCCGACGCTCATCGTCTCACCGCTGCTTGCGCTCATGCGCAACCAGGTCGCGGCGGCGGAGCGGCTCGGGCTGCGGGCGCACACGATCAACAGCACGAACCGCGCCGGCTGGGATGAGGTGCGCGAGCTTCTCGCCGCCGATGCGGTGGACCTGCTGCTGATCTCCCCCGAGCGGCTCAACAACCCGCAATTCGTCCGCGAGATGCTGCCGCTGTTCGCCGAGCGGGTTGGGCTGCTGGTCGTCGACGAGGCCCACTGCGTCTCTGACTGGGGACACGATTTCCGGCCCGACTACCGGCGCATCGCCGACGTGCTCGAGCGCCTGCCACCGGGCGTCGCGGTGCTCGGGACGACCGCGACTGCCAACGACCGCGTCGTCGCCGACGTCGAGCAGCAGCTCGCGCACGGCTCGGACGCGCCGCTGCGCACGTATCGCGGGCCGCTCGCTCGCCGGTCGCTGCGCCTGGAGGTCGTCGAGCTCGCACGGCCGGCCGACCGCCTCGCGTGGCTGGCCACCCACCTGCCCGAGCTGCCGGGCTCGGGCATCGTCTACACACTCACCAAGCGCGACGCGGAGGCGGTCGCGGGCTGGCTGAGCACCCAGGACATCAGCGCGGAGGCGTACTCCGGCGAGGTCGCCAGCGAGCAGCGCGAGGCGGTCGAGGGCCGCCTGTCGGCCAACGCGGTGAAGGCAGTGGTGGCGACGAGCGCGCTGGGAATGGGCTACGACAAGGCCGACCTCGGCTGGGTCGTCCACTACCAGGCGCCCGGCTCGGTGATCGCCTACTACCAGCAGGTCGGCCGCGCGGGGCGCGGCGTCGCCCACGCCGAGGTCGTCCTGCTGCGTGGTGCGGAGGACCGCCGCATCCAGGACTTCTTCATCGAACAGGCCTTCCCGCGCCGGGAGCACGTGGAGCTCGTGCTCGACACCCTGCGGGACGGGACCGCGACCACCCGCGAGCTGACGTCGGTCGTCAACCTCGGCACGGGTCGCCTGGACGCGATGCTCAAGGTGCTCGACGTCGAGGGGGCGGTGGTGCGCGACGGCAGCCGCTGGTCGCTGGCTCCAGGCGCGGACGACTGGACCTACGAGGCCGACCGCTACCGCGCGGTGACCGAGCTGCGCCGCGCCGAGCAGGCCGCGATGGCCGCCCTCGGCGCGGACGGCCGCTGTCTCATGCGTGCGCTGCAGGAGGAGCTGGACGACCCCGATCCGGCCGATTGCGGGCGCTGCGCGGTGTGCACCGCGCCGAAGTGGGGCGGCCCGCTCGACGAGGCGCTCGTCCGCGCCGCCGCCCTTCATCTCCGCGCGCAGCCGTTGCCGATCGAGGTCAAGAAGATGGCCCCCGACGCCGAGGGCCGCATGCGCAAGATCCCAGAGGACGCGCAGGCGTCGGAGGGGCGCTCATTGGCGCGTGCCGGCGACGGCGGCTGGGATGCGGTCGCGCGCCGCGACCCGCTCGACGCCGAGCTCCTCGACGCCGCCGCCGAGCTCGTGCGGACCTGGGGCGTCCGCGTCGGATGGATCGCCGCCGTCCCGCCGCACGCCGCGCTCGGTTCCCAGCTCGCGGCGCGCCTCGAGCTCCCCTTCCTCGACGTCCTCACGCGCGTGCAGGACCGCCCGCCGCAGCGCGAGATGGCCAACGCCGCGACCCAGGCCGCCAACGTCCGCGGCGCCTTCGCCGTCACCGGCGAGGTGCCGTCCTCGGCAGGCCTACTCGTCGACGACGTCCGCCAGAGCGGCTGGACGCTGGCGATGGTCGCGGGTCAGCTGCGCCGCCGCGGGGCGACGGCCGTGTACCCGCTCGTGCTCAGCTCTTCGTACTGAGCACCACAAGGGGCTACCGATTGGCCAGCTTTTTCAGCGCGTCGTCGACCTCGGCCCGCGGGGAGCCGTGGCCGGCGGCCACGTTCTCCTGCTGGATCTCGAGATAGACCTCTTTGCGGAAGACGGGAATGTCGCGCGGGGCCTGAATGCCGACCCGCACCTTCTCGCCCATGATGGACAGGACCGATACCTCGATCTCGTCCCCGATCATGATGCTCTGGTTTGACTTCCTCGTGAGAACCAGCATCGCCGTCCCGCCCCCTTGCCTTGCGCCCGTACCAGGGGCGTCCATACCCCTGCGAGTTCCGGACAAACGCTACCGTTCCGCACCAGATGACGCGCAAATCGCTCCGACCCCACCTCAACCAGATCCGCACCTGGGTGCGCCAGGGCCGCACCGACGCGTGGATCGCCCATCAGCTCGAGGTGACGGTCCAGCAGATCGGCACCTTCAAGCGCGAGCAGGAACTCGCCGCCGACGGCGAGGCGCCGACCGACGAGGTCGACCTCCGCGCCTCCGACGACGAGGCGATCGCCGCCGAGCTCGAGGCCGAGGCCGCGCGCCGTGCCGAAGAGGAGGCCGAAGCGGCCCGTAAGGCCGAGGAGGAAGCCGCCGCGAAGGAGGCCGCCGGCGAATCCGAGGACGACGCTCCCGACGCGGACGCCGCCCCGGCGCCCAAGCGCCGCGCCCGGCGCGGTGGCCGCCGCCGCAAGTCCCAGCAGCCCTTCGAGGGCACCTTCGACCACGGCGACGAGGGCTACGGCCTGTGGCTCGACCCCGGCGTCGAGGACGACCCGATCTACGCCGAGCACTGGGCGGGACACCGGTCCGTCGAGGTGACCGTCGAGGAGGACCAGATCGTCATCCGCCGCGCGGGTGGCGACGCCGACGCAAGCTGAGCAGCGCGCGACTACACAGCCGGGGGGCTACGCGGACGAGCTCGCCGACATCGCCCGCTTCCTCAGCGGCTGAGGCTGCGCGCCATGCCGAGTCGCTCGACGGTGGTCGGATGGGTCGAGAACAGCGCCTCGACAAGCGGCGGCGGGTCGGGGTCGGACACGTTGCGCAGTGCCAGCCGGCGATGCAGCGCCGCGAATGCGGCCGGGTCGCGCGTGGTCTCGAGCGCCCAGCTGTCCGCACGTGCCTCGACCTCGCGCGACAGGGAGTTGGAGATCCAGCCGATGCCGGTCGAGACGAGCAGGAAGGCGAGCGCGAGCGCGGGCAGCGAGGCGGGGGTGCCGCGGCGCCCGCCCGCCAGGCGCGCGCCGGCGAGCGCGATGGCGAGCACCCCGAAGGGCGCCACAAGCGCCACGTAGAGCAGTCCGCGCGGCACGTCGTCGTAGCGCTCGTGAGCGAGCTCATGCGCGAGGACCGAGCGGGCCTCGCGGCGCGGGAAGTCCTCCAGCAGGTTGTCGTAGATGACGATCTTCTTCGTTGCGCCGAGCCCGGTGACGTAGGCGTTGGCGGCGGTCGTGCGGCGGCTGGCGTCCATGACTTCGATGCGCTCCACGCGCAGGCCGGCAGCGCGGGCCAGTTCGAGCGTGTCGTCGCGCAGCGCCCCCGCCTCGAGCGGCTCGAAGCGGTTGAACAGCGGGTCCAGCGCGACCGGGGTCGCGAAGGTCAGCGCCACGGCGGCGACCACGACGAACCCCGCTCCCGGGATCCACCAGCCGCGTGGAAGGCGCCGCACCAGCGCGAGCACCACCACGGCGAGCACCGCCGCGAACGCCGCGCCGATCCCGGCCGCGAGCAACTGGTCGTACGCCCACCCACCCCAGCTCTGCGTGCTCAGGCCGACGTCCTGGGCGCGCACGCGCAGCGCCGCCGCGAAAGGCATTCCCGCGATCAGGAGCACGACCGACAGCGCCGCCCCGGCCAGCGCGGCGCCCAGCAGCGGCCGGCGCAGTCTGAGCAGCCACCCGGGCGGGCGTGCGACCAGCACCGCCAGCACGATCAGCTGCGCGACGAGCGACCCGAGCCCGATGAGCGTCTGCGGCCCTCGGTAGCCGGCGCCCCGCTCGATCTGCGCGGCGCTGAACACGTCGGCGGCGTCCACGTCGGCGACCGGCAGCAGCTGATCGCCGGAGGGCGCCAGCAGCAGGGTCCCGAGGTAGGCGACCGCCGCGGCCGAAATCGCAGCGGCGACCCATCCCCACCGCGCCGCCACGGGCTCAGTCGACGTCTTCGCCGGTGGCGAAGCGCAGGATCGACGCATCGATCAGCCACTCCACCGGCGCGCGGTCGTCCGTGTAGACGCTGCCGCCGCTCAGCGGAGCGCCGAGCTCGACGACCGCCCGGCCCTGCAGCTCGTCGAGCTCGCCCTCCACGCCGATGTCCGCCGCCTCCAGGCGCTCTGCGGTCGGCTCGGTCTCCGACGCGACCAGCAGCGTGTTCTCGTCCTCGATCGCCCATCTGCGCACGTACGGGAACGCGGTCTCGATCGTCTGGGTGAGCGTGCGCTCGAGCGCGTCCTGACCCGGCGGGTGGCCGACGTTGAGCACCACCGCGCCACCCGGCTCGAGCCGGTCGCGGACCAGCTCGAAGAACTCGGTCGTCGCCAGGTAGAACGGGATGTAGGGCTGCCGGTAGGCGTCGACGAAGATCGCGTCGTAACGCTCGTCGGTGCGCCGCAGGAACGGTCGCGCGTCCTCCTCGTAGGTGGTCAGGCGCGGGTTGCTGTCGAGCTCGAAGAGCTCGCGACCGACCGTGGTCACGTCGCCGTCGAGCTCGACCCCGTCGATGCGGCTCTCGGGGTGGTGGCGCCCGTAGGCACGCGACACGGTGCCGGCGGCGTTGCCGAGCATGGCCACGCTCGCCGGCGAGTCGTCCAGGACGGTCTGGGGCAGCACGAGGTAGCCGTCCCAGACCCCGCCGGTGAGGACCGTGTCGGGCTCGTACACCGAATGCGTGGCCTGGCCCTCGTTGAGCTCCAGGCGCCGGCGCCCGTCCTCCTCGATCACACGCAGGTACTGATACGTGGTCTCCTGCTCGGCGATCACGCGCTCACCGTCGTTCGCGTCGCCCTTGGTCAGCCCGACGGGCAGGGCGAGGGCGGCGAGCAGCAGCACCGGCACGAGCGCCGCGCGCGGCGAGCGCAAGCCCGCCGCGGCGGCGATCGCGAGCACGGCGCCGAAGGCGATGAAGGTCCGCTGCGTGCCGATCAGCGGGATCAGGACGAGCGCACTGAGGAAGACGCCGGCCAGCGAGCCGAGCGTGGAGACCGCGTAGAGCCGGCCCGCGATCTGGCCGGCGCGGGAGACGTCGTCGATGGCCAGCCGCAGCGCCCACGGCGTCACCGTGCCGAGCAGCAGCATCGGAATCGAGAGCAGCAGCAGGACCGCCAGCAGCGACCCCACGAAGGCGCCGGCGTCGATCGCGTCGAACGCGGAGATGACCGCGTCCAGGAACGGGTCGGCGACGAAGGGCACGAGCGCCAGCAGCGCGGCCGCAGCGAGCACCACGCGCGCAAGGGACTCGATGTCGGGCCGGCGGTCCGCGAGGCGCCCGCCGTACCAGTACCCGACGCTCAGCGCGACGAGCACCACGCCGATCGTGTTGGCCCAGATGATCGTCGACGCCCCGAAGTAGGGCGCGAGCAGCCGGGCGGCCGCGATCTCGCCGCCCAGGCTCGCCATTCCGCCGCAGAATGCCATCGCCAGCAGGAGCCTGGGTCGCTGCGTAGCCATGCCGCGAGGGTAGGGCTCGCTCAGCCCTGGGCCTTGCGATCTGGCGCGCCGTCGTGTTCTCATGGCCGCGGTTGATGATGCCCTCGGGGTCGTCAACGATGGCGCCGTCGCTCATCGGGTGAGGCGGCGGCCGCCGGCGTAGTCGGTCGCCTCGCGCAGGTAGCGGGCGAAGGCGGCGTCCCCGACGGTGCGCACGTCCCAGGCCTCCGGGTGGTCGGGCGCGGCGGCGGCGGCGACGTCGGTCACCCAGCTCGTCCCGGCGTCGTAGAGCTCGGCCAGCTCGTCGGTGGTGAAGGGCCCGCCGAGGCGGCGGCGCAGCTCGCCGACGACCTTGTCGGTCACCCCGTACAGCAGCCGGCGCTGGTCGGCCGGTGCGGCGGCCAGCCGGCGCGTTCCCTCATCCCACTGCGGCAGCGCGGTCTCGAACGGCATGGGTGCCGCGCGAGGCTACTGCTACTCCGCGGGCAGACCCTTGACGACGTAGGCCTTCTCGGCGGCCCGGACCATGCCCAGCTCACGGGCGATGCGCTCGAGCGTCTCGGGCTTCTGGAGCTCGTCGCGGCGGGCGACCAGCCGCTCGTTCTCGCGCTTGAGCGCGGCCAGATCCGCCGAGCGCCTCTTCGACTCGTGGAACGTTGAGATCCAGGCCGACGTCGGGCCGATGTAGAGGTAGAGGACGAGCGCCGCCACGCACAGCAGCGCGACACGTCCGACGCGATCCCAGCGGATGCGAGTGGCCATCGCCTACCGCGTTCGCTGCCCCCGTGCCGACTCCTCCCGCCGCAGCGAAAGCATCCGATGGATGTTCAGCTGCGGAAGACGCCGGCGCCCGGATACTCCGCGTCGGCGCCGAGCGCCTCCTCGATGCGCAGCAGCTGGTTGTACTTCGCGACGCGGTCCGAGCGCGACGGGGCGCCCGTCTTGATCTGCCCGCAGCCGGTGGCGACGGCGAGGTCGGCGATGGTCGTGTCCTCCGTCTCTCCCGAGCGGTGCGACATGACCGCGGTGTACCCGGCCTCGCGCGCCATGTCGATCGCGGCCAGGGTCTCCGAGAGCGTGCCGATCTGGTTGACCTTGATCAGGATCGAGTTGGCCACGCCGGTGTCGATGCCGCGCTTGAGCCGTTCGGTGTTGGTGACGAAGAGGTCGTCGCCGACGAGCTGCACCTTGTCGCCGATGCGGTCGGTCAGCGCCTTCCAGCCGTCCCAGTCCTCCTCGTCCATGCCGTCCTCGATGGAGACGATCGGGAAGCGCGCGGCGGCGTCGGCCCAGTAGTCGGCCATCTCGTCTGCGGAGAGCTTGCGGCCCTCCTCCGCGAGGTCGTACACGCCAGACTCGAACAACTCGCTGGTCGCCGGGTCCATGGCGATCGCGATCTGCTCGCCGGGCGTATAGCCGGCTGCGGAGATCGCGGCGACGAGCGCTTCCAGCGCCGCCTCGTTGGAGGCCAGGTTGGGCGCGAAGCCGCCCTCGTCGCCGACGCCGCCGCCCATGCCCTGATCGTGCAGCCAGGCCTTGAGGTGGTGGAAGACCTCGGTCCCCATGCGCATGCACTCGGTGAAGGAGCGCGCCCCGACGGGGACGACCATGAACTCCTGGAAGTCCACCGAGTTGTCGGCGTGGGCGCCGCCGTTGATGACGTTCATCATCGGCACGGGCAGGATGCGGGCTGCCTCGCCGCCGAGGTAGCGCCACAGCGGCTGGCCCTCCTCGCCGGCGGCTGCGTGTGCGGACGCGAGCGAGACGCCGAGGATCGCGTTCGCGCCCAGCCGGCCCTTGTTCGGAGTGCCGTCGAGGTCGCACAGCGCGCGGTCGAGACCGGACTGGTCGTAGGCGTCCAGGCCCTTCACCGTCTCCGCGATCTCCCCGTTGACGTTGGCCACCGCCTGACCGACGCCCTTGCCCATCCACGCATCCCCGCCGTCGCGCAGCTCGGTGGCCTCGAACTCGCCGGTGGAGGCGCCCGAGGGCACCGCGGCGCGGCCGCTGGAGCCCGATTTGAGCCGCACCTCGACCTCGACCGTCGGGTTTCCCCGCGAGTCGAAGATCTGGCGGGCGTGGACGGCGGCGATCTGGCTCATGGAGGTGTCAACCTATCGCGGTAGCGGTGCGCGGCGGCGCGCAGCGCGAGCTCCGGATCGACCTTCAACTCCCTGCAGCGGGCGACGATGGCGAACAGCGCGTCGCCGATGCCCTCCATCGACTCGTCGGCGAGCTTCGCCGCTTCCGGTGCCTCGAAGCCGGCGCTCGTCGCGCGGCGCTGCACCTTGCGCGCGTACAGCAGGCCGGGCAGGTTCTCGGGCACCTCGCCGAAGACGCCCGGCTCACGCCCCGGCTCGGTCGCCTTGATCGCATCCCAGTTGGCCAGCACCGCGCCGGCGCTGTCTGCGTCTGCGCCGGAGAAGACGTGCGGATGCCGGCGCACGAGCTTGGCGTGGACGTGGTCGGCGACGGCGGCCAGCGTGCCGGCGCCGCGCTCCTCGAGCAGCAGCGCGAGGAAGTGGACCTGGAAGAGCACGTCGCCCAGCTCGTCGAGCAGCTTCGCGTCGTCGCCCTCGTGCGCAGCGGCGGCCAGCTCGTAGGCCTCCTCGACCGTGTGCGGCACGATGGACCGCTCGTTTTGCTCGCGGTCCCACGGGCACTCGACCCGCAGCCGCCGCGTCAGCGCGTCGAGACGCGCGACCGCGGCGGCGGGGTCTTCACTCACTCAGGCGCGGCGGGCGCGGGCGCCACGGGCGGCGCTGCGCCACCGGCCGGGTTCGCCGGCGTGGTCGGCGTCGGCGTCGGCTTCGGGCCGTTGGCGCAGTCCGTCGTCTGGTAGCCCTCGCGGCACTCCGTCTTCTCGCGCCACTTGTCCGTGAAGTTCTTGACGAAGTCGTCGAGGGACTTCTGCTCCTTCTCGGACGCGAGCAGCTGCTTGATGGTGGCCGACGCCTCCTCCTGCGTCTGCTGCGTGGCCTCGGTGACCTTGGTCACGCGGAACACGTAGAAGCCGAACTGGGTCTTGACCGGACCGACCGTCTGGCCGGTCTTGGCCGAGAAGATCGCCTCGTCGAAGGCGGCCTCCTGCTGGCCCTGGGCGACGGCGAGCAGCTTGCCGCCCTGCGCCTTGGAGGACGGGTCGATGGACAGCTCCTTGGCGACCTTCGCCCACTCCTCGCCGCCGTTGATGCGGCGCTTGGCCTCGTTGGCCTTCTCCTCGGCCTTGGTGAGGACGACGAGCAGGTCGCGGCTCTCGGGCTGCGCGAAGCGCTCCTTGTTGGCCTCGTAGTACTCGGTCAGCTCGGCGTCGGTGACGTCGGCATCGCCCTCGGTGACCTTCTCGCGGATCTTGTTGGAGAGCACGTCGAGACGGACGCGCATGAGGATGTCCTCCTCGGTCTGCCCGGACTGCTCGAGGAACTTGGTGTAGTCCTCGTCCTTGGGGAACGACGCCTTCTTCTGCTCGTCGAACTGCTTCTGGACCTCCTCGTCGGAGACCTCCACGCCCTGCTCCTCCGCCTCGCCCTCGATCCACTCGAAGGAGATCAGCAGCTGCAGGACCTGGTCGCGCAGCGCCTTGTACTCGGCGTCGCACTGGGTCTTGAGCTGCTCGTCGGTGGTGGTCGGCTGGCCCTCGGCCGGCTTGGGGAGCGTCTCGCGCTTGGCGGCGATGCAGTCGGTGAACTCGGGCGGCTCGGGAATCGAGCCGTCGGGCTGACCGCCGGACTTCGCGGCGATCATGAGCCAGTGGTCGTAGGTCTCCTTGGTGATCTCGGTGCCGTCGACGGTGGCGACGGCGTTGCTCGGGATGCCGCCACCGCCACCGCCACCGCAACCGGCGACGGCAACCGCGGCGAGTATCAGCAGAAGCGTGTTTCGAACGAGGTTTCTAATCATAAGGTCGACCGGCGAGGGTAGAGGGTCCCCGTTTGACCAGGGGCCGGTCTTTCACAACCTTTAGGTCAAGCGGCTTCGCGCTGGACGGCAAGCAGCGCGTCGGCTGCCGCAACCACCGCGGGGAAGCGCTTGTCCGGTTCGTCGGGGACGCGCACCGAGAACTGCGACTTGCCCGCCTCGTACATCGCGCTGGGGATCTGCGCCCGCAACTTCTTCGCGCGCACGGAGTCGAGCTCGATCGGGGTGACGGCGAGGCGGCCCTGGCGGAAGGTGACGGTGGTGGCGCCGGCCTGGCCGAGCTTGATCCTGGCCTGCTGAAGGGTGAGCAGATTCGTGAGCGGCTCGGGCAGCGGGCCGAAGCGGTCGGAGAGCTCGCGGCGCAGCTCCTCGAGGTCGGCGACCTCGCGGGCCGCGACGATCCGGCGGTGCACGTCGACCTTGGCCTGCTCGTAGGGGACGTAGTCGCTCGGCACGTACGCGTCGACGTTGACGTCGAGGCGGACCGGCTCCGCGGTGTCGTAAGCGCCGTCTGAGTCCTCATCCATCGACGCGACCGCCTCGTCGAGCATCTGCATGTAGAGCTCGAAGCCGAGCGCGGCGACGTGGCCGGACTGCTCGTCGCCGAGCAGGCTGCCGGCGCCGCGCAGCTCGAGGTCGCGCATGGCGATCTTGAACCCGGAGCCGAGCTCCGTGTAGTCGCTCAGGGCGGCGAGCCGGTTGGCGGCCTCCTCGGTCAGCGCGGCCGCGCTCGGGTACAGCAGATACGCGTAGGCGCGCTCGCGGCTGCGGCCGACTCGCCCGCGGATCTGGTAGAGCTGGCTGAGGCCGTAGACGTCGGCCCGGTCGACGATCAGCGTGTTGGCCTGCGGGATGTCGATGCCCGACTCGATGATCGTGGTGGCGACGAGCACGTCGGCGTCGCCGCGCAGGAACGCGAGCATGCGCTCCTCGAGCTCCTCGGGCTCGAGCTGGCCGTGGCCGACGATGAAACGCATCTGCGGGCAGAGCGCGCGCAGGCGCACGGCGACCTCGTCGATGTCCTCGACGCGGTTGTGCAGGAAGAAACCCTGGCCGCCGCGGGCGTGCTCGCGCTCGAGCGCCTGCTTGACGAGCTGCTCGTCGTACTCGCCGACGTAGGTCTTGATCGGGCGCCGGCCCTCGGGCGGGGTCTCGATGACGGAGATGTCGCGCAGGCCCGCCATCGACATCTGCAGCGTGCGCGGGATCGGCGTGGCGCTCATGGAGATCACGTCGACCTTGAGCTTCATCTGGCGCAGCAGGTCCTTCTGCCTGACGCCGAAACGCTGTTCCTCGTCGACGACGAGCAGGCCGAGGTCCTTCGCGCGCACGTCGCGCGAGAGGAGACGGTGCGTGCCGATCAGGCAGTCGACCGAGCCGGCGGTGAACTTCTTGATCGCCTCGCGCTGGTCGGCGGCGGACCGGAAGCGGCTGACGTGCTCGATCTCGAACGCCGTGTCGCGCAGACGCTCGGAGAAGGTCCCGTAGTGCTGCTGGGCGAGGATGGTGGTCGGTACCAGCACCATCACCTGCTTGCCCTCCCCCATGGCCTTGACCGCCGCCCGCAGCGCGACCTCGGTCTTGCCGTAGCCGACGTCGCCGCAGATCAGGCGGTCCATCGGCCGGTCGGACTCCATGTCGGTCTTGACGTGCTCGATTGCCTCGCGCTGGTCGGGCGTCTCGCGGTACGGCCACCTGGCCTCGAGCTCGAGCAGCTCCTCGGGATCCGGCCCGAAGGCGTGACCGCGGCGGCGGCGGCGCTCGGCGTAGAGGTTGAGCAGCTCGCCCGCGAGCTCCTGCGCGGCGCGGCGGGCGCGCGACTTGATCGTCTCCCAGCGGGTGCCGCCGAGCTTGGACAGCGGCGGGTGGGCGCCCCCCGCGGAGACGTATCGGCTGATCTTCGCCAGCTGGTCGACGGGCAGGAAGACCTTGTCCGTGCCCGCGTACTCGAGGTTGAGGTAGTCGCGCGTGACGCCGGCGACGGTCTTGGTGTCGAAGCCGGCGAAGCGCGCGAGGCCGTGGTCCTCGTGGACGATGATGTCGCCCGTGCGCAGGTCGGCGAAGGAGCGCAGCGCGCCGCGCGCACCGCTGCGGGATGGGCGGGATCGGTTTCTGTCCTGCCCGCGCTGGCGTGCGTGCACAAGGCGGTGCTCAGGGATGACCGCGAGGCCGAACTGCGGGGCGATGAAGCCGTCGCGTAGCCGCGCTTCGACGAAGCGCAGGTCGCTCTTGGCGTCGGCGCCCCACTGCGCCTTGAGGCGCCCGAGGTTGTACGCGGCGCGCTCGCCGGTGCCGCGGTTGGCCCAGGCGACGACGGTCGTGTACTTGGAGCGCGTGAGCTTCTCGAGCTCGGGCTCGGCGGCGGCCAGCGAGCGCGCGGCGAGGTCGGCCGCCTGCGCGCGGAAGGCGAGTGGCTGATCGTTGTCCAAGCCCGACAGCCGGACCTTCGCCCGGGCGTCGAGGACGGAGAGGACCCCATCGGGGGGCACGTAGAGATGACCCGCGTCGTCGTCGTGGAAGGCGGTGCAGACGTCCTGCCAGTGGTCGCGCAGGCTCGGCTCGAGATCCTCTTCGGCCGCGATGAGGATCTGCGCGGTGTCGGGCACGAGGTCCAGGAACTCGCGGAAGGAGGCGACCGGCAGGATGTCGGCGATGTCGGGTCGCTTCCGGTCTCGGCCTTCGGCCTCGCCACCGGCGCGCCTTCGGCTTGCCTCCGCGAAGCTCGCCATCTCCGCGACCTCGCGGTGCTCGGCCGCCAGCTCCGCCGCCGGCGCGATCTCGATCGCGTCCGTGTCGCCGAGCGACCGCTGCGTGAAGGTCGAGAAGTAGCGCAGCGACTCCACCTCGATGTCGAAGAGCTCGATCCGCACGGCGCGCTCCTCGGTGGCGGGGAACACGTCGACGATTCCGCCGCGCATCGCGAACTGCCCGCGGTCCTCGACCTGCTCGACACGCTCGTAGCCCGCGGCCACCAGCTCGGCGCCCAGCTCGCCCAGGTCGATCAGGTCGCCCTGCCGGATGTGCAGGCTGTGGGGGCGCAGGGCCGGGTCGGGGACCTTCTCGCTGAGCGCGACCGCGCTGACGATGACCACCGGAGCCGATTCCTGCAGCGCGTCGAGCGCCGCGACCCGCAGCCCGGTCAGGTGCGCCGGCGGCGTGAGATGGGACTCGTACGTGACCCCGCGGCTCGGGTAGAAGCGCACGGTCCGCGGTTTGAGCCACGCCCGCACGTCCGCGGCCAGCTCACGCGCGTGGCGGTCGTCCCCCGCGACCACCACGGTCGGCCGGTCGGGGTCCGCGTCCGCGAGCGCCGAGACCAGCGCGGCCCGCAGGCTGAGGGACACGAACGCCCGCCCGCCGTGCTCGCGCAGAGCGACCGCATCGGGGTGATCGGAGAGCTTTGGGAGAAGGGGTCGCAGCGACATCGGGCACGCGCAGCGACCGCGCTGAAGCAGCGCGGCCGGACCCGACCTACTCTACGATCGCGGCTCCTCGCGCTCGCGGTCGCCCGGCCCGCCGCGGATTGCGCATCGCATGGATGCCTTATCCGCGACGCGGCGCTACGGGACGCGTTCTGGAGCCTCGTCGAGGTAGGCGTCACCGAAGGCACGCAGTGCCGCGATCTGGTCGTCGCCGGCCGACGGGCAGGTGAGGGAGTGCGTCCAGGCGGTCGCGGCGATCGGTGCCGTCATGCCGGTCGTGTTCTCGTAGACGAGGACGTGGTAGCCGTCGCTCTCCCTGGCCAGGTCCGACAGGAGTGCTGGAGCCGCGTTTGGAACCGCGTTCACATCGGTGGGCGTCACATCGACGGGCGCATACTGGTAGTGGATGCGGCCGTGCTCGAGGGAGTGCACGAGCTTGCCGAGCGGCGGCGTCGCGCCCGGTGAATAGACGCCGTCCGCAGCCGGCTCGGGAAAGTGCGCTCCGCTGGTCGGCGGATTCGTCGCGTAGTCCGATGCGGTGAAGCTGCGCGCCTCGTGCTCGCGCCCCTCGGACGGGAACGCGCGCAGTTCGCACCCGGCGGCGTCGGCCAGGGCGGCGGGCGTCGGACGGTCGCCCCCCAGCAGCACCAGCACGTCGGCCGCCGGCGCCTGCTGTCGCGCGTCCGCCGCGAGCGAGGCGCTGGGGACGACCGCCAGCCCGAGCGCGGCCGCGACCGTTGCGGCGGCGACATCGGCACCGCTATCGGCGGGAATCACCGCTGAGCGGTTGAGGTCGGTGAACGGGAGGTTCAGCACCGTGACGTCGTCATAGCCCGCCTGCCGCAGCTGCGCTGCGGCGGCGCCGGCGAGGCCGGTCCTCGTAGAGCCGTTGAACACGGCGACCTGCACGTCGGCGAGATCCGGCGCCGGGGCACCGATCTCGCGTTCGACCGAGTCGGCGCCGCCACCACTCAGGACGACGAGAGCGAGCAGCGCAGCGACTGCGGGCGCAATCAGCCAGGTGGCGGCGGGCGACCGTCGGGGTGAGCGCGCGCTGCGCAGCTGGGCCTCGAGGTCGGCGAGGAAGTCGTCTGACTTCATGAGAGCTCCTTTCGTAGGCGGGCGAGAGCGCGGGAGACGCGCTGGCGGACGGCGGGCTCGGAGGCGCCGGTGGTCGCGGCGAGACGCGCGTAGTCCTGCTCGTCGATGACGCGCGCCTGCACGAGTGCCCGCTGGTCGGCGGGCAGGGCGGCGAGCGCCGCGGTCGCGGCACTCTCCAAGCGGTCGGTCGCGGCCGGGGTCAGCTCGAGGCGCTCCATGCCGAGGCGGCGCCGCGCGCGGTCCTCGACGCGTCCGCGCCGTTCGTAGGCCGCGAGCTGGTGGCGCGCGATGCCGTAGAGCCAGGCGACAACCGGCCCGCGCGACGCGTCGTACCTCCGAGCGCCCGCGAAAGCGGCGGCGAAGGTCTCCGCCGTCAGGTCAGCCGCGACCTCCGCGTTCGCAGTCCGGCGCAGGAAGAAGCCTGCTACCGCAGCGCTGTGCCCGCGGTAGAAGGCTGCGAATGCATCGGGATCGCGGAGGTCGTCCACGATCCCTACTTGTCACTCCGGCTCGGTTTGTGACAGGACGCGTTCGACCTCGTCGGCGGCGCGCGCGACGAGGTCGCGGACGTCGGAAGCGGGCTGGCGCCAGCTGCCGAGCACGTAGCCGGCGACGATGTCGGGCTCGGTGGAGTCCGGGCGCCCGACGCCGATGCGCACACGCTGGAAGTCCGGGGAGCCGAGCTCGCGGCGGAGGGACTTCAGGCCGTTGTGGCCGGCGAGCCCGCCGCCCAGGCGCGAGCGGATCTCGCCGAAGGGCAGGTCGATCTCGTCGTGCACGGCGAGCACGCGGTCGAGGTCGAGCCTGTAGGCGCCGCGGGCGGGACCCGCCGAGCGACCGGACTCGTTCATGAACGTCTGCGGGAGCAGGACCGCCACCCGGGGCCCGCCCGGCGTTGTGCGGCCTTCGGCCAGCTCACCGGCGAACTTCGTCTTGGGCTTGCCGAGCCCCCAGCGCTCGATCAGCTCGCGCGCGACCTCGAAGCCGACGCTGTGCGGCGTGTTGGCGTACCGGGGCCCGGGGTTGCCCAAGCCGACGATGAGCCAGTCCACCCGCGCTTGCGAGCGAAGCGAGCTCGATCCCCCGAAGGGGTTCTTCACCGCGGGCTACTCGTCAGACGAGGAGGACTCGCCGCCGGCGGCGGCCTCGGCCTCGTCCTGCGTGTCGCCCTCGGCCTTGGACTCGCCGATGACCTCCGTCTCCGTCTCGATGTCGTCCTCGACCGGCTCAACCGTGGGCGGGGTGATCGTGGCGATCACGGTCTCCGCCGGGTCGTCGACGAAGGTGACGCCCTTCGGGGCGGTGACGGACTCGAGCAGGAGCGTGTCGTTGATCATCATGTGCGAGACGTCGACCTGGATGACGTCGGGGATGTCGCCCGGCAGCGCCTCGATGTTGACCTCGCGGCCCTCCTGGGAGAGAACGCCGCCCTCGGTGACGCCGGGAGCCTCGTCGGCGCCGAGCAGCTCGACCACGACGGCCGTCTCGATGGCGATCTTCATGTCGATGCGCAGCAGGTCCGCGTGCATGATGTCGCCGCGCACGGGATGGCGCTGGAGATCCTTCACCACGACGGGCTGCGTGCTCCCCGAGCCAACCTTGACGTCGAGGACCGCGTGCGCGTGGACCAGCGTGTTGCGCAGGATCTGCGCGTTGACTGCGAAGGGCACCGGCTCGCCGTCGCCCCCGTAGATGACACCCGGGACGCTGCCGTCGCGGCGCAGGCGGCGCATCGCGCGGGAGCCCTGCTCCGTGCGCTCGGCGAGTTCGAGAGTGGCGGTGTCTGACGTCTGGGCCATGGCGGCAGCCGATGTTAGCGGCGCCAGCTTCGTGCGCCGGCGGACCGGGCTGGCATCACCATGCGCTCCAGCGGGCAATACTGCACTCGATGACACCCGACCAGGAGCTGGTGCTGCTGTTCGGCGGCCTGCATCTCGTAGCCCTGTTGTTCGCGTGCGGGCTCTTCTGGATGTTCCTGCGGGCCGACACGGTGAAGCCGTGGGAGCCCGACGACGAGGACGACTCCGACGGGGGCGGTGGCGGCAACGACCGCCTGCAGGACCCGCCCAAGCCGCCAAAGCCCGGCGGCATCCCGCTCCCGGACGCGGCACAGTCGCCCGAGCGCTTCCGCGGCCCTGGCCGTCTCGCCGAGCGTCACCCGTTCCCGGCGCGCCGCCCGGAGCGCAAGCCGGATCCTTCGCCCGAACGCGTGTAGTG